>CBEUVQ010000033.1:0-28124 GCA_965546615.1 uncultured Peptococcaceae bacterium
GACGTTGCTTCCGAGTTCCGCTACCGCAAACCGCTGGTAGGCCCCGACACACTGGTGATTGTCGTCAGCCAATCCGGCGAAACAGCGGACACACTGGCGGCACTGCGCGAATCCAAACGGCTGGGCGCACGAGTGATTGCCGTTACCAATGTAGTGGGCAGCTCTATCAGCCGCGAAGCGGACGACGTAATTTACACCTGGGCGGGACCGGAAATTGCGGTGGCTTCCACCAAGGCGTACACCACTCAGTTAATCTGCATGTATCTGCTGGGCACTTGGCTTGCGCAGCAGCTGGGCACCATCAGCAGAGAGGAAATCTGCGGCATGCTCAGCGAACTGCGCGAACTGCACAGCAAAGCAGAAATGATTTTAGATAACGCCGAACAAATTAAGCAGATTGCCGACCGCTACAAAGATAAAGAAAACGCCTTCTTCATCGGCCGCGGCCTTGACCACCTGGTGGCAATGGAAGGCTCACTGAAGCTGAAAGAAATTTCCTACATCCATGCCGAAGCCTACGCTGCCGGCGAACTAAAACACGGTACGTTAGCTTTAATTGAAGAAGGTATTCCGGTAATTGCGGTAGCTACCCAAGAAGCACTTTTTGATAAAATGGTAAGCAACATCAAAGAAGTAAAAGCACGCGAAGCATCGGTAATCGGTGTGGCGGCAGAGGGCAGCAGAGAAATTGAAAAAGCGGTTGACCATGCCCTGTACATTCCCGCTACCCACCCGCTGCTGACACCGGTGCTGACGGTAATACCGCTGCAGCTGCTGGCTTACTACGTCAGCACAGCACGGGGCTGCGACGTAGATAAACCGAGAAACCTGGCCAAGAGTGTGACGGTGGAGTAGAGAAGCGGATGAATTTTAAAGCTGTATCAAGAAAATAAAGTCCTTTTTGAAACCACGCCTGCCGAGGCGTGGTTTTTTCCTAAACAAGAGTTTATGTATTTCGCAAAAAGTAATTACTTTAAAGAAGTTTGACAATACAATAAAAAAGGAATTTTCAAGGAATGGTAGAAATTACTTCGAATAACACGTTATTAATAACAAACGGAGGAATTGTTAATGAAACGACTGCATGTTGATAATGTTGAGTATGAAATAGTTATTGCAAAAAGGTTGGAAGGCCAGGCTATAGATAAGGAAAAACTGGCTGCAATGTTAGAACGGAATACCGAAGCGATAGCGGGCTTGAAGGAAAAGGAAGAATTTTTTATTAGTGGGGAATTTGCTGTTACGGGTTACAAAGATGGTAATGCCCTAGTGGTAGACAGAGTGCTGCCGGCAGAGAATGTGTTTTAGGAGAGAGGGCAGGGTTTAGTAATAAGGAATAATGGCTTTATAGGGTCAAGGTACAAGTTTAACTTGTTCCTTGGCTTTTTATTGGGTAGGCATAGGTAGGATAACAGCAATAGAGTAATTAATTAGATATAATACATAAAGTACCTGGCACACAGCACCACAGGAAAAGGAGAGAAGACTAAACGTACACTATTCAGTTTAGCATTATATATTTAACTAAATGAATAGAGGAGATGGTTTTAAATGACAAAAAAATTAACTATATTATTTTTAGCTGCGTGCTTACTTGCTGTTGTTGGCTGCAGTAATACACCGGCTGAGCCTGAAAGCAAATTAACCTTTATAGTGTCTGGTCTAACAGATGAAGAATATGACGAAGTAGGTGCTTCAGAATTAAAAAATCCTACAAAAGATGATTTTATGAAAATTGACTTTGATTTAACTGTAAAGAAATCTGATAAAATTTCAAACAGAGAAGTAACTATACCAAGCTTTAAAGAGGCAATTAATTCAACCGGAGAAGATAGATATTGGTTTGCAAACAGTACTACTAATGACACGCCAACAGGAGATGCTGAATATACTGCTGATATTGTATTTTATGCAAAAGGACTAAATGATCAAGATATTAGAAATTTGTTCAGCTCTTCAGAAGTTGTTATTTCTTGGAGTGAAAACGGCGAAAATAGAGAAAAAGTATATAATTTAGGAGAAAGTATCGAGTTTAAATAATTTTATAGTAATTACTAAAAATTACCTGAAAAACAGCACCCAGGGCTGCAACGTAGATAAGTCGAGAAACCTGGCCAAAAGCGTGACGGTGGAGTAGGGTGCGATAATTGTTTAAAAATAATTAGATTATTTAAAATTAAGATTGATTGAAACAACCTCTTACGGTATGATATCTGTAAGGAGTTGTTTTTTCATTATTCAGAAAGATGAAACGAATGTTGTCTAAATATAATTTCTTCATTGTTGGCCGTATTTATAGAAATTAACATATGGGGGGGATATGTATGAATGAGGTTTTTAAAAAAGAGATTGACGACATAAGTGTTTCATACGATTTGTTAGAAGATAGTTTAGAAAATCTAAAAAATAAAATTCTGCAGGAGTATATACCCCATTGCAGTAAAAATGGACAAGTTGGTGAAATACAAAGTCTATTACAATTAATTGAAAAAGTTGAAAGCCATATGAATGGACTGACAAATTTAAAAGAGTCTTACAAAGAAATTTTTAAGAGCTACATAATTGACAATAACGAGGAAGAAGATAATGAAGAGATTGCAGATGAAGATGAAAAATACATAAAGGATGTAGCAGACAGAACAACATGGAATAGGGAAAATGAGAATATAAGGATTGAAACAGTAAGGCCTGATGGGAGCAGCAGTTATCCTAATATAATTCCGGTTCATATATTTGAAGAAGTTGTTAAGACTATTATTGACCAATTTGTTCGGTATAATAAGGACTTCATAAAGACATCTACAATATCTTCGCTGTTAAATAATAAAATTATTCAAGAAACAAATTACAAAAAATCTCCAAAGACCCTTGTTTACAGCGTCATTAAAGTTCTTATAAAAGAAAATATACTGGAAAATAAAGAGAATTATAAGCGAATGTATGTTTTGAAAGAAGAGCCTGAAAACATATTGAAATGGTTGGAAAGTATTTAGTTACTTAATTAATTGTAATTAAAACTTGATGCTTTGATATGTGTAATATGGTGTTTTATTAAGAAACACAAACCCCACAGTAAACTCAGGTTAAACCCTGATTTGCTGCGGGGTTTTTGTTTTTTGCCAGATGGTAAGGGTCAAGGGGTTAATTTTGTAACACTGATAAGGATAGATGCAGGGATTGAAAATGCGGTTGGCGAATATGACGGCAGATGATGTTTAAAACAGATACTTGCGGTTGTAAAACCAAATGAAAATAAACTGGGAAGAATTGTTATCCCGTTCTTTAGGCATGGTAAATACGCTCTCCGCGAATGGCCTAATTACGCAACTTATATCAAGCAGCTGATACAAAACCAACCAGCTGTATAATCCCAAAAATTTGTGCTACGGCTAATAAGGAGCGTGCCAAATTGAACAGGTTTAGAAAAATAGGGATAATACTTGCTGTCGTTTTCGTGTTGGCAGGTATATCGGTAATTATCTCAATAAATAAATTTAACACACCGAATGCTGTTAAAAGCGGCATGGGCTTGGCCAAAATAATGTTTACCGATGCAGAAATTGTGCAGATTAATGAGTACCCCCAAATTTATTTGGCTAAACCGGATAATGCGCAGAAAACATTGATTGATTTTATGGAGCAGCGCGGGTATAAGTATTTAGATGATGAAAGAATGGCTTCAACATTAGTATTTGCAAATGAAGTATCTGCAAATTATATCGAGTTTTCTGTTAATGGTTATTATGCAAAATGGGTATTCAGAGAGTAGTAAAGATAAAGCTGTAAAAACGCAGAAAGGGTAAAAACAATATGCCGCAAAAAATATTAACAATGAAATTATTAAAAGAAAAATTTGCAGTATGCCGGCTGGACAGCAGCCAATCAATTCCGGAATGGATAAAAAACAGCGAGTTTTATTCGATAACCAAAACAGAAGATGAGCTGTCAGTTGTCTGCGATCAAAACAATGTTCCAAGCAATATTAAGTGCGAAAAAGATTGGAGAATTCTTAAGGTTGAAGGCCCGCTGGATTTTTCGTTAATCGGCATTCTTGCTGCCATCAGCAAGATACTGGCAGAGCAGGGGATAAGCATATTTGCCGTTTCAACATATGACACAGATTATATTCTGGTTAAACAAAAAGATACAGCCAATGCCGTAAAGGCACTGGTTGAAAAAGGATATCAAATTGTAGAATAAACCTTATTATAAGTAAACAGAAGGGTTGAAGAAAGGTGCCGGCGTTAGCTGCCTTTGTTTTGACAATAACACTGCTTTAAAGTAATTTTTAAAACATATCGATGTGCTACCTACATTATTTAGGAGATGATGCTGCTGTGACGTTAAAATCGAAAACGGCAATTTTGTTTGGTGCCGGTGCCATTGCTGAAGGTTACACAGATTTATTTGCGCAGGAAGGTATGAACTTGGTAATTGTCAGTCGGGGGAAGTCGGCCCATGCATTAGCAGAGAAAGTTAACGGAAAGAGCGGTACCACAGCCGCTGCCCTTAACGCTGATGTATCTGACTATAACCAACTGGCAGAGGTGTTTGAAGAAACAGAAAAAAGATTTAAGCAGATTGATATTGTTGTAAACGGAGCCGGTGGAAATTTGCCGGAAGCTGTTGCCGATGATTTGCACAGCATTATTAATATGAGTCCCGAAGCGCCGGTAAAGATGATTAATAATAACTACACTTCTAAGTGGTATTCTATGCAGCTTTTTATGGGCTACCTACACAGGACGGGTCGTCAGGGCAGTGTGGTGAATATTACTTCTATGTCCGGTTTTGTGCCGCTTGCCAGAGTGATACACTATTCGGCCGCTTTTGCCGCCGCGGAAAATTTATGCAAGAGCATGGCTTACGTCTACGGCCATTACGGTTTGGGGCGGGTTAATAATCTGGCTGTCGGTTTTACCATCGGTGAGCAAAACCGCAGATTAATGACCAATGAAGATGGTACTTATACACCCCGGGGGCGGGAAGTAATTGACTTAACATCTCAGCACCGCTTTTTATCATCTGAAGAGATTGCACCTCATGTATTGTATTTGGCGGATGCGGATAAAACTGCAGCTGTTAACGGGGTTACACTAAGAGTGGATGCCGGCTTTGGTTTAGTTCATTTAAATCAATCCAGTTATACTGATGGAAAATAAGCTGTGCTGAAATGATATATTTTGCTGCAGATAGGGTGGTGAATTCCTTGTACAGAAAATGCCTGCTGCTTTTATTAGCGGCAGTAATAGTTTTTACGGCAGGCTGCAGTACCGAGCAGAACAGTGCAACCTCTTTAGAGCAGACGGCAGAAAAAGACAGCGCCAGAGATGAGGAACAGGCGGCTGTCGGCACTAATGATACTGCCAAAATTGAACTTATTCTTGATACAAACGCACCGCATTGGAATGAGGTAAAACCTATAGCTATTACCGACAATAAAATGATAAATGACATTATGTCAATGATAGAACAGAGCAAACCGCTGACAGATGAAGCAAAAATAAGCAGCATGAGCGGAATGGCTAAAAAAAATAATAAGCTGATTGTTACCGCGGCAGACGGAACAAAAGAAGAGATTAATTTTGCCTACGATACTCTGTATGAAATAGGGTACATAGAGAAAGAGGGGCAGAAGCTTGAGCCGGATTACAGCTTCTTTCGCTACGCCGCAGATTTAAATGAATACACAAACCCGGATACAAATATTGAACAGCAGGTAATGCAGTTGTTTGATAAGTATAACTGGACCGTTGATTACAGAATAAACACTTTACAGCAAAAATTACCGGACAATCTGCAGCACAAGGCGGGAGAATATCCGGTAAAAATATACTGGGCTTACAATAATGAGCTGTCTAAGCAAATCGGGCTGGATTTTACCGCTTACATCGGAAAAGACGCTGCAGTGGAGATTTATAGACTTCGAGAGCCGCTTCCTGAATTTATGCATCCCAGAAAAGATGCAAGAGGGATTGTTCTTAAAAATAATGATAACGACATTATCGGGGCATACATAGATGCCGGCAGGCACAGCTCTTTTGCCTGTTCTCTCGACAGAAAGAGCTTAAAAGAAATTACCGGCAGAGAATGGGATGACTGGATTGAAGGCTATATCGATTACAGCGACGAGCTGGAAATTAAGCTGTCGCAAATGGAACCGCAGGATATTATCAGAGAGTATTTCAACGCGCTGGATAAGCAGGAAATAAAAACGGTATGGGCATGTATGACGAGAAAAAACCTGGCACAGCACTTATCAACCAATTTAAATAATCAATACCTTTTCAACAGCGAATATAAAACAGATTACAACATAAAAAGTGCAGAACTGTTGGAAATAAAAGAAATGAAGGGATTTGACAATGAGCCGGGAATGCTGGAGTATATGGTTGAAGTTGATTTCGATTTCAAAAAACCGATAACGGCGGATGACGGCGTTTGGCCAAGGTTTGTTGTATTAAAGAAAGAGACAGAAAAAAGCGGCTGGAGAATTGACGGCATCGGCACCGGGCCGTAAGTTGTTTTAGAGCATATGCCTGTAAAAATTGCTAACAGAAAGACGGGGTATTAGAAAATGGATAAGGATACCGAAAATAAAAACGCAGCTTCTGACAGTGAAAACAATGACGGCTTTAAAGAGAATGAACAAAATAATTATTTGGCGGAAGGAATGTGCCTGGGGATGTGCTTTGGATTGGCAGCAGGCCAGCTGGTGTTTGACAATGTTGGCATCGGTATGGTTGTTGGTATGTGTTTGGGGATGGTAGTTGGTGCAAACATAAAAAAATAAAGAAGCTTTTATACTAATCACAGAGGAAAATATGATTACATCTTTTAAACCGATTGTTGATAAAAACTGCAGAATACTGATCTTGGGGACTATGCCGAGCGGATTTCTGTATAAGGGTGTTTTTAAACTGCACTTTTCTTGACAATTCCATTATTTGTAGAGGTACAAAGAACATTTCTGCAAGTAAAGAGCTGAAACTTTTTACATTTTGGTAGCATTTAAGAGATATTTGCAATTTTTAGTTTTGGGTAAACGGTTTTTCTTAGCTTATTAATCCCATGTGATTTATGAGCTGGAAATTATGCAATTGGCTCTATAGATATACTACAGTGGGGGAATTTATGAACAGAAAAATAGATATAAAAACAATTATAATTTTAATACTACTTGTTTGGTCACTTACTGCTTCAGTATTGTGGATCCAAGTGAACAGGGAAAAGCAAAATATTAAATTTCAGCAATTAGTGGATTTTCATATGAATTTGATTAATTTTAGTAAAACATTAGATAATCTATATGAAATAACAGAAACAATTAAAAATAATGACCTCTCAGATCAGGAAAGAAAGCTGCTATCTCTGGCAGTTGTAAATTTGCTTTCCGATTTAGAGAAAACTGAAAGCCACATAATAATTATAGAAGCAAGAATTGACCCAGAAGGAGAAACTTTTTCAAAAGAATTCTCAATACAAGATTTGATTTCTGTTATTAAAAAAATAGAGTACGTAACTAAAGATGCACTAGAAAATGAAACAAAAGAAGGGTTTAATAAATTAAATGAAATACTATCAATTACAGCGGCGGAGAGAGCCGAATTAGCCTATAATATTTCAACTGAAGAAATTAGTTCTGTTAATTTCCAAAATAAGCTAAAGAATTTTATTGATTCTATGAACACTAATCTTGATAAAGTCTATATAGGTAAAAATAATCCTCCTGGTTTTAATTAGTTGTGCTCAGGGGTATTATAACGCAACGAGATACTAAACCACATAACCTTACCCCAGATTGATGGACACGTTAAATGGTTGGTACAATAAAACCAACCAGTGAAAGAGGTGTCCATCTTGAAACGTTATGATAAACAATTTTAAAGAAGAAGCAGTAAAATTGGTGCTAAACCAAAAGCGACCGGCAGCAGCCGGTGAATTAAAAAATGGATAAGGATAAAGAAAACAAAAACGCAGCATCTGATGGTGAAAATAATGACGGCTTTAAAGAGAATGAAGGAGACAATTATTTGGCGGAAGGATTGTGCCTGGGGATGTCCTTTGGATTGGCAGCAGGCCAGCTGGTGTTTGACAATATTGGCATCGGTATGGTTGTTGGTATGTGTTTGGGGATGGCAGTTGGTGCAAACATAAAAAAATAAAGGAGCTTTTATATTAATCACATAGGGAAATATGATTACATCTTTTAAACCGATTGTTGATAAAAACTGCAGAATACTGATCTTGGGGACTATGCCGAGCGTAAAGTCTCTTGAAAAACAGCAGTATTACGGTAATAAGCAAAATCACTTCTGGAAGATAATATATCGGCTTTTTAATAAAGATGTTGAAGAAGATTATGAAAGGCGGAAGTTGTTTTTATTAAATCACTATATTGCTGTTTGGGATGTGCTGAAAAGCTGCGACAGAGAAGGCAGCAGTGATTCTAAAATAACTAACCCTGCTGCTAATGATTTTGAAACTTTCTTCAATCAGTATCCCGAGATAAAAGCGGTATTTTTTAACGGCAGTAAAGCAGAGGAATTGTTTAGAAAAACGGTAATAGGGAAAATGTGCCTTAAAGAAGATTTGCTGTTTTACAGACTTCCGTCTACCAGCCCGGCAAATGCGGTGCCATTAAAATATAAGTTAGACCGCTGGAAGGTTATTTTAGCGTATTTATGATTTATTGGGACCGGCAGTTGATGCAAACATAAAAAAATAGAGGAGAAATGAAAGCTGCTGCATGTTAAACTAAGTGCAGCAGCTGTTATTTTCTTTAAAAATTTATTTATCATTGAGTTACACAAGCCGGCATTTACTGTCTAATTTATTGGATGGGTAATTAGTTAACCGGCGGCGGAGAAACTGTCATTATTTTAGGGGGTTAATTATGAGTACTAATGATGGTTTAAACAAATTCAAAAAAATTCTTATTGACTTTATGATAATAGGGTTTTTGTACTTTTTTATAAGTGAGCTGTTTTGACAGCATCTCTAGCAGTGCAGTAAAAAATTACCGATAGGGGCTTATGAAAACTGTCAGTTTAATAATCATCCTATAAAGGGGGAATTATATTGACGCTAAATTGGGGAGTTTTTTTTGCACTGGTTTTATTGGTCCTTTTTATCTATGTAATATTTATTAAGAAAAAGCGAAATACTTATGTTGTGTTATCCTTTTTTCTGTTAGAGTCGCTGCTTTGGTTTTTTAAGGGGTATAACGTAACACAGGTGCTTTTAAAAATATGCCTTACTTTGGTAAGTGCGGCAGTGCTTGCTGCCATAGTTATTGCGGTACCTAAACTTATTGAAAAAGCAAAAAAATAATTATCTGCCTGATGCTTTTATTGGAAGCACAGCAGACAAAAGTTAAAGGGCTTGTAGCGGCGTACAGCCCTTTTTGGCTTTATAGGTGATTTTATTTTGCCGCATAATAGCATCTTTTCGGCGAAACAATTAACTCTTCTTTTTTCAATGCTTTAATCGCTTTTTCTGCTTCTTTTTTATCTATGTTGGCTTTTTCCGCTATTTCTGCTGTTTTTAACGGTTCTGCTGATTCCTTCAACGTTTTTAATACCAGTTCCTTTGCATCCACAAAGATCACTCCTTTTCTTATTTTTTAATGTAATGAATACAAATTTATAATTGTTACAATCTTAATATAAATGCATTTCTAGTATTTGTCAAGAGTTTTTTGCGTTTGCAGAAATAAAATTTTACTGCCATGCAGTAATGCAGCGGTGAAAAAGCTGCCTTTCCCAACTATCAAACATGCCGGCTGTGTTTTCTAGGTATGGTAAAAAGGGATAAAGGGAATTTTGTTGAACAATGTAATTTATTAAAAATATATGCTGCACATTGTTAGAACAAAAAGAGCCACAAGTCAGCGTGAAGTATATAGGGGTGACAAAATTGATTAATTTTCAGGATAAAGTTAATTTTATATGGAGCATAGCAGAACTTTTAAGGGGCCCTTATAAAAAAGAGCAGTACGGTGACGTAATTTTACCCATGGCGGTACTCAGAAGGTTTGACTGTGTTTTGGCACCAACTAAAGAGAAAGTATTAAAGCGCTATGAAGAATTAAAAAAATCAGGGCTGCAAAATGTAGACCCTATTTTAAACAGAATTGCAAAACAGAAATTTAATAACACCAGCAAATATGATTTTGAAAAATTGCTGGCTGACCCCGATAATATTGCAAGCAATTTAAGAAATTATATCAACGGTTTTTCCAAGAACGCCAGGGAGATTTTAGAGCACTTTGATTTTGACAGGCAGATTACCAAACTCAATGATAACAACTTGCTTTACCTTGTTGTAGCTGAATTTAACAAGATAGATTTACACCCTGATGTAGTAAGCAATACCGAAATGGGCTACATATTTGAAGAACTGATAAGAAGGTTTTCTGAACACGCAGAAGCCGGCGACCACTATACCCCACGAGAAGTTATAAGATTAATGGTGAATATTCTGCTGAGTGAAGAAAAAGAAGAACTGACGCAGCCGGGGCTTGTTGTAACTGTTTACGACTGCTGCGCCGGTACAGGAGGTATGCTTTCGGTTGCAGAGCAGTATTTGAAGGAGCTGAACCCAGGAATACAGGTTGAATTATTTGGGCAGGAGATAAATCCCCAATCGTTTAGCATCTGTAAATCCGACATGCTTATAAAGGGGCAGAACGCAGATAACATAATTTTAGGTGACAGTTTTACCGAAGACGGACACAGATCCGGAACGTTCCGATACATGCTTACCAATCCTCCTTTTGGTGTAGAATGGAAAAAAGCCCAAGAGTTTATCAAAGATGAACATGAAAAAGACGGGTTTAACGGCAGGTTTGGTGCAGGCCTTCCCCGGATATCCGACGGTTCTCTTCTGTTCCTGCAGCATTTAATATCGAAAATGAGGCAGGACGAAAAGGGCAGCCGTATTGCCATTATCTTTAACGGCTCACCCTTGTTTACAGGGGATGCAGGCTCAGGAGAATCGGAAATCAGGCGCTGGATAATTGAAAATGATATGTTAGAGGGAATTATCGCACTGCCTGAGCAGTTGTTTTATAACACAGGTATTTCTACTTACATCTGGATAGTGACCAATCGTAAAAATGATGATCCGATGAGAGGACCGGTAAGAACCGGAAAAATACAGCTGGTTAACGCAGCAGAATTTTATCAGAAAATGAGAAAAAGCCTTGGCAATAAGAGAAATGAAATTACCGAAGAACAGATAAAAGAAATTGCCAGGATATATGGGGAATTTAAAGAAAATGAATACTGCAAAATTTTTGATAATGAAGATTTCGGATATCAGAAAATAGTTGTAGAAAGACCTTTAAGGCTTAACTTCCAGGTAACTGAAGAGAGAATCAATAATTTATACAATGAAAGAGCCTTTAAAAAACTCGCTGAATCCAAAAAGAAAGGTGCTGCAGGGCTTAAGGAGACAGAAGAAGGTAAAAAACTGCAGCAGCAAATTATAGACACATTAAAAACAATGGATGCCGACATTCTGTATAAAAACAGGGATGCGTTTACAAAAGTACTGAAGAAGGCTTTTAAAGACAGTGATATTAAACTTGATAGTGCACTTTTAAAAGCTATCCTGTCTGCGCTGTCCGAAAAAGATGAAACAGCGGACATTTGTATAAACGGCAGAGGCAAGCCGGAACCGGATCCGGACTTAAGGGATACGGAAAATGTACCTTTGAAGGAAGATATACATGAGTATTTTGAACGGGAAGTAAAACCCTATGTGCCCGATGCCTGGATAGACGAAAGCAAAACTAAAATTGGCTACGAAATACCGTTCACAAGACATTTTTATAAATACCAGCCATTAAGACCTTCTGAAGAAATTATGAAAGAGATTATAGAACTGGAAAATAGCATTTCAGAGAAGTTGAAGAAGGTGATGGGGGAATGAGGAAGTTTAAGAGATATGAACGGTATAAGGATTCAGGGGTTGAGTGGATAGGAGAGATACCGGAGCATTGGGACGTTGGTAAATTAAAATTTGTGTCAAGCTTATTGAAAGGAAAAAATCCAGAAGAATTAACTGAGGATAAGAAAGAAAACCTTTTGCCTTATTTGTCTATGGAGTATTTACGTAATAATGGAGATGTATTAACATTTTATGCTTATCCAGGGAGAAATTTGGTCATTGTCAATAATGGTGATATATTGATACTTTGGGATGGCTCAAATGCTGGAGAAATAATGGAAGGAAAGAACGGGATTCTTTCATCAACTATGGCTAAAATTATACCGAACAAAATAATTAGAAGATATTTATATTGGTTTTTAAAAGGAAATGAGCAAATTTTTAAAAGTAATAATATAGGTATGGGTATACCTCATGTAAACGGAGAAATGTTAAAAAATCATTTTATTTTTCTACCAAATTTGCAAGAACAAAAAGCCATTGCCAATTTTCTCGACCAAAAGACTGCTGAAATAGATGGCTTGATTGCTGATAAGGAAAAAATGATTGAATTACTGCAGGAAAAACGGCAGGCTATTATTACCGAAGCCGTTACCAAAGGACTTAACCCTAATGTAAGGATGAAGGATTCAGGGATTGAGTGGATAGGAGAGATACCAGAGCATTGGGAAGTTAAGAAAATAAAATATCTGGTTAAAACAATTCAAACAGGGATAACACCAGCAACTACGAATGAGGATTATTTTGATGGAGGGATTCAATGGTTTACTCCTGTAGACTTTTTAGGAAATAAAGAATTATATGAATCAAAGAGAAAGGTTAGCAACAGGGCTGTTATCGATAATGAGGCGAGACTATTTCCTAAAGACACTGTAATGATTGTTGGTATTGGAGCAACTGTTGGTAAGGTTGCTAAATTAGGGGTTGATGGTAGTTTTAATCAACAAATAACAGGATTAATTGTTAATGATCAAATATTGAATAGTGATTATTTGTATTATTGGTTATATCTTAATCAAGAAACAATAAAAAATATCTCAAACTATACAACGTTACCAATTGTAAATAATGAATTTGTAAAAAACTTTGAATGTTTATCATTGCCGTTATATGAACAACAAAAAATAGCAAATTACCTTGATCAAAAAACTAACGAAATAGATGATCTGATATATGAAATTAAAACTCAAATCCAGAAACTCAAAGAATACCGCCAATCCCTTATTTCTGAAGCAGTAACGGGTAAAATTGATGTTAGGAATTATGCAGATAATTAGTTGATTGTAAGGGGTGAATTTAAATGCCCAAAACTCCGGTAGAACTTTCAGAAAAGGGTTTTGAAGAATACATTGAGGAGCATCTTTTAAAAAACGGATATATAAAAGGAAATCCTGATGACTACAGCAAAGAATATGCCCTGGATACCAAAATCCTTTTTGAATTCTTAGAAGATACTCAGCCGGAAAAGATGGATAAGTTAAAGCAAATTTATAAAGACCGGTATAAGTGTAAAATTCTGGAGAGGCTTAATACCGAATTAAACAACCGCGGCATGATTGATGTATTAAGGCATGGTATCAAAGATTATGGTGTGTATTTAGACCTTGCTTATTTTCAACCGGCCAGTAAATTAAATGATGAGATGATAAAACTTTATAAAAGAAATCGGATATCCGTCACGCGGCAGGTGCACTACAGCACCAAAAACGAAAACAGCATTGACATGCTTATCTGTGTCAACGGCCTTCCTGTTGTTGTGCTGGAACTTAAAAATCCTTTCACCGGTCAAACTTATGAAAATGCAATAGTGCAGTACAAGAAGGACAGAAGCCCTAATGAACTGTTGTTCCAATTTAAAAAAAGAGCTATTGTATTTTTCGCGGTAGATACTCAGGAAGCCTATATGACTACAAGGATTTCAGGTGATAAGACTTATTTTCTTCCCTTTAACAAGGGGCGGGACGGCGGCAAGGGCAACCCCGATAACCCCAATGGATTTAAAACCGCTTATCTTTGGGAAGAAATTTTTCAAAAAGACAGTTTGCTGGATATACTAAAGAGGTTTGTGTTTGTTCAAACGAAAGAAAAGAAAGATGCAGACGGAAATACCCATACCTCAGAAACCGTCATATTTCCAAGATATCACCAATTGGATGCGGTAAGGAAACTGGAAGCCGATGTAAGAGAGAGAGGGGTAGGAACAAACTACCTTGTGCAGCACAGCGCAGGATCGGGGAAAACAAACTCTATATCGTGGCTTGCCCACAGGCTTGCCAATCTTCATGATGATAATGATAACTCGGTATTTGATTCGGTCATTGTCATTACAGACAGGAAAGTTTTAGACAGGCAGCTGCAGAGCAGCATTTACCAGTTGGAGCATAAATACGGTGTTGTTGAAAAAATAGATAAAGATTCTAATCAACTGGCGGATGCCATCCAAAGTGGAAGGCGCATTATTATCTCTACTCTGCAAAAATTTCCCTTCATTATTGAAAAGGTTGGAGAGCTAAAAAGCCGCAAATATGCTGTCATCATAGATGAGGCTCATTCCAGCAGCGCAGGGGAAAACATGGCTTCTTTAAGGGAAGTGCTGTCGGTAAGTACTCTTGAAGAAGCGGCAAAACTGGATGAAGAGCTGGCGGGCAAAGAGTACGACCCGGATGAAGAAATATTAAAAGTCATAAAGAAAAGGGGAAAACAGTCTAATATCAGTTTCTTTGCTTTTACTGCAACACCTAAAGCCAAAACCCTCGAAATGTTCGGAACAATAGGACCTGACGACCTGCCTCATCCATTTCATTTATACTCTATGCGCCAAGCTATCGAAGAAGGGTTTATATTAGATGTCCTTCAAAACTATGTTACATACGAAACTTACTTTAAACTGGCAAAGAAAATAGAAGATGACCCTGCTTTTGATAAGGCAAAAGCCACCAAAGCGCTTACAAGATATGTCAGCCTTCATCCTCATAATATAGCTCAAAAAACCGAAATCATGGTAGAACACTTTAGAAATGTAACCAGGCATAAAATAGGCGGAAGGGCCAAGGCGATGGTTGTAACCAGTTCCAGGCTTCACGCTGTACGCTATAAACATGCCTTTGATGAGTACATCAAAAAGAAAGGTTACAGAGATATGAAAACCCTGGTAGCATTTTCAGGTACGGTAAAAGACGGCGAAGTGGAATACACAGAAAGCGACATGAACGGATTTAGAGAATCAGAGCTTCCTGAACGTTTCGCTACCGATGAATATCAAGTTCTTTTGGTTGCTGAAAAGTATCAGACCGGCTTTGACCAGCCTCTTTTACACACCATGTATGTAGATAAAAAGCTGTCAGGTGTCAAGGCAGTGCAAACTCTGTCAAGGCTTAACAGAACCTGCACAGGAAAAGATGATACTTTTATTCTTGATTTTGTAAACAAGGCAGAAGATATTAAAGAAGCCTTTAAACCCTATTATCAAGCAACTATTGTAGAGGAAGTAACAGAGCCGAACCTGCTTTATGATATTCAAACAGGTCTGCACGCCTATGGCGTGTATTTGAACGATGAATTGGATAGATTTAATTATATATACTTTAAGCCAAAAGAAAAAAAGACTTCTAAAGATAGGGCAATTTTAAATCATCTGATAGATACAGCGGTGGAAAGGTTTAAAAAACTGACTGAACAGCAGAAGCAGGATTTTAGCAAGCAGGGGATAAAATATGTGAGGCTTTATTCCTTCATTCTGCAAATTACGCCTTTTGAAGATGTTGAACTGCACAAGTTGTATGTGTATTTAACATATCTGCTTAAAAAACTGCCTAAGGAAAAAGGTTCTACCGTCCGCTTGGCAGACGAAATTGCCTTGGAATACTATACTATTAAAAAAACATTTGAAGGGGGCGCGTCATTAACTTCTGATGATGAAAATGTGCCGGTTACACCTGTGCAGTTTGCCGGAATGAGCGTAAGGGAAGAACAAAAAGAATATCTGTCCAGCATTATTGAACGTCTTAACGAGCGGTTTGGAACGGACTTTACAAAAGCTGACCAGTTATCGATAGAACAGATTAAAGAGGATTTTGCCGCTGATGAGGATTTGGTTCAAAGGGCTAAAACGAATACTATTGAAGACTTTAGGTTTGCTTTTGAGAAAGTGTTTATTGATAAAGTAATTGACAGAATGGAGCAGAATCAGGCGTTTTTTACCAAGGTTTTAGATGATGAGCAGTTTAAGGATGCGCTTATGGAATATATTCTGATTGAAACTTATGAGAAGTTAAATGAAACTGCATCTCCCGCATAGGCTGCAGCGGTGCGGGTATTAAAAGGATGAAGATTATATTCACGGTAAATAAAAAAGCCGAGCAGCAAATGCGTAAAAATCCGCAGCTGCTGCTCGGCCTTAATTTTTTACCGTTAAGGTTTTGGGTCTGTAAATTATTGTTTCTTTTGCTATAATATTTATAGATAAATAATCCGTTCATCAAATCCCAATTTTGTTATCTCCGCTTTTTTCACCTGCGCAGAAAATGTTTAATGCATCTTCCTTAAATTACTGCTCAAAAAACAAATGAACCCTGTTTAATTCCTACAAATGTTTTTGAATTACACCTTCATTTATAAACACACATGAAAGTGATATTTATATTCCCCATTATACAAAATACATATGTATGATGCCGAAAAAACAAACTGAAAATTATTGAACATTATAAAGCATTGTTTATAATGTATAAAAAGACAGTGATTAAGCTTCCAATCAGCGGCTATAGTGCAAATCAAACGAATGTTATATTATTCACAATAAATCTGCTATTGAATATGATACAGAAAGTAAAAATATGGTAGATTAAAACACTGTTTAACGCAGCTGATGTTGGTTTGCAAAAATGCAGCAGAAAGAAGCATTGTTAAAGTAAGTTTGCTAAGCATAAAAAGTATCTATGCGGCTGCAATGGTGCAATGTGTCATCATATCAAAGCTTTTAAAACACATTGCTGAAACGGTAACGTTAAAGCAATTATTAAACAAATAATTAACCAAATATTAAGGGAATATAAAAAATATTTTTAGAAATAAATGATATAATTAAATAATACTAAGATTTAACAGCAGAGAAAAGCAACTTGTCACAATATTTGGAATTAAAATATAATGCAAATAAAAAGAAACATTGAATGAACATTTTGAACAATAATGCAAAAGATTAACAGAATATATATTACTGCAGTGCTGCCATAAAAGTAAGCTGTCTTCTTTGTTTGAACGGTTAGTTAAGTATTATGATTTTTAAGGGGAGAGTGTAATGAAGGAAAATGGGAGAGGTTATAAACTTAACTATGAAAATTTGATTGATATGTTTCCGTGTGCTTTATATGTGATCAGGGATTCGGTTATTATTGATTGCAACAGCGCTGCAGTAACGATGTTTGGTTTTCAAACCAAAGAAGAAGTTATAGGGTTAAAACCTCACGAGCTGTCACCTGAAAGACAACCCGACGGAAGTCTTTCGCTGGAAAAGGGCAGGGAAATTATTGAACATGCCGTCAATAATGAAAAAGGAACAGCATTTAAATGGATGCATAAAAGAAAAAACGGAGATGTCTTTTGGGCGGATATTAGAATTTATAATAAAAACGGCAATCTTTACGCAGTTATGACCGATATTAACGAGACGGAACAATTAAAACAGGAATTGAGCAGAAAAGAGCACCTTTACAGCATGGTGTTTGAAAAAAGCAATACCGTGAAGCTGCTGATAGACCCGGAAACCGGGCAGATAATTGAAGCAAACAATGCAGCCGTTAAGTATTACGGTTACAGCAAAGAGCAGCTGTTGAATATGAAAATGGAAGATATAAATACTCTCGATGCGGAGCAGGTTAAAAAAGAAATGCTGCGCGCTAAGCTGCAGAAAAGAAATCACTTTGAGTTTATTCACCGTTTGGCCAACGGGGAGCAAAGAGAAGTAGAAGTTTACAGCTTCCCTGTAGAATTAGAAGAAAAGGTACTGCTGTTTTCTATCATCAATGATGTCGCTGATAAACTGCATAATGAATTGATGTTTAATACGCTGTTTTTTAATTCTCCTTATGCGGTGGTTATTTTAGACAAAGAGCGGAAAATTGTTAAAGTGAATGAGAATTTTACGCGCATTTTTCAATATCAACCTGAGGAAGTAAAAGGAAAATGTATAAATCAACTGCTTTCGCCTTCTGAAAACAGGTCTGGTATGGAAAATAACCTGGAATTAGTTTATCGGGGAGAGATTGTGCGGCAGGAAGGGGTAAGAAAGCGCAAAGACGGCAGTCTGATTGACGTGGAAATAATGGGATTTCCGGTTGTAAGCCGTCAGTTGATTATTGGTGTATATGCTGTATATAATGATATTTCACGCAAAAAAGCGGATGAAGAGCAGCTGCTGTTGTTTAGAAAAATACTGGAAAATATTTCGGAAGGGGTAGTAATTACCGATACCAATGCATATATAGAGTGGACAAATAATGCCTTCAAAGATATAACCGGTTATTCGCCGGAAGAAGTAAAAGGCAGCAATATGAACATTTTAAAATCCGGCATTCAAGACAGGGAATTTTACCAAGATATGTGGCAGCAGTTGGCGAGCTGCGGTGCATGGAGCGGAGAAGTATGGAATAAAACTAAAAAAGGTGAAATCTACTCTGAGTGGTTAACCATCAGCAGTATAAAAGATAATGCCGGTAAAACAACACATTATGTAGGTATTTTTAAGGATCTTTCGGAAAAGAAAAAAATCGACAGAAGAATAAATGATTTGGAACAAAGGGATATTTTAACCGGTCTATACAATCGAAGCTATTTTTTAAGATTGGTAGAAACTTATATTAAAAACAGCAAAAGCAGCGAACAATTTTCCGTTATTTTTATCGATATAGAAGATTTTAAAGAAATTAATAACTCTTTGGGCCATCATATCGGCGATAAACTGCTGGTTAGGCTTGCAGAAAGACTGCAGCGCTTGATGAATGAGCACAGTGTATTAGCGAGATACAGCGGAGATGAATTTGCTGTTTTGTGCAAGCATTTATCCGCAAAAGATGATGTCAGCCGGACGGCCAAAGCAATGCTGGAAAGTATTAAACAGCCTTTTAACATTGGCAGTACGGCATTGAATATTACAGTAAACATTGGCATCAGCATATTTCCTGATAACGGAAGAGATGCGGAAACTCTGCTCAGACATGCAGAAACAGCTATCTTTAAAGCAAAAGGGCAGTTGGAAGAAAGAATATGCTTTTATTCCGGAGAAATGTCCAAAGAAATTGAAGAGAGATTTCTCATGGTCAATCTTCTTGTAGATGCAGTGCGTCACGATGAGTTTTCCGTTTATTATCAGCCGATTTTTGACATCAGACGGCCTGACATGGTAGGAGCGGAGGCGCTGCTGCGCTGGAACAATGCTATTTTGGGACAGGTTTCTCCCGCTAAGTTTATACCTTTAGCAGAGAAAACCGGACAAATTATTCGTATCGGCGAATGGGTACTGGAGCAGGTGTGCAGGCAAATCAATCTGTGGCAGTGCAGCGGTTACCGTGCTGTGCCGGTATCGGTTAATATTTCGGTAAAACAGTTAGAACAGGCCGGGTTTGCGCAAAGAGTTATAGAGATTATCAAAAGACATAATGTTGCACCAAGCAGCATTGAATTGGAAATAACTGAAAGTGTTTCTTCCGGAGACCTGGCGGTCATTTTAAAAAACATTCAAGAATTAAAAAAATATGGAATTAAAATATCAATGGATGATTTCGGTATAGGGTTTTCCTCTCTTGGACAATTAGCCCGCCTGGAGCTGGACAAATTAAAGATAGATAAGATTTTTATAGATGACCTGACTGTTTCCAAAAGACAAAAATTAGTTAAATCAATTATTGCGATGGCAAGAAGCCTGGACTTAACGGTAGTGGCGGAAGGAATTGAAACCAATAGGCAGCTGGTATGCCTGCAGGAACTTGGATGTCAATTGGGCCAAGGGTATTTGTTCAGCAAACCTCTGCCGCCGAAAGAAATTGAGGTTTTGTTTAAGTCTAAAAAGCCTTAAATTTAAGGAGTAAGATCTATGAAACATCTCGCGGCAAATGATGTATTTAAGCAAATGGCCCGATGTTATGAAAAAATTTTTGATATTGTACGGGTTGTAGACCCGGTCAGCAAAGAAACGATGATATTTAAGAAAGATAAGTTAATCCCCCAAAATGCTGCCTGCTATTCTTTGTGGAACATTGATGTGGCGTGCCAAGACTGTATCGCCGGCAAGGCATTAAAAGAGTACCGTTCATTTGTAAAAATGCAGTATAATATGCAGAAGATGTATTTAATCTTTGTGGTGCCGTTAAAGGTTGATAAAGAAACAATTCTGATAGAAATGCTGAAGGATATTACTGATAACCTTGTTTTTGAAACAGTTGATCAGGAACACGGGCATGAGGTAAGAAATATTATAAGTGATTTAAACGGCTTTTTATTAAAAGATTCTCTTACCGATCTTTATAACAGAAGATATATCTATCAGATGCTTCCTGCTGAAATAATGCGAAGCAATGAAAATGAACATTATATGTCAATTGTTATGGCAGATATCGATTGTTTTAAATCTATAAACGATACATACGGACATTATGTAGGTGATGTCGTTATCAAAACCTTTGCCGAGATTATGACAAAGTTTATCAGAAAAGATGTTGATTGGGCCGCACGCTACGGCGGTGATGAGTTTTTAATATTTTTGCGCGGCGTTGACAGTAAAAAAGCCGCTGCAATAGTGGAGAGAATAAGAAAGGCAGTGGAAAACACGCTTATTAAAGTGGAAGGAGCGGCAGTAAAAATAACTGCTTCTTTTGGAATATGTACCGTGAAAAAAACCGGGATGGAAGCCGTTGAACTGATAAAATGTGCTGACAGCAGATTGTATGAAGCAAAAGAACAAGGGCGAAACAAAGTTGTTTCATAAACCCGAGATTTGTATCGCATTATTTGAGGTGTTGTGTTGTTATGTCTGAAAGTAAAGATAACGGTGGGCAGCGGGGTCTTCCCGCTGCCAAAGTAAAAATAAAAGAAAATATCGATATATTCAAATGCCCGATCTGCGGCGAAAAGATGTATTCGGATGACTTGAAAAGCATCATCTGTTTAAATAACCACTGTTTCGATATAGCCAAAAAAGGTTATATAAACCTGCTGCGAAAACCTAACAAATCCCGCTATGACAAAGAGCTGTTTGCGGCAAGGAGTTTTATATGTGAAAACGGTTTTTTCAACCCTTTGACAGACTGTCTGGCAGATTTAATTGCTCTGCATGTCGGCAGGCTGCAGGCTGATGATGTAAGGATATTGGATGCCGGGTGCGGTGAGGGTTATCATTTATCCCGAATTATGAGAAAACTGCCGGAAAAAGCAGATGCGCATTTTCAAGGGGTGGGCATTGACATAGCGAAAGAGGGCATACAAATTGCTTCCAAGCACGACAAAGACATTATTTGGTGCGTAGCCGACCTTGCCGCCGTTCCGTTTATGGATAAAAAGTTTGCTGCAGTGCTGAACATTCTCTCTCCTTCTAACTACCGCGAGTTTGACAGAATTATTGCCCATGACGGCATTTTGATTAAGGTTGTTCCCGGCGGCGGTTATCTGCAGGAGCTGAGAAATGTGTTTTATCAGCAAACCGACAGGGAAGTGTATTCAAACGAGCAGGTGATAGAGCTTTTTAAGAAAAATTTTCAGCTGACAGAGATGCAAAATGTGCGGTATAATGCGGCGATAAATAAAGAGGAACTTGCTTATTTAATAAAAATGACGCCGCTGTCTTGGGGAATAACTGAAGATAAAATTCAAAAAGTGCTCAATCAGGATATAGATAATATAACGGCAGATTTTACCGTTATTGTGGGCAAAAGCAGACAGTAGCATATTTGGAGGAAAAAAGTAAGCCGGGCAAAAGTGCCCGGCTTGTTTTTATATCTTGAATTTTTGCACCGCTGTACTGAGAGTGTTTGCCAGCTCTGCTAATTCCTGCGCTGAGCTGTTCATCTGCTGAATGGCGGAAGAAACCTGCTCGTTGCTTGCTGCCACCTGCTCCATGCCTTCGCCGGTTTGTTTAATTCCGGCTGCCATTTCTTTTACCACTTCGATGGTGCAGTTAACGGCCTGCTGGATATTGCCCAGAGCATCACCAGCGTTTTGCGCCAGCTCAACACTTTTGGCGTGCATGGCATCCGTTGCCTGCAGCAGAGCATCTATTTCAGCAATGGCACTTTGCACCTGATCCACAATTTGATTGATTTCATTTGTAGATGCAGCGGACTGCTCGGCAAGTTTTCTCACTTCATCAGCTACCACCGCAAAGCCCCGGCCATGTTCGCCGGCCCGCGCCGCTTCAATAGCGGCATTCAGCGCCAGCAGGTTGGTTTGTTCCGCTATGCCGGATATCGCGGCGGTTATCGTGCCGATCTGGGTAGACATGCTTGTAAGCCGATTCAGCGAGCTGTTAATTTCTGTTGAAAACTCGTTAACTTCATTATTTTGCTTAATTAATCTTTCCACCGCCTCAATTCCCTGCTGGGCATCGACTGCGGTTTGTGTGGTTTCTTCAACGGAGTTAACCGCAGACTGATAATTGGCTTCCGCTGTAGCGTTAATTTCACTGGTGGTGCTTGCCACTTCCTGCATCGTTGCGCTCACTTCTTCGTTAGAGGCGGCAAGCTGCTGGCTGTGCGCAGCCAGCGACTGAGAGGTTGTATTTATATCTGAGATCAGTGTTCTCAGCTTTTCACCCATTGCGTTGATGTCGGCGGCCAGCAGTCCTAATTCGCTGCTGGATTTAACGTTAATTTGGGAAGTAAAATCACCGTCGGCATATCTTTTAACACCCTCGCAGAGCGATTTAACTATGCTGCTCAGTTTTGATACCGCAGCAGCGCTTATCAGCAAAACCAGAACAACAACGCCGCAGGCGACATTGAGAATTTGTTTTAAAATAGCATCTCTCACAGCATAGGCTTCAGAGGAATGCTGTTCCACAAACAGCCCCCAGCCGGTGGTGGGAATCTGCGAGTAGTAAACCAATTTATTTTCATCGCTGAATAAACCGTCTTCTCCTGCCAGTGCTTTCTTTACGTATTCACTGTCGGATAAATCCGCACTTTGTTTAAGCATTTCATCATCGGGATGGGCAACCAGTTTGCCGCTTTTGTCGGTAACATAAATAAAACCGGTATTGCCCACTTTTTGGTTGTTAACCAATTCTGTCAAATAAGAAAGCGACATATCAACAGCTAAGACACCTTGAAAAACACCTTCATCGTTTTTAACGGGGCATGACAGTGTAATAACCGGAGCTCCGGTAGCTAAATCAATATACGCATCTGAATAACTTAACCGGCCGGTTGATTCTGCCGCTTTATACCACTGCCGGGTTCGGCCGTCAAAGCTGCTGTCCAGCTCGGTGTAGGGCACAAGCACGTCTAACTTGCCTTCTGTATTGCAGAAGTAAATATTGATAAATGATTCATTTTTTTGTATCAGCACATTAAACAGCTTTTCAACAGCTTGGTGATCACGGTTTTTTACTTCTTCGGCGGCACTTAACGCTATCAGCATATTTCCTTTCTCTTTTAAAAAGTTGTCGATATTATCGCGCACCGCATAGTTTAAAGCGGCACTGTTTGCTGTTATATTTTCGGTTATATTATTTGTAATTGCACCTGAAACAAAATACGCCAGCGTGCCAATGCTTATTAAGAGTGTTGCAATAATTAAGACGAAGATTTTTACTTTTAAACTTTTTGCCATCTGTTATCCCCCTAGTGTAAAATTGGAAATAACATACGTAATTCTATAAAAATAATCAACTTCCTTGTTAATAAACGACATATTTATACAAAATTTGCTGCTTTAAAAAATAAACAGCCCCCTCGAAGGCAAATTCGGGGGGCTGTTTATCTTTATATCTTAAATTTTTGCACCGCTGCACTGAGAGTGTTTGCCAGCTCTGCTAATTCCTGCGCTGAGCCGTTCATCTGCTGGATGGCGGAAGAAACCTGCTCGTTGCTTGCTGCCACCTGCTCCATGCCTTCGCCGGTTTGTTTAATTCCGGCTGCCATTTCTTTTACCACTTCGATGGTGCAGTTAACGGCCTGCTGGATATTGCCCAGAGCATCACCAGCGTTTTGCGCCAGCTCAACACTTTTGGCGTGCATGGCATCCGTTGCCTGCAGCAGAGCATCTATTTCAGCAATGGCACTTTGCACCTGATCCACAATTTGATTGATTTCATTTGTAGATGCAGCGGACTGCTCGGCAAGTTTTCTCACTTCATCAGCCACCACCGCAAAGCCCCGGCCGTGTTCGCCGGCCCGTGCCGCTTCAATAGCGGCATTCAGCGCCAGCAGGTTGGTCTGTTCCGCTATGCCGGATATCGCGGCGGTTATAGTTCCGATCTGGGTAGACATGCTTGTAAGCCTGCTCAGCGAGCTGTTAATTTCTGTTGAAAACTCGTTAACTTCATTATTTTGCTTAATTAATCTTTCCACCGCCTCAATTCCCTGCTGGGCATCGACTGCGGTTTGTGTGGTTTCTTCAACGGAGTTAACCGCAGACTGATAATTGGCTTCCGCTGTAGCGTTAATTTCACTGGTGGTGCTTGCCACTTCCTGCATCGTTGCGCTTACCTCTTCGTTGGAAGCGGCAAGCTGCTGGCTGTGTGCAGCCAGTGACTGAGAGGTTGTGTTTATGTCTGAGATCAGTGTTCTCAGTTTTTCACTCATTGCGTTGATGCTGTCGTTTAGTTCTGCCCATTCGCTGTCCAGCTTAACGTCAATTTTGCCGGAAAAATCGCCGTCGGCATATTTTTTAAAAGCTGCGGAAAGTGTTTTTACCGTTTTAGACAGTTTTGATACCGCATAAAAGTTCAGTGCCAAGATGATGATGATAAGCAGGCCGGCTGTGAGGAAAATTTGTTTTAAAATAGCATCTCTTACAGCATAGGCTTCGGAATACTGCCGTTCTACAAACAGCCCCCAGCCGGTGGTGGGAATCTGCGAGTAGTAAACCAGCTTATTTTTATCGCTGAATAAGCCGTCTTCTCCTGCCAGTGCTTTCTTTACGTATTCACTGTCGGATAAATCCGTGCTTTGTTTAAGCATTTCATCATCGGGGTGGGCAACAAGTTTGCCGTTTTTATCGGTAATGTAAAGAACCCCTGTTTGGCCTAATTCTTCGCCGTTAACCAGTTCGGTTAAAGAAGAAAGCGATACATCAATGCCTAAAACACCTTGGAAGACACCTTCGGCGTCTTTAAGTGGATATGACAGCGCAATAACCGGATCACCGGTAACCACATCAATGTACACATCTGAATAGCTCAACCGGCCGGTTGTTTTTGCTTCTTGATACCATTGGCGGTTTCTGCCGTCAAAACTGTCGTCCACCTCGCTGTGAGGCAGAAGCACATCTAACTTTCCTTCTGTATTGCAGAAGTATATGTTGGTAAAAGATTCGTTTTGCTGCAGTACATCACCAAACAGTTCGTCCATCGCTTGGTAATCGAGGTTTTTCACTTCTTCAGCGGCGCTTATCGCTAACAAAAGTTTACCTTTTTCTTTTAAGAAATTGTCGATGTTATCGCGCACAGCGTGGCTTAAAGCGGCACTGTTTTCAGTTATGTTTTCCGTCAAATTATTTGTAATTGTGTTTGTTATAAAATAAGATGATACAGCAACGACGATTGCAATTGTAACGATGATAAAAGCTCTTAACCTTTTCAACAATTTGCCTTCCTCCTCATGCAAAAGTGCTGATAATATAAAATTCTATAAAAACAGACAACTTCCTGTTAAAAATTAGCAGAATTGCACGAAAAATTTTGCGACAGTACTGTCTGCTGTACGCTGCCATAATGAGCAGCGAATATAAGTTTAATAATAGGGGAAATATAAAATAAAAATGATACGGAGGGATTGCAAATTGTTTGATTTAGTGCCTTTTAAAAGAGGGGGAAGCGATCTTTCTTCATTTTTTAGTGAAATGGAAAAAAATTTTATGCATAACTTTGGCAGCATGATGCCCGCCATCAAAACCGATATTGTGGATAAAGGTGACAGGTATATTTTAGAAGCGGAAATGCCTGGATTCGGCAAAGATGATATCAATATCTATATCGATGACAATAAACTGACTATTGAAGCTAAGCACAGCGAAAATAAAGAGGAAAATAACGCTAACTACATCCGCAGAGAGAGAAGATACGGCTCTTTTACCAGAAGTTTTGATGTGTCGGATGTTGATACCGAAGCAATCAGCGCAGATTACAACAACGGGGTGTTGACTTTAGAGCTGCCGAAAAAGAATAATACCGCCAACATCAAAAAAATCGATATTCACTAGCAGAAGCAGGGAAGGCTCCTAGCAGAAGGTTGACGTGCGTCTAGAGTAAAGATAGTGGAAGTGTAAATACTGTCATTTTAAGAAAATTGGCTCCAAAAGTATCGAATCATTACCCGTTCTTAGAAAAAACAACTAGCTGGAACTAAGTACTTATGCCTTTCCTCTTGATGAATCATTAATTAGAATAATCTATCTGCCACTATGGAAATATCCAAAAGTTAAGCATCCAGGAGAGAAAAGGGGTAGCAGTGAAAAGCTACCCCTAATCCATCAATACTCTGTTTACTCTTTAGCATTGCCATATTCTTTTGATAGGTAATAGCATGTATTTTATCACTAATTTAAGCTATACTAATTCTAATAAAATTACCCCAAAGAAACGTTTACACATAAATTATTTACTTCCATATGCATATTAGAAATAGCTATAATTTATTATGATAGTTTAATTAATTCTATTCTATGGCAATAAATAACTATGATTTTTTTCATTATGAATAATTTTTCCTTTGTTTTTCATGTTAGATAAGAATGATTGAAGTCTATGCTTCCAAACTGGATATGAAGTAGGGCGAGTATTGGTGTGAGGTTTTAAATCATCTGGACTTAAACGGTAATGTTTTTTTATCAATTCTTGGATTTCATTAATGTGGTACCACGTCCCCCTTACCATATGATTATTTAGAATGCTTTCTATAGTTCTTTGTGTTATTGGCATATTGTTCCCTCCTCATTATATAAATTTTCGAGGCTAAAATAAAAATCTTTTCTATTTCCCCTCTTTATGAAACTATATTCTTAAAGCTTTCCTTAATATATGTTTTGTCGAAATTCTTACAAGAAACGTTCTGCATAAGTTTCTTATATAGGTTTGAATTAGAATATGTGCTAACGTCATAACCATTTTTAAAAAAATCAAATAGCAATGAGACAAAATCATCTTTTGTAATTCCCAATTGACGAGTAGTTTTGTCTAGTACCGTCTGTTCTGTGACTTGGAATTGAGATGCTACTTTCTTAATGTCAGCTGTAACGATTTTTTTAAAATTTAAAATATTAGTTTCTTCCAATGATATATTAGCTATGCTCTTTTTGACTTCTTTAATTACAGCAATGATTTGTTGTATCTTTTCGCTAATTTTGGAGTTTCTTAAATCGTCAAAAATATAGTCTGTGGGCATTAATTTTAGTTCCAATTCACCGTTTTCATATACAATAAGTTTGTATACCGCTTTTACTTCCTTCGTAAAATCCATACGTACCTCCTTAAATTTTATATCTTAGTTGTATTAATTATATACCAAGTATAAACGTATTTCAAGCAAAAATTTAAGTACTTACTGAAAACAAAAAATCGATATTCACTAGCAGACGCAAAGCAGAGGCGCGGGGCTAATTCCCCGCGCCTCTGCTGTTAGGTTTCTATGACACCATATTCAGCGCTGCCTTAATCCAGGCGGTGCTAAATGTTGTTTTTTGTGTTAATTAAGCGCCGAAATATCTTTTCAGCAGGCCGTTAAAGGCACAGCCGTGGCGGGCTTCGTCTTTGCACATTTCGTGAACGGTGTCGTGAATGGCATCGTAGCCCAGCTGCTTAGCTTTGGTGGCCAAATCTTTCTTGCCTTGACAGGCTCCGTGTTCTGCTTCCACCCTTGCCTGCAGGTTGGCTTTGGTATCGGCGGCGACAACTTCACCTAACAGTTCGGCAAATTTAGCAGCGTGTTCTGCTTCTTCCCAAGCAATTCTCTTGTAAGCTTCCG
>CBEUVQ010000034.1:0-27971 GCA_965546615.1 uncultured Peptococcaceae bacterium
CCCCGAATAGGTCCACTTTTTTTTAAAGTGTCTACTATTCGGGGTTCAGTTCATTAATACCATTGCTTTTAAATAAATTTACTTTTTTGGCCAACCGGCTTCGGGAATAATATCCAACTCAATCCCCATCAGAACGACAGCGTCGTCAAATAGGTTATTAGAATCCTCTTTGTACTTCAGTACAAGGGTAAAAACTCTTTGATTTTGATCAGTTAACGACTGCAAGATTTGTCCTGCTTTGTCTTTAGCAAATTCTACAGCAAAAGTTGTTTTGCCATTAAAAAAGTCTACTATAAGCAAATAAGCATCATTATCTGCTGCGTATTCCCAGCGATAATCGAATTTGCCGGTATAAGCAGCCGCTATTCTGCTTGCTTTATCCAAATCATGATACGGCTTTTTAAAATCCGGATTAAACAGGGTTATGCCTGTTGCTTTCGCTGCGTGCGGCGCTTTTATAATTCCGATGCTTCCAGACTTTGGTGTAATTCTAATCATTTGTTTTTCCCCCTTATTTAAAATCAATATTTATTCTTACCAATCTCTTTTAACAAATGCTTGCTTGTACAATTTCAGTACGATAAACTACATATCATGTAGAGGTGAATGTTTTGATACTGCTGCAAGCTTCCAACATCACAAAATCATATGGTGCAAATATCATTCTCAACGGCGTTACTTTAACCGTCCAATCCGGGGAACGGATTGGTTTGGTCGGTGTTAACGGAGCAGGTAAATCAACTTTAATAAAAATTTTGGCCGGATTATTGCCTTATGATTCCGGTGAAATCATTCAACCTAAAGGCATAACGGTAGGCTATCTTGCTCAAGACAGCGGGTTGGATTCCCAAAAAAGTATTTATCAAGAACTGCTTTCTGTTTTTAATCATCTGTCAGAAATGGAACATGATTTAAGAGAAATAGAAAAATCCATCAGCAGCCAAAAAAACAATGACAAAAAACTGCAGCAACTATTGAATCAATATGCCGTCCTGTCAGAAAAATTTAAAGAACTCGGCGGCTATAGGTACCATGCTGACATTAGAAGCATTATGCACGGACTTAACTTAGATGCTCTAGGCAGTAACACCCCGGTGAGAAACTTAAGTGGTGGTCAAAAAACTTTGGTTGCACTGGCCAAACTGTTATTGCAGTCACCTGAAGTTTTAATCTTAGATGAACCCACCAACTATTTGGATATTAACACACTTAGCTGGTTGGAACAATATCTCAAATCATATTCCGGAGCTGTTTTGGTTGTTTCCCACGACCGCTACTTATTGGATTCTCTGGTAAACATCATCTATGAGCTGGAATCTGCTAAGTTATACCGTTTTAATGCTAACTATTCACAATACCTCATTCAAAAAACAGAACTAATTGAAGCCCAATTAAAACAATATCAAAAACAAATAGACGAGGTAGCCCGTATTAAAAAATTTATTCAGCGCAATATCGCCCGCGCGTCTACAAGCAAAAGAGCACAAAGCCGCAGAAAAATGCTGGATAAAATTAATCCTGTAGAGAAACCTTTAGCTGCACCTGAAAAAACTGCATTTAGTTTCAGCATTTCTCGTGAAAGCGGCAAAGAAGTATTGAAAGCAGAAAACTTAGCAGTAGGTTATGCCGAAAAAACATTGGCTGAAGGAATAAGTTTTTTAATTGAACGTGGTGAAAGTGTTGCTCTGATAGGCCCTAACGGCGTTGGTAAGTCAACTTTATTGAAAACATTAATTGGAGAAGTTAATCCGTTAGATGGGCACATTAAAATAGGCACTAATGTAGAAATTGGTTACTATGAACAGGAACAAGCTAAGCTTAACAGCTCTAAACAAGTGCTGCATGAACTGTGGGATGACTTCCCGCACGTTAATGAAAAAGAAATTCGCACTGTTTTAGGCAATTTTTTATTTAGCGGAGATGATGTTTTAAAAATTGTACGTGATTTAAGCGGTGGCGAAAAGGCTCGACTGGCTCTGGCTAAACTTATGTTAAAGAAAACCAATTTTTTAATTTTGGATGAGCCCACCAACCACTTAGACATTTACAGCCGGGAAGTTCTGGAGAATGCGCTGCTTGATTTTCCCGGAACTATTTTATTTGTCAGTCACGACCGCTATTTTGTTAATAAAGTAGCTTCGCGCGTAATGGAACTTAACAGTTTCGGTATCACCAACTATTTAGGTGATTACGATTATTATCTCTATAAAAAGCATCTGTCAGGCAGCAAAACTGATCCGACTGCCACTGCCAATTTGCGTGAAGAAACCAAAGAACAGCGTGATAAACAAAACTATCTGGAAAGTAAAGAGTTAAAGCGCAAAGAAAGAAGCAAATTGCGCCGCAAAAAAGAACTGGAAAGATTAATTCAGCAGCATGAAGAACGGATTAAAGAATTAGAATTTAATCTTACTCAACCGGAAATATACCAAGACCATGTAAAATGCTTAGAAATCAACAACGACCTGGAAGTTCTAAAAAAAGAACTTGACCAATATTTGGAAGAATGGATCAGCTTAGAAGATTAACAAACAACATATTTGGATAAATCTTGTAATAACAGGCGACAATAAACTTGGAGGTGATCTTTTGAATCCAAGTGAATTTGCTCATCGCTTGTTGGTTAGTTTGGCCCGTCAAATTAAAGAAGGAAAAGCCCTCAATCGCGATAAAATTGCGAACCGCATTTTAAGTGACAGCATTGATAAAAATGACCCGGATTATAATTTTTGGAAAGAACGGATTGAAAAAAGGCTGTCACTGCTTTTAGATGAAGATCACGGTGAAAGCACTTTATTAGTGCATTTAATTGAAGGGGCTTGTAATAACTGCATCGATACTCAACCATGCGTTGAAGTATGCCCAACCGGAGCAATATCCAAAGATGAACATGGTAAATATCATATTAACGAAAACAGATGTGTCGAATGCACACAATGTGTTGATAACTGCATTACCGGTTCAATTGTTACCAAATCAGAATTTGCTCAAGTGGCCAGCATGATAATGCAGCGCAGCGATTATCCTGTTTACGCCATTCTTGCCCCGTCCTTCGTCGGACAATTTGGCGAAAAAGCAACGCCGGAAATAATAAAAGGGGCGCTAAAGTCCATAGGTTTTACAGATGTATATGAAGTAGCAATGGCTGCCGATATAATTACCGAACACGAAGCAAAGATATATGTAGAGCGGATGCAGAAAGGAGAAAGTTTCATGATTACCTCCTGCTGCTGCCCGGCCTTTATTAAGTTGGTGGAAAAAATTCGTCCGAAAGTAAGCAACCTGCTGTCGCCTTCAGTTTCACCCATGATAGCTATGGGAAGAATGTTAAAACAGCGTGACCCGAACTGCCGGGTGGTATTTATCGGGCCGTGTATTGCCAAAAAATCAGAAGCAAAAAGACCGGATCTGCAGCCGGCTGTTGACTGCGTGTTAACATACAAAGAAACGAAAGCACTGTTTGAAGCCGCAGATGTGCCTTTAGATGGCAGTTTAGGGGAGTTAGAATTAGAAGACGCTTCTCACGACGGACGTATCTATGCTCACACCGGCGGAGTTACTGAAGCAATTACCAGGGCAATAAATCAATTAGCTCCGCAGTACCAAGTTCGTGCAGTATATGGTGACGGCTTAAAGGAATGCAACCGCTTATTAAAGCAATTGGAAGAAGGAAAATTAGATGCTAATTTTATGGAAGGAATGGGCTGCATAAATGGCTGTGTCGGCGGACCCGGCACTATCATCAACAGCAAAATTGCAGCTAAAATCGTGGACAGCCATGCCAAACAGGCTTCTGCTTTTGCAGCATTAGAAAATAAAAAAGCTTTGGATTGGGAAACCAAATATGGAGATAGATCAGATCTGCATTCAGAAAAAATCTAAATTTCGGAACACTGTTATCCGTCCCAACATCTAAATAAACCTACTATACAATAACAAAACTCACCGTTAATAAAACAACAAGGCCGGTACTCCAACCGACCTTGTTATTTTATTTTTACTTTACAGCTGCTAATATATCCTGTAAAACTTTTTCAATGTCTTGGTCACCGTTTATGTTTTTCAAAATACCTTGATCCTTATAGTAATCAATTAATGGTTGAGTTTTTTCCATATAAGCATCGAGGCGGGTTTTTACCGATTCTTCGTTGTCATCGGAACGCTGATATAATTCTCCGCCACAGCTGTCGCATTTACCTTCATTTGCCGGTGGGTTGAACATTACGTGGTAAGAAGCCCCACAGCTCTTACAAACGCGGCGGCCGGTTAAACGGGCCATCAGCTTGTCCAGCGGAACTTCAATATTGATTACGGCATTAAGCTGAATGGATAAATCTTTTAATGTTTCGTCCAGTGCTTTAGCCTGCTCAACAGTCCGAGGAAATCCGTCTAAAAGAAAACCTTGTTTGCAGTCGTCCTGCTGCAGGCGATCTTTAACCATGCCAATAACCACTTCATCCGGCACTAAAGCACCTTTATCCATGTACTCTTTAGCTTTCATGCCCATTTCTGTTCCATTAGCAATGGCAGCACGAAACATGTCACCGGTTGAGATATGAGTAATTTGCAGATCTTTAACCATTCTTTCAGCTTGAGTACCTTTACCGGCACCAGGCGGCCCCATAATAAGTAAGTTCACAAAAATCCCCTCCATAACATAGATATTCCTAGTTTATAGATATGTGTATTATATCACAATCTAGCAAAATGTGAATACAGCTTTTCTAACTAAACTGCTTGCCGCATAGTTAAAGCAATTCGCTGGCGCTGTGTATCTGCTTCCAGCACCCATACAGTAACAACATCACCAAGCGATACTACTTCCAGCGGGTGCTTTATATAATGATCAGCAATTTGTGAAATGTGCACCAATCCATCTACCTTTACCCCAATATCAACAAATACACCGAAATCCACCACATTGCGAACTGTGCCTTTTAACTCCATACCGGGCTTTAAATCCTCAATGGAAAGAACATCAGTGCGCAGCATCGGTTTAGGCAAATCTTCTCTGGGATCCCGGCCCGGGCGCATTAAAGAATGGATGATATCTTTTAAAGTTGGCACACCCGCACCCAGCTTTTCAGCCATTTCTTTTATATCAACTTCAGCCAGTTTTAAACGCATTTCTTCACTGCCTACTTTATCCAACGTACAGTTAATTTCCTTTAAAAGTGCTTTAACAATATCATAAGACTCGGGGTGAATAGGAGTGCTGTCCAACCGGTTATCCCCGTTAAAAACACGTAAAAAACCGACACATTGTTCATATGTTTTAGGGCCCAGGCGCGGAACTTTTTTTAATTTATCCCGATTGTTAAAGCGACCCGTTTCTTCCCGGTATTTAACAATGTTGTTGGCAACTGTGCTGTTAATGCCGGCAACATAAGAAAGCAGGGCGGAAGAAGCGGTATTTAAATCTACCCCAACATGGTTAACCGCCGACTCAACCACAGCGGTTAAGTTTTCCTCTAATTTTTTGGGATTAACGTCATGCTGGTACTGCCCTACCCCCAGCGACTTAGGGTCAATCTTTACCAGCTCCGCCAGCGGATCCTGCAGTCTTCTGGCGATTGACACCGCACTGCGCTCAGCAACATCCAGCTCCGGAAATTCTTTACCGGCAAGCTCAGATGCTGAATAAACACTGGCACCGGCTTCGCTTACAATAATGTAATGCAGCTGCTTCTTGGTATAATCCTTTATAAAATCAGCAACAAACGCCTCCGTTTCGCGTGATGCTGTACCGTTGCCGATTACAATAATGTCAACGTTGTATTGATCCGCTATACTGTTAAAAACTTCTTTGGCTTCTTTGATTTTGTTATGCGGCGGCGTAGGATAAACCACCCCCACCTGCAGCAGTTTGCCGGTGTCATCCACCACCGCCCATTTGCATCCGGTACGGTAAGCAGGATCCACTCCCAGTATAGTTTTACCCTGCACCGGCGGCTGAAGCAATAGTTGACGCAGATTTTTGCTGAATACTATAATTGCTTGAGCTTCGGCAGCCTCCGTTAATTCGCCGCGCACTTCCCGCTCTACTGCCGGCAGCACCAAACGGCTTAAAGCATCTTTAACGGCCCGTTCTACATATTCAGCAGTAACACTGCTGCGTTTCACCCATTTTTTACATAAGTGGTTTAAAATATATTCTTCATCAACATTTATCTTTACTTTTAAGATGCCTTCTTTTTCACCGCGGTTAATGGCCAACGTGCGGTGCGGTAATATTTTAGTTAGCGGTTGGCTGAAGTCATAGTACATTTCATAGACTGACTGCACAGCAGCATCCTTAGCTGTTGTGGTTAATATACCCCGCTGCGACATGCAGCTGCGTACCCATCGCCTGACATCAGGATGATCCGCCACTGCCTCGGCCACTATATCTTGAGCCCCCTGCAGAGCTTCTTCCGGGTTATGTACTTCTTTTTCAGCAGAAACGTACTTGCATGCTTCAGCTAAAACATCTCCCGTTTTCGGGAAAGACATTAAAAAAGCAGCCAATGGCTCTAAACCTTTTTCTTTGGCCGCTGATGCACGTGTTCTGCGTTTAGGCCGATAGGGGCGGTACAAGTCCTCCACTTCAGTAATCTTAGCCGCATTTTCAATTTGAGCTTTAAGTTCAGCAGTTAATTTGCCCTGCTCCTCAATTAAGCGAATAACCTCCGCTTTGCGCTCTGCCAAGTTCCGGAAATAATTCAGTTCTTTCTCTATTTCCCGCACTTCAACCTCAGTGAGCTCTCCCGTTGCTTCTTTTCGGTAACGTGAGATAAACGGAACAGTATTTCCTTCGTCTAAAAGAGTTACTGCAGCTTGTACTTGTTTAATGCTGATACCTGTTGACATTGATATCTGATTTATGATCAACTTGTTGTCCATTCTATTCCTCCAAAAACTGTCTCTCTAAAAGTATATAACATTTAACCTAAGAAGAAAACTTTTGTTAATAAATATTAAAAAAGGAAGCAACTAAATAATTCATGTGTCACTTCCCAATTAATATTAAACAATAATGTAATTTAATAAAATAAGAAAAGTTTTTACGCTCAACTCTCTTAGCATTATAAATTTAATTTCATGTCTCCGTCTTTAATTAAGCCTAATCGCCGCATATATCTCGCTGCAAGCAGGGCAATTATTGCCGGGGCGATAAAATGAAATATTATTATTTTCAGCAGTACTTCTGCCGAAAAGCCCATTGCAGTTACAGTAGTGAACTGCCCTACCATGCCGGCGGTACCCATTCCGGCGCCAAGGTGAATATTGGTCATTTTAAACGTTGTGGTAACCAAAGGCCCAAGGATTGCTCCGGCCAGTGTCGGCGGTACTAATATCCACGGGTTTTTAATAATATTAGGAATTTGCAGCATCGAAGTACCTAAACCTTGAGCGAACAGCCCCCCAATTTTGTTTTCCCGAAAGCTGATTACCGCAAAACCAATCATTTGTGCCGCACAGCCAACAGTAGCCGCACCAGCGGCAATACCGTTTAATTCCATCATAATTGCCAATGCCGCACTGCTGATCGGCGCTGTTAATGCTAAGCCCATTACCACCGACACCAATACACCCATTGGTACCGGCTGCAGTTCAGTGGCCCATTCAATAAAGCTGCCTAATTCTTTCATTCCGTAGCCGATTACCGGCCCTACTGTAACTGCGGCAGCAAATCCCGTTAAAATAGCTGTTACCGGTGTAACTATAATATCCAGCGGTGTTTCTTTAGAAACTAATTTCCCAAATTCCGCCCCGATAACTCCGGTTACAAAACTTCCGGCCGGTCCCCCTAAACTGTATCCAGCAGCACCGGTAACGGCTGAAGCAAACAGCACCAAAGGAGGAGCCTGCAGTCCGTGTGCGACAGCTATCCCAATCGCTGCACCCACAATATTGCTTTCCATTGCCATGCTGCCTGCCATTACTAAAAAATCTGCGTGTGTTTTTTCGCCCAGTGTTTTAATAATCAAACCGACAATTAAAGTCGCAAACAAACCTAAAGCCATGCTTCCCATGGCTTGAATGAGATATCTTTGTACTGATATTTCAATATTTTTTTTCTTAAGAAAAGACACTTTTCACTACCTCGCTCATAAGCTGTTATTTTAAAGTTTACAGTTGGAAGGTTTTAACTTGCCGCTGTCAATTAACTTCACTGCCACCTTAACAACATAAGGGTCGAATTGACTCCCCGCATTAATCAGCAGTTCTTCCCGCACTTTGCTCAGTGTAAATTGTGTTCGATAAGGACGATAGGAAGTCATTGCATCAAAGGCGTCAGCTACAGCTAACACTCTGGAAATCAGTGGAATTTCATCACGACACAGTTTATCCGGATATCCCTTACCGTCATACCTTTCATGATGATGCCGCACATGAGGTGCCAGTTCTTGAAAAACGGCAATTTCTTCCAGTATATCAGCACCCGCTACCGGATGAATTTGCATCTCTCTGCGCTCTGTTGGGGTTAGTTTACCTTCTTTATGTAAAATTTCCGGAGAAACGGCAAGATTGCCAATATCGTGCAGCATAGCGGCAATATACAGATTTTCTAACTCTTGATCATTAAAACCCATTTCTACACCGATTAAACCTGCATATTCCGCAACTTGTTTGCAATGCCCACGGGTATATACATCCAGCCCGGAGATATATTTAGTAAAGTATAATAATATTTCCGGGTTGTCTGCAAAAAGTTTGGCAAACAAACTCATAATTTCTCTGTCAAAACTGCCTGCAGAAAATTCATTGCAAATAACCACCGCAAAAAAAGACCTGCCGTTATCGTTAATCTGTTTAGTACTGATTTCTACCGGTATGGGGTTTGAAAATATGGTTGTTGTAACATAACTTTTTGCTAAAAAACATTCTTTTTCTTTCACCAGCACCTCAATAATGGGGCTTAAAAACTGACTTTTTTTGCTTTTTCTGCGGCGATCAAACAGTAAATCGCCAACAAATTCACCTTCCACTTCATAAAAGCCTTTACCCATCCAGGACAATGCACTTTCATTAGCAGATACGATACTGCCATCTTCGTCTAAAACCACTACCGGTCCCGGAAAAAGTTCTACCAGCCGGTGATCAGAAGCAGTATTTTTCACCGCACGAAAATGCAGTTCATCCAAGTCTAATTGATGCAGGCGAGATTCATCTATGTGCTTCATAATTGGAGCCCAGGGGTTAAGCTTAACTTTTTTACGTAATATTTCATGTAAAAAATCAGCAACCTCATAATAAGCCAACCGACATCCCTCTCTCCAACATTTTATAATACTTACATTGAATAATTGATTCGCTAACAAACAGTAATTTCCTTCCAGATTAGCAGAATATATTTCTTAATTTTAAAAATTTTATTTTAATACAGTTTGTTTTGTTAGTTACTTTCCTGCAGGATATTGTTTATCAGTGTCAAAAATTATGTATATCTAACACTGTGAGGTGACGATATTGAAAAAAGTACCGATTTTAATAATATGTTTAGTTGTCTTTTTAATTGCCGGCTGCAGTTCACAACACCCAGGCGGATCAACCAGTGCTCAGCCGGACAAAATCGTTATTCAAGCTCCTCCCGCTCCACCAACCGCACCTTTGCTTAAAATGATTGAAAATAAACCCTTTGGTGATGAAACAGCTCTTGAACTGGTGTATTATAAAACGGTTGAAGAAGCTACCGCCAGAATTATTAACGGAGAGGCGGATTTAACTGTTTTACCGGTAAATGTCGCCGCTAAGCTCTACAATAAAAAAGTTAATATCTCATTGGCAAATATTTCAACCTGGGGAATTTTATACTTACTTTCCTCAGACAATACTGTTAAAGAATGGTCTGACCTTAAAGGTAAAGAAATATACGTCGGAGCACAAGGGGCAAGCCCGGATATTATTACCAGATACTTAATGCAAGAAAATAATCTTTCACCGGAAGAAATGACTATTAAATATGCTAACTCACCGGAAATTGCTCAAATGATGATTCAAGGAATAGCAACTACTGCTGTACTTCCTGAGCCACAAGTTACTTTGGTTTTAAACAAAAATCAAAATGTGCAGGTAATTAAAGACTTTTATAAAGAGTGGCAGTTAAGTGAGGGCGAAAATGTCAGCCTGCCGCAAGCCGGCATGGTAGTGCAAAATAAGTTTGCTGCCGAATATCCTGAGTTTTTAGCCAAATTTCAGCAAGCATATAGTGCTGCCATTAAACAAACAACTGCCGATCCGACATCGGTATCTGGTTTGGTACAAGAAGAGTTTGGCATACCAGCATCGGTTTTTGAAAAATCTATGACTAGAACAAACATAAATTTTGCCGACGCTCAAACAGCAAAAACTGATGTAAATACTTATTTATCCAAACTAATGCAATTCTCACCCGATATGGTGGGAGGGAAAGTGCCTGATGAAAAATTCTACTTGGCTGAATAAAGGATTACCGTTACTAAGTTTTATATTATTTTTATTGATCTGGTATTTAATTTCCTTTTTTTATAATCCGGTTATTGTTCCTTCCCCATTGGAAACAGCTTTGGCGTTAGCTGATTTGCTAACCGACAGTAATTTGATCGATCATGTTAAAAGTACTATTACCAGAGGGTTAAGCGGATTTGCGTTGTCGGTAATCGTTGGCACATCGTTAGGATTGGCAATTGGTTTAAACAGTGTTTTGCAAAAAATATTCCAGCCATTTTTGGTGACCATCCAGGTTACTCCAATTATTTCTTGGTTGGTATTAGCAATGATTTGGTTTGGATTTGAACGTGTGCCGGTTTTTATTGTCTTTATCACTACTTTACCGCTTGTGATCATCAATGTTGTTCAAGGGCTGGCCAATGTTAACCCTAAGCTCACTGAAATGGCTGTCGCTTTTGGGGTTGCCAAACGCAGTTTGATTATTAATGTTTATCTGCCTCAGGTTATTCCTTATTTATTCGCAGCCATCTCTGCAGCATTAGGAACAACCTGGAAGGCAGTGGCGATGGCAGAATTTCTAAGCAGCCAAAAAGGTATTGGTGCGGGAATGGCAGTTTCCCGAATTAATTTAGAAACTGCCGAAGTATTTGCCTATACATTACTGTTGATAACTTTAGGTTTAATTACTGACCAAGGATTAAGTTATATTAATAAACGCTTGTCTGCATGGAGGTACATAATTTGATTTCGTTACATCAAGTAAGCAAATCTTTAGGAGGGATGCAAGTTTTAAAGAATTTATCCTTTACCGTTGAAAAAAAACAAATTGTTTGCATCCTTGGCCCTTCCGGTTGTGGTAAAACTACCACTCTGCGGCTGCTGTCCGGTTTAGATCAGCCGGACAGCGGAAAAGTTACCGGTATGAATAATATCCAAGTCAGTTATGCCTTTCAAGAACCACGACTGCTCCCCTGGAAAACGGTAGAAGGTAATTTGCACTTTGTGTTAAAAACAAAAATACCTTTACCGGAGCGGCAGCATACTATCGATCATTATTTAAAATTAATGGGTTTAATTAAATATAAAAATTATTACCCACAGGCGTTAAGCGGAGGGATGAAACAGCGCTTATCATTGTGCCGGGCTTTTGCCTTTCCTCACCAACTTTTGCTAATGGATGAACCGTTTAGATCATTAGATGCCCCGCTGCGCATGGCTTTAGTTAATGAAACCATCAAACTTTGGCAGCTAACTCAAAACAGCATTGTTTTTGTTACGCACGATATTGCCGAAGCTTTATTGTTGGGAAATAAAATTTTGGTTTACTCCGCTAAACCAACCTCGGTTCGCACAGAATATATACTAAACACACCCCATAACAAACGAAATTTAAGCGATCAAAGACTGGCCAAGCTGTATGATGAGTTATTAAAAATTTTGTCTGCCGAGTATTCTTAAATTCAACATTCAGTAACCTTGGTAATCAATGCATGAATTTCTTCCACAATGTCAACTGTGCGGATAATGCCCACTACTTGTTCGCCATTCATTACCGGCAGAGAATTGATGCCGTTTTTAACCAATAGATGAATGGCATTAATTAAATTGGCATTTTGATTTACTGTTACCAATTCTACTGAACGCATTATATCTTTAACTTTTTTGTGGCAATTTTTTCGACACTGATCAGTAAACCGCTCTGCCAAAGCAAAAGCTTCTACCGCCGGCGACATAGCATCTATCCAAAAATTTTCTTCAATATAACCTTCATAACCCAACGCCGGGTCCAAAGCTTCCAAAAGGTTGCGCATCGTCAACAAACCTACCAATTTATCGCCATCCACAACCAAAACTGTTCGGCTGTGAGAACCGGATTTCCGATAAGAACTTAATAAAACCTCTACCGCTTTCCCAATGCTGTCATTAGGATTAACAGATGCGTATCTATTCAAAGGTATCATAACCTCACGCACAGTTTTTTCACGCATAGTAAATCCCCCTTACTACTATTATTTTCATTTTTGCCTTAAACAGACATCTATAAGCACTTGTTCTGCCAGATACATTTCACAATCCATAATTGAAAAGAAACAGAGCAAGGCTTCGCACCTTACTCTGCTTAACTTACTTATTTACTTCTTAAATACTCATCAATGGCCCGGGCGGCTTTTTTACCGGCACCCATTGCTTTAATTACTGTAGCAGCACCGGTTACAATATCTCCGCCAGCAAAAACTCCGGGTTTAGAAGTTGCGCCGGTTTCTTCATTCGCTGCTATATTGCCCCTGCTGGTTAATTCTAGGCCCGGTGTGGTACGCGGTACCAATGGATTGGGACCCTGACCCAGTGCCAATACCACATTGTCAATTTTCATTTCGAATTCCGAACCGTCAATAGGCACCGGACGACGACGGCCGGAGGAATCAGGTTCACCCAATTCAAATTTAATACACTTCATACCGGTCAAATTACCATTCTCATCTCCAATGAATTCTACCGGACTGGTTAACAATATAAACTTAACGCCCTCTTCTTGAGCATGTTCAATCTCCTCATGACGTGCAGGCATTTCCGCCTCAGAACGGCGGTAAACAATATAGGATTCTTTAGCACCTAACCGCAGCGCGGTGCGCGCAGCATCCATCGCCACATTACCGGCACCGATTACCGCAACCCGTTCGCCTACATTTATCGGAGTGATATATTCCGGGAATTTATAAGCCTTCATTAAATTTGTTCTGGTTAAAAACTCATTGGCGGAATATACTCCATTCAAGTTTTCTCCGGGAATATTCATGAAATATGGCAGACCTGCACCTGTACCGATAAATACTGCATCAAATCCTTGTTCCAGCAGCTCATCTACCGAATCTAATTGACCGATTACGTAATTGGTTTTAATTTCTACTCCCAGATCTTTAATCTTTTGGATTTCACTTTGCACTATTTCTTTTGGCAGACGGAACTCCGGAATTCCATACATTAGAACGCCGCCGGCAACGTGCAGCGCTTCAAATACAGTTACCTCATGCCCCATTTTTGCTAAATCACCGGCAGCACTTAACCCGGCAGGGCCGGAGCCGACAACCGCCACTTTCTTACCGGTAGAAGGCATTTTTTCAGCCGGCTCACCGCCATGCTTAAGTTCATAATCAGCAACAAACCGTTCTAAACGACCGATTCCTACCGGTTCGCCTTTCCTGCCTAAAATACAGTTCTTTTCACACTGATTTTCTTGGGGACAAACCCGACCGCACACAGCCGGTAAATTATTTTTTGTTTTTATTTTTTGAATAGCAGCTTTAAAATCCCCTTCTTTAATTAAAGCTATAAATTCAGGAATAGGAACCTCTACCGGACAACCATCTACACACTTAGGTTTCTTGCAGTTTAAACAGCGACTTGCTTCTGCTAATGCTGTTTCTTCAGAATAACCCAAAGCCACCTCATTAAAATTTGTCCTTCTTACATTCGGATCTTGAGTAGGCATTTCATGTTTTTTCATTACTTGTGGCATCCACATCCACCCCCACATCCACAGCTGCCTGCGGCTTCTGCTCTTTTTTCAGCATCTTTGTAATAAGCTAATCTGCGCATTGCTAAATCAAAATCAACTAAATGCGCATCAAATTCCGGGCCATCGACACAAGCAAATTTAGTTTCATTTCCAACACTCACCCGACATGCTCCGCACATGCCTGTCCCATCCACCATGATGGGGTTTAAGCTAACAATAGTCTTGATTCCAAAAGGCTTGGTGGTAGCCGCCATAGCCCGCATCATTGGCATCGGCCCAATTGCCCATAAGCGCTCAATTTTTGATTTTTCAGCAATTTGCTTTACTACATCAGTTACAAAGCCTTTGTGTCCATAGCTGCCATCATCAGTACAAACAATTAACTTGTCACTTACTTTAGCCATTTTATCTTCCCAGAATAATAATTCTTTGTTCCGGGCACCAATAACAGAAATAACTTCGTTACCGGCTTCTTTTAAAGCCCGAGCGATGGGATAAATTGGTGCTACCCCAACACCGCCCCCAACACAAACAACTAAACCAAAATTTTCTATTTCGCTTGGTTCTCCCAATGGGCCGACAAAATCGGCTATACAATCACCAACATCTAGTTTACCCATTTCTTTGGTAGTACGTCCTACCTCTTGAAAAATAGTGGTGATAGTACCCGCTTCCCGATTGTAATCAGCAATAGTTAACGGAATGCGCTCACCCTTTTCATCTAAGCGCAATATAAAGAATTGGCCCGCTTTAGCTTTAGCAGCTACTTTAGGGGCCTCAACTTCAAAAAGCTTAATACTTGGCGACAGTATTTCTTTGTGCACAATTTTATACACGCTAACCCCTCCATTCTCTGCAACTATTATATGTTATATAACTTTGCATTCTCATTCACAATTAAATCAAGCACCTGAATTTAGTATATCAAAAATTTTATTTTGTGCAAAGAGATAAAAAATTTTTATATTGAAACCAATACTCCAATATTTAAACAGACTTGTCAACAATTTCCTGTTTTGATATGCTAAATTTATCACCCTTCCTGGGAGGTAATTATGCATAAAGGTTCATTATTAAAACTATTCATTTTATTTGCCTTCTGCTTTCTTGTCGGTTTTTCCGTGCCCGGAGGTATAGTTTTGCTTAACATTCAAAATGACTTCATGCCGTCAGTCCAAGATACAGCCGATATAACGGCAGTAAAAAAAGAACAGAATAATCCTCCCCCATCTCTCACTATAGCGCTGACCGGAGATATTTTGTTGGCAAGTAAAGTGTTTGATCAGATTCAAAAAAACGGGGTTAACTACCCCTGGGAAAAAGTTAAAGACACGTTAACCGCTGCTGACTTTGCAGCAGGCAACTTAGAGTGCGCCATTGCTACAAGCGGCAGCCCTCAAAAAGGAAAGGCTTTTACTTTCCGGGCAGACCCAATAGTTCTGGAAGGTGTAAAATGGGCCGGCATGGATGCTTTAACCCTTGCCAACAACCATATTTTAGACTTTAACAGAACTGCTTTAGCCGAGACATTAAGTTACCTGGAAAAATACGATCTAAAATATACCGGAGCAGGTTGGAATAAAAAAGATGCTTCGCGACCAATCATTTTTGAAAAAGACGGCTTAAAAGCAGGAATTCTTGCTTACAGCAGGGTTATACCGACAACCGAGTGGTTAGCTGCTGAAGATCGTTCGGGGGTAGTGAGCTGCTACAATCCTGATGAATTTTTGGCAAATGTGCAATCGCTAAAAAAGAAAGTTGATGTTCTGATAACTTCGGTACACTGGGGCGAAGAATTGGCAGATTACCCCCTCTCTTACCAAAGAAAGCTGGCCCACGACCTGATTGATGCCGGAGCAGACGTAGTATTTGGCCATCACCCGCATACTTTACAAGGAATGGAAACATACAAAAACGGGCTGATTATTTACAGCGCCGGAAACTTTATTTTTACAACTTCAATAACAGATAAGTGCCAAACCGGTATGGTTGCGTTAATCACTTTTGATCAAAACGGCTGGCAGCAGTGTGAAGTAATTCCTACTAAAATTAATGCTGCTCAAACATCGGTATTAGCCGGCAAAGAAAAAACACAAGTGATTGACCGCTTAAATTTACTTTCTCAACCCTTCGGATTAAAATTAGAGCCAAACGGTATAATTCAGCGCAGTTATTAAACGGTATCAGATTATAAAAGGGTGTGTCGCAAAACTACTTTTTAGTAGCTAGTCGACACACCCTTTTACTTATCACTTGTTACATTTCAACTTTTGTATCATTTTTCTTGCTAAATGGGATCTTTATATTTTCCATCTTATTCTTTATTTTTTTACCGAGGTCATCAAAGATAGTATAAACAACCGGAACTAACAACAGTGTAATCAGCGTTGAGAATGTTAAACCAAAGGATACTACCACTGCCAGCGGTGTCCAACCCTCTGAACCTTCTCCCGAACCAAAGGCCAGCGGCAGCAGTGCAAGCACCGTGGTCATGGTGGTCATGAGAATTGGTCTTAAACGTACCGGTCCTGCTGTCAGCACTGCTTCATTTCGTTCCATTCCACGGCGGCGCAGGGTATTTACATAGTCAATAAGCACAATCGCGTTATTTACTACAATACCAATCAGCATAATCGCCCCAATTAACGCCGGCACACTCAACCGGTTACCGGTAAGCAGCAAACCAATTACCACGCCAACCAGTGTCGGCGGCAGCGAGAACATGATGATGAACGGATGGAACAGTGACTCAAACTGAGCAGCCATAACCATATATACCAAAATAATTGACAACAGCATTGCCAGGCCTAAGTCGCTAAACGATTCAGCCATATCTTGGGCTTGGCCGCCCAATTCATAACTGTAACCGTCCGGCAGAGCCAACTGCGCCATCTCAGCCTCGATATCTTTGTTAATACTTCCTAAATCGCGCCCGGTAATATCGGCACTGATACTTACAGTACGGGTTTGATCTTGACGGTTAATCGTACTCGGTGCTTCTTTCACAGAAATATCAGCAACCGAGCGAAGAGCCACTTTAGCTCCTGTCGGAGAAGCAATCATCAGATTTTCCAGCTGACTTGGTGTTTCTTCAAAATCATCAGCATACATCAGACGAACGTCAATTTCATCGTCACCCGTACGTACTTTGCCGACCACTTGTCCGTCAAAAGCTGTACGCACCGCACTCATAATATATTGAGCAGACAACCCATACATTGATGCTTGCTCGCGATCAATATTCACTTGTACTTCAAACTGCGCCTTATCAAGCGAATTTGTTACGTTGCGGGTGCCATCTACATCTTTAACTATTTCGGTCACTACGGAACCAAGTTCACGCAGAACTTCTATGTCATCACCTTTGATAACCACTTCAACCGGCTGACCGCTGCCCATATCTTGTTCAGTTGCCGACCGCACGTTAATCTCTGCACCGGCAATGTCTTTAGTGAGTATACGAATTTTTTCTAACGCTTCATCTGTAGAATAATCACGCTCATCTTTGGGCGGCAGTTTTATCTGAACAGTAGCTTCATTAGAGCCCACTACCCCTAACCAAGCCATATCTCCGGTTCCCACCTGAGTATATATGCGCTCGTAATTTTCAAAATTCTCTTTTAAGATGTTCTCAATTTCACCGGCTGCAGCTTTGGTTTCATCCAGAACAGTACCCGGAGGCAGCTCAACATCGATAGCAATTTCTCCTTGATCCATTGTGGGGATAAATTCCGTGCCAATCATTGGAATCATAGCTATGCTGACAACGAAAATAACAATGGTAAAAATCACTACCCGCTTTCGATGACTCAATGCCCAACGCAGTGCCCTGCCGTATTTTTCATTTAAGCTGCTAAAGAAACGTCCAAAAATAACCACCGGATTTTTGGTTTTTCCTTCCGGGAATACCATCTCAGCCGGCGGAACATTTTTCAACAGCCGGGATGACATCATCGGCACTAAAGTTAAAGCAGCAAACAGGGCAGCAATATGCGAAATGGTTACCGTCAGCGCCAGCGGTCCAAAAAGAATACCCGCTAAGCCCTGCACAAAAATAATCGGTGCAAATACCACAACCTGAGCCATACCGGAGGCCGTCACCGCATTGCCAACTTCCGCCGTGCCTAATTTAGCTGCTTCAATTACATTGTAACCATTCTGTCGATAACGATAGATACTTTCCAGCACAACAACTGAAAAGTCCACCAGCGAGCCTAAGCCCAGCGCCAAGCCACCTAAGGATAACAAATTGATGGTTTGATCGGCAAAATACATCATTGTAAATGTAGCTATAACGGCAATTGGCATTACTGCTGCTACCACAAGGGTGCTGCGCATATTTCTTAAAAACAGATATAAAACAATTAACGCCAAAAATCCACCGATTAAGGTATGATCCACAACGTTGCTTATAGAGTCTTCGATAAACTTAGAAAGATCGAGAACGTTAGTCAGCACCACACCTTCCGGCAGGCTGCTGTTTAATTCTTCAACAACATCTTTGACAGACCTAGCCACCTGAACTGTGTTGTTGCCGGAAGACTTAAACAGTTGAATGCTGACAGCCGGTTCCCCGTTTACATAGCTGTATTCAGTAATCTTTTTGTAATCGTCTTTTATCTCTGCGATATCAGCTAACTTAATGCTGCCTGCCCCCAAAGATATTTGCACCGAGGCAAGATCTTCTGCATTATTGTAATCACCAATTACCCTTATTGACAGCTCATTATTACCTTCTTCCACACTGCCTGCAGTACCTGTAAGGCTGCTGCTTGAAACTGCCTGGGCTACCTGTGCAGCAGTAAGCCCATAAGATTCCATTTTGGCGCGATCGAGAATCAATTTAAATTCACGCTCACGTGCACCGGTAATAGCAACTGAAGCTATCCCTTTTACTCTTTCCAGTTTTGGTTTAACGGTATCTTCCGCTAAATTAGTTAATTTAACCGAATCAGCGCCGGAAAGAGTATAATACATAATCGGTGCACTGTTTGGATCCATCTTCATTACCCGCGGTGAGCCAACATCACCGGGAAGCATCTCTCGAAACATATCGATTTTTTCCCGCATCTCAATGGTGGCATCATCCATATCGGTACCCCAGTTAAACATGACAACGATTAAAGAGTTGCCTGCACTGGACATTGATTGTATTTCTTTAATATTGCTGACAGTACCAACCGCTGATTCTAACGGTTTCGTAACTACTTTTTCCACTTCCGCCGGGTCTGCATTTTCGTAAGAAGTAACTACAACAGCTACCGGAAAATTCATTTCCGGATACAAATCCACTGCCAGTTTAGGTAAAGATACCAACCCTAAGATTACCAGGGCTACAATCAACATAGAAATAGCAATCGGACGATTTACCGAAAAATCAGCTATTTTCACTACTTGTCACCCCCGGCTTTATCCGAAGTATTAATCACCTTCACTTTCTGACCGTCACCTATCAAGCGATTACCGGTTACAATAACCTGTTCATTTTCCTTTAAGCCTTCAATGATTTCCACATTGTCACCGGCGGTTATTCCGACGGTCACCGCTCGCTCTACAGCCACCCCATTTTCAACAACAAATACTTTGCTTTCACCGTTATGCTTCATCACTGCATCAGCCGGGATAACCAAAGCATTTTTCGACTGACCGATATTAATTTTTAGTTTTGCAACCATACCGGCCAGTATCTTTCCGTCTTTATTGGGTATTTGAACTTCCACCGGAAAAGCTCTGGTTGTATTATCAATTTTAGGAGCAACAGAACTAATCGTGCCTTCCAGTGTTTTACCTATTGCTGCTATTTCTGCATCAACTTTTTGACCTACCGAAACGCTGCCAATGACATTTTCCGATAAGTTAAGTTTTACTTTTACCGGATCTAAACTAACAATTACAACCGCCGGGCTTTGTGGAGAAGCCATCTCACCGGCATCGATATTTAAAGCAGCAATCTTTCCGGATATTGGTGATGTTACCACTGTTTCTGCATAGTTATTTTTTGCGCTGTCCAGTTGTGCTTTTGCCTGTTCCACTGCTGCCTCCGCCTGTCTTAAAGCAAAATCGGCGGCTTCAAAATCAGCTTCCGAAATAGCCTGAGCATCATACAACTGCTTATAGCGGTCATAATTATTCTGCGCCTTTTCCAAATTAATTTCTTGCAAAGTCAAAGCTGCCTGCGCAGCATTTAATTGACTTTGGTAATCCACCCCTTCGATTTCAAACAATGCCGCTCCCTTATTAACTGACTGACCAACTTTCACGTTAACAGCAGCCACTTTGCCGGACACCTTGGGACTAACAGTAACTTCTGTACCACCTACAACTTCACCGGTCATTTCCATCTCGTTGTTTAAATCTGACTTTACGACATTCATTACCTCAACCGGTACCATTTTTTCTATTTGCGATTCTGGTTCGTTTTTACCACACCCAACTAATAAAAGCAGGATGCTTGTTAAAACTAATATCGTTTTTACCAGTTTATGCACATTTTTCTCCCCTTTATTTAATTAGTTGTTTTATCAACAATTTCTTTTAAATTATCAGCCAGTTTTTGATATATCTTCATCATCGCATCTACATCTTCTTCCGTCAGCACCGACAAAATCTCTATAACTCGTTCATCGCGTTCCCGTTCAACAGCTTTGTACAGCTCATGCCCTTTATCAGTAATGCTAATCTTCACCACCCGACGGTCATTTTTGCTTCTTTCCCGCAATATTAATCCTTGACTGGATAATTTGTCTGCTAAGCTGGTTACCGCACCCGACGTAACTCCCATATAATTAGCCAAAGCTGACGCAGTGCAAGTCCCCTTTTCTTCAAGCACTTTTAATAAAAATATTTGGGCGACGGATAATGAAAATTTGGTAGATCTGGTTAGGTAAGTGTACAATAAGCGATGAAAGGAATCTACTATTGAATCCAGCTGGTGTATTTTTTTTACATAACTATCATGCTGCAAACCAACTAAACCTCCCAAAAAAAGTTTTAAACACTAAAATATTATATCCCCTTATATAAACTGTCAAGGAAAAATTAAAACGGCCTGAGAAAAGACTCTCAAGCCATAAACTTAGATTTTAATAGGAGAGAATTCTTGTTTAACTTCACCGTCAATCACCATTGCAACCGGAAAGCTTGCTGAATTATGCACAGCAGCGGCGTTGCCCATTTTATCTACAATTAAGATACCGGCAGTGGCGTTGATTTTACTAAGCCGTTTAATAACTGCTTCACCGGCACTAACCACGTCTACACCTTGAGCAACTAAATTTAACGCCCAAGCTGCTGCGTGCATCTTAATCATTCCTTCTCCCAGACCGGTGCATACTGCCGCACCGGCAGGTGTTGCATATATCCCTGCACCGATAACCGGTGTGTCGCCTACTCTGCCCGGTATTTTTAAAAATGAACCACCGGTACTGGAAGCTGCTGCAGTTTGCTGATTATATACCGCAACACAACCTACAGTATCACATCCTTTAGCAGGTAAACCGGTAAAAGCACTATAAGTAAGATTTTTTCCATGCGCCATTGCATTTTTTACCTTTTGCCAAGATTCCCTTTGGATATCGGCAATTGGATCGTAGTACTCAAAACCTTTGCTGTGAGCAAACTTTGCTGCACCGCTGCCGGCAAGCAGCACGTGAGGTGTTTCTTCCATCACTTTACGGGCAACGCATATTGGATTACGAACATGCTGAATAACAGCTACCGCACCACAATCACCGGTGGTGCCGTCCATAATCGCAGCATCCATTTCCACTTCCCCGTCCCAATTCAACACTGAACCGTATCCGGCGTTAAATAACGGGTCATCTTCCATTTGCATCGTAGCCTTTTCCACTCCGTCCAACAAGCCGGTTTGAAAAGAACGGTATCCGGTTAGGGCAGCATGTTCTAATGATTCAATAAATTTTCTTTCGCAGCTTGTTTCAACACTTCCGTGAACTAAAATTACATTCATTATTATCCCTACTCTTTCTTAATCAAATTAGATTTGACCCTATTAAGTATAAAGAAAAATCTACTCTCGTCAAGTCTTTGAAATCGATGTATTTGCCAACCGCCATTATTTTTTGTACCAACAAAAAAATGTTGCCATTTATCATGCTTAAAACATGACAAAATTCGGTAAAATACTTATACTAAGTAATGAGGTGATTATATTGGACAGTGTATTGATAAAAAATCTAAGTTCCTACGTGAATCAACAAGTAACAGTTAATGGTTGGCTGTATAACAAACGTTCTTCGGGGAAAATCGTTTTCTTAATTATCAGAGATGGCAGCGGTCTAACCCAAGGTGTGGTAGTTAAAGAGGAGCAGCCGGAAATTTTTGAGCAAGTTAAAAACATTACTCAGGAAAGCTCAATAAAAGTAGAAGGAACGGTACGCGAAAATCCCCGTTCTCCAGGTGGTTATGAAATCGGTGTATCAAAAATAGAAATTGTATCAATTTCCGAACCTTATCCAATAACGTTAAAAAAACATGGCGTAGATTTCCTTTTAGACCGCAGACATTTATGGATCAGAACACCCAAACAATCGGCAATATTACGGATTAGATCAGAAGTTGAAATGGCGGTACGCGAATTCTTTTATAAAAATGACTTTATTCAGGCAGATGCCCCGATTATTACGCCGGCAGCATGTGAGGGTACAACAACACTATTTGAAATAGATTATCACGATGAAAAAGCTTATTTATCCCAAAGCGGTCAGCTGTACAGTGAAGCTGCGGCGATGGCTTTAGGCAGAATTTATTGTTTTGGACCAACTTTCCGTGCTGAAAAATCAAAAACACGTCGGCACCTGATGGAATTTTGGATGATCGAAGCAGAAGCTGCGTTTTTTGATTTTGAAGACAATTTAAAATTACAAGAAGAGCTGGTTTACTACATAATTCAACGCGTATTGGAAAAGAACCAAAACGAATTAAAAGTTTTAGGTAGAGATATCAGCAAATTAGAAGCTGTTAAACTGCCTTTCCCCCGGTTAAGTTATTCTGAGGCGGTAGAACTATTAAACAAGGAAGGTAACGCATTTCAATGGGGCGATGACTTTGGTGCGCCGGATGAAACGTTTATTTCCAACAGGTTTGATTCACCGGTATTTGTGCACCGCTTCCCAACTGAAATTAAGGCCTTCTATATGAAGCCGGACCCGGAAAATGAAAAAGTTGTATTGGGAGCAGATTTACTTGCTCCGGAGGGCTACGGCGAAATCATTGGCGGTGGGCAGCGGATTGATGACTTAAAGCTGCTGGAACAGCGCATTGCTGAGCATAATCTGCCTAAAGATGCTTTTGAGTGGTATTTGGATCTGCGCCGCTACGGATCCGTTCCTCATTCCGGATTCGGTCTGGGTTTAGAACGCACAATAGCGTGGATTTGCGGCTTGGAACATGTCAGAGAAACCATCCCCTTCCCGAGAATGCTTTATCGATTATATCCATAATAAAAAAATTCCACCTTCTAATTGGTGGAATTTTTTACTTTATAAATTTTTGATGAAAAACGGCTGCATTCAAGCAAGTAAGTGGCAGCGGCAGCCAATGGCTGTTGAAATAGCATTGCCAGCGTAACCGGCACGGCAACGGCAGGAGGAAAGTATGTTACCGCTAAAACTGAACCAAATACTGTGTTTCTCATCCCCACATTATAAATCATGGTTGCAGTGGCAGCCGGTGTTCGCTCCTTTAGAATATACGATCCTAAATAGCCCAAGAAATATCCAAACGCCCCAATTAAAAATAACACCAATAATATTTTAACAAGAGAAATGTTCCAATTAATCTCCGGCGAAACTCTCACTGCACTTAGTAATATAACAAAAAAAATGGCAATTTTAGAAGTGAAACCGCCAATAGGTTTAGTATAGCAAGAAAATTTGCCATGAGTGATATCATTCACCGCCATACCCGCAATACTGGGGATAATAACCATAATCAGCAAACCAGTAAGCATGCTGACAAAATCAATTTGCACTGTTTTAGCTGCAACCAGCATAATAAACAGCGGAAATAAAAACGGGCCAAGTAATGTGTCAACTGAAACAGCAACCAAACCCAGCGCCACGTCACCTTTGGCAATTGATGTCCAAATTATTGAAGTTACGCCGATTGGGATAAATGAACTAATGAGCAGCCCCAATCTTGTTGAATAATCTTCAGGAAAAAATATCAAGCCAATTCCAAAAACAATTAACGGCATAACTACATGAATCAGTATTAAGATCCATAATACAATTCCTGGTTTAGTTAAGACTTGCATGAAGTCTTTAAAACTGGTGTCTAATGCGGTAATAAATGTCATATAAGCAAATAAAAACATAATAACTTTTCCCATCATCGGCGTACTGCAATTAGGAAGAAAGAAACCAATTATTAAAGGTATTGAAGTAACAAAAAACATTCTTCTGCCAATCCACTGATTCCAAGATGTCATTAATTCCAGCATATTTAAGACCTTCTTTTAGCAGTTTTTGTTTGTTGACAGACTAATTATAACATAAGAAATTTACCTTTTCTTATTTTTGAAATCTTCTATTTGCTTTTTACTTGTACAGCGTCATACCAGCCCAGTTTGGCATCAGCTATCGAATCAGTTCTGGTATTATATGGCTTGATATCAATAAGCGGGCTTTTATCTAAAGCATCCATTCCCCTCACAATCAACTTATTTTCTTTTCTGGATATTACATCAGCAATATCTAACGCAATGGGATTGGGCCGGGCAGGGGAGCGCGTGGCAAATACACCATGCGGTTGATTGTCCCAAGGTGTGTTCACAACAAGAGTTTCTCTGTCAGCACGATCACACCAATACAATACAAACACATGAGATGCTGTTTCTACATCTTTCAGTGCCGGTGCAAATTCTTCAAAAATCTCCAGTTCAAACAGAGCTTCTTTCGTTCTTCCCTGCCGCGGGGCATCTTTTCTTTCTTTATAAGGCGAGTGAATAATGCCAATTTGCTTTAATATCATTTTATTAATCCCTTTCTTTCTAAAATTTAATTTCATCATTTATTTACATATCTTAAAGCTTAGTCCTCTCCATTTTCAATATCTTAAAACCCAATTCTCTTAATTTAAAAATGGCATGAGTCGAATTCATACATTATCTGGCAAATTACTGCTGTAACCTATAAGCCACTTCATTCATAGCATGATATTAGTCAAAGTTAGCTTTGTTTAAAAATGCCGCCTTTGATCTCTCATTTGTTAATCAATTGTTAACTTAGGCTAAGTTAGTTATACGAAGATAACAATGCTGTTAAGGAGGATTAGTTATGGGATTAAAATACCATTCATGCGCTAACAACTCTAAATCATCTTCAAAAGTTAATTATGTAATAGCGCTGGCAGGTAATCCAAACACCGGAAAAACTACAGTATTTAATGCATTAACCGGTCTTAACCAACACACCGGAAACTGGCCGGGTAAAACTGTGGTGCGATCTGAAGGTAAATTTTTTAATCAAGGCATAATCTATAAATTGATTGATTTACCTGGAACGTACTCTTTACTGGCCAATTCTGTAGAAGAACAAGTGGCAAGAGATTACTTATGTTTTGGAAAACCGGATGCAACAGTAGTGGTGGTAGATGCTACCTGTTTAGAGAGAAATCTCAATCTCGTGATACAGGTGCTGGAAATCACCCCCAAGGTAGTGGTGTGTTTAAATTTAATGGATGAGGCCAAAAGAAAAAACATCGATATCGATATTAATTCTTTGGAAGAAGAATTAGGTGTGCCGGTTGTGCCTACAGCAGCCCGAAACAACATTGGATTAGATCAACTGGTAGCTAAAATTTCCGATTTGGTTGCCGGTCGTATTGTTACCAAGCCCTATATAGTAAAACACAGCGAGGACGTGGAAAATGCTATTAAAATGATTGAACCAAAAATCAAACAGCTGGTAGGGAATGAAATAAACAGCAGGTGGTTGGCACTGCGGTTTTTGGAAAATGATAAAACAATTATTAACGCTGTAAAACGCATGATAAAAAAAGGCAGCGATACAATTCCTATAGGTGGTGAAATACTGGTATGAGCAATCTTCATGCAAATATTGATGAAATACTTGGAGATATTAAAAAAATTAAACTGCATTCTTCTAACAAGTTAACCGATACCATTGTCAGCAATATCTACAGCAAGGCAGAAGAAATAAGTAAAAAAGTAATCAAAGAAAAAGGGAGAACTGCAGCTGATTGGGGCGAATTAGTTGATAATGTCTTGACTTCAAAAATATTTGGTTTCCCGTCGATGTTATTGTTATTGGGTTTAGTCTTTTGGATTACTATTACCGGGGCAAATTACCCTTCAGCTTTACTCGCAAGTGGTTTGTTTTGGATTCAAGAACGTTTAACGGACTTTTGTACTGTTCTTAACGCCCCGGCTTGGGTTAACGGTTTTTTTGTGGAAGGTATCTACCGCACTGTTGCCTGGGTAGTATCTGTGATGCTGCCGCCAATGGCTATTTTCTTTCCCTGCTTTACAATCTTGGAAGACATGGGATACTTACCGAGAGTGGCCTTTAACTTAGACCGTTTTTTTAAAGCTGCGGGGGCGCATGGAAAACAAGCACTAACGATGAGTATGGGGTTTGGCTGTAACGCAGCAGGTATTATCTCCTGCAGAATAATAGAATCTCCGCGTGAGCGTTTAATCGCCATGCTGACAAACAATTTTGTACCCTGCAACGGCCGGTTCCCAACATTAATTACTTTGGCAGCTTTGTTGGTTTTGAGCTTTGACGCATCATTTGGAGCAACATTCATTGTAGTAACAGTAGTTCTTTTTGGTATAGCTGCAACTTTGGCGGTTTCATGGGTACTGTCGAAAACACTTTTAAAAGGCATATCATCATCATTTACCTTAGAATTACCGCCGTATCGCAAACCACAAATCGGTAAAATTATTGTTAGGTCAATATATGACCGCACTTTATTCGTTCTGCGTCGGGCAGTTGTTGTATCCATTCCCGCCGGGGCAGTTACGTGGTTAATGGCAAACATATTTATTGGCGACATTAGTATACTCTCGCACTGCGCAGGTTTTTTAAATCCATTCGGCAATTTATTAGGCATGGATGGTTTCATACTGCTTGCCTTTATCTTAGGAATGCCGGCAAATGAAATTGTGCTGCCGATACTGATTATGAGTTACATGTCGGCTGGTACAATGATTGAATTAGACAGTATTGCTAAACTGCAAGAATTATTCGTAGTTGAACATGGATGGACTTGGCTTACTGCCGTTTGCACAATGCTGTTTTCTTTGCTCCATTACCCATGCGGCACTACTTTGTTAACTATGAAAAAAGAATCCGGCAGTATAAAATGGACCGTTCTCGCTGCTGTAATTCCTTTGGGCGTTGCCTGCACAGTTTGCTTTATAGTGGCACAATTCAGCCGAGCAATGGGATGGGTATAAAATTTTTGACAGGGCGAAAGCCCTGTCTGTTACTTTAATTCATTATGTTTCAATTCATCTTCTTTTTGGCAAAACTTTTTGTACTCATTAAGCCATGCCGGATGCATTTCAGCAAACTTAACAAAGTTTATGATTGCTGTCAGCGTAGGCAAAGACAGATAATGTTCTATCGCTTCTGCTTCATCAGCAGCATTACATTTAGAGCCGATTAATCTTAAAAATTCTTGGATAATTCTATTCCGTTCAACTAAAAAATGACCAATTTTTTTACCTTTTTCAGTTAAAACTATGTCTTTATAACGACGGTATGTAATATATTTGTCCTCATCTAATCGGTGCAGTGCCTTGGTTACCGAAGGCAAACTCACATTAAGGCAAGCAGCAATATCAGTTACTCTTACTGCTTCGCCCTTTTGACTAATACGATAAATTTCCTCAAGATAATCCTCCATACTGGGAGATAACAAAGTCAAAACCCCCTTTGAAATATGAATATCTATTAAAGGGGATTTTATGACGATATTTAAGAAAATTTATATAACAAAACCCTGAGATTGGTGTAATCTCAGGGTTTAAGATATATGTAAAATTTGT
>CBEUVQ010000035.1:0-21717 GCA_965546615.1 uncultured Peptococcaceae bacterium
TGGTAACCATTAAAATCCAGCCTTCTTCCCACTGTACCCCCATTTCTTTCAAAGCTCTTGCTCTTACTAAAGCATCTGTAATCGCACCGCTGGCAATGGCACCGCCGTCACTTTTAACCGCTAAACCCATCCAGGCACCTGCTACCATCGGATCGTCATACAGAAAAGATTGCGCCAGCCAAGGTAAGAACAGCAGCTCAACAGCAACGAACACAATGATAACGGCAGAAAGAATAACCGGTACAATGGGGCGGGAACGAATAGCACTGCCGGTAGCAATTGCCGCGGACACCCCGCAGATAGAAATACCGGACGCCAACGGGGCCGCCCATTCCGGCGTAAACTTAAAATACCGCCGGGAAATAAAGTAAACAACCGGCCAATAAATTAAGTAAGCTTCTACAACCGCACACAAACCACGGACAATAATGGTAGTGGCCAACCCAAAAGCACCCAACGTTTTAATGGCAATTGCCGCACCAAGAATAACAATACCGGTTTTGATAAACCACTCCGGCTTGGCAGCTTCCTTTAAAAAGCCGGCAAAACCTAAAAAGAAGTTGCCGATAATCAACCCGACAATCATCGCAATTACATAGCCCATTTCACCTAACCCAAGGGACCAGGTAATACCAAAGCTCTCCTGCTTATCCGGTGTGGCACCGATATAAGCAATATTCCCCAGAGCAAGACATGCCATAGTAATCCAGAAAATAACAGTGAAACCGGCTGCGTATTTTCCTACATTGGCACCCATTACCGCCGCGCCAACAGTGGTAATCACCAAACAAAAAACAAATGTTAAAAACAGAGATGCAAAGCCTGACATACCACTGTAGGCCTCAGATACCGGTTTAAACGCATCAGAAAGATTAATCCAAACACCGCTCTTTGCAGCCCAACCCAGTAAGTCAACGCCAAAAAGAGGCCCTAAGCCCAAGGCAAAAATAAACAGTCCTAGCCACGCTGCCCACCAGTCTTCGTCTTTAAGCATCGGTTTCCTCTGATAACTGATTGTTTCCTGGGACATGAATTACCCCCCTTTTTTAATTTATTAGGTGGTTAGTTTTATTAAACCTACTCATAGATCACCTCCTTATAAACTACGCAATAGATTTCACATAAATTTAACAGCAGTAAATCAGCTGAGTTCAAAAACAACTTTGCCGGAATACTAATCAGACTTACACTACTATATGTATTTATACCGGATTATTATTTAGAACACATTTTATAAGCTTATTGAGAAAATCCAAACATACACTTAAGCAATATTTAAAACAATTGTATATATATGTCGAAATAAGCCATAAAACATATCTGCAGTATCTGTTTATACCTTCATTCTAGCACTTTATTTAATTTAGTCTAATTTGCTTAAAGACGGATTTAAGCGGTTAATATTGAATAGTAAGAACTTTCACTATATTTTTTATTTTTGCGCAATTTATTTAGCGTTTTTAACAGCCTTTCAAAACAACAAAAAGAGCCTCTGCCGCAAACTTTACTTAGTTTGCTTGACAAAGGCTCTTTTTTTAACTGCTTTTTCAGCTTACAATTTTGTATCTCTGATCAATACCGGCGTAAAGTTGACATAATCGGCACTAATTAAATGAAAGTTGATCCCCCAAGCAGCATCCGGCAGGCGAAAACGCTGTGCCCGGGAGTGCAGGTGACCGTAAACTACCGTACTGACGTTGTACTTTTTTAAAACATCAATAAAACCTGAACGTTCGTGTTTTTCATTTGTCGGCATATAGTGCATCATGACAATGATTTCATCAACATCACTTTGTACACTTTTTAACGAATTTTCCAGTCTGATAATCTCCCGCTTATATATTTTTTCATCATGCTCACTAAAACCACCGCCGTTATTGGGACAAACCCAACCTCTTGTGCCGCATATCGCAATATTGTCCACCAGGCAGTGATCATTTTGCACCACCTGCATATTGGGAGGCAGTACCTTCCTTACTTTGGATAAGCTCTGCCACCAATAATCATGGTTTCCTTGAACAGCAATAATCCGTCCCGGAAGCATTCCCAAAAAATTTAAGTCATGCTCCGTTTCCTCTAATTTCGTGGCCCAAGAGATATCGCCGGGTATTAGCACTACGTCATCTTTATCTACCATGTCATGCCAATTATAGTAAAGCCTTTTATAGTGCTGTTTCCATTCTGCACTGCATTTATCCATCGGCTTGTAATCAACAACCGCATCCCAGTTGTTGGGGTCGACCGGATTTTTAAACGATAAATGAATATCACTGATGGCAAATAATTTCATAACACACACCCTAAAGTGGATTTAAGCTTATGATAAACCGAAAACGAAGCGACTGTCAACTTATTCCAGCACTATCTATTGATAACATCCGTTATACCTGTACAGCAAAGGTTCTCTTTTAAACAAAATAATAAAGAACCTGGCAGGCAGGTTCTTTAAATACCCCCGATAATCAGCGGGCACTCTATTTTTTTTATAATGTTAGGAGAGTACTTTATTCCTCCTTCGGCAGCGGCAAAAGTTCCCTTGAGGTGCGGCAGCACCAGCACACGGCAGTTTTGAGAAAGTTTCACAATTACCTGATCGACACGTCCGGTAACAACTTCCTTTTCCACAATTACCCCACAGTCTTTTGCCCGCCTGCTTAATGCTTCTAAAACATCGGTCGCCCGTTTATTTAAGTCATCTGTTAACCAGCGAAAAAAAAGCAGCCGATTTTTTGCAGGGTTAATCCATTCATCACCTAATAGGTTTTCCCAATCTGAACTTAGGATATAAACTGCCTTTAAACCGGTTTGATAAATTTTTGCGATATCCAGCGCAATCTGCTCAGCATTAACTGCCGCTTTTGAGCCATCGGTAATCAAAACAACAGGTTTCATTTTATGTTATCTCTCCAGTTCATAGGCAGTGGTTACCGCCATAGCAATTTCCGCCATGCTTTGACGTTTTTTCATACTCAACTGCTGCAGCAGCCGATGTGCTTCGTCTTCTGAAACGTTTTTGGTACTCATTAGAATTGCTTTGGCCCGCTCAATTACTTTTCGCTCCGCCAAATTCTGCTTTAATTCTTCCAATTGGCGATCTAATCTTTTGAAACGGTCATAACCGGCCAAAGCCTGTTCAATAGCGGTAAAAAGCTGCTGAGGGCGAATTGGTTTCACAATAAAAGATATAAAAAAGGAATCTTGAATTTGACTTATTAAATCACGTCCCGCCCGATCGGTAATGACCAGCGAAGGTACAACACTTTCCTCCTCTAATATTTTTGCCACCTTCAAACCGTCCATTCCTACCAGTTGGGTGTTGAGCAAAACCAAATCCGGCTGAATTGTGCGGGCAAACTTTAACGCTGTCATTCCGTCCGTTGCTTCACCAACCACAGTGTATCCCAGTCTAAATAAAATCTCTTTTAATTTTGCCAGTGATTTGCTGTCACTTTCAGCAGCTACAATTCGCCTTCTAACCATGTTTAAAAAACTCCTGCCCAGTATATTCTCTTTTATTGCCCATTATCCGTTAATATAAACCCGGGGTACCCGCGCCGCCACCATACAAAGCATCTCATAATTTATTGTACCCAACTTCTTCGCCAGTTCTTCAATGGGAATTTTACTACCCTGCTGTTGACCGAATACAACCACTTCATCGCCCGTTTGAACATTATCAACATGGTCAACATTAATCATGCATTGATCCATACATATCCGTCCGACCACCGGTGCCCGCTGCCCGTGAATTAAAACTTCCCCGTCAGATAATATGCGGGTGTAACCGTCAGCATACCCCAGCGGCAGAGAAGCAATTTTTGTTTCTTTTTCGGCACAATACTTACTGCCATAACTGATACAAGTACCCGGCGGCACTGTTTTTACATGGCTCACCTGTGCTTTTAGTGCCATTGCCGGTTTTAAACTTATTTTTTCTTTTTGCACCTCTTCTGACGGGTATAAACCATAAAGGATAATACCCGGCCGCACCATATCCAGATGGGTTTCGGGATGGTCAATAACGGCAGCACTGTTTGCCGCATGACGAATTTTAAAATCAATGCCGTGCACATGCAGCTTCTGCAAAAAACCAGTAAACCGCGCAAACTGCATATTGGTATAGCTTTTATCCTTACTGTCCGCATTGGCAAAATGAGTGTAAATTCCTTCGCACTCAAGATGCGGCAAAGCAGCAATCTGTTGAATATCTTTCAGTGCTTTTTCATCGGGAACAAAACCTATTCTACCCATTCCGGTGTCAATTTTAACATGCACTTTTACTTTCCGGTCAATTTTCCGGGCCGCTTCATCCAACGCTTGAGCCATTTCTAAGCTGTAAACGGTTTGGGTGATATTATTTTCAACCACCTGCTGATACTGTTCCGGCGGGGTGTAACCCAAAATTAATATCGGACATTCTATGCCGTGCGCACGCAAGCTCAATGCCTCTCCCAGGCGGGCCACCGCCAAACAGTCCGCTCCGTTGGCTAAAACAACTTCCGCTGCAGAAACGGCACCGTGACCATAAGCGTTGGCTTTAACCACTGCCATAATCTTGGCGCTTTGATTGACGATTTTCCGAATTTCTTTTATGTTATATGCGATAGCAGAAAGGTTCACTTCAGCCCAAATCGGATGTGCTGCCATTTAAATTCACCTGCCTGTTAAATTTTTATTATTATAAATATTTCTCACAATAACAAGTCAATTCCTTCAACAGTGTAAAAAGAAACAGGGGCAGCGCCCCTGTGAAAATAGATTTATATTAAAATGAGGAGGTAATAAATTTTATTCTACTTCCGCCAAAACTTCTTCCAGCGGAGTATAAGCAATGTTATGAGCTTCAGCTACTGCTTTGTAAGTGCAGCGGCCGTCAACTACGTTTACACCTTTAGCTAATGCCGGATCTTCTTTAACTGCTTGCAGATAACCTTTATCAGCAATTTTTAAAGCATACGGCAGAGTAACGTTGGTCAGCGCAAAGGTGGAGGTACGGGCTACCGCACCGGGAATGTTGGCTACTGAATAATGCAGCACACCGTGTTTTTCAAATACCGGATCACTGTGAGTAGTTACCCGGTCGATAGTTTCAATAGAACCGCCTTGGTCAATAGCAACGTCTACAATTACCGAACCCGGCTTCATTGTTTTTACCATTTCCTCAGTTACCAAACGCGGTGTTTTAGCACCCGGAATCAGCACGCAGCCTATCAACAAATCTGCTTTTTTGACAGATTCAGCAATGTTGAAGGCATTAGACATCAATGTTTTAACCCGACCGGCAAAAATATCATCCAAATAACGCAGGCGGTCAGCACTCAAATCAAGAATGGTAACATCGGCACCCATGCCGACAGCCATCTTAGCAGCGTTAGTACCTACGATACCACCACCGATAATGACAACTTCTGCCGGCGGAACCCCAGGTACGCCGCCCATTAAAATGCCGGCGCCGCCTTTAGGCTTTTCTAAGAATTGGGCACCAATTTGAACAGACATCCGGCCGGCTACTTCACTCATCGGTGTCAACAGCGGCAGTGATTTGTTAGCCAGTTGAACAGTTTCGTAAGCAATACCGACAACTTTCTTTTCCAGCAGAGCTTTTGTTAATTCCGGCTCGGGAGCAAGGTGCAGATAAGTGAAGAGAATTTGACCTTCTTTAAACAACGGATATTCTTCCGGCAGCGGTTCTTTAACCTTGATAATCATGTCTGCAGTATCAAAAATGTCTTTGGCGGTATCTAAAATTTTAGCACCCACAGCGGTGTAAGCTTCATCAGTAATACCGCTGCCCAATCCGGCGCCTTTTTGAATAAATACTTCGTGACCGTGACTGATCATAGCGTGGACACCGGCAGGTGTGATTGCAACACGATTTTCGTTGTTTTTAATCTCGGTTGGTACACCAATTCTCATATCGCTTAGTCCTCCTTAAATTGAATTAAAGTATTATTTAACTTTTTCATAATTACATTGCAAATTTCATGCCAAAAATGCACAATAAAAATTTTATACTCAACAATCTTTAGATTTTTTGCAAAATATATTTTCTCATAGAGACAAAAGATTAACCCAGGGTTCCACCTAGGTTAATCTCGTGGCAAAAAAACTTACCAATTTAGTTTGTTTTATTAAAAAACTGGCAACATATCGCACCAAATGGTTCAATTTGCTGCCACGTCATTAATGCTCTCCGGCAAATAATTTATTATATCACCCGCCGTCAGGCTGTAGACACCTAACTGTTTGCTGCCTTTATCACCGGCCAAACCGTGCAGATAAGCACCGGCAGCCGCCGCTCGATGAACGGGCATGCCCTGTGCAGCCAATCCGGCAATTACGCCGGTAAGCACATCACCGCTGCCGGCTGTAGCCATACCGGGGTTGCCGGTAGGATTAATGTACAGTTCACCATCGGGCGAAGCAATCAACGTAGGTGCACCTTTTAAAAGAACGGTACATCCCCACTGCTCGGCGGATTTCACTGTTAAATCCAGCCGTTGGCGCAGCACTTCAGCAGTTGAGGTTCCCCATAAGCGCGACATTTCACCGGGGTGAGGAGTGAGCACTGCCGGGGCACTGAGTTTACCCAGTATGTCAGTGTTATCAGCCAAAGCATTAAGGGCATCTGCGTCTATCACCATCGGCTTGCCTGCCTCCGGCAGTAAACGCAGCATTACTTCTTTAATATTCGGATTTAGTGATAATCCCGGGCCGACAGCAAGCACATCTGCCTGCTGCAGCTTTTCTAAAATTACTGACGCTGCCTCTGCTGACAGAATGCCGTTTTCAGCAGGAAGGGGTAATGTGATCACCTCGGGAACTCTTCCCGAAACAATATTGTGCACATCTTCAGGAACTGCCAGCGTAACCAAGCCGGCACCGCTTTTTAAGCAGGCCGATGCTGTTAATATCGCCGCCCCAACCATACCGGTTGAACCGGCCGCTACCAGCACCCGCCCGCAATCACCTTTATGGGCTGTAATGCTGCGTCGGGGCATCCAGCGCCCAATCAATTCGTCATCCAGCAGTTCTTTTTTGTTTTCATCATTATGTAAAAGCGGGCGGGGTAAAGAAATATCTGCAACAATTAATTTGCCGCAGGCGGCAGCTCCCTGATCCAACAGCATGCCAACCTTCGGCAAACCAAAAGTGACTGTCGCGGAAGCTTTGACGCAGATACCGCCAATTTTACCGGTATCTGCTTCCAACCCGGAAGGAACGTCCACCGCAACCACCGGCAGACTGCAGGAATTAATCAACTCAATAACCCGGCCAACCCTTTCGCTCACGCTGCCGCGAAAGCCCGTTCCATACATCGCGTCAACAATTAAATCTGTAGTCATAAGTGAAACTTTCACTAAATTGACGCCATTTGCCTGATAAACAGGGTATGTCTTTTGTCCCAAATTGCGCCAAACAGCTAAATTAACAGCGGCATCCCCCGTTAATTTTTCAGGGTCCTCAATGGTCATCAGCCGCACATCGGCACCGTTATTAAAAAGATGGCGTGCAATGACCAACCCGTCCCCACCATTGTTTCCTTTACCGACAAAAACAGTTACCGCTTTTCCTTTAACGCTTCCACCCAGCTGCTGGCGTATAACTTCAACCACCTTGGTTCCGGCATTTTCCATTAAAACTATCCCCGGAATGCCATAATCCTCGACAGCCCGCCGATCGATTTCGCGCATTTCCGCTGTAGTTACTATTCGCATTAAACAACATCTCCTTCGCCGTTTATTGCTGCTGCAAAGGCTACTGCCCGAGAGCGGTCATGTGACAGACTGATTAGTATTTTACATATATCCCGCTGCATCGCTGCTGCTTCAGCTCCGCCGAAAAGTCTTACTTTTGGCGCTCCGCCTTGGTACTCAGGCATTATTTCAACATCGGTAAACCGGCACCCTTTCAGACCTGTTCCCAACGCTTTCAGCACCGCCTCTTTGCCGGCAAACCGGGCAGCCAAACAGGGATAGGGATCGGTGCGCTTTAAACAATACTGCTGCTCTGCAGGCGTAAAGACACGTTGTAAAAAACGCGAATTTTGACATGCTTTTTTTATTCGCTCAATTTCGATGATGTCGGTACCAATACCGGTCAACAACAAACTTCGCCCCTTTTAAAAACCTAAAATTTTACGCAGTTTTTTGGCCTGAGCCCGCGAAACCGGCACCTCACTCTTTTCAGCGTCTTCCATTACTAAATTATAGGTGCCGTTAAAAAACGGCACTATTTCTGTAACTCTGTGCAGATTGACGATAAAACAGCGGTGCGTTCTGTAGAATACCGAAGGGTTCAGCCTGGCCTCCAGCTCTTTTAAAGTAAATCTGGTGATCATCTTATCATTATATGTTTTGATATAGACATAGTCATTTTCGGTAAAAGCATAAAAAACATCAGACATTGCCACAAGAATGGTTTTACCTAATTTTTCTGCCGGTATACGTTCAATTCGTATTTCTTTTGTATTTCTCCTGCCGGAATTATCCGGTTTATCACCTTCCGTCCCTTTTTCAAAATTATCGTTAACTTCTTGATATGATTTTAGCACTTTATCTATCGTTTTGCGCAGGCGCTGTTCTTCCATCGGTTTTAATATGTAGTCAACAGCATTTACTTCAAATGCTTTTAAGGCATGTTCGTCATAAGCACTGACAAAAACAATATGCGGTTTGCGAGATAAGTCTTGAATAGCCGCTCCTAACTCCAAACCGCTCATTCCCGGCATGGCGATATCTAAAAAAATAATGTGATAGTCCAATGCTTTAATTAAAGCCAACGCCTCATTAGCATTGGTAGCCTCACCTACAATTTCTACATTGTCAAAATTTTGAAGCATATAGCGCAGCTCTTGACGAGCGGGATATTCATCATCTACTATCAGCGCACGCAGCTTCATCTTGCCCATCCACCTCCTCGCTGCTCTCTAATATGATCGGAATTCTTACAAAAACAGACGTTCCTTTTTCAGGCACGCTGGTTATTTTTAAACCGTATTCCTCACCAAACAAGATCTTCAGCCGCTCATGTACATTGCTTAAACCCACCCCGCTGCCGGAACCAAAGCCGGGCTTAAATATTTCAGACATGATCTGCGGATCAATCCCCACGCCGTCATCATGAACGGCAATGTGAATTTCTCCTTCCTTTAATTTTGCAGTTATTTTTACAGTACCGGTTCCCACCTTAGGGGTAATACCGTGGCGAATTGAGTTTTCCACCAACGGCTGCAGGGTTAATACCGGTATTTTAAGTTTTAAAACAGATGGTTCAATATCTCTTTTGACACGCAGTTTTTCCCGAAAACGAGCCTTCTCCAGCACCAAATAGTGATGGAGGTAGGCCAATTCTTCTTCAAAAGTTACCAAGTGCCCCCGCCGTTTCAGCGAATGGCGAAAAAATGCCGCCAACCTTTTTAACAGCCTTCTCGCTGTTTCGGGGTTAGTGCGAATAAACATGCTGATAGTATTTAAAGTGTTAAATAAAAAATGGGGGTTAATTTGAGCCTGCAGCGCATCCAATTCCGCTCTGGTTACTAATTGGTTCTGCCGGTCCAATTCCGCCAGTTCCATCTGCACACCGAGAAGCTGAGCAATACCCACTGCCAACTTAACAAGGTTTGAAGGCATTTCCCCCGCAATTGTTTGGTAAAGCTTTACCGTGCCAACTACTTCATTTTTACATTTTAACGGAACAATCACCGCCGCCTCCAGCGGACAATCACATTGATGTTGATACGGGCAATTAAAATCCTCTTTCTTTGTTACTATTTTTAACTGACCGGAGGCAATAACATCTTTGGTAGCATTAGTAATAATTAAACCGCCGGGGGGGTGCCTTTCGCAGCCGGCGCCTAAAAAAGCCAGCACAAATTGGCGATCGGTAACCGCCACTGCCGGAACATCACTGATTTTTTGAATAATCTCCGCTGCTTGTTGAGCGGTTTCACTGTTCAGACCCTGGCGCATGAACGGCAGCGTTTCATTGGCAATTTGCAGACTGCGGTCAAAGGACTTGGCATCAACACGAAGCGTTACCACTCTGTGCCGCCTGGGGTATACCAGCGCAATGTACATCACCGCTGTATTGGACAGCAAAATAATTAACGAAACTTTCCAATCGCCGGTATACAAAAATGTACCCGTCAAAGCAGCGGCCTGAACAATCAAAAACCACAGGATTACGTCTTTGGAAAATTTGTTTTTTAAATGCAAATTAAAGCACCTTCTCACTATGAATAGAGCAAATATTCTTAATTATTTTAAATAATATTCTACATATTCTTTGATATTCCTTTCCACAAAAAGCCATTGCACTGTATACATAAAAAAAGCGCGTTAAACGCGCTTTTTTTTACTCATAATTATGTTTTAAATAAGAAATTACCTCCGGGTTGGCCAGCGTAGTGGTATCTCCCACCGCTCTCCCTTCAGCAATATCCCTTAACAGCCTGCGCATGATTTTACCGCTGCGGGTTTTTGGCAGTTCGGCAGTTAAGTATATCTCATCCGGACGGGCTAAACCACCTATCTTTTTGGCAACGCATTTTTTCAGCTCATTAATTAATTCTTCATTATAGACGGCATTTTCTTTCAAAGTTATAAAAGCAGCTACTGCCTGCCCTTTAACTTCATGCTTTTTACCAATCACCGCCGCTTCCGCTACCGCCGGGTGTTCTACAAGTGCACTTTCAACTTCCATGGTGCTTAAGCGGTGTCCCGAAACGTTAATGACATCATCAACCCGGCCTTGAACCCAAATATACCCGTCTTTATCTTTGATTGCGCCGTCACCGGTAAAATACATACCGTCAAAACGTCCCCAGTACTGATCAACATAACGCTGCGGATCATTATATACTGTGCGGATCATTGCCGGCCAGGGATGTTTTACCACCAGAAAACCCTTTTCACCGGGTGCTGCCGGAAAACCGGCCGCATCTACCACATCAATTTCAATGCCGGGCAGCGGGTGAGCTGCAGAACCGGGCTTGGCAAAAGTTATTCCCGGCAGCGGGCTAATCATAATTTGACCGGTTTCTGTCTGCCACCAAGTATCTACTATCGGGCAGCGGCCGCCGCCGATATGCCGGTAATACCACCACCAAGATTCGGGATTTATCGGTTCACCAACAGAGCCAAGCAGACGCAGGCTTGATAAGTCTCTGCCGGCCGGCCAATGATCGCCCCACTTCATAAAGGTGCGAATGGCGGTAGGTGCTGTATATAAAATTGTTACCGCATACTTTTCCACTACCTGCCAAAAGCGATCTTTCGCCGGATAATCGGGTGCCCCTTCAAATAAAACGGTAGTGGCGCCATTGACCAGCGGCCCGTAAACAATGTAACTATGTCCGGTAATCCAACCGATATCAGCAGTGCACCAATAAATATCGTCTTCTTTTAAATCAAACACCATGCGGTGGGTGGAACTGGCTCCTACCAAATACCCGCCTGTGCTGTGCACAACTCCTTTGGGCTTGCCGGTAGTGCCGCTGGTATAGAGAATAAACAGCATATCTTCAGCATCCATTGCTTCCGCCGGGCAGCCAATGGGGGCATGCTCCATCAGTTCGTGATACCAAAGATCACGGTTTTCCACCATGTTTATTTCAGAGCCGGTACGTTTCACTACCACCACTTTTTCTACTGTACTGTTGTTTTTCAGAGCAATGTCTACATTTTGTTTCATTCCCAAAATTTTACCGCGGCGATAGCCACCGTCAGTAGTAATTACAATTTTTGAACCGGCATCGTTAATCCGATCGCTTAAAGCTTCCGGGGCAAAACCGCCAAACACAACGCTGTGCACCGCACCAATCCTGGCACAGGCAAGCATTGCGACGGGGAGCTCCGGTATCATCGGCATATATAAACTTACCCTATCCCCTTTTTTAACCCCTAAATCTTTTAATACGTTGGCAAATTTGGTAACTTCGCGGTACAAATCTTGATAAGTCAATACCCGGGAATCACCGGGCTCACCCTCAAAAATAATTGCTGCTTTATTTTTGCGAAATGTTTTCAAATGACGATCAATGCAGTTGTACGAAGCATTTAATTTGCCGCCTTCAAACCATTTGGCAAAAGGCTGCTCCCAAACCAATGTTTTTTCCCATTTTTCAAACCAGTGCAATTGTTCTGCTTCTTTGGCCCAATATTCCAGCCAGTTTTCACCGGCATCTTGGTAAATACGGGCATCGTTAATATTCGCTTTTTGCACAAAATCAACGCTGGGCGGAACAATTTTATCTTCGAGCACAAAGGCATTCGGCATTTCATTACTGGCAGTTTCTCGGGACATCTCAACGCCTCCTCATTTAGATAAATCTGATATACATAAATATACACATCTGTTTTACGCAGCGTAAGGATTTGTCGCTGAAATAACTTTTTTGCCCCTCGAATAACACCAAACTGCATTACAACTTTGTATACACCCATTTAACCTTCTAATTGACCGTTTAACTTTCTGAAGAAACATTTCAGATTAATAAATAAAGTTAAATCAGCACTCTGCCCTTCCGGCATAAAAAAACCCCGGCTTAAGCCGGGGTTTTTTATTGTGCTAAGTATTCGGTTAAAATACGTTTAAAAATCACACGTACCGGAAGGATATCTTTAATTTTAAAAACATTCTTTCCGGCAAATACCACACCATCATTAACCAAACCATTGCGAGAATTGATTAACGCTTTCATAATGCAATATTCACGGGAGCAATTTTTCAAGCAGCCTTCACATTCTTTAATGGACGGTGCTTTGCCTTCTTTTAAAAGATTTGCAAAAGCATTGCGAATGGCCCTACCCGGCAGTCCTACCGGGCTTTTAATGATAACTACGTCATCCTTATCAGCCTGCAGATACATCTTTTTAAATTCGTCTGCAACCGAACATTCCTCACTCAACACAAATCTGGTAGCCATTTGGACACCGCTGGCTCCCAATTTAACCATCTCGGCCATGTCCTTGCCGTTAACAATTCCTCCGGCGGCAATTACCGGAATACTCACTGCCTCTTTAATTTCAGGTAAGATTTCTTTAAGCGGTCTGTCGGTACCCAAGTGACCACCAGCCTCCGTACCTTCAGCCACCACTGCCGCAGCACCGTATTTCTCTGCAATTCGGGCAGCCTTGGCAGACGAAACAATCGAAACAATCGGCACATTGCCCTCTTTACCCCAACGAAAAATATCTCTGGAAAAACCTGCACCTGTAAAGATAACGTCAATTTTTTCATTAATTGCCGTGGTAACTATTTCTTTGAACTGTCGGGCCGCATACATAATATTTATACCAACAATTCCTCCACCGGCTATTTTTCTCGCTTTCTGAACTTCTTCTTTCAGCTCACTAAGCGACATTCCGGTAGCACCAATTAACCCTATGCCTCCGGCATCAGCCACCGCCCCGGCCAAAGAGGAAGTGGATACGCGTACCGCCATACCACCCTGAACAATAGGGAATTTGGGAAGTAAATTCCCAATACGCAATTCTGGCAATTTCACTTTTAGTACCTCCAAAATGTTTAACTTTTTAACTACTACAGTTAAACACATAATATTATACTTTTCAACTATTATTATACCCAATTAAAATATTTATCATTATATACAATAAAAACGAGGTGTTTTAGAGCACCTCGTTTAGTCTTTAAAGTTTGCCTAATTCCATTACCCAACCATACTCATCTTTTTCTCTGCCGTATTGAATGTTAACTAAACGGTTATATAACGCTTTGGTTACAGGACCAACTTCGTTATTGTTAATAATATAGTTTTTATCTTGATAGTACAGCGCTCCCACCGGTGAAATAACTGCTGCCGTGCCGGAACCAAAAGCTTCGGTAACCGCACCGCTGGCTATCCCCTCAATAACTTCATCAACAGTGATTAAACGCTCTTCCACCTGATAGCCCATACCGGCGGCCAGTTTAAGCACCGAATCCCGAGTAATTCCCGGTAAAATTGAACCGGTCAGTTTAGGGGTGACCAGTTTGTTGTCAATAACAAAGAACATGTTCATTGCTCCAACTTCTTCAACATATTTATGCTCTTTGGCATCCAACCACAGCACTTGAGAAAAGCCTTTCTCTTCAGCTTTGCGGGCACCCATTAAGCTGGCTGCATAATTGCCGCCGGTTTTAATATCCCCTACGCCGCCTACTACAGACCGCACCAGCTTATCCTCAACGTAAATTCCTACCGGTTTAAAACCGGTTTTAAAGTAAGGGCCAACCGGCGAGAGAATAATATAAAAAATGTATTCGTCCGCAGGATGTACCCCCAAGAAAGGTTGGGTTGCAATCATCGTTGGGCGGATATAAAGTGAAGTACCCGGCGAACGAGGAATCCAACGTTTTTCCAGCATAATAAGTTCTTTTAATGCCTGAATAAAATATTCAACCGGAAGCTCCGGCATACAAAGGCGTTTTGCCGAGCGATTCATTCTGCGGGCATTTTCTTCCGGACGAAAGAGCAGCGCCTGACCGTTCTCACCGGCATAAGCTTTTAAACCTTCAAAAATTTCTTGAGAATAATGCAGCACGCAGGATGCAGGATCAAAGGTAAATGATTGATACTTGGTAATTTTGGCATCATGCCACCCTGCTTCTTTACTGTATTTTACAGTAAACATACGGTCGGTAAAAATACTGCCAAAACCCAACTGCGCCGGATCGTCAAACAGCGGTTTCAGATCATCATCGGCGATTGGTTCAACATAGATTTCCATAAAAACTCATCTCCTAATTAATATGTATTGTAAATTTAATTAGCCGGCTTAAGATTAAATCTATTATATTCTACATTAGTTAGCGTATTCCTGTTAACAATCAAAATATTCTTTGATAATTAACAATTCATTTTTGTGCAATTTTTTGACATATGAAGAATTATCCAAAAAAGTTTAATTCACCCTGCACGTCAGCTGTTAATTTTACATATCTTAGTTTAGAACTGCTTAAAGGAGTGAGTTATGTGCATACACATAGATTTATAAGGGCCATTGCCCCTTTTGCCCAGCAAAGCTACCGAAAAACCGGTGTTTTTGCCAGCTGCATTATTGCTCAGGCTGCATTAGAAAGCGGCTGGGGAAAAACAATTCCCCGCGACAAAAAAACAGGCCGCTGCAGCTACAATTTATTTGGCATCAAGGGCGAAGGACCCTGCGGTTGTGTTGAAGTTCCTCACATGGAGTACGAAAACGGCAAAAAGGTATGGCACACCGCTAAATTCCGCTGCTATCGCAATTATGCGGAAAGCATTGCCGACCATGAACAAGTGTTAATGCTTGACAGGTATCGGCCGGTGCGAGAGGCGGCAAGCGCAGATGAAGCTGCCCGTCAGCTTTATCACTGCGGATATGCTACCGATCCGCAGTACCCTCAGAAGTTGATTTCAATTATGAAAAAATACAACCTTTATAAATACGACATGGATTAACATCAACGGTTTAAATTATGCTTTGTTATAAAATAATAAAACTCCCCGCTGCGCGAGGAGTTTTATTTTTAGTGATGATGACCATGACCGCCGCATCCGCAGATAGAGGGCTTGGTAACCAATTTGCCGGCAGCATATGCTTCAGCAACAGCCTTTATTTCACCGGCAGCACCGGCAACTACTTTTAAACCTATACTTTGCAGTGCTTCCAGCATGTGTCCGCCAATACCACCGACAATTACAGCATCCACGCCTTCGTTTTTCACCAATCCGGCTAAACCGCCGTGATTATGCTGCAGCCCTTCTGCCGAAATCTTCTTTGTATTTACCACTTTACCGTTTTCTAATTCCAATACCGCAAATTCTCTGCTGGTACCAAAGTGCGGGTTAACCTGCCCGTTTGCAACCGGCATAGCAATCTTCATTGTAAATTCCTCCTTGCAACATTTATTATTAAGATAGATTTATCATTTTATTTATATTATACCACAGATTGGTAATCTCCTGCTTGATATTTTCGTTTGCCAACAAAGTAACCGGAACTTTGTTGACCACTGCTTGATGCATTACATTATCGTAGGGAATTTTACCAATAATCGGCACCTCTAATTTTTGCGCCAAACTTTCAATACATCTGCTGTTTTCTTCATTTAGGTTATATTTATTGATGCAAACCGCAATTTGACAGCCAAAATTTTTAGCTACCTGCACAATCCGTTCCATATCATGAATTGCTGAAACGGTGGGTTCAGTAATAATCAAAGCCATGTCTGTACCGGCCAAAGAAGATATTACCGGGCAGCCGATACCGGGCGGGCCGTCGGTAATCATCAGTTCAATATTTTTTTCTTCAGCAATTTTTTTTGCTGCTTTACGCACTTCAGCAACCAATAATCCGGAGTTGCCTTCGGCAATTCCCAGCTTTGCATGTACAAAAGGCCCGTACGCTGTATCTGATATAAACCAATGACCGGCCAAATGACGCTGCATTTCCACCGCCTGCTCGGGGCAGATATGATAACATAGCTTGCATCCCTCGCAGGCTAACTCATCAACGGTATAATTATTAATTGCTTCGAAAGCGCACAATTGTGCGCACAGCCCGCATCGGCTGCACTTATTCAAATCTATGTTGGCTTTTGGCAGGCCATAAAATTCCGTTTTTTGTATTGTTTTCGGTTCTAATAACAGGTGCAGGTTGGCAGCATCGACATCACAATCAGTAATTACCGCATTAGAAGCCATAGTAACCAGAGAAGCTGTAATGCTGGTTTTACCGGTGCCCCCTTTGCCGCTCACCACCGTTAATTCTTTCATTCCTGCACCTCCTCTTTAATTGCCTGATAGAGATGATAAAACTTCTCCTGCCAAGAAGGATTATCTTTAACCAAAGGCACTCCCTTGGAATAACTGCGTGCAATGCCGATATCCAAAGGAATCCGCATTAAAATATTTAAGTCATTTTCGCGGCAGAATTTTTCGATTAACACACTGTCAGGTCCGTCCCGGTTAATCACCACACCGCAGGGGACGCCAAGCACTTTAATCATCGAGTGAGCTAACTTTAAATCATTTAACCCAAACGGCGTCGGCTCAGTAACCAAAACGCAAAAATCGGTGTTCTCCACTGTGGTCATTACCGGGCAGGAACTTCCCGGCGGACCGTCCAAAATATTGATGCCATCATCTAAGCACTGCTGCTTTACTGCTTTAATTACAGGCGGACTGATATGCGAACCTATATTCAGCTTACCGGTCACCAACGTTAGCCCGTCGACTGCCGCTTTAGTAACTAATCCTATCTCTCTGTTCTTCGGTTTTATTGCTTCGGCAGGGCAAAAATTCCAACAAACACCGCAGCTGTGGCACATTTCTTCAAAGGTAAGCACCGAAGAGCCGATGTTGGTGATAGCGTTAAAAACGCAAAGCTCGGAACATTTGCCGCAGCCTACACACTTTTCTTCATCTACTTCCGGTATCTGCACACTTACCGCAGTTTGCTCCACCTGTTTGCTTTGAAAAAAAATATGAGCGTTTGGTTCTTCAACATCACAATCCAAAAGCTGCACCGGTTGGTTTTTTATTGAAAGGGCCAGGTTGGTGGCAACCATGGTTTTACCGGTGCCACCTTTACCGCTGGCAACAGAAATACGCATAACATCCACCACCTAAATCCCGCTATGTGCACCGGCATTTGCTGCCTTAGCTTCCGGTAATTTGTTTGCTTTAAAAAGCTCTAAGGCCTCCTGCACCGTCCCCTTAGCGTCGGTATAAATTTTTATTTTGGCTGCCTTAAGGGCAGTGTATGCTTTCGGACCGACAAAGCCGGTAATTACTGCATCTACACCTAAGTCAGCAAGCATTTTAGCAGTGGCTACACCTGCACCGCCGGAAGATAACCGGCCGCCGTTTTCCACACAATTGCTCTTTTCCGCTTCTGAATCGTATAAAACAAAACATTCACATCTGCCAAAGCGAGGATTAACCAAACTTGTCAAGGAATCCCCCGTAGATGACACAGCTATTTTCATACTGATGCTCCCCCCTTCATTTCAGCATTTCTGGCAATTCGCCGACACGTGCCTCCGCGAGACCTGCCGCTGCCTTGACCAAATGCCCGACCACCGGCCCGGCCTCCCCGGCCCCGACCGCCGCCGAAGCCGCCGAAATCTTCCCGGTAAACTATACCGCCGCACTGCGGACACTTCATTTGTCGTCCACTTTGACCGCTGCCAAAAGGCAGTGAAAACTGGTGCCCACATGAAACACAACGGAATTGCCTCACTTATAAACCCTCCAATTTATTGACTTATGTTCATAACCATAATATATCTATTATGAACTATTGTCAATAATATTTAAAAAATTTTTTTGATGTTACCGGCAAATAAAAAAATACACCACATACAAATGGTGTATTTAATATCATTGCTATTCCTCAATTAACTTTTCCAACTGTTGAATTTTTTCCACCGTTTTGGGACTTAAGCAGGAATAAAGTTCGCTTCTGTAATGCAAACCGGTTCTCTTTCGACCAAAAGGCATTCTTTTGGCAACCGTCGCCCACTCAATTTTTTTACTGCGATGATACAAGTCAATATCCACAAACCGAGAACCGTTTTTATCATATTCTAAGCCAATCAGCAGCGGTTTCAGCTCTAAAGGGTCAATCATGGTAAACAATCTGACTTGATATGCAGCTACCGAAAAAAAGGCCAGAGCATGATCCTTCGTCCAGGTTTCCCCTAAAATCAAACCTGCCTCCAAATCCTCCAAAACCAGCTCTAACCGACGGGCATGAATCTCAAAGTTATCCGCGGCATCATAAATATTGATGCGCACTTCATACCATTGACTTTTATCTAAACCCTGTGTAAAATACCGCACCGCCTCCCGACGCAGTTCTTTATACATCTGCGGAATAGGCTGGTGAATAAGCAAACACGGCTCAATTACTTTATTCGGATGCACACACTTCTGCAGCGGAACATCAGTAAATACCAAAATAGTATCGTCTGCCTGCCCTGCATTTATCGCCTCAATCAAACCCAGAGGTTGGGCTTGATAGTCTTCTTTAATTATTTCTATAACTTTGTTACTGCCAAGCGGCAGGCGCTGAAGCAGTAAACCGGCCCCTAATTCAGCACGTTTTAATAAATAACCTGCCTGCAGAGTTATTAATTTCGCCAAAACAACTGATGAGCCAAAAGGTGTCAGCACTATGCAATCGGCATCATCAACCCGCGCTTTAGCTGCATCGGCATCAATGAGCATGATAATGGTATCACTCTCGTCGGCAGTCTCAACAGCATGATTAAATTCCACAACCGCACCGTTAAGCTCATCAATCAGCAAATGCTTCAGGGCATCGGTATCCGACGTGTATAAAAACAAAAAACGCGGCCCCGTTCGCACAAAAATCATCGGCTCATCTCCTTGTGATATTAAATTGTGTTTGGCAGTGCACTGCGCATACCTCTTTCCCGATTTGTACCCCAGGGGTAAGGTATCTTCACTACCCTCCCGGACGGCAGCAGCAGTAAGTTAATGTTGCAAATGCCATTTAAATAAATTTTACCTTCTTTTTCTTCCGGACGTCTGAAATTGTGTCCATACAAATTATATTGGGCATTTTTGGGGAGTCTTTTCATGTAATGAGCTAAGCCAAAAGCCAAATTGTTTATCAAAACAGTATCTCCCTCTGTCAGCAGCTGAGAAAATTTGGCACAGCGCTTAATTATCCCTACATCATCATGATTTCCCGGAACTATATAAATTTTTTCCGCCGTACTTTCTTCTAATGAACTGATAAATTGCCCAACCATCCGTTCATAAACATGTCTGCTGCCGGGGTTATGCTGCAGCTTAATATCATCAGCCAAATCTCCGGTATGAATAATTATATCCGGTTTAATTGAAGCAACCAAATGGAATATCGCCGAATACAGCGAAGTTGGGGTATCACTTAAATGCAAAACTTTTTTCTCGCCGGTATTCATTACCTCGGCAGGAACGTAAAGACGGCCGGTAAGCTGAGAAAAAAAGAATTTTATATTTTCCGCTGCCGTCATAAAATCAAACATTCCTTTCGCAAGAATTTTTCGAACTTATTGTTACAGCTAATATAACTAATCAACTATTAAAAGTCAATCGGCAAACCGTCAATTATCTCCGACCTGCATAAAAACTAATTGGGTTGTTGTTTAATTAACCAGCATTTTGGTAATAATACATGTAAATCATTTTATTAAGGAGGTATTGCATAATAAATGACTCTACATGATTATTTTAAACAGGCATCCAACCGCTTACCGGAAGAGGCACAGCGGGTGCTCAACACGCTGCTCAACGCCGGAAAAATGAATAAAGAAGAATTGAGTTTGATGTCTACTACCAAAAGAGCGGTGCTGGACCATGTATTGTTTCAATTGTATGCCCTTGGTTTGGTAGAAATCAGCAGCGAAGGTAAAAGTAAAATGTGCGAGATCACCAGTCTAGGCGAAGAATACTTAAATATTGTCAAAGAAAAAGCTGTATAAGAAATAAAATGTACCCTATACGATAGACACTTTGAAAAAAGCCGACGTTTGCCGGCTTTTTTTATTTCTAAACTTTATTATTAATTAATTTAATTGTCTTGCTATTTTGGCATTTGTTCTTTTTTTCACAAAAGGTGCTATTATATTAGAAAAATACTTAAAGGAAGTGGTTATAATGTTAAAAAAATACAGTTTGTTAGCCGTCAAACTTACCATATCTCTGCCGGCAGCAGTAATTCTGAGTGCAGCCTGTCTGATTTACGGTTTAATCGCTTGCACATTCTGGGTGTTCTGCTTTCCGTTTACTAAATTGTTTTATGCTGATAACCCTGCAATCTGCTGCTTCCGCAGAATGCTTCTGCCAACCAAAAGAATTCAGTCGGCAAAATCGTTATCTACAGCCATTGAATAACAAGCGTATTAATATGATGTCACTTCAATATCGGGAATAACGAGACCCCAATTTCAATCTTGTTGAAAGTGGGGTCTTTAAATTATGCCTTTCCTAAATATGCTTTCTTCACTTTCGGGTCTTCCGCCAGCTCTTTGCCCGGTCCTTCCAATACAATATTTCCCGTTTCCAAAACATAACCATAATCGGCAATTTGCAGAGCAGCGGTAGCATTTTGCTCAATTAATAAAATTGTCATGCCTTCACTGTGAATTTCTTGGATGATTCGAAAAACTTCTTTTACCAAAAGCGGTGCTAAGCCAAGTGACGGCTCATCCATCATAATTAACTGCGGTCGGGACATCAACGCTCTGCCAATGGCCAGCATTTGCTGTTCCCCGCCGGATAACGTACCTGCCGCCTGCCATTTTCGCTCTTTTAAACGGGGAAATATCTGGTATATTTTTTCAATGTCTTTTTCAATCTCATCTTTGTCCTTACGGGCATAAGCACCCATATTAAGATTTTCCAGCACCGTTAAATTAGCAAAAATTCGCCTTCCTTCCGGCACTAAAGTAATACCGCTTTTTATAATATCCACCGTTTTTTTGTTGGTAATATCCTGACCATTAAAAATTATTTTTCCGTCGGCGGCAGGAACTAAGCCGCTCACTGCGCGCAGAGTGGTACTTTTACCCGCACCGTTTGCCCCTACCAGCGTAACAATTTTGTTTTCCGGCACGTTTAAGTTAATTCCTTTTAAAGCATGAATGCCGCCGTAATAGACATGTAAATTTTCTATTTTAAGCACTGGTTTCCACCGCCCCAAGGTAAGCTTCAAT
>CBEUVQ010000036.1:0-21255 GCA_965546615.1 uncultured Peptococcaceae bacterium
CCCCGAATAGGTCCACTTTTTTTTAAAGTGTCTACTATTCGGGGTTCAGTTCATTTATCGGCGGTCTCTTCTTTTCTTTCTGTTTCTGTTTCCTGATTGACGGCATGATAAAATATTCTGTCGTAACTGCGGTCGGCAAAGCCGGTGACAAAATCATCCGGTCTTTCTGTGGACATGATATTCCTCCCATGTTTGTTTTGCTTATTGTTCCCCGGGAGGCTTGGTATTATTTTTTTCTTCAAGATTATCTGCATTGTGGGCATGCTCTTGTTGGGATTGTTCGTCCTTATTTGCGGGCTGTTTTGTACTGCCGTTTTTTTCATCATCAGCGGTGCTGTTTTGACTGTTTTCTGAAATCGGCGAAGAATCCTGCTTTTCCTGCTGGCAGCACTCGCACTCACTGTGCTGTTCTTCTTTCTTTTTCTTTTCTTTTAACTCTTCCAGCTTCTTATTGATACTGCCGGTTACTTCTTTGGCTTTAACTACAGTACCTTCCCAAAGATTGCTGCTTCCGTCTTTGATGGTTTTAATTGTTTCTTTGAGGCCGCCGTCAATTTTCACCAGATTGTCTGACGCTTCATTGCCGGTTACCATTAGATTCCGGCCGATGGTGCGGATAAAACTGCTGTCTAAAAAAGCCCGCCCCGAAATAATACTATTTATAAAACTGCCGGAAATTTCTAATCCTGCCAGCGTGCCGTCTTCAACATTTACATAGAATTCTTCCGTTATGCCTAAAACTGTTCCGTTTTCTGCCACTACTTTGCTGCCGATGATCGAGTGTTTATCGTTTATTAATTTAACAATTTCCGGTAGACTGGTGCCCTTTTGAACTAAATTACTTTGCTCTATAGTAATCGCGTCGTTGCCTACGCTTCTTACCTTACTGTAGGGAATAAATTTTTCTTCTTTAAACCAGCCTTTTTGTTCAATCAGCAGAGCGACAACAGATTTTTTCAGGGGATCAACAACCAGTTCTTTTACTTTGCCCAGCTGCTGACCTTCAGCTAAGCTGATCACCGGCATGCCGATAAATCGTTTGCTTTTAAGCATCTAATAACCCCCTTGGTGTTCATGGGTTGTTCTAATTCATGTTATGTTTGTTCAGAGTTTGTTATGACTGAATTTAGGGAATAATATATTTAACTTGAGAACAGGAGGGTAACTATGGTTGACATTAATTTAGAAGCGGAAAATCGCCATGAACGCGGAAAACATGCCCGTAATGTGCTGGCGCGCAAAGGAAGAATTCCTGCTGTGGTGTATGGAAAGGAAACCGGCAATATGTCTATTGCGGTAGATTCAAAAGAAATACAAAAGATTGTTCGAAATTTCGGCACCGGAAAAATAATAGATTTAAAATTAAAGGATGCTGACAGCAGCGGTATGAAAGTGCTGCTTAAAGACATCCAATACGATCCGGTGCGCAGAGAACTGGCCCACGTAGATTTTCAAAGCATTAAAATGAATGAAAAAATTAAAACCAGTATACCAATCAAGTTTGTCGGACAGCCGGTTGGTGTACAGCAGGGCGGAACGCTGCAGAAACAGTTGCGGTCGCTGGAAATTGAATGTTTGCCAACGGCGATTCCTGATCAAATCATTGTTGATGTTTCGGGTTTGAACATTGGCGAAAACATTTATGTCGATGATTTAACACTGCCGGAGGGCGTAAAAGCAGTTAATGACCCGGCGGCAGTGATAGCTGCGGTAGCACTGGTGAGATCGGTAGAAAGTGATGAGTCAATGCCGGAAGAAGATGCAGAGGTGCCGGCAGAGAATCAACCTGCTGCCAAAGCTGCACCGGAGGAAAAGCCGGAAGCAGAAGCGTAGAAATTATCGATTAATTATTCCTTGCCACCGGTTGTCATTGGCAGTGTAATTTTAGTAAAATTGACAGAGAAAATGGCATCGGAGGTAAGAGACGTGAAGATGATTGTGGGGTTGGGCAACCCTGGCCAACAATATGCAAAAACCCGCCATAATGTCGGTTTTATGGCTGTTGATAAATTAGCGCAGGATTTAAAAGCAGTTGTAAATAAAACAAAATTTAAAGCGTTGATTGGCGAGGGTTATATTGGGCAGGAAAAAGTAATTTTAATTAAACCGCAGACTTATATGAACTTAAGCGGCGAGGCAGTAGGTTCGCTGGTTCGTTGGTATAAATTAAATCCTTCAGATGTAGTAGTCGTCTATGACGATATGGATTTGCCTTTGGGGAAATTGCGCATTAGACCGAAAGGCGGCCCCGGTGGGCATAACGGCATGAAATCCATTATTGCTCATTTGGGTACTGCCGAATTTCCCCGCATACGCATCGGAATTGGCAGGGCTGAGCACGATTCAGTGAACTATGTGTTGGGCAATTTTGCCGAACAGGAGTTGGATGTAATTAATCGGATAATGACCAAAACTGTTGAAAGCATCCATGTATGGGTTCAGCAGGACATCAACGCGGCGATGAATAAATTTAACGTCTGATATCCGAAAAAATAAGCATGAGTTTATTATCTTTAATCAGCGGTTTGGCAGCAGCCGGCCTGTCCTGGTTGATCAACGGTAAGCTGCTGATCCGCTTTGGCAATCAAGCGGTGATTTTCATTGGGCCGGCTGTTGAAGAGTTTGCTAAAACCGGCTTGGCAGTTTTGCTTGCGGTGCCGATAGTTATCACGCATACTTTGTTTGGAATAACAGAAGCGCTTTGGGAACTCATTAACAGTCGGCGGGGAGTGCGTGCGGCTTTTTATGCTGTTGCAACCCATTTGTTTTACGGCGTAATTACCGCAATTATTTTTCGCTGTATCGGCGTTTTACCCGCTGTGGCGTTGGCTTATCTAACGCACATGCTGTGGAATTACTGGGTTATACATAAAACGGTGTCACCTTGACCGACAGACAGCGAGTAAGATATAATAATGATGTTTTGACATGTTGGAAATATATGGAAAAGGGGCGTGTTAGGGCTTTGGTTATTTGCTAAAGCTCTTTTTGTGATGGCGGAAAAAAATAACAATCTGGCGTTATCCGGGTTATTAAAACCTTTGGAGCATACAACTGAATTTCAGGGCATTATCAGCGGTCTGAATAAAGGAGTGGATCAGCAGCTGGTATTTGGCCTTTCCGGTTCGCAAAAGGCACTGGCGATGGCTGGGATTGTTGCGAAAAATTACCGGCCGGCATTAATCATTACGCCAACCGAAGCGGACGCAGGTCTGCTGGCAGAGGATTTGAGCTTTTTGCTGCCGGAGCGGGAAGTTCTGCTGTTTCCGGTATGGCAGGCAATGCCGCTGGAAGTTTTGTCGCACAGTACAGAAATAAATGCTCAACGCCTGAAGGTTTTAGAAAAACTGGTCAGCGGTGAGGCGCCGGTGGTGGTAGCGCCGGCAGAAGCGGTAATTCGGCGGCTTGTGCCCTTTGTGGTTTTTCAAAAAGAACGCAAACATTTGAGAGTTGGGCAGCAGGCAGATTTAGAAGACCTGCAGCGCTTTTTTGTGCGGCAGGGTTATGAGCGGGTTGATATGGTTGAGGGACCGGGTCAATTTTCTGTCCGCGGCGGGATAGTGGATTTTTACCCGTTAGCAAAAGATAATCCGCTGCGCATAGAATTTTGGGATGATGAAGTTGATTCCATTCGTTCTTTTGAAGTCAGCTCGCAGCGATCGATAGAAAATCTTAACGAAACAGAAATTTCCCCGGCAGGGGAAATGGCGATAAGTGAACAGTGTTGGGCTGACGGTCGGGAACGGCTGTTAACAGAATACCGCAGTCACCAAAAGAAACTGCATAAAAATGCTTCCGTTGATGCGCAGCATCAGCTGACTGCGCAGGTGGAATCAATATTGGCGCGGATGGAAGAGCCGGCATATTTTGAAGGAATTGAACAGTTGCTGCCTTTTTTTTATCCGGACACTTACAATATTGTTGATTATCTGCCCAAAGATGTGCCGCTGTTAATAGATGATCCGATTCGCATTAAAGAAATTATCGAAACGATCCAAAAAGAGCGGGCGGAAATCCATGCCGATTTACTGAGTAAAGGGCGGGTATTACCTTCGCAATATGAAGTCTACTTAGATTGGCGCGGCTTTTTAGCTAAACTGGAACGCAGGCAGAATGTGTCTTTTTCATTCCTGCCCCGCAATCCGCAGTTTCTCAGGCCTAAAAACATCGTTAACTTTACCGCAAAGGCAATGCATCCTTTTTTGGGCAACTTTCAAGTATTAACTGATGAAATTAAGCAGTGGAAAAGGAAAAACTTTGCGGTGGTTTTAACGGTATCCACCGGTGAGCGGGCCAGGCATTTGTTGGAAACAATAAAAGAAGGCAAAGTAGATGCCTTTTATATGTCTAAGCTTACTAACGAAGCAGTTCCGGGCAATGTTGTAATTACAGAAGGCTGTTTGTCGGCAGGTTTTGAACTGCCGGTTTCCCGGCTGGTTGTAATTACAGAAAAAGAAATTTTTGGTCAGCGCAAAAGGAAGCGGCAGCAAAGAGATTCTTCCGAAAAACGCTTTATTCCGCTGGATGATTTAAAACCCAATGACTATGTTGTGCATGTTAATCACGGTATCGGCCGTTATTTAGGGATGACTACTTTAAATATCGGTGGGATGCAGAGAGATTATTTAGTTGTTAAATACGCCGGAGAAGACAAAATATATGTGCCGACAGACCAAGTCGGTTTACTGCAGCGCTATCTGGGAAATGAAGGTGCTGCCCCTAAGTTATCCAAAATGGGGGGCAGTGAATGGAATCGGGCTAAAAGCAAGGTTAAAGCAGCGGTTAAGGAAATGGCGGGCGAACTTTTGGAGCTGTATGCCCAACGGCAGGCTCAAAAGGGCTATGCTTACAGCAAAGATACCGTTTGGCAGCAGGATTTTGAAAGTGCCTTTCCCTTTGAGGAAACTCCTGACCAGCTGCGAGCCATTAAAGAAGTTAAAAAGGATATGGAAACACCCCGGCCGATGGATCGGCTGCTTTGCGGTGATGTGGGCTATGGGAAAACAGAAGTGGCTTTAAGAGCAGCCTTTAAGGCGGTTAATGACGGTAAGCAGGTGGCGGTGTTGGTACCAACAACAATTTTGGCGCAGCAGCATTACAACACCTTTCGGGAGCGGTTTGCCTCCTACCCAATAAACATTGAAATGCTTTCCCGCTTTCGCACACCGAAAGAGCAGCGGCTTGTGCTGCAGGGGCTGAGCGACGGCAGTGTTGATGTCGTCATCGGCACACATCGTTTGGTGCAGGAAGATGTAAAGTTTAAAGATTTGGGCTTGGTGGTAGTTGACGAAGAGCAGCGCTTTGGTGTGGCTCACAAAGAAAGGCTGAAGCAGCTGCGCACTACGGTGGATGTTTTAACGCTTACAGCAACCCCCATTCCCCGCACACTGCATATGTCTTTAGTTAAAGTACGTGATACCAGTTTGCTGGAAACGCCGCCGGAAGAACGCTATCCGGTGCAGACTTACGTTATGGAAGAAGATCCGGTGATGATTCGCGAAGCCATCCGCCGCGAAATCAATCGGGGTGGCCAAGTGTTTTTTGTGCACAACCGGGTTGCCGAACTTGACACCGTTGCCAATTGGCTTAGCGGTTTGGTGCCGGAAGCCAGACTAATTACCGCCCACGGCCAGATGAAAGAAGATGACCTGGAAAATGTGATGCTTGCCTTTATGGAAGGCCGTTATGATGTGTTGGTTTGTACAACTATTATTGAAACAGGATTGGATATACCCAATGTCAATACCCTGATAATTAAAGATGCTGACAAATTCGGTTTAGCCCAGTTATACCAACTGCGAGGGCGAGTGGGTCGTTCCAATCGCATTGCCTATGCCTATTTAACCTTCCGTAGAGATAAAGTACTGACCGAAGAAGCGGAGCGCCGTTTATCCGCTATCAGAGATTTTACTGAGTTGGGTTCCGGTTATAAAATCGCAATGCGTGATTTAGAAATCAGAGGTGCGGGAAATATTCTGGGTGTGGAACAGCACGGTCATATTGCTGAAGTTGGTTTTGAACTGTACTGCCAAATGTTAGAGGAAGCGGTTAGGGAAGCAAAAGGAGAAACAGTTGAAGAAACGGTGGAAACCAGCGTTGAAATTCCGGTTGATGCTTATATTCCGGATAATTACATCAGTGATCCGGGCCAAAAGGTTGAGATTTACCGCCGCATCGCTAAATTGATGACTGTTGAGCAGGTTGACGACTTAGAAGAAGAATTGATAGATCGTTTTGGGGATATACCGGAGCCGGCCGGGCGTTTGCTGACGGTTGCCAGGTTAAAAACTATCGGAAAAAAATTAAAAATTAAATCTATCAGCAGGCAAACAGGGCAGATCAGATTTGTCTTTGGGGCGAAACCGCCGTTAGATGCGAAAAAACTGGTTGAGTTAAGTGAAAAATATTATAACCGCATAAAATTTAATACCGGCGGCGAAGAATTTGAAATCAAGCTGAGGGTCAGGTCGGCCGGTGAACTTGGCATACAGGATCTTAAAGAAGTGTTTAACTTCCTCAACGCCCTTAATGGTTAACAGTTCCATATTTGTAAATAATATACCAAGCATAAAAATAGATTATTGTTAAGCAAGTAAGGGAATAATACCAACAACTTCAAATTATAGTTTCAAATTGTAGTGCTGGTGCCATTGTAAAACCTGTTTCTATATTTAGTCAGGAAGGAGGTATTATACATAGAGACAACATACAATTAAATCAGGTAAGGTAAGTAAACAAAAAGTATTAAAAGTAAGCACATCTTAGTATTTAGTATTAATTATTAGCTTTTTCGGCAAAAAGATAAACAAACACCAAAAAGCCGAAATTTATTTATCCAGCGTTGGTAAAATATGAATAATCGGAAACCTCCTGTTATATACTATCACAGAAAGTTATTTCGCGTAGATCATGCAGAAAAAAGGAGGGAAGACAAATTTATGAAAGCAACGGGAATTGTACGTCGTATAGATGATTTGGGAAGAGTTGTAATACCGAAAGAAATTCGCAGGACTTTGCGGATTAGAGAAGGGGATCCCCTGGAAATCTTTGTTGACCGCGAAGGCGAAGTAATTCTTAAGAAATATTCTCCGATTGGTGAACTAGGTGATTTCGCAAAAGAATATGCAGATTCTTTACACGAAGCTCTGGGTCACATTGCTTGTATAGCTGATCGAGATACAATTATCGCAGTATCAGGCGCACCCAAAAAAGAGCTTCTTAATAAACCTATAGGCCCAATGGTTGAAAAAGTAATGGAAGAGCGGAAACCGATTATTCTTCACCCTGCAGAGGACCCCAATTCTAAAGATGCTGCAATTATTGACGGAAGCGATTGCAATTATGCCAGTGAGGTAATTGTACCGATTATTTCTGAAGGAGATCCTATTGGGGCGGTGATTTTGGCAACTAAAGAATCCGGTATAAAAATGGCGGAAATGGAATTGAAGTTAGCGGAAACTGCGGCAGGTTTTTTGGCAAAACAAATGGAACAATAACGGGAGGCCGATGGGCCTCCTTTTTCTTGTGATATAATAAGCACCGGCTGTAGTTTGCCTGATGGCGGCCTTTTAATTTGAACAATAAGTTTGGAGGTGAAAATCATTAGCGGAATTGTAATAGCCGGCTTAGGACCGGGCTCAAAAGAAGGGCTGACTTTGGGTGTGTGGGAAGCGCTGCAAAGTGCTTCCACCGTTCTTTTGCGTACTAAAGTGCATCCTGTTGTTGCTTGGCTTGAGCAGCAGGGACTGTCATATCAATCATTTGATGAATATTATCAACAGACAGATAACTTTTTTGAGCTTTACCGTAAAATTGCTGATGAAGTGCTGCGTTTAGGGCAGGAAGAAAGAGTGCTGTATGCTGTGCCGGGGCATCCGTTGGTAGCGGAAGAAACAGTGCAGTTAATACTGCAGGGTGCAGAGGAAAAAGGCCTGCCGGTGAAAATACTGCCTGCGGCAAGTTTTTTAGATGCATTGTTTACTGCAGTTGGTTATGATCCGAACAACGGTCTGCAGATTTTAGACGGGTTAATGTTAAACCGGCGCAGTATTGATCCAACAACGGCGGTTGTGATTACACAGGTATACTCTCAATTAGTGGCGTCAGAGGTAAAGCTTGCGCTGATGGAATACTATCCTGATGATTACACCGTTATGGTAGTGAAAGCTGCCGGTATACCGGGGGAAGAAAAAGTTAAACAGCTGCCGCTTTATCAGCTGGACAGGCTGTCTTGGGTTGATCATTTAACAACGGTGTTTGTTCCCGCCCTCTCTGAGCAGTTAACTGCAGATGAAGAAGGCGAGAATGATGAGTGTTTATACCCATTGGACCCTTTGGTTAATGTCATGGCCGAGCTGCGGGGAGACAACGGCTGTCCTTGGGACAAAGAGCAAACTCATCAAACTCTCAAATCATACTTAATTGAAGAAACATATGAGGTTATAGAAGCGTTGGATACAAATAATGCGCATAAAATATGTGATGAGTTGGGAGACTTATTACTGCAAATAGTATTTCATGCGCAGCTGGCTTCGGAAGAAAACTTATTTAACATCAATGATGTGATTGATGCAATTACAACGAAAATGATTAGGCGGCACCCTCATGTGTTTGGCGATGTTTCTGTGGATAACAGTGATGAGGTGCTGGTAAATTGGGACAAAATTAAGGCGCAGGAACGCGAGCAGAAAGTGGAGCAATCTCTTTTGGCCAATATCCCCAAAGGGCTGCCGGCATTGGCGCGGGCGGCTAAACTGCAGACAAAAGCGGCAAAAGTGGGGTTTGACTGGCCCGATTATCGGGGTGCACTGGACAAGCTTAAGGAAGAATTGGAAGAGTTATTGAAGTCTATAGAAGCCGATAATAAAGAAGAAATTGCTGCCGAGACAGGTGACTTGATTTTTGCGGCTGTCAATTTAGCGCGATTGTTAAAAGTAGATGCTGAAGCGGCTTTAACGGCTGCCAACGTAAAATTTATCCGTCGTTTTCAATACATAGAAGAAAAGAGTCGGCTGGACGGCAGAGATTTAAATAACATGCCGCTTGAGGAAATGGATCGGTATTGGGAAGAGGCAAAATGTTTGGAATTAAGAAAAAATGGAAAAAATACACCATAATATGCGGAAATATTTTCTTTTAAGAAGGAAATGACCTGACTTTATCGAATTCATGACAGGAGTTACATGAAAATCTGGAGGAGGTTTTTTTAGTGAACAAGGCAGAGTTAATCTCTAGCATCGCAGAAAAGACAGAGCTTACCAAAAAAGATGCTGAAAAGGCTGTAAATGCAATGCTGGAAAGTATTTCTGAAGCTTTAGCTTCAGGGGATAAAGTTCAATTGGTGGGCTTTGGAACATTTGAAACCCGTGATCGTGCCGAACGTCAGGGCCGCAATCCCCAAACCGGTGAAAAAATTACCATTTCTGCTACCAAGGTTCCGGTTTTCAAAGCCGGTAAAGCATTGAAGGATTCAGTTGCTCAGTAAGAAATAATCAGGCCGTTCGGTCTGATTATTTTTTTGTACAAAATTAAAATTTGGGGGTCATTTTACATAATATGAGATTAGACAAATTTCTCAAAGTTTCCCGGATAATTAAAAGGCGTACTGTCGCTAAAGAAGTGTGCGGCAGCGGAAAAATAAAAATTAATACCCGTGCGGCGAAAGCGGGAAGTGAAGTAAAACCGGGAGATGTGCTGGATATAGAATTGGGTTCCAGGCTTTTAAAAATAAGAATATTAGAGGTTAAAGAAACGATACCTGCCAAAGAAGCAGGTTCGCTTTACGAAGTTTTAGAAGAAACCTTTCAGCAAAACCAGGAACAGTTTTAGTTATATTAGAAGTTATTAAAGTTATATTTAGCCACCTCAATGCAGAAACTAATTTAAACAAAATTGGGGGTGGTTATTGTGAAGCGATTTAAATTTATAAAATTAACCTTTGCCTGCCTGTTAATTTCAGTGGTTTTTACAGCCTGTACAGGCGGGGAGAAGAAACCGGTTCCGAATGACAATCAAGAAATTGGCGAAGAACCGACAATTAGTTTGTATGTGAATGAAACCGGTGAGAAAAAGCAAATCAAGCTGGAAGAATATCTGGCCGGTGTTGTTGCTGCGGAAATGGAACCGACCTGGCCGGATAACGCTTTGGCTGCCCAGGCCATTTTGGCACGTACTTTTACCATGGAGAACATTGAAAGCGGAAAAATCAAAAAATTACACGGCACCGACGCATCAACGGATGTAGAAGAATTTCAGGCTTATGATCCGTCGCGCATTAATGAAAAGGTTAAAAAGGCGGTGCAGGAAACGCGCGGAAAAGTAATCAAATACAACGGAGAATACGTAAAAGGCTGGTTTTCTGCCTGCTGCGGCGGGAAAACAGCCAATGCCGTGGAAGGTTTGAACTGGACAAAAACGCAAACACCGTATGTAAAATCAGGTTTTGAAGACGGCTGCTTAAGTGTCACTCAACCGGAAAACAAAAATTGGGTGGCAAAAATTCCGACAGATAAAGTGCGGGCAGCGGTAAAAGAAACTGTCGGCACAGACCCGGGAGCAATCACTGCGGTACAAATCGTGGAGAAAGGGCCGTCCGGGCGGGCGACAAAAATTAAGCTGGGCAGCACCACCGTCAGCGGACCTGCTTTGAGATTGGCAGTAGGCAGTGAGTTGATGCGTTCAACGCTGATTGATGATATTTGGGTAGAAGGCGAAAATGTTGTAATTACCGGAAACGGTTTCGGGCACGGTGTGGGGCTGTGCCAGTGGGGAGCCAAAAAAATGGCTGCTGAAAATAAATCTCCCGAAGAAATTATTAAATTCTATTATAAAGGCGTGACTATAGAGAAACTGTGGCAGTAGAAGGTGCACATCGGGTGCACCTTTTTTATTCATATCTTAGGCGGCGGCGGAATAAATATTAAAAATGAATTATGTCCGAATGGGAGGGTGTCCTGTGGAAGAACGCAGTAATCATAAGTTGACAATGTTGGACAGAAAGCAGTTGGAATTAAAAGGGGTTCAACACGTCGGCACCTTTGATGAAAGCGGAATTAATCTGGATACTAACATGGGTTACTTATCGCTGAAGGGAGAAGGGCTGCACATTACCCGATTAAACCTTGAGGAGGGAGACCTGACAATAGAAGGCTACATCACTGCTATTGAGTATATCGAGGGAAAAACAAGCCAAGGCGTTAAAAGCAAAACCAAAGGCATATTAAACAGGCTTCTTAAATAGCTTTTGTAAGGATGTGATGCAGCATACCGTTAACTGAACAATTAACCGCCTTTGTAGTTACCTTGTTAACCGGGGTATTGGCGGGCGTACTCTTTGATTTATACCGCTTGATTGCCAAACATTTTAAACTAAAAAAACTGGGAATTGTGTTCGGTGATATTGTCTTTTGGCTGATTTTTACACCGCTTGCTTTTTTGTTTTTGTTGTGGGGCAATTGGGGCGAGGTTCGGCTTTATGTTTTAATCGGTTTAATAACAGGAGTAATTTTTTATCTGCGCTGTCTTAGCAGGTTTGCATTACCGATAATAAATTATCTGCTGCTGATCATTAAAAAAGTCTTTTTATTGACGGCAAATATGCTTGCAGTTTTGTTGGCGGCAGTATGCTGGCCGTTTCGGCTGATATTTTTGGCGATAAGCATGCCGCTGAAGCTGATTGCAGGAATAGGCAAAAGGCTTTTGGCGCCGGTAAGCAAATTGATCAAAAAACTGTTGGCAAAACCTTTAATGATATTTCGGCGCAAAAAGATTGAGTGAAGCTGTTGCGTAAAGAACGGAGAGTTCGCGGCAACGGCTTTTTTTATTAGCTGTGGATAACGCAAAGAAATATCTCTGCCGAGAAGGATTTTTATCCACAGTGTAGTAATATAGTAGTTACATTGTAAAATAATTGTACACATATTGTGGATAACTCAGTGGATAACCTTGGGATAACCCGGCATAACTTGTGTATTAATTTTGCCACAGTCAGGGGTGGCCTAGTTGCAGATAGAAATCAGAGGTGCTGAAAAACTTAGTTTTCGGGAACGCCAAGTGGTAACATTAAAAGAAATGGGCTACAGCAATGAGCGGATTGCCAAAAGGTTGAATATTACCGCCAGTACCGTAGCCACATTGTTTAACCGTGCGCGTACCAAGGGTTACCAAGTGGTAATTGTGATACCCGGAGATGCGATGGGTTTATTTGAAGCGGATGAAGACGGGGTGGAATGATAAATGATTTCTTCAACAAACGGCAGGCAAAAGCGGGTGAAGTTGAATTATATCAGCAGAAACAAACAAATCAAACCGTACGAAAAAACAAAAACCAAAACCAAAAACCGAACCAAGTACAACTTTAAAGTACCTGTTATAGTTTTGAGTTTGCTGTTTATCTACCTGGCAGTCTCGCTTGGTGGCGAGATGCAAAAACTAAATGCCATGAAAAACAATGTGCAGGAAATAGAGCAGGAGATAGATCAGATTAAAGCCCGCAACAATGAGCTGCATAAGATGATTAAGGCAATGCAGTCTAATGAATATGTGGAGCAGGTTGCCAGGGAAAAATTAGGGCTGGTGAAACCGGGAGAAAGCCGCGTTATTCCCAGCGATAATGCTTCCTCAAACGGAGAAACGGAAAAACTGAATGTGCGTGACCCTGATATCAAAGATTAGAGAACTTCCTTGCCTATGCCGGTTGACACTGTCTTTAGTGTTAACATATAATTACATCAGCTTCTAAATATTTAAGGAGGAATTTTTTTAAGCATGTCAATTGAACAAGGGAAAGTTGTTGAGGGTGTTGTCACCGGGATAACCAGTTTTGGGGCATTTGTCCAAATACCCAATAATCTGACAGGTCTGGTGCACATATCTGAAATTGATCATGAATATGTGCGGGATGTAAACGATTTTTTAAAAGTAAACGACCGCATTAAAGTGAAGGTTATCTCTGTTGACGAGAAAGGTAAAATCGGGCTTTCCATAAAACAAGCGAAACCTGCCCCGCAGTCGCGCCAAAGAAGACCGAGCTTGTCATTTGAAGATAAAATGGCTAAGTTTTTAAAAGAAAGTGAAGAACGGCAGCAGCAGCTGCGGAAAAATCAGAATGCAGCTAAGCGGCGGCAGTTTAAATAAAGTACTGAACGGTAAAGACGCGGTAACGCGTCTTTTGTTTATTTTGCTTATTATTCATAAATTATAAGCGTAACAGGAGTGAGGGGTTATGAAAACAGCGGCGATAGATATCGGTACAAACTCTACCAGGCTTTTGGTTGCCGAAGTAGATAAAAGCGGTGCGCTGAAAGTACTGCACACCGCGCTGAAAACTACCCGGTTAGGAGAGGGAATAACGCGCCGCTGCCTGAATAACGCAGCGATGGAGCGAACGGTTGAGGCGGTGAAGCAGTTTGTGGATTACTGCCGCTCTGCAGATGTAACTGATATTGTAGTAGCTGCCACCAGTGCGGTGCGGGATGCTGTCAACAAAGATGAATTTGCCCGATTGATTAAAAAAACGACCGGTTACCGTTTAAAAATATTGACGGGAGAAGAGGAAGCGAAATTTAGCTACCAAGGGGTGCTGGCCGGGTTGGCCGGGGACGGCGACGGCGTAGTGGTAATTGATGTCGGCGGAGGCAGTACGGAATTTTGCTGGATTGAACAAAAACAGGTCTGCTGTGCCAGCGTTAATGTCGGTGCGGTGCGCATGACTGAAGGGGACGGCAGCAGCGATGAGATAGCCCGCCTGCTTTCGCCGGTAATCCAAAAAGTAAAAACGTGTCCTATCAAACAGCTGATAGCTGTAGGAGGAACGGCGACAACTCTGGCGGCAGTAATTCAAAAATTAGATGTTTATAATGCGCAAAAAGTGCATGGATTTAAAATAAGTTTGAACCAGATTCTTGCCGTCTTAAGAGATTTAGAAACCCGCACGTTGGAAGAAAGAAAGAAAATGCCCGGTTTGCAGCCGGAGCGCGCAGATATTATTGTAGCGGGGGTTAAAATTATAGCGATAATTCTTAAAGAATTAGGTGTAAATCACCTTGCGGTCAGTGAAGCGGATATATTATGGGGGCTGGCGATTAATCAGGCAAGAGATGTCGAAAGAAAAACAGTTACAAGTTACCAATAATGACAAATATTTCCTTCGGCGTATACTATAATGTGCTGTAAAGCATCATTGTAGTTAAGGAGTGGAGCTTCGATGTATAATGATTTCGACATCTATCCCTACCGCCGTGCCGGTGAAAACAGTGAAGCGGGGACTGCGCCGAAGGGGGGAACAAGTAAAAATAAATACAATATACCCTGGTCGATGGTTGGACAGGCTTTCACCGGGCGGTGGTTACTTTTGTATCTAACCGCCTTTTTTCTTGGCAGAGCGGTACTGTTGGGAGAATTAATGCCTTTTGCTGCCGCGTTTTTAGCGGCGGCTGTTCAGGTTACCGGGGTAAGCAATATTTTGGTGCCGGTTTTTGTTATTTTTGGTTTGGCTACAGTTGCTGAAGGGACGGTATTTTTAGCCAACATTTTGGTGGTGGTGTCTGTCTTTTTACTGATGCGTTTTCTTCCGGGGATTAAAGAGCGGCAGTGGTACGTTGTTCCCGGGGTGGTATTTGCAGCTTTATTGGTGGTGAAGTGCTCGATTGTGTCGTATAACGCAGGGGAGCTGTACAGCTACATAAGTGTTTTATTTGAGGCGGTTTTTGCCTGCCTGCTGACGATTGCATTTGTCCAAGCTCTGCCGCCGGTATGGCAGCAGACAGTACCCGGTCGGATCAGCGGCGAAGCGGTGTTTTGTATGCTGCTGCTGTTAGGCGGAGTGGTGGCCGGCACCGGCGACATTGCATTTAACGGTATCACTTTACGCGGTATAGTAAGCAAATTGATTATTTTGCTTTCAGCGTTGGTCGGAGGAGTGGGTCTTGGTGCTGCATCAGGTGCGGTTGTTGGTGTAATACCGGGGCTTTTATATGTGGTGGCCCCGGTAATTATCGGTGCATATTCCTTTGCGGGGTTGATTGCCGGTCTTTTACAAGGTTTTGGCCGGATCGGTGTAGCAATGGGATTTTTGTTGGGGAACATTTTGCTTTCTATTTACATTACCGATTACGGAAACATGCTGGAGGTAATGGCAGAAACGGGGGTTACCGCTTTAATATTTTGTTTAATACCGGCGGCATGGATAGAAAGCATCACTAAAACAGTGCCGATACCTAAAGGAATAATCAAATTTCAACGTCCTACTCTGCCCCAATCAAGAATTAAAGAAATGACCGCCGGACGGATGCGAAACTGGTCAAATGTATTTACTGCGCTGGCCGGAAGCTTTAAAGAGGTTTCGGCCACCGTTGAACAGGCTCAGGAAGAGCAGGGTTTAGAACAGATATTTACACAGGTGGGGGAAAAGGTGTGTGACGGCTGCGCATTATATCGCACCTGTTGGGAAAGAGAATTCTATCAGACTTATCAGCAGATTCTCGATCTGCTCACTACGGTGGAGATGTACGGAAAATTAAACATTGACGATCTGCCGGATAAAATGAAAAAAAGATGTGCCCGGCTGAAAGAGATGACCATCACAATTTCCTGCTTATATGATAATTTTAAGCTGAATAATCACTGGCAGAAAAAACTGCTGGACAGCAGAAATTTGGTATCTGAACAGCTTAAAGGCATGTCGGATATTTTGATTAATATGTCGGAGCAGTTGGAAAAAGATTTAGAGATGTCCGGTGAAGTGGAGGAAGCAATTATCAAACGTTTGGGCAAAGAGGGAATTGCAGTGAGTGATGTTTTTACTTTCCACCATCGTGACGGTGGGCTGGAGGTTGGTTTAACGATTCCTGCCTGCGGCGGACAGCTTGTTTGCGAGAAAAAAGCAGTGCCTTTGGTTTCGGCAGTTACCGGTCAGAACTTGGTTATGGCCAATACCGGCTGCTCTTTAAAAGAAGGTAAAAAAGAGTGCACATTTAAACTCTATTCTTCACTGCCCTACCGGGTTTCCGTCGGATATGCCGGTGCGGCGCGCGGCGGAAGTGATATTTCCGGAGACAGTTATACAACAATTCAGCTTAGAGACGGAAAATATGCACTGGTGCTTTCCGACGGCATGGGTGTGGGACACCGGGCCAATGCCGAAAGCTCTTCGGTAATTAACTTAATTGAGCATTTGTTGGAATCAGGATTTGAAAAAGATATGGCTTTAAAAACTGTAAACTCTATTCTTGTGCTGCGCGCACCAAATGAAAGTTTTGCTACTGTAGATATGGTGGTAATTGATTTGTATTCCGGAAAAGTTGATTTAATTAAAATTTGTGCCTGCCCAAGTTATATCATTAGAAGGGGTGAGGTTTCGGTAATTAAGTCCAACTCGCTGCCTGTCGGTATATTAGAAGACATTGAGGTGGTTACGCAAACCCGAACAATGGAAACAGGAGACATACTGGTGATGGTTACCGACGGGATCTTAGAATGCTGTCCGGGAACGGCCGATCCTGATGAATGGTTGGCGGGGATATTAAAAGACTTGGCCGGTTTAGAACCGCAGGAGATTGCCGAGGTGCTTTTGCAAGTACTTGATACCGGGTTGAAAAACAAATCAAAACCGGCTGATGATATGACGGTGTTGGTAGCTAAACTGGAGAGTGCTTAATTGACGGAGGGAGCGGTCATTAGACCGCTTATTATTTTAGTTAATAATAATCTGAATGATTTCTGAATATTGGATAAATTTATTTAGCGAAATTTCTTTGTGGTTATAGAAGGAAATTATTTTGTTAATGTGGAAAAATACCTACTATGTCTTTACTTGGGTGATTATTTTGAGTTTGCCGGATAAAGTGCGCAAGTACATAGAATTAAACCAAATGGTTTCAGCGGGAGATAAAGTGTTGGTGGCTGTTTCCGGTGGACCTGATTCGGTGGCGCTGTTACACATTCTTAATTCTTTAAAAAAGGAATTAAAAATTTCGCTGTGCGCCGCTCACTTAGATCACATGCTGCGCGGGGAAGAATCGCGGGATGATGCCCGGTTTGTCAAGGAACTTTGCGAGCGCTGGGAGATACCCTGCACAACGACGGAAATTGATGTCAATGAATACCGTAAGAGGCACGGCCTGTCGACAGAATTGGCAGCCCGTGAAGTGCGCTATCGCTTTTTAACGGAAACAGCAGAACAATACCAAGCTAACCGCATTGCGTTAGGTCATCATGCCGATGATCAGGCAGAAACAGTGCTGTTGAATGTTTTGCGCGGTGCCGGGCCCAGGGGGGTGGCGGGAATGCCGCCGGTGCGTGATGAGATTTACATCAGACCCCTTTTAGCGATCAGGCGGCGGCAAATTGAGCGCTACTGTGCGGATCATAAGCTTTTATACCGCGTCGACAGCTCGAATCAAAAAACAATTTACCAAAGAAATAAAATAAGAATGCATTTGATTCCGCTGTTGGAAAAAGAATATAATCCGGAAATAGTTTTGGGATTGGGAAGATTGGCCAATCTGCTGCGAGAAGAGGATAGTTATCTTGATGAGCAAACCGAAAATGCGTTGGCTGAATTGACAATTTCTGCAGATGAACAGCAAATTACCATAGACCAAAGTATTTTTGTTAATTTGCCGATTGTGCTGAAACGGCGGGTAATTCGCAAAGTGTGGTCAAAACTTTTGAGCCGATCAAAAGATTTGGCCTTTGAACATGTATCTGCAATTATTTATAAAACCAATCAAATATCACCTGCCGTTATTGAACTCCCCGGGGGCATTAACTGCCAAATCGCTTATTCGAAGATAAAATTTTATTTTCGAAACAATCAACAAGAAATTTCGGATTATCAGTACCCGGTAAAATTGCCCGGCGTTACTAAGCTTGACGAACTTGGTTTGGTGCTTACCGCACGGATATATCAAGCCGACCGATTTAAAGCAGATCCGGCCAAGCTGCCTGCTAATGAAGCGGTTTTTGATTTGGAAAAGACAGGTTCGACGTTAACGGTTAGAAAAAGAAAACAAGGAGATACATTCAACCCGATCGGTGCCGGAGGAAAAGTTAAGTTAAAAAAATTTTTGATTGATCAAAAAATCCCAAAAGAAAAACGCGACTTTATTCCATTGATCTGCAAAAATAATCAAATTATATGGGTAGGAGGGCTTCGTGTTGGGGAATACTGGAAGGTGACAGAACAAACCAAAGTATTATTACATTTAAAACTGGAAAAAATCAACCACAATAAGCTGCTGCAGCCGCAGTCAAGCGAAACAAACAAATAAATAAATGCTCCAGGCAGAAGTAAAATGGAAAGCATTTGAGAGGAGTGACTTTTTTGAATAAGGTCCTCAAAAACCTTATGATTTATCTTTTAATTGTTTTGGTTATTATTGCCCTTATCCAATATACTTCCCCTGCTAACACTGACATCAAAGAGCTGCGCTACGACCAAGTAATATCCTACTTGGAACAGGGAAAGGTAAAAAGCATAACCTTTCAAGTTGAAGATAATACCAACTTTATTACCGGTGTGCTGAAAAGTAATAATCAAAACTTTACATCTAAAGGTGTGTGGCCGGATGAAGCTCTGTTAGATTTAGTTAAATCCCAAGGAGTGTCGCATGAAGTTAAACCGCCGGAAAAGCCGGGCTGGTGGGTAACGCTGCTTACATCTTTGCTGCCCATTTTATTATTTGTTTTTCTTTTCTTTTTCTTAATGCAGCAGTCTCAAGGCGGAGGCAACCGGGTGATGTCATTCGGGAAAAGCAGGGCAAAACTGCACACCGATGAAAAAACCAAAGTGACTTTTGCCGATGTGGCCGGTGCGGATGAAGAAAAAGAAGAGCTGGCGGAAGTAGTTGAATTTCTGAAAAACCCTAAAAAATTCAACGAACTGGGTGCAAAAATTCCCAAAGGGGTACTGCTCTTTGGACCTCCCGGAACCGGTAAAACATTATTAGCCAGAGCGGTTGCCGGTGAAGCGGGTGTACCGTTCTTCAGCATCAGCGGCTCAGACTTTGTAGAAATGTTTGTCGGTGTGGGGGCATCCCGGGTGCGCGACCTTTTTGACCAAGCGAAGAAAAATGCTCCCTGTATTGTTTTTATCGATGAAATTGATGCCGTCGGCCGCCAGCGCGGTGCCGGCTTAGGCGGCGGTCATGACGAACGGGAACAAACTCTGAACCAATTGCTGGTGGAAATGGACGGCTTTAATCCAAATGAAGGGATAATTATTGTTGCCGCTACCAACCGGCCGGATATTTTGGACCCCGCACTTCTGCGGCCGGGCAGATTTGACCGGCAGATTGTTGTCGGCACACCGGATGTTGAAGGGCGCAAAGAAATCTTAGAGGTTCATACCAAAAACAAGCCGCTGGAAGAAGATGTGGATTTAGATGTTTTGGCCCGCCGCACACCCGGTTTTACCGGTGCGGATTTGGCCAACTTAGTAAATGAAGCGGCGCTTTTGTCGGCGCGGTTTAATAAAAGAAAAATCGGTCAGCGGGAATTGGAAGACAGCATTGAGCGGGTAATTGCCGGACCGGAGAAAAAATCACGGGTGATCAGTGAAAAAGAAAAACGCTTAGTTTCTTACCATGAAGCAGGGCATGCTTTGGTAGGATATCTACTGCCAAACACCGATCCGGTGCATAAGGTTTCCATTATTCCCCGGGGCAGAGCGGGGGGTTACACGCTGCTGCTGCCGAAGGAAGATCGCTACTATATGACTCGTTCGATGTTGATTGACCAAATTACTATGCTGTTGGGCGGCCGGGTTGCGGAGGATCTGGTACTGAAAGAAATCAGCACTGGTGCTCAAAATGACTTGGAACGGGCTACCGAATTGGCGCGCAAGATGATCATGGAATACGGCATGAGTGAACGCTTGGGGCCGTTAACCTTGGGACGGAAGCAGGAAGCGGTGTTCCTGGGACGCGATATTGCCCGCGATCGAAATTACAGTGAAGAAATTGCTTTTGCCATTGACCAAGAAGTGCGCAGAATGGTGGATGAGAGCTACAGTACTTCCAAAAAACTTTTGTCAGATCATATTGATGCTCTGCATGCCATTGCCGGCAGGCTGATGGAGAAAGAAACTATTGAAGCCGCCGAATTTGCTGAATTAATGAAAGAGCAGGGTTTAGAGGCCAATAAAGGTGTTTAGCGGCGGTTTTGACAGATGACGAGGGGAGAGAGAGAAAACTATGGAACGCACATTTTTGATGATTAAACCGGACGCACTGCAGCGCGGCCTGGCGGGAGAAATAATTTCCCGTTTTGAAAAAAAAGGCTTTAAATTGGTGGGTTTAAAGTTAATGCAGATCAGTAAAGATCTGGCGGAAACTCACTATGGTGAGCATAAAGGTAAGCCTTTCTTTCAACCGCTGGTGGATTATATTACTTCATCTCCGGTGGTAGCTATGGTATGGGAAGGCAAAGAAGTAATTGCCACCGCCCGGAAAATGATGGGTTCCACAAATCCGTTAGAGGCAGCTCCGGGCACTGTTCGCGGAGATTATGGGGTGGATGTCGGCCGAAATATTATCCATGGTTCAGATTCTCCGGCAAGTGCGGAAAGGGAGATTTCGCTGTTTTTTAAACCTGACGAACTGCTGAGTTATCAGCGTGCTTTGGACAGCTGGATTTACGAATAGCTTTGATATAATAAAAATCCTCGGTTGAACTAAAGGGCACCCTATAAGACAGGCATTTAAAGTCTTTCTTATGGGGTGCTTTTGTTTATTTAATGAAAGAACAATTACAGAGAAGAAGACAGTGTCAAAGGTAAACCAACTGAGTAAAAATACTTTCTCTGTATTTTGTATTTTTAGGATCGTTAAAAATCTCTGCCAATTCGCTATTTATAAAATTTTTTGAAAGATGGCAGGTATTTTTATATTTGGTAACGTATTAAATATATACTTAAGGTATTGGGGTATTTGTTTTTGGTTTAAGTGGATGCTTTTTGCTGGAACAATTTCACAAACACTATAAATTCTATATGATTGACGCTTGTAGCTGGAGCATTTATACTAGTTGTAATAACGCTTGCGTGTTTTAGCACATGTTTATTTTAATTAGTGATACTTTACGTTAATAAGCTGTAAATTTTTTATATTTGGAGGTGAGCACTGCTTTTCATCAACTGACCTTTTCGTTGACTATATAGTTGTTTAAGGTTTTTTTGTTGTTTTCCGGCATGTTATTACTAGGAGGACGGATGTGATACAAAGATGAGTACAAAGAAAGTAGGAAGCGTACTGGTAT
>CBEUVQ010000037.1:0-21086 GCA_965546615.1 uncultured Peptococcaceae bacterium
CTCCAAACAGCAGCGCATCTGTACGCATATTTTTATTTAACAGCACTTCCGCACCCACACCGCCGGAAATGCAGGCTTCCGCCAACGCTACCGCCAAGCCGCCGTCTGAGCAGTCGTGAGCTGATTTTACCAAGCCGCTTTTAATCCCCTGCAGCACCGCCTGCTGCACTTCTCTTTCCAAATTCAAGTCCAATTCCGGCGGCAAGCCCGCTGCTTCAATATCATAAATCACCTTTAAATATTCACTGCCGCCCAGTTCTTCTTTGGTTTCTCCAACTAAAATTATGGTGTCTCCTTCGTCTTTAAAACCCTGCGAGCAGTGATTTTGCAGATCGTCAATTAAACCAACCATACCAATGGTGGGAGTGGGATAAACCGCAGTGCCGCGAGTTTCATTGTAAAAGCTGACGTTGCCGCCGGTAACCGGTGTGTTCAGCGCACGGCAGGCAGCACTGATTCCTTCCACCGCCTGTCGGAACTGCCACATTACTCCCGGCTTTTCCGGATTGCCGAAGTTTAAACAGTTGGTAATGGCCAGCGGCTCTGCCCCGGAACAAACCAGATTGCGGGCTGCTTCCGCTACCGCAATCATCCCGCCGACATACGGATCCAGGTAGCAGTAGCGTCCGTTGCAGTCTGTAGTCATGGCAATACCTTTTTTTGTTCCTTTTACTCTCAGCACAGCTGCATCCGACCCGGGACGCACTACTGTATTTAACCCCACCATGTGATCGTACTGACGGTAAACCCATTCTTTGCTGGCAATGTTCGGCGAAGCAAGCAGATCAAGCAGCGCTTTGGAGTAATCATTCATTTCGGCCACGTTCGTTAAATCCAGCTTCTGTACTTCTTTCAAATAGCTCGGCTCTGACATCGGGCGGTGATAAACCGGAGCCTCGTCAGTCAGCGCTTTGGCCGGCATCTCCGCCACCACGCGATCTCCTTCAGTTAAGCGCAGCATGCCGTCATCAGTTACTTTACCGACAACTACCGCTTCTAAATCCCACTTGGCAAAGATTTCTTTCACTTTGTCTTCAGTACCTTTTTTTACCACCACCAGCATGCGCTCTTGGGATTCGGACAGCATTAACTCATAAGGTGTCATCCCTTCTTCCCGGCGGGGCACCAGCAGCAGATCCATCTCGATACCGGTGCCGGCACGGCTGGCCATTTCAGATGATGAACTGGTTAAACCGGCAGCCCCCATATCTTGGATACCTACTACGCAGCCGCTGTTAATTACTTCCAAACAGGCTTCTAACAGCAGTTTTTCCATAAACGGATCACCAACCTGCACCGCCGGGCGCCGTTCCGCCGATTCTTCAGACAGCTCTTCCGAAGCAAAGGTAGCACCGTGGATACCGTCACGCCCGGTGCGTGCACCAACCACCATCACCGGGTTGCCAACACCACCGGCAACCCCTTTTTTGATGTCTTTATGATCAATTAAACCGACACACATTACGTTAATCAGCGGATTTTCTTCATAACTGGGAGAAAAGTTTACTTCACCGCCGACAGTAGGAATGCCGATACAGTTGCCATAGCCGGCAATACCGGCCACCACCCCGCCAAACAAATAGCGGGTGCGGGCATTATCTAAATGGCCAAAGCGCAGCGAATCCAACACCGCAATCGGGCGGGCACCCATGGTAAACACATCGCGCAAAATGCCGCCCACCCCGGTGGCCGCTCCTTGGTACGGCTCGATTGCAGAAGGGTGGTTGTGGCTTTCAATTTTAAAAACCACCGCTTGTCCGTCACCGATATCCACAATACCGGCATTTTCGCCCGGTCCTTGCAAAATGTGTTCCCCTTCGGTGGGAAAGTTTTTTAAATGCGGCCGCGATGTCTTATAGCTGCAGTGTTCCGACCACATTACCGCAAAGATACCTACTTCTACATAGTTGGGTTCGCGTCCGAGAATATCTTTAATTTTTTGATATTCTGCATCGGTGAGTCCCATTTCCCGCCATACACGTGGTTCCATCAGTTCCGCCCCCTTTGCCATGCTGTTAAGATCGATTGAAACAACAACGCCCCTTGGGCATTGCCCAAGATTTCTTCGGCGCAGCGCTCAGGGTGGGGCATCATACCCAGCACATTCCCTTCTTTATTACAGATCCCGGCAATGTTTTCTACCGATCCGTTGGGGTTAGCTTCCGGCGTAATTTCCCCTTTTGCGCTGCAATATCTAAAGACAATCTGCCGGTTATCCTTCAGCTGCTGCAGTGTTTTGTCGTCACAGTAATAGTTTCCTTCACCATGCGCCACCGGCACTTTAATCACTTGGCCGGGTTGATATTGATTGGTGTAAGGAGTAGAAGCATTTTCTACACGCAGATAAGCATCGTGGCAGCGGAACTGCAGGCAGTCGTTGCGGCGCATTGCTCCCGGCAGCAGCCCCGCTTCCAGCAGTACTTGAAAACCGTTGCAGATACCCAATACCAGACCGCCGTTATTGGCAAACTCAATCACCGCTTCCATTACCGGTGAAAAACGGGCAATCGCCCCGCTGCGCAAATAATCACCGTAAGAAAAGCCTCCGGGCAAAATAATGCAGTCAAAGCCGGCAACACTGCTTTCTTTATGCCAAATAAACTCTGCCGGTTGATTAAGCACGGTACGCACCGCGTGCAGACAATCGGCATCACAGTTTGATCCTGGGAACACCACTATTCCGAATTTCATGCCTTATACCTCCTGCAGGGTGAAGGTGTAATCTTCAATTACCGGATTAGCCAACAGTTTTTTGCACATATCATGCACCTGCTGTTCCGCAGCGTTTTTGTCGACAGCATTAATATCAACCACCAGATAGCGGCCAACACGCACATCTTTTACATTTTCATACCCCATGGCATGCAGTGATTTAGTCACCGCTGAACCTTGAGGATCAAGAACACTTTGACGCAGCGTAATGTAAATTTTTGCTTGAAACACCGGGCGACACCTCCGCTGTTATTTTAAATTTTGTTTTGAAGATAAAATATTTCGATAAATCATTTGGTTTTTAATTTTTCGAACTATAACAAAACACTTTGCTAAATCTCAACTGACAACAAACAAAAGATTATGTTCAAGGCGCGATTTGTCGCGCCTCTACAATTTGTAAATATCTACTAACGCTAACCTAATTTTTCACTTTTTTATACTTTAACTACAGCGCTACTTCTTTGCCGGTCAGGCGGCGGTAAATTTCTTTATACGCTTCTTCAACGTTCCCCAAGTCTCGGCGAAAGCGGTCTTTGTCCAGTTTTTCTTTTGTTTCACTGTCCCAAAAACGGCAGGTATCAGGAGATATTTCATCTCCCAGCATAATTTCACCGTTATGCAGACCAAACTCCAGTTTATAATCCACTAAAATAATGTTCTTTGTTAACAAGTAATCAGTTAAAATTTGGTTTACTTTCAGCGCAGTTTCCCGAATAATTTGCATTTGCTCCGGCGATGCCAGTTTTAACGCCCGAATGTGGTCATCGTTAATTAAGGGGTCTCCTAATTCGTCACTTTTATAACAGTAATCAACTACCGGACCGCCTAAATCTGTACCTTCTTTCAGCCCCAGTCGTTTAGCCATGCTGCCGGCGGCCAAGTTGCGCACAATTACTTCCACTTTAATAATCTCTAATGCTTTGACAATTTGTTCACGCTCATTAACCAATTTGACAAAGTGGTTGGGAACACCGTTTTCTGCCAGCAGCGTGAAAAAATGCGCACTGATTAAATTATTCAGCACACCCTTGCCGATAATGGTGCCTTTTTTAATGCCGTTAAAGGCGGTCGCATCATCTTTATATTCTACCCATAAGTAATCTGCCTGATCGGTGCTGTAAACTTTTTTTGCTTTGCCTTCATATAGTTGGGTTAACTTTTCCATTTGTTTTACCCCCCTTACAGCCCAAAACGGGCATAAATTTCATCAATGTGTCTTAAGTAATAGCTGTATTCAAAAATACCGTCCAATTCTTCTTTTGTCAGCAGTGCCGCTACATCGCGATCAGCGGCAAGAAGCTCTTTAAACTCTTTCTGGGTACGCCAGCATTCCATCGCATTGCGCTGGACATATTCATAAGCTTTTTCTCGAGAAATTCCCTTATCCACCAGCGCAAGCAGCACCCGCTGAGAAAACACCAACCCTTTGGTGCGCTCCATGTTATGCTTCATTTTTTCCGGATAAACCAAAAGGCTGCCGATAATATCAGTCATTTTTTTCAGCATGTAATCCAGGGCAGTGGTGCTGTCAGGGATAATTACCCGCTCTACCGAAGAGTGAGAAATATCCCGCTCATGCCACAGAGCAACATTCTCCATCGCCACCAGTGCATTACCGCGCAGCAGGCGGGCCATGCCGGTTATTCTTTCGGTAATAATCGGGTTGCGCTTATGCGGCATTGCCGATGAACCCTTTTGCCCTTTGGCAAAAAACTCTTCCGCTTCACGAATGTCAGTGCGCTGCAAAGCACGAATTTCGGTAGCAATTTTTTCTAAAGTGCAGCCGATCAGCGCCAGCGTGTTCATAAATTCCGCATGACGGTCGCGCTGCAGCACTTGGGTGGAAAGCCTTGCCGGTTTTAAGCCCAAACGCTTGCAAACATAGGCTTCTACTTGGGGGTCGATGTTGGCATATGTACCAACCGCACCGGAAATTTTACCTACACTGACAGTTTCAACGGCTTTTTTCAGCCGGGCAATATTGCGGTCGGTTTCTGCTGTCCACAGCAGCATCTTTAAACCAAAGGTCATCGGCTCGGCATGAATACCGTGAGTGCGGCCAATCATAATGGTAAAGCGGTGCTCCTTCGCCTTTTCCAACAGCACCTGCTTAAAATTTTCCAGCCGACGCAGAATCTGCTCGCCTGCTTCTTTCATCCTGACGCTCAAAGCGGTATCCACCACATCGGATGAAGTCAACCCCATGTGGATGTATTTGCTTTCTTCACCGACGTGTTCTGCAACACAGGTTGTAAAAGCAATGACGTCATGATGCACAATTTCTTCAATTTCTAAAATCCGCTCCACTGTAAAACCGGCTTTTTGCTTAATTGCATCCACCGCTTGTGCAGGGATCATTCCCAATTCAGCCATTGCTTCACAGGCAGCAATCTCAACGTCCAACCACTTTTGAAATTTGTTTTGTTCCGACCAAATTTGTTTCATCTCCGGCAGTGTATAACGTTCAATCATGGGCAATCCTCCTACTCTTTGGCAGCCAGGTAACCGTCAATGCCAAGTTCATTTAATTTAGCAGCTTTTTTCTTTACTTCGCGAGCCATTTCTTCTTTGTACTCTAATATTTTTTTCTGAACGGTTTCATCTGATGTACTGATAATTTGGGCAGCCAGTATACCGGCATTTTTCGCACCGTCAACCGCTACTGTTGCCACCGGAATACCGGGAGGCATCTGCACAATGGCATACAGCGCGTCCACCCCGTTCAGCGCACCGGATTTAATAGGCACACCGATTACCGGCAGCGGAGTTAAAGCAGCAATTACGCCGGGTAAATGAGCGGCAAGACCGGCACCGGCGATTAGTACCTTTAAGCCGCGCCGATGAGCATTTCGGGCATAGTCCGCAGTTTCTTCCGGCACACGATGAGCGGAAGAAATAATTACTTCATAAGCAATGCCCAATTTGTCCAGCATTTTGGCGGCACCGCGCATAATCGGCAGATCAGAATCGCTGCCCATAACAATGCCAACTAAAGGTTTGGTCACAGCAAATCCTCCTTGTCCATTAAACCGGAACACCTTTTGTAATACAGCTTGATTTGCTTTTTACAAAAGGTGCCGGGGTTTATTGTATTCAATTAATGCTGATTAATTCAAAAGTACTTTTGTTATTCGCTTAAAAATGCGTAGCGGAGTACTACCAATACAGCTAAAATCCACATCAGCCAGTGTACTTCTTTAGCCCGACCGGCAGCTGCTTTTAACATTACAAAAGAAACAATACCGGCTGCAATACCGTTGGCAATGCTGTAAGTAAAAGGCATTAAGGTGAATGTCAAAAATGCCGGAAATCCTTCCGTAAAATCATCAAAGTTAATGCTTCTCACTGCTGACGCCATCAGTACACCAACGATAATTAACGCCGGCGAAGTAGCTGCGCTGGGAATCAAAGCGGCAACCGGAGCCAGCACCAATGCTAACAAGAACAGCACACCGGTAGTCACCGCAGTTAAACCGGTCCGCCCGCCTTCACCAATACCGGCACTGCTCTCCACAAAGGCGGTAATGGTACTGGTACCCATCAGTGCACCAAAAGAAACACCAAAAGCGTCAACCAGCATTGCTTTGCCGATTTTCGGGCTCCTGCCACGTTCATCCAGCAAACCCGCTTTATCAGCAGTACCCACCAAAGTGCCGAAGGTATCAAACAGTTCCACAAATGTAAAGGTGAACACCACCGTCCAAATACCCATTTCCAGCGCACCTTTAATGTCTAACGCGCCTACTGCCAAGTGTTCAAATTTAGGTAAAGCAAACAAAGTAAAGTCTTCCGGAATAACGGTAACCCCCATCGGAATACCGATAACGGTGGTTGCCAAAATACCGATCAACAGTGAACCTTTTATTCCCCGTGCCATCAGCACACCGGTAATAGCCAAACCAATCAGCGCCAATAAAGTAGAAGGATTAGAAAAACTTCCCAAAACAATATTCCATTCAAAAAACATTAAATTGGCGGGGCCTTCAGCCAGCGCTTCAACGGTAGGCGGAATGGGCGCCGCTTGAATGACCATAATTTCAGCCATTTTAATGCCAATGATGGTGATAAAAAGACCGATACCAACGGTGATGGCCCGCTTCATGGATTCGGGAACAGCATCTATCAGCAGCTGGCGCACTTTGGTAACCGTTAAAATAATAAAGATAATACCGGAAATAAATACTGCGCCCAAAGCTGCCTGCCAAGGCATTCCCAAACCTTCGGCTGCGACCGCGGCAAAATAAGCGTTTAAGCCCATTCCGGGTGCCAAAGCAATCGGAAAGTTAACAAACAAACCCATTACAATGGTAACGATACCCGCAGACACTGCAGTGGCAAAGAAGATGGCATCTCTTTCCATTCCGGTGCCGGCTAAAATGGTTGGATTTAAAAAGAGAATATAAGCCATCGTCATAAAAGTTGTTAAACCGGCAACGATTTCTGTTTTAATGTCAGTATTGTGCTTTTGCAGTTGAAAGTGTTTTTCAAACATGCTGAATTTTGCCTCCTTAAATTATGCAACATTTCTTATAATATTTGTTTAAATCCGTTTATGAATTCTCCGTTTCCCAAATCACCACCCGAAAAAGCATTATAAAAAAAACAAACAAGCCCAAGCGCGCAGATTTCACTAAAATCGTGTGAAACCTACCGCCTGGGCTTTTATCCCTCTGGTGTAGCCGAGTAATTAAACAACCGGCCTGTACCGCTTGGACCAAACCACCTGCCATCAGCAGATGTGGAACCCTAGGTACACTTTCCCACGTAGTCGGGCAATTTACGGTTGCCCGGTAGAGACTCTTGAGCCGTATTCTCAAGTATATACGAGGACACTATCAAATTTACAATCCCATATTAACAAGTACAGGCAGTCATGTCAATCAAAATATAAAAAACAATTATTTAGAAATATTGTGATAATTATAATTTCTTTTTCTATATACTTCTCCGTTCATACCGCCAGCAAATCATCTCTCCTGCATTTAAATATCAGCATATGGCAGTTCAGTTTTTTTGACATTTTTCTCTATGATTTGGTATAATAAACCGTATTGGTTACAAAAATAATCTTCAGGAGGTCTTATTATGCACCCTGATGTTCAAAAAATTATGCTGTCTGAGGAAGAAATCAATAAGCGGGTGCAAGAATTGGGTTGGCAAATTTCCCAAGATTATCAAGGAGAAAGTATTCTCGTGGTTGGTATTCTCAAAGGGGCGATGATTTTTTTAGCCGACCTGGTGCGCAGCATTTCTGTACCGACATACTTTGACTTTATGGCAGTTTCCAGCTACGGATCATCAACGGTTTCTTCCGGAGCGGTAAGAATCTTAAAAGACCTGGAAAAGAGCATTGAAGGTAAACATGTTATCATTGTTGAAGATATCGTGGATACCGGACTTACGCTCAACTACTTAGTAGACAACCTGCTGTCCCGCGGTCCGAAAACATTGAAAATCTGCACACTGCTGGATAAGCCGGATCGCCGCACTGTTGATGTAAAAATCGATTACAACGGTTTTACCATTCCGGATGAGTTTGTGGTTGGCTACGGCTTGGATTACAATGAGCGCTATCGCAATTTACCTTACATAGCGGTGTTGAAACCGGAAATTTATCAGAGCTGATTGGAAATACTAGTTGGCCAGTGCAAAGCTGGTCAACTTTATGTTTAATAACCATTATTAATTAACGGGAGGATTAAAGTTAATGTCGTCAGTAGGTCAAGAAATGGTTGTTGTACTTGATTTCGGCGGGCAGTATACTCAATTAATTGCCCGGCGCATCAGAGAGTGCCAAGTGTTTTGTGAAATTCTGCCGTTTAACACTTCGGTGGAAGAATTAAAAGCGAAAAATCCCAAAGGGATTATTTTTTCCGGAGGCCCATCCAGTGTGTATGGAGAAGGTGCTCCTGCTGTCGACCCCGAAATTTATCAGCTTGGTATACCGATTTTGGGCATTTGCTATGGGATGCAGATGATGGCCCATCAGCTGGGTGGTAAAGTGGTCCGCGGCGAACAGCGCGAATACGGCAAAACGATGATCGATATTTTAGAGCGCACCGAATTATTAGATGGTTTTGAAGCGCAGGAACAGTGCTGGATGAGCCACGGTGACCGGGTGGAAGAAGCACCGGAAGGTTTTCTGGTCAGCTCACGCAGTCAAAACGCTCCGGTAGCAGCGATGGCCTGCCCTAAGCGCCGCCTGTATGCCGTGCAGTTTCATCCCGAAGTCGCCCATACCCCTAAAGGACAGCAGATATTGAAAAACTTCTTATATAATATTTGCGGCTGCAGCGGGTGCTGGACAATGGGCTCTTTCTTACAGGACAGTATTGCCGAGGTTAAGGCAAAGGCCGGTGATAAGCAGGTGCTCTGTGCTTTGAGCGGCGGCGTAGATTCTTCTGTAGCTGCCGTGCTGGTGCATAAAGCAGTAGGAGACAACCTTACCTGCGTATTTGTTGATCATGGGCTGCTGCGCAAAGGTGAAGCGGAGCAGGTGGTCAAAACTTTCCGCGAAAAGTTTCAAATGAAGCTTATTCATGTGGATGCCCGTGAAAGATTTTTAACCAAGCTGGCAGGTGTTACCGATCCGGAAAAGAAACGCAAAATTATCGGCGAAGAGTTTATTCGCGTCTTTGAAGCGGAAGCAGCTAAACTGGGCCAAATCGATTTTTTGGTTCAAGGCACCCTTTATCCCGATGTAGTGGAAAGCGGTACTGCCACCGCAGCAGTAATTAAATCCCACCACAATGTTGGCGGACTGCCGGAAGATATGCAGTTCGAGCTGATTGAGCCGCTGCGCTGGCTGTTTAAAGATGAAGTGCGCCTGTTGGGCGGGGAATTAGGCCTGCCGGAAGAAGTGGTGTGGCGGCAGCCGTTCCCCGGACCGGGCTTGGCAGTGCGTGTTTTAGGTGAGGTAACGGAAGAAAAACTGGCAGTATTAAGAGAAGCAGATGCCATTGTAACTGAAGAAATAAAAAAAGCAGGCTTAGCAAAAGATGTTTGGCAGTATTTTGCGGTACTGCCCAACTTCAGAAGCGTTGGCGTAATGGGTGACGAACGTACTTACTCTTGGACTGTTGGAGTTAGAGCCATTCACAGCAATGACGGCATGACAGCCGATTGGGCACGTCTGCCATACCAACTGCTGGAAACAATTTCTTCCCGCATTTGCAATGAATTAGAGCAGGTAAACAGGGTAGTGTATGATATTACTTCTAAACCGCCGGCAACTATTGAGTGGGAATAAACGCTAAAATGTCTCTGAACCATGTAAAATACCTTTAACAGACAAATTAAGCAAGTGCTGCTAACAATAAAAAATCCCCGAAAGCCTTGTTGATAGATGGTTTTCGGGGATTTCGCAATTCCGTGGTTTTATTTAAGTTATTTTAAGAATATTTTCGGCCTGCTCGATATTGATGTTGTTTATTCGCACAGTTTTATTGCGACCGGTTAGACCGGAGACTATTTCTACTTGGCTTTTGGCAACTTTAAATAATTTGGCCAAAAATTCCTGTAATGCTTTATTTGCTTCTCCGTCCACCGGTGGTGCACTCAACTTTATTTTTAAAGCTCCTTCCATCACGCCGCAAATCTGGTTTTTAGATGCCCGAGGCTGTACTTTAATCTTAATGGTTACCGCATTATTGTGCTCTTTGATATCTAACAATTGAACCTCCCGTTATACCGCCTCTGCTTCTTTTTTTTCTGATTCTTCCGGAATTCTGTTTTTGCTTTCTTCACCGGTCAAAAGATCAAGCTGCGTCTCCAGAAAGGTACGCATTTGCGCTCGAAAAACCTGAGCTTGTTTTTGTAATTGGCGGTACTGTTCCATAATCTCTTTCACTTTCTCTTCCGCTTCTCTAATTTTTCTTTTGCTTTCTTCCTCGGCATCCTGCATTATTTTTTCCGCCCGCTGACAAGCATCTCTCATCATCACTTGTATTTCTTTATCAGTATTTTCCTTTAATTCCTGGGCGTTTTTTTGAGCCATTACCATAGTATTTTTCAACACTTCTTCAAGCTGACGATATTCCTCATGTTTGCTTTCGCTGTCCGCCAACTTCTCCTGCAGCCGGTGGTTTTCTTGAATTAACGTTTCAACTGTATCGGCAACTTCATCTATAAAGCTGTTAACTTCTCTTTCATCATAACCTCGAAATCCTTTTTTAAATTCTTTTTGCCTGATATCAAGTGGGGTCAGCATTACTTACACCTCCAAATTTAATGGCCAATTACTGTTTTAAATATATCGATGCAGCACCAATGCAATCCGACCGCTTTTAGTTTGACCTTTTACTTCAGCCACTTTAACCCGACCGCGCCCACGCATCGAAAGTATGTCCCCTTCTTTGACAGCGGCAGCGGGATTGTTATTTGAACACCAGTTGATGCTCAACCGCTCCGCACTGATTTCTTTTACCAATTTGCTGCGCGAAGTACCGTACCCCGCAGCAGCAACAGCATCTAAACGCATCGATGCCACTACAGCTTTGATTATTTTAATATTCGGTTCCGGAGGTTTAATTTCATCTCGGGTAATTTCCGTTACAGCTACTTTTACCCCACCGATTTTTGTTAAATTAGCTCGGATATAAAGAGCAACATCGGCATCTGCTATCAATTGCGCCCCTTTGTCTTGAACAATAATATCGCCAAGCTTGTCCCTTTTAATCCCCAAGCTCATTAATGAGCCTAAATAATCTCGGTGGTTAACTGCAGCCATTTTAAAGTTACCCTCAATTTGCAAAAAAGCCAGATTGCTCTCTACTTGATCACCAGTTAAATAATCCGGGAATACCAATATTCTGGTTCGTTCGGCATTGGGGTAACCCCCGTCGGCGGCACATTCTAAATCCGGTATTTGCTTTAGCACCGAAAAGACTAAACCCGTATGATACGGGTCGTAAAAGCCGGTCACATCCGGCTGATAATTTTTCAGCACACTTTCTGCTGTGTCCAGTGTTCGAGCAATAATTGTTTTTTCCTCACCGCTGTATCTACTCAGTATTTGTTCCCGATCAATAATCGGCATTAAAAGATCAGCCTCACTAACGGAAGAACAATCCAATATTGAATAATACTTAATGCGAAAAATGCAGCAATTGGCGAGAAGTCAACCATCCCTACCGGCGGAATAAAACGTCTGAAAATACCTAGATAGGGTTCGGAAAGATCATATATAAACCTAATCATCGGGTTATAGGGGTTATGCTTAACAAACGACAGCACAATGCGGGCAAGCAAGATAAACTTATAAACTTCAAAAGCAACGTCAATCGCATTATAAATGATAGACATAATTCACCTCAATAATTTTATTTGTTTTTACAATTTATGAATGAAATATTGATAAAATACTGTTTTTTTCTTTTGACTGCTCTTTTAGCTCATTTGAAATATCAATATTATTGGGTACACACAAAAAAATATTCTTGCCCACTCTTTGGATGCTGCCATCCAAAGCATAAGTAACCCCGCTCATAAAATCAACCACCCGGCGGGCCAGTTCAGCTTCCGCTTTTTCTAAATTAATCACCACCGGACGCCTGTTTTTTAAGTTATCAGCCACAGCCTGCACTTCGTCATAAGAATCGGGTTCAACCAGCACCACCTGCATCTGCCGCTGAGTATGCAGACTAACTACGTTACCTTTACGCTGCCTGCCCGCATTCTTACTTTCTTCCAGACTTTGCTCTAATTGCTCTTCTTCATATACTTCTTCATCCAAACCAATAATCCCCATCATTTTATCCAGGAATTTTTTATTACCCACCACCGGTCCCCCTTTAATTCACTAATTTTTAAATATCGCCGATCCTACCCGTACTATATCTGCTCCTTCCTCAATTGCAACTTCAAAATCATTACTCATACCCATTGATAACAGTTGAATATTCGGCCATTTAACCTTTAATTTTTCCCTCATTACGCATAATTCTTTAAATATTGGTCGCACTTCTTCGGGATTACCTACCAACGGAGCCATAGTCATCAAGCCTCTGATGTTTAAATTGGACAAACGGGAGGCTGCGCTAACAAAATCCTCCACTTCTATCGGCGCCAGGCCGTACTTCGACTGTTCACCCGATATATTGACTTGAACCAACACATCGGTTATGACCTTATTTTTAGAAGATAAATTGTTAATTGTTTCCGCTAATGACCAGCGATCCAAAGAATGGATCAGCACAACCTTATCTATAATATATTTTACTTTATTGGTCTGCAGATGACCAATCATATGCCAATTTACATGAGTGAGAACACTTTGTTTCGCAGTCAATTCCTGTACACGGTTTTCACCCAAGTCGCTCACTCCCGCTTTTACAGCGGTTAAAATATCATCTACCGGTACTGTTTTTGTAACCGCCACCAGCTTTACACTTCCTGGGCTGCGGCCGCAGCGCAGTTCCGCTGCTCTTATCTTTTGATGTACCAAATGCAGATTAGTTAATATGCCTGACAAAAGCATCGCTCCCCGTTCAGTGAATTAGTGTTTCCCACTAAAGTCGGTCACCGTTATGCACTAAGTGAGGATTCTCAATATAGCGTGTGCCGTTAGCCAGTTTACTTCCGCTGACGGCAATTTTATTTTTCAGTCTCCCCTGCAGCTCAACAGGAACCCACATTATCCTTTTCTCTTCCAAGATGTACAACCCAGGTACGTTATCCCGATATACTAAAGAATTGCTTGACACCAACATCCCTTTTAGGTCCTGCTTTAAAAACCGAAATTCGGCACTGCGCTGATGAATCAGCTCATCAGGATAATAGCTGCTGGATAACAACATTACCCGTACTTGGTTTTTAGATTCAGATTTCACTACTTTGGCATCGAACCAGCTGCCTTGATAATTTAACTTAACAGTGCTGCCGACTTCCAATAGTTTTGATGGAATATCTTGCTGCAGCTCCAGGTATAACAGCAGCGGTCTTAAGTTATCGACAATTTTCCCAATTGATTGGCCATTCTCAACAACACTGTTATTATTTACGTTTGCAGACAGTTCCTTTTTTATATTCCCGAGCCGGGACAAATCCAATACGCCCACAGCATCCGGTGTCAGCACATCCTCTAAGCCATCTATATGTGAACAAAATATTCCTGCTGCTGCAGCATAAATTTTCTTTTCTGGGGTAACCGGATTATCAATAGTCAATGTCTTTATTTTGGCTACATTTGCACCGGTAGAAACCCGCTCCCCGTCCTTAACCAGCAAAACTACTTTGCCATCCGCATCAGACCTGATTAAATACTCATTTTTTATTAACATTGCTGATACCGAAACTGAATCGGTAATTGTTTGATAATCAATGGCCTTAATGTTGATCAAATAAGCAAAAAGCGGCATTCTGATTAGATTTGCCAAAGATATTGAAATTAAAAGCATTATTAGGTAAAGGATGATCGCACTGATAAAAAGCCTGTTTTTTTTGCCGGCCAACTTCTTTCTGCTCACAACTCACTCCTAAACAATATTCTAGCCATTTATTCGACGATTGTTAAAAAATTCCTTGTGAAAAATTAAGAAATCATTTTAATGAAAAAAGCGTCGGCTGTCGACGCTTTGTTAGTTAAGTTCCATATTTTCACCGGTGATTTGATAAATAACGTTTTCTCCTATGTTGGTGGCATGGTCACCGATCCGTTCTAAAAGTCTGGCTACCAATAACAGATATGTGGCCTGACTAATGGTGTTGGGGTCATTTTTCATGTAATTCACCAGTTCGGCAAAAACTTCGTTATAAAGGTCGTCAACTTCATCATCGCTGGCACACATTTTTTTTGCTTTATTTACATCACCATGCACATAGGCGTCCAAACCTTCTTTAACCATCTGCTGAGCCTTATTAGCCATTTCTGTCAGTTTTAGCAGCGGTTTAATTAATTTTTGACCGGCCAAACACATAGTCACCCTGGCAATGTCTACAGAATGATCAGCCATACGTTCTAAGCTCAAAACAATTTTAACAGCTGTAATCACAATCCGCAAGTCTTTAGCCATAGGCTGCTGCGTAGCAATCAAAGTGATACATTTATTTTCAATATCAGTTCTTAAATTATCAATCACATCATCGCCTTCAATCACTTGAGCTGCCATCGCGGTATCCAGGCTGCTCAATGACTGAATGGAATAGTAGATGGACTTTTCTACCAAACTTCCCATTCGCAAAATATCCTGCTGCAGTTCAGTCAGCAAGTTTTCAAAGTTGGTTCGCACAACCATTCCCACCTCCAATATCTTAACCGAAACGTCCGGTAATGTAATCTTCTGTACGTTTATCTTGAGGTGCAGTAAACATTAGGTCAGTATCTCCAACCTCTATCAGTTCGCCGTTGAGGAAAAATGCAGTGGTGTCAGACACTCTGGCTGCCTGCTGCATATTGTGAGTAACAATTACAATAGTGTACTTTTCCTTCAGTTCGCGAATTAATTCTTCAATCTTTAATGTAGATACCGGATCCAGCGCAGAGGTAGGTTCATCCATCAGCAGTACTTCCGGTTCAACGGCAAGCAGTCTGGCAATACATAATCTCTGCTGCTGCCCGCCGGATAAGCCCAGTGCAGATTTATACAGGCGCTCTTGGACTTCGTCCCACAATGCCGCTCCACGCAGACTGGACTCGACAATGCGGTCCAACTTTTGTTTGTTTTTGATTCCATGAATACGCGGTCCGTAGGCAATATTGTCATAAACTGACATCGGAAAAGGATTGGGGCGCTGAAAAACCATGCCGACATTTTTACGCAAACTTACAACATCTATATCCGGTCGATATATATCCTGCCCGTCCAATTCTACTAAGCCTTCTACCTTGACACCTTCATACAAATCGTTCATGCGATTCAGCGTGCGCAGAAATGTCGACTTGCCACAACCTGAAGGGCCGATTAAAGCAGTAACCTGTTTCTCTCGAACATCTAAATCAACATTTTTTAATGCCTGAAAATCTTTATAAAACAAATTAAGATTTTTAACTGAGATTTTAATTTGCGACAAACAAAGCCCTCCCAGTTGGTATATTACCAAAACTTTTTGTCAAAACATCTGCAGCATCCTAACACTGCTAAATATATGTTAATCTACCGCATATTTTATTAAATTGTTTTGTTATCAGTTTACCAAGTCAGATTTACGTTTTTATTTAAATCAGGTTAATTTTGCGTTAAGCAAAAATTATTTAGCATTACATACCGGCAGTGAAAAAGTAAATTTTGCTCCCTGCCCGGTATTCTCAACTTTAATGCTTCCGTCATGAAGTTCAATCACATGTTTGACAATAGCCAAACCCAAACCTGTACCACCTGCTTCCCTTGCCCTGGCCTTGTCTACCCGATAAAAACGTTCGAAAATGCGGGCCAAACTCTCTTTAGGTATTCCCGGACCGGTATCTTCAACAGAAACATTAATTTGACCCTGATCTGCGTGGGTGCTGATCACAACTTGCCCCCCTGACGGGGTGTATTTAATAGCATTATCTACCAAATTGATTAAAACTTGAATCAATAAATCTTTTTCAGCCGAAACTATAGGAACATCGGCATCGGAATTTTTTCTGAGATGAATGTCTTTGGCTTCTGCCTGGGGTTTAAAAATAAAGATAACTTGGTCAATAACTTCATTCATATCAACCGGTTCTTTGTTAAATATTGTCTTTCTGTTTTCCAATTTAGACAGTTTTAACAGATCATCGATCAGCTTAGTCAGGCGATCTGTTTCCAGCTTCATAATACGCAGAAAGTGTTTAGCGGTCTTTTCATCCTCTATCGCTCCGTCCAACAGGGTTTCCAGAAAACCTTTAATGGAAGTGAGCGGAGTGCGCAGTTCATGTGAAACATTGGCTACAAAATCGCGGCGCATTTTCTCCAGCTGCTGATAACGGGTAACATCACGCATCAGAGCAACCACACCGACACTGCTTCCGCCGCTGCTTTTAAGCGGAGTGGCATTTACCCGAAAAATTTTAGAATCCGGCAAAAGCATTTTAATCTCTTGAAATGCCGGCTGTTTATTTGCTAATACCTGTCTTAATAGCTGATCAAGCTCGTAATTCCGTATCACCTCAATTAATTTTTTGCCAATAACTTTATCCTTTTCTAAATTAAAAATTTTTTCCAGCGCAGGGTTAATCATCAGCAGCTTACCTTTAGAATCAAGCGCTATAACTCCGTCACCCATACTGTCCAATATTGCTCTGGCTAAGTAGCGGGTCTCATTGACTTTAGTCATTTGCTGCCTCAGCTGTTTGGCCATCACGTTAATGCTGGAGGCCAATTCATCATATTCGATGTCCGCATCGATAATTATTTCATTTTCTAAGATGCCGCCGGCCATTTGATAAGCTACAGAAGTAATTTCCTGCAGTGGGTTTATCAAACGCGATACTGTTAAGTAGGTCAGTATTGATGTAATTATCAATACCAAGATTACCGCTGCCGTTAATGAAATTACTTCTCGGTGATACAGCCACAAAGATACCAGAAAATTAAGCAGCATCAATAAATAGATAATCACAATGCGGCTTTTCAGCCCCAATTTCAATGGGCACCCTCCTTAAAACGATACCCCACACCGCGAACGGTTTCAATTAACTGCGGTGAACCCGGCGATTGCTCTAACTTTTGACGAATATGTCGGATATGGACATCAACAGTTCGGGAATCGCCGGTATAATCATAGCCCCAAATTTTTTCCAGTAAAAAATCTCTGGTGAATACTTTTCCCGGATGCTTGGCCAAAAAACGCAGCAGTTCAAACTCTTTTGGTGTTAAATCCTGCTTTACACCGTTGACGGTAATTTGAAAGCGGTCTTCATCAATAACCAAGCCACCGATGGAGTAGCGATTTGTATAATTAACACCATGTTGGTCAGCGCTTTCCAGCTGCCGACGCAATCTAGCTTTTACCCGAGCCACTAATTCCCGAGGAGAAAAAGGTTTAGTGACGTAGTCATCGGCACCCATTTCCAAACCGAGCACTTTATCCAATTCTTCACTGCGTGCGCTGAGCATAATAATCGGTATTCTTTTAGTTTCGGGATAATTGCTTAAGGTTCGGCAAACGGCCAGCCCATCTGCACCCGGAAGCATAATATCCAATACAATTAAATCCGGCAAATTCTCACATGCCGCTCTGATTGCTTCATTGCCGTCACATGCGGTGATAACCTGAAAGCCTTCCTTTTCCAGATTGAATTTTACTAATTCCCGGATATTTTCTTCATCGTCAACCACCAAAATTTTTTGTGACATCCGCTACCTCCCTAATTCACATAAATTATCGCAGCATAATCAGCGACGCCATTCTTCCGGTGATCCCTTTAGCTGCACGATAGGAAAACAATAAATCTTGACGGCACATTGTACATACCCCTGAAACAGTAATATTTTCCGCTTTGACGCCAGCATCAATTAATACTCGCTTATTTATTTCCCACAAGTTTAACATCCCGCGGCTGTCTCCGCAGTCTTTCACCACCTGCCGCCAAAAAACAAAGTTGGCGGCAACCTGATCGATCACCCGCCTGTCTACCTGATAGCAGCATGGTCCGATCGATGGACCGATACCCACTAAAATATCTTCAGGGTAACAGCCGAAATTTGCTCTCATCTGTTGAATTGTTTTTGCTCCGACAGACTGCACTGTTCCTTTCCAACCGGCATGAGCCAAGCCCACTGCTTTTTTTACCGGGTCCAGAAAAAAGAGCGGTACGCAGTCAGCATAATAACTTGACAGCGGCACACCGGGTACGTTGGTGATTAACGCATCAACTCCCGGTATAGCGGTATCAATAGAAGCACTTCCCCGGCCTAAGTGTTTTTCGCCAACCACCGCCACAGCATCACCGTGAACCTGCTGCCCGGCAACAAGACGTTGATGATCAATGCCGACTGCTTGAGCGATCCGCCGACGGTTTTCCAGCACTGCCGCGGCATCATCACCGACATGCAGCCCAAGATTTAAAGATTGATAGCAGCCTTTGCTCACACCGCCCAAGCGCGTGCTGAAACAATGAGCAACCAAATCTGTTTTTGTAAAACTTGGGATGGTAAAATACTTTATACCGTTTTTCTCTTCCAGCACGAAACCGTTTTCTGCGTGCTGCAACAACATCACTCCTCAACAGTTCCAATACATATGTTATTATATTATGTGCAATTTTTAAAAAATGCCTAAACCGCTTTATCTATCCAGCGTTCCAGCTCTCTTAATTGCCGCAGCACAATTTCATATTCCTGCGAATCAATTCCGGAGCGAATATAGCTGCCCAATTTTTGCATCACATTATGATAGGTCTGCTGCAGCAAGTCAACATCGGTTACAACGCCCAAGTCAAATTCCTGCATTAATTCCGGCACCACCGCAGCAACACCCGGAATTTCTTTTTCCACTAAGCGAGCAAAATTTTCCGCTGCTTCTGCCTCACCATGGACGACAAAAACTTGTTTTGGCGGTTTTTTAAATTGGCGCAGCCAATCCAACAGCCCGGCTTGATCGGCATGTGCTGAGTAGCCGTCGATATTCCGGATTTCTGCCCGCACCGCTATTTCTTCGCCGTGAATACGCACCAGTTTTTCACCGGACACCAAACGGCGGCCCAGCGTACCTAACGCCTGATAGCCGACAATCAGCACAATACTTTCCGCGCGCCATAAATTGTGGCGCAGGTGGTGCTTAATCCGTCCGGCATCACACATGCCGCTGGCAGAAATAATGATGTGGCATCCCTTTTTCTCGTTTAATTGCTTAGATTCCTCTGCAGTGATGCAAAAATGCAAATTCTCCAATCTTAAAGGATGCTGTCCGCTGTTCAGCAGCTCGGTAGTTTCTTCATCATAAACACTGGGGTGACTGTTAAAAATACTGGTTGCCCGCACCGCCATCGGGCTATCAATATATATCGGCAGTGTCGGTATCTTTCCTTCCCGCTGCAGTTCAGCAATTTCGTAAATAATGTCTTGGGTGCGGCCGACGGCAAAGGCAGGAATAATTAAATTACCTCCACGGTTATATGCGTCCAAAATTGCTTTCTGCAGCATTTCGGTTTTATCGTCTTTGTGTTTGTGCAGCCGGTTGCCGTACGTTGATTCCATCACCACATAATCGGCATTAAATACTAATGTCGGATCATTGATAAACGGTTGATTATAGTTGCCTAAGTCCCCGGAAAACACAAACTTGGTTTCCTGGTCTCCTTCTTTTATCCAAATTTCCAGCAGAGACGAACCCAAAATGTGCCCGGCATCCAAAAAGCGCACCGTCACTTCCGGGGTAATGGAAATAATGTCGTTGTAGCTGACGCGCTCAAAATACTGCATTGCCCGCACACCGTCTTCTGCGGTGTAAATAGGCTCGATTAGCTTGCGTCCTGCACGTTTGTTTTTGCGGTTTTTACGTTCACATTCCATTTCTTGAATGTGTCCGCAGTCCGGCAATAAAATGGCACACAGATCTGCCGTTGCCGCTGTCGTTATCACTCTGCCTTTAAAACCATGTTTAATCAGCTTTGGAATTAAACCGCTGTGATCAATATGAGCATGGGTTAATAACACAAAGTCAATGCTGCCGGGCGGCACCGGAAAGTTGCTGTAATTGCGCTCTTTAATTTCTTTAGAACCTTGAAACAACCCACAATCCACCATAATTTTGTGATTGCCGACTTCGAGTAAATAACATGAACCGGTAACAATTTGCGCAGCTCCTAAAAATTTAATCCGCAATTTATTCATCTCCGTTTCCCCGTTATTGAGGATTATTTTCGATAATATTCAATTTTAAACACCGTTTCCCTGCAAGATAGTGTAAAAAAGCGGTACACAATAAAACAAAACAGGTATCTAAACGAAACAACCAACCCCCTGCTTCAATATACTACAAATTGTATGTACCGCAAAATGTGCTCTGTATGCTATAATATAGTTTAGAACAAACCTTGCTGCATAGTTTGAACCATGCTGCCAATAAGGGGGTAGAATTTATGCCGATTTATGAGTTTCGCTGCAGTAAATGCAATCATAAATTTGAAAAGTTATGCACGCTGAATGAAACCGGAGAAAGCCTGAAATGCCCGAAATGCGGAGCAGAAAAGCCCCAAAGGGTAATGTCCGGTTTTAAAGCAGACAGCGCTGATTCACTGCGCGGCAGCAGAGGCGACAGCTGCACTTCATGCACATCCCGCAACTGTTCGGCCTGTAAATAGCTTTCTGCCAAAAACTTACACCGCTTCCGTTCAGCTTTTTGCTGACGGAAGCTTTAATTTTTCAGAAACACAATTTAATATACTAAATAAAAGCATCAAACCGCAGCAATGAACTGCGCCCTATAAAGTAGACAGTTTAATAAAAAGAGATGCTGCTTTCTAC
>CBEUVQ010000038.1:0-19840 GCA_965546615.1 uncultured Peptococcaceae bacterium
CGGCAGTAGTGATTGCGCGGGCGGCAAACTTAAAAATATACGATGATTTGGACATCATCAGCCGCATTACCGCTAAAGTTTTTACTGACGGCACACAAATAACTCCTTGGCAGCGGCCGTACGTTTATGCTGCCTACCGCACAAAATTAATTAACGTCTATCTTGATACCTCTGCAAGAGCGAGATATAAGTTTTTGCCCGGCGATCTGTTTACCCGGCCGCAAGCTGCCGAATCGGTGTACAAACTAATTAAATATATCGAAGAGCAAACAGAAAACTAGATCAACGTTTTGTTGATCTGGTTTTTTTTTGGTGTCGACCGGCATATAAATTACCAACACAACTATGTATTAAAGGGGTATAGGGGGAAAGCGGATTGAAAAAAATAGTTGTTGCCGGGCGCAACGATGCCGGGAAGAGTACTATATTGGGGGAAATCTATAAAGGTTTAAAAAACAAAGGTTATCAGCCTTTGGCGGTTGGTTCGGGAGTGCAGGACGAAAAGCCTTATCTGCATAAAGGTATCGATGTTAACTATCTCACCGTCGCCGTTCCCCAACCGGGTTGGGATGTAGCTGAAGACATTGAAAGAGTTATTCGCGATGCCGTCAATAAAATTAAAGAGAAAAATCGTTTAATTATCCATGCCCGTAAAGCGCTGGAAGAGCTGAATAAGGTGCGCTCGGTTTTAGAGCTTGGCAGCCTTTCGCAGCGTGATATCCCTAAACAAAGTGAACTGCCAAATGTAGTGCTGGTGGAAGCGGTAGGCATCAATGACGGGTACAAATCACCGGAAACCCGTAAACTGGGCGATATTTTGGTAACTGTTATCCCCGCAGGCATTAAAGAAGAAATATTAATGGAGCCGGGAAACATTCTGCTGGATGGAGCGGATATTTTGGCAGTAACCAAAATCGATGAAACCGCCCGCGATGTTACTTCAACCACGATAAAACTGCTGCAGCGCATTTATCCTTATAAACCGATTATTCCGGTAGTGGCCACGCAGGGAGTACACACCAACCTGGTGATTGATGAAATTCTTAAACTGATGATTGACCCGTTGATTCTGGCCGAAAGCACTCAGCAGCAAACCGATCTAAAAAAACATTAGTTCGACTTTTTCCGTGAAAGTTAATAATATTTTTGTTGACATCAGCACTGATTGGTAGTAAAGTATGTGTGTGAACAAACAAAAACAGTTTTGTTCTCTTATCCAGAGAGGTGGAGGGACTGGCCCGATGAAACCCGGCAACCACCCCATTGTGGGGAAAGGTGCCAATTCCTGCAGAAGTATTTACTTCTGGGAGATGAGAGAGGTGTGGTGAGGAATGCCTCTTCTGTCTGTCAGAAGAGGTTTTTGTTTTTTGCGTAAAGGAGCTGATGACCAATGATCACAATAAGAAACCTCTCCAAAACATATACTAACGGTCGAAACACAGTGCCGGCACTGGACAATATCAGCCTGCACATTCAAAAAGGTGAGATCTTTGGCATAATCGGTTACAGCGGTGCGGGTAAAAGTACGCTGGTGCGCTGCTTGAATATGTTGGAAAAACCAACAAGCGGCACCATCACCATTGACGGTAAAGAGATTACCGCTTTAAACGATGATGATTTAAGAATGGCCCGCCGGGAAATTGCGATGGTGTTTCAACACTTTAATCTGCTTTCATCGCGCACGGTGTTTGGCAATGTGGCCTTTCCGTTGGAAATTGCCGGCACCCCGAAAAATGAAATTAAACAGCGCGTAGATGAACTGCTTAATTTGGTAGGTTTAAGCGATAAAGCGAATGTTTACCCTGCTCAGCTGTCCGGCGGTCAAAAACAGCGGGTGGGTATTGCCCGGGCACTGGCCAATAATCCGAAGCTGCTGCTTTGTGATGAAGCCACCTCGGCGTTAGACCCGGAAACCACCAAGTCTATATTAAAGCTGCTAAAAGATATTAACCGCAAACTGGATCTGACCATTATGATCATTACCCACGAAATGACGGTAATTACCGAGATTTGTGACACTGTGGCGGTGCTGGAGGGCGGTCATATAATTGAGATGGGCACGGTGGTTGATGTGTTTACCAGACCGCAGCATGCTACCACCAGAGCTTTTGTGCAGACAGTAATCAACACCGAAGTGCCGGAAGCGGTCAGACAGCGCATCGGTCATGCCGGTGACGGGATGGTGGTTCGCATTTCTTTTATCGGCGATCATACTGAAAAACCGGTGATTTCGGAAATTGTAAGAAAGTTTAATGTTAATGCCAATATTCTTTACGGCAATATTGATCATTTACAGGATACCCCTTTTGGCGTATTAATTATTGAGTTAACCGGTAAAAAAGATGATATTACAAAAGCCCAACAATACTTGGCTCATCAAGGCCTGCAGCTTGAGGTGATTAACAATGACTGAACTTATCAACCATATCATTGAAATAAGCCCGGATTTGTGGACCGCTACAGTTGAAACACTGGTGATGGTGGGGGCAACGATGCTGTTCTCCACACTGATTGGTGTGCCGATGGGTGTTTTGTTGGTAACTACTGAGCGCGGTCATGTTTTAGAAAGCCCGAAGATTTCATATTTTTTGGGCTGGATTACCAACGTGTTTCGTTCGCTGCCGTTTATTATTCTGCTTATTGCTCTTTTTCCGCTTACTCGGATTATCGTCGGCACCACAGTGGGTACAGCTGCGGCAACGGTGCCGTTGGTTGTGGGGGCGGCACCGTTTGTTGCCCGCATTGTGGAAACCTCGCTCAAAGAGATTGATCGCGGTGTGGTAGAGGCGGCGATATCGATGGGAGCAAAACCAATGCAAATTATTACCAAAGTACTGCTTCCCGAAGCGCTGCCCGGCATTATTTTAGGTTTAACGATTACCACCGTAACGGTAATTGGCTATTCCGCAATGGCCGGTGTGGTGGGCGGCGGCGGCTTAGGTGACTTAGCTTACCGCTATGGCTTTCAGCGATTTGACCAAGTTACCACCTGGGCAGTGGCGGTAATCTTGGTGGTAATGGTTCAAGTTATTCAGTCTGCCGGCAGTTGGCTGGCCAACAAAGTTAATAAAAAATAACAATAAATAACAATATTAAGGAGGAAATTGAAATGAAAAAGGTTATTCTTGCCCTAACTTTAGTGCTGGCACTGGTCGCAGCAGGATGCGGCGCCAATGATGCCGCACAGGACACAGACAGCGCAGCAAATGAAGCAGCAAAAACTATTTTAGTTGGTGCTACCCCGGTACCGCACGCTGAAATTTTAGAAGTGGTAAAACCGCTTTTGCAGGAACAAGGTATTGAACTGCAGGTTAAAGAGTTTACTGATTACGTTATTCCCAACACCAGCTTGGATGCCGGTGATTTAGACGCCAACTTCTTCCAGCATCAGCCGTATTTGGATGATTTTAACCAAAAACAGGGTACTAAACTGGTTTCGGTAGCGAAAATTCATTTTGAGCCAATGGGCCTGTATTCTAAAAAAGTGAAAGATGCTGCCGAGTTTAAAGAAGGTGCGAAAATCGGCATCCCCGGCGATGCTACTAACGGCGGACGTGCTTTGGTGGTACTGGAAAAAGCCGGTTTAATTAAACTTAAAGACGGTGTCGGTATTTCCGCTACTAAAAAAGATATCGTTGAAGCAAAAGTTGAAATAATGGAAATGGAAGCAGCTGCTCTGCCAAGGGCGCTGGAGGATTTGGACGGAGCGGTAATTAACGGTAACTATGCTGTTGACGCGGATCTTACACCGGATGACGCACTGGTGGCTGAAGATGCCAAATCGGAGGCAGCTGATACCTATGCCAACATTTTGGTAGTAAGAGAAGGTGATGAAAACCGCGAAGAAATTCAAAAACTGGTTGAGGCTATGCAGTCCGACGAAGTAAAGGCATTCATTGAAGAAAACTATGCCGGAGCAGTTATTCCTGTTTTTTAAATGCATATTGAAGCCAAAAAGCGCGAGAGTAAATCTCGTGCTTTTTTATTATCCCTTATGTTATGCAGTACAGCTTTTCGGCACATCTTTAAAAGCAGCAGCAGTCTGCCCAACTGCAGCGGAATGAGCTGCCGAAACCGGCATGTTGCCAGAATTTGCAAAGAAATGATATAATTGAATGATTTTGTGAGATAAGGGGAGAGAGCGTTGGCGAACAAAGGCATAAGTTTCGGCGGCAAAATAATCATCGGCTTAATGCTGTTAGCAGCGGCGGCAGGTGGATTAGTGATGTACTGGCAGTCAATGCTTGAACCCGCTGCTGCGCAGGAAAAAACACCGGTGATTGTGGATATACCTGCTAACAGCAGCAGTGCTTCGGTAGCCAAAATGCTGGAGGATAAACACCTTATCAAAAGTGGGCTTGCGTTTCGAATATATTCCCGCTATAAGGGGTTGGACAGTAAAATTCAAACCGGCGAGTATCAGTTAAGTGCCGCTATGTCGGTGCCGGAAATAATGAACCAACTGGTTAAAGGCAGGCAGGTGCTGTACAGCTTTACCGTTCCGGAAGGCTACACCGTAGAGGAAATTGCTGCAATGCTTGCCCAAAAAGGATATGCTGATAAAGATAAATTTATACAGCTTTGTAAAGAAGGAGATTTTAACTACTCATTTTTAAAAGGTGCCCAAAATACCAACTATGCTTTAGAAGGCTACCTTTTCCCGGACACATATAAAATTTCCAAAATGGCTACTGAAGAAGAAATTATTTCAATGATGCTGGAACGTTTTGCTGCGGAAATAGATAAATTAAACTTTGCCCAAAAGGCCGAGGAACTCAACCTTTCAGTGCATCAGGCAGTTACAATAGCGTCAATGATTGAAAAAGAAGCGGTAGTGGCCAAAGACCGCCCGCTTATATCCGGGGTGATTCAAAACCGCTTAAAAAAAGGTATGCCGCTGCAGATTGATGCAACGGTACTGTATGCTTTAGGTGAGCATAAAGAATTGGTGCTGAATAAAGATTTACAGGTTGATTCGCCTTACAACACATATAAAACAAAATCGCTGCCGCCCGGTCCGATTGCTTCACCGGGAGAGGCATCACTAAAAGCAGCTGTTAATCCCGAAACACACAGCTATTTGTACTATGTTGCCAAACCGGACGGCAGTCACTCTTTTTCTACTACACTGGATGAACACAATCAAAAGAAAGCAAAATACCTGTAGCGCAGGAGTTGATATCTTAAAATGAAAAAACCGGAACTGCTTGCTCCAGCGGGAGATTTAGAAAAATTAAAAGCGGCAGTTATCTATGGTGCTGATGCTGTTTACCTTGGCGGTAAACAGTTCAGCCTGCGGGCCGGCGCCGGCAACTTCGATTTGGACGAATTAGCCGAGGCGGTTGAGTTTGCCCACAAGCATCAGGCCAATGTTTATACAGCAGTAAATATTTTAGCTCACAATGATGACATTGATCGGCTGCCCAAGTATTTTTCAGAACTAAAAAATATCGGGGTGGACGGGGTAATTGTATCTGACCCCGGTATGGTTACTGTAGTACGCCAAACCGTACCGGACTTACCCATACACCTCAGCACCCAGGCAAATACTACTAACTGGCTTAGTGCCAAGTTTTGGCAGCATCAAGGAGTAAAGAGAATTGTGCTTGCCCGCGAGCTGTCGTTGAAAGAAATTAAAGAAATCGCCGCCCGTGTTGATGTAGAATTAGAAGTATTTGTGCACGGTGCTATGTGTATGGCTTATTCCGGGCGCTGCCTTTTGAGCAATTTTCTCACCGGACGTGATGCCAACCGCGGCGACTGCGCCCAGCCGTGCCGCTGGAAATATCACTTAGTAGAAGAAAAACGACCCGGTCAATACTTTCCGGTGGAAGAAGATGAGCGCGGCACCTACTTTATGAGCTCGCGCGACTTGTGCTTAATCGAACATCTGCCTCAGCTGATTAATGCCGGGGTAAGCAGCTTAAAAGTAGAAGGACGCATGAAAAGCGTGCACTATGTAGCTACAGTGATAAAATGCTACCGCCAAGCAATTGATCAATATTTTGCCGATCCTGCCAACTACGCCTTGAATGAGCAGTGGTTGGACGAAATATCCAAAGTCAGCCATCGCGACTATACTACCGGGTTTTTCTTTGGCCGCCCGGGGCAGCAGGCGCAGTCTGATAAATCTTCGCAGTACCGGCGGGATTACCGTTTTGTAGGGGTAGTAAAAAATTATGATGCCAATACACAAATGGCGGAGGTAGAGCAGCGCAATAACTTTGCGGTGGGCGATACTATTGAAATTGCTCAACCCAAAGGTGAAAACTTTGTATTCACTGTATCAGAAATTTACAATTTGGAAGGGCAGGCGCAGCCTAATGCACCGCACCCACAGCAAATGCTTAAAATTCCCCTTCCCCGACCGGTAGAGAGCTGGAGCATGCTGCGTCAAGTGGCTAAGTAGCGGCATCGTATAAAATTTTTTAGCAGTGCGCATTATAGGTAATAAATGGAAGTTAATTCAATCAAGGTGCGTACTGATGTATTTATTTCAACAAAAAAGAATGGTGAAAACTTTTTATCTGCTGCTGATATTGTTTGTACCGATTGCAGCTCGGTTGATAGATGTGCAGATTGCCCACGGGCCGGAATATGCCCGGCGGGCATTGGAGCAGCGCTCTGTTAAAGTAGTGCTGGAAGATATCCAGCGGGGAGATATACTGGATCGCAACCTAAAATCATTAACCGGTGTGGGCCTGCAGGAGCGGGTTGTTGTGTTTCCTGCTATGATGGATGATCCTTTCGGGACAGCGCAAACACTGGCCGGTATTGTCGGGGCAGACAGTGCCGAGATAATGAAGCATTTTTCTCAAGGAAGCGGCATTCTGCCTTATCAGCTGAATTTGGATCAGATTAACAAAATAAAAGCGGCCGCCTGTACCGGTGTAATGGTGCTGCCGGTGGAATACCGCTATCATCGGCAGCCGTTGGCGGTACATTTAATTGGCCACTTAGGCAGTATTACATCAAAAGAAATGCTTGCCAAATTAACTGCTCAATCTCAAAAGCAGTATGCCTTGAATGATTTGGTGGGCAAAATGGGGCTGGAGAAATATTATGAACAGTATTTAAAAGCTGCCGAACCGGAGCGGCAGGTTATGGCGGTGAAAGATGCTGCCGGTAACTTGCTGGAAGGCATTGGTTTTAAAGTTGAGGTAAACAAACCGGACTCCGGACGCTGCGATGTGGTCACCACCATTGATTACCGTGTGCAGAAAATTGTGGAACAAGTAATGGATGAAAAAATAAAAAGCGGTGCGGTAGTGGTTATGGATGTGCGCAGCGGTGATATAGTGGCGATGGCCAGCCGCCCAAACTTTCATCCGGCAAAAGTTTCGGAATTGCTGACTAATGCATCAACCGATACATTTATTGACCACTGTACCGCGCTTTACCAGCCGGGTTCAATCTTTAAAATTGTTGTTGCTGCTGCCGCACTTGAAGAGGGATTGGTTACAACCCAAAGTACCTTTGTTTGTTTAGGTGAAAAAGCGGATTTAGTGAGCTGCTGGCATAAGGAAGGGCACGGTCCCATTACCTTTGAACAGGCTTTTGCCCAATCCTGCAACCCGGTATTTGCGGAGCTGGCACTAAAATTAGGGCCGGAAAAAATTATTGAATACGCCCGCCGGTTGGGGCTGGATAATCAAACGGTTATTGGTTACCCCTTTACGCCTGATTCGCGGCAGAACTTAAATAAAATTGCGGAAAAATATAATTTGGTGAACAGCAGCATTGGCCAAGGGCCGGTACTTGCCTCGCCGGTACAGCTCACCGCGATGTTAAACACATTAGTAAACAACGGTACGTATATACCGCCCCGTTTGGTACGTGAACTGCGCACTGCCGATGGCAGAGTGGTAAAGCGTTTTGCCCCGGGCAGCAGTTATAAAGCGATTTCTGCCGCTACCGCAGCTCAGCTGCGAGAACTTTTGTCTCTTGCGGTAAGAGAAGGGGTTGCTCAAAAAGCAATGGTAGAAAACTACGGCAGTGCAGGAAAAACCGGTTCTGCCGAGCTGCCCGGTCAGCAGGAAGTAAATGCTTGGTTTTCCGGCTATGCTCCGCTGAACAACCCGCGCTATGCAGTTACTGTACTGGCAGAGCAGGGCATCAGCGGTGGAGAAAGTGCCGCCCCGGTATTTAAGGAAATAATTGAACAAACATTAAGCCTGCCTGCGTTGACGAGATAGTGAGCATATAGTAGAATAATAGCAAGACTTTAGAGAAAAATTTCACTAAACGGGGTGTGAATGATGATAGTTCGGGGAGAACGGATACGTGCGCTTCGGGAGGAGCGCGGCTACACATTACAGGATTTGGCAAAGCGGGCTAAGTTGTCTTTATCATATTTAAGTGAAATTGAGCGAGCATCAAAGCGTCCTTCGCTGAAAACAATTGAAAAACTGGCAAATGCCTTAAATGTGCCGAAAACTCAGCTGATTGAAGGTGAAATAACCGATACCGGCCTGGCATTGGGAGAAAAAATTCGCATTATCCGCAATGAAAACAATATGTCTTTGCAGGAACTTGCGGAGAAGGTTGGTATTTCGCTTTCATATTTAAGTGAAATCGAGCGCGGAACGGTTTATCCTGCACTTAATACGCTGAAGCGGCTGGCAGAAGGGTTAGGCATACCGGTAAGTTCACTGATGGGACACGAAGGTACACTGGGACATAAATTAAGATCACTGCGGGAAGAGTACGGATTAACCCAAGCTCAGCTGGCAAACTTAGCGGGTGTTACAGCCGGTTTGATCGGGCAAATTGAGCAGGGAAAAGTACAGCCTTCTTTAAAGACGCTGGAAAAGTTGGCTGAAGTAATGGGGGTTTCGCCTTGTTACTTTATTATGGAATCCGGTGCGGTTGATCAAGTGGTTAGTTTGATGAATCCTGAACTGCGGGAACTGCTGGTGCATCCCAATGTGCAGTCGGTGTTAAGTTTGATTACCAACTTGAACGAAAAAGAATTACAGTTTATACTAAATTTTATACAGCTCTTTAAGCGCTCAGAATTATCATAATGTTGGAGGGAATGCAATGCCTACATATGATTTTCGCTGTCAAGAGTGTGATCATAAATTTACTGTAATGGTTTCCATTTCTGAAAAAGATCAAGTTAAATGCCCTAACTGCGGAAGCGAAAAAGTGCAGCAGTTAATGACCGGTTTTTTTACTAAGGGAGGTTCATGTGACCACCACGCCGGCGGCTGAGGAATCTAATTTTTGGAAACAGGTGGTTTCTGTGCGAAAATTCTGCTAATATATAAAGAAAAGATTGTTAATAGGCGGTGGTAATGTGGCACTGGAATTAAACGAAACTAATTTTGAAGCGGAAGTGTTAAAGTCGGATGTTCCGGTATTGGTTGACTTTTGGGCCGGCTGGTGCGGTCCCTGCCGCAGCATTGCACCGATCTTGGATCAATTAGCAGAAGAATACGCCGGTAAGGTTAAAATTTGTAAAGTCAACGTAGACCAAAACCAAGCTCTGGCTAAACAGTATCAGGTGATGAGTATTCCCAATTTGGTATTCTTTAAAGGGGGCAAAAAAGTTGATCAAATCGTCGGCTTTACCCCCAAGCCGGAGATAGCAAAAAAATTAAATGATTTACTTTAATTTCAAAGCCAAGCTTAACTTTCAAGCTTGGCTTTTTTATTTGGGTTCTTTGTCAAATGTTGGGGTGGCAGATATTTGTTCGAATGCCGGCGGTTTCATGTCTGCGGCAATTATTCATTAAATGCAAAATATTTGTAACCGATTTACTTAATTATATCAATCTGTTACAATAGTAAAAGTGGTGGAAAGAGGGTATAAAAGTTTGAGGGAGGTCAGATATATCCTGCACGATTATCCAACAAGGGGGGCTGCCTGGTGACAAACGGAATGGAGCCCGTCAGTGGTAAAGGAAATGGCATTATGGAATTCACTGTGCATTTTTGGAACGACCGAGTCAGTATAGACGGTAAGGTGCTGCCTGTGGGTCAGGTTTCTACCGATGTGCTGAACCTGTCAGACGAGCAGATTTTTACTTTGAGGCAAAAAACAGATGAAACAGTGGAAGTTTTGAATGCTGATCTGTTTAATACACAGACCCCAAAGGACCTTGTTTCGGGTTCTGCCGTGCGGGAGAAGTTGGAAGAGCTCCTGGATAGTATAATGACTTTGCCGCCGTATAAACATATGAACGGAGAATTTGCCAGTAACCTACTGTCGGAAACTACTGATAGCGAGTTCCTGACCGGCTTTATGAAAAGATTGACGGACATTCCGGAAGAGCTTAACACCTTTCGTGTCAATGTCTGCACCATGCTGGATTCTTTTTTCGAACGGGTCAAACGGCGTAATGCGGAGCATTACGCTCTTGCTGTCAATGATTTTTTGTCTGACAGGGAATTGCAAGAAAAAATTGCCGACTTGCTTTCGGACGACCAGAAGTATCAATTTCTGCAGGATCGCAATGCACAAATTGGGTACACAGCCATGCCCGATCCGGAAGAGCCGCAGAAGTATGTCGTTGCTGAACGAATGGTTTGGGGGTCTATAGCTTCTTTTTTGCATGCAGATTTTTTCCGGGGACTGATGAAGGGCAACGTCCCGCGGCGCTGTCACAACTGCGGGAAGTTTTTTCTGCTGATGAAAGCTTACAACATTTGCTACTGCTTGAATATCGCTCCTGGAGATACCAGGCGTACCTGCCGGGAAGTTGGTGCGCATAAAAAGGAAGCGCGACGGGAGGGCAAAACGCCCGCGCGCCTTGAATATGAAAAGGTATACAATCGCCTGAAGGTACGCCGGTCCAGAGGTAAGCTTTCAACCGACAATTGGAAGGCTGCTGTCGCCGAGGCCCTTGCGTATAAGAAAAAAAACGAAGCTGGAGAAATTTCTGATTTGGAGCTAAAGGATATTTACGATAAAATGTAGCGGTTTTATGCCGGTTGTTTCCCGGTATAGATTATACAATACCGGGGTTCCTTTGTTAAAAAACGCGTAGGGGTCTGTGTAAATAAACTACCAACTTTCAAGTTGTTATAAGTTGTTATAAATCCAATTTGTTTTGACGAGGGAATTACTATGATAGAACTAAAAAACGTCTGCAAATCTTATAGCCCAAACACATACGTAGTGAAGGATCTCAATCTTGTTGTTCAGGAAGGGGAACTGGTGGTGCTTATCGGTGAGAGCGGCTGCGGCAAGACGACTACTCTGCAGATGATTAACCGCCTCATCGAACCTACAAGCGGAAGTATTTTTATCAAAGGCAAAGATATCAGAAGTATCGACAAAAACGATCTGCGCCGAAATATCGGTTATGTAATACAGGATATTGGTTTATTCCCCCATAGAACTATCGCTCGAAATATTGCTACCGTGCCACTGTTATGCAAGAAAGATCCTGCTCAGGTGGATAAAAAGGTACGAGAACTTATGGAGATCATCGGCCTTCCTTACGAGCAATATGCCGACCGCTACCCTAGCGAGCTTTCGGGAGGTCAGCAGCAGCGGGTAGGCGTTGCCAGGGCGCTGGCCAATGACCCGGATATTATTTTGATGGACGAGCCTTTTTCCGCACTGGATCCTATCACTCGGGAACAGTTGCAGGATGAATTGCTGCGACTGCATGATGAGATGAAAAAAACTATCGTCTTTGTAACTCATGATATCGATGAAGCTATTAAATTGGGCGACAGAATTGCAATTATGCAAAACGGCGAAATAGTCCAGTGCGACACTCCCGAAGTGATCCTGAAAAATCCGGTTAACGAATTCGTTGCGGAATTTATCGGTCAGAAAAGACTATGGAATACACCAGACCTGCTTAAAGCAAAAGACGTGATGTCGCGGGAATTTGTGAAGGTTGATGCCAATCGTTCTGCCATTCAGGCCATAGAAATTATGAAAAAACATAACACTTCCGTGGTCGTAGTGGTGGATGGAAAGAATCGTATACAGGGGCTGGTGGGAATCAATCGGATACACACTAATTTCAGCGGGACAGTAAAGATGAAGGAAATTATGAAGACTGATATCCTTAAAATCCCCGAAGATATGCCCCTGACAGAGGTTATTTCACTTCGGGAACAAAACGGAATTCTTTTCAGCCCGGTTGTCAACAACAATGACGAACTGGTAGGCATTATTACAAATACCAGTATTTTAAACGTTCTCAGTCAAATTATACCTGGGAAAGAGGAGTATTGATATGGAAATTTTGCAACTAACTAATCAATTTATTCAGTCCCACTGGCCTGATATTATCCAAAAAACTCTGGAGCATATTTCACTTTCCTTTGCGGCGGTTGGACTTGCCTGCCTGATAGGCATACCGGTAGGCTTTTTGATCGTCAACCATAAGCAGCTTACCGTTGCAGTTTTAAATATTGCCAACGTAATTCAGACCATTCCATCCCTGGCCCTCTTCGCTTTTGCCATGCCCCTTTTCGGTATCGGCACAAAGCCCGCGATTTTCGCTCTTTTTCTATATGCTTTGCTGCCTATCATTAAAAATACCCTCATAGGAATTCAAAATGTTAATTCCGCCATTATCAGGGCCGCTGTCGGTATGGGAATGTCACGCTTCCAAGTTTTGTTTGAAGTCGAGGTTCCACTGGCGCTCCCTGTTATTATGGGAGGTATCCGTATTGCCGCGGTTACCAGCATCGGTATTACTACCATTGCGACCCTGATTGCTGCGGGGGGACTTGGTGATTTTATTTACCGGGGTCTTAGCATGTACGACACGCCTATGATTCTGACAGGTGCCGTCTTTTCCGCTCTCCTGGCGATTTTAGTAGACTTCTTGCTTGGCCTGACGGAACGTATGCTGACGTCCAAAGGAATAAAAGCAAAAAGAACGCTGTACTAATCACATACGAGGGAGGAATAATATGAAAAGAGTAATGAAATTTACACTGTTTACATCTCTTGTTCTTTCTCTTCTGCTGTTTGTAGCCGGTTGTTCGCAAGGAGAAGATGCTAAAACCATAAAAATAGTACACAAGAATTATACCGAGCAGCGCCTGATGGGTCAGATGCTCTCGGTTTATTTGGAGTCCCAGGGATATAAAACAGAAGTATCCGAACTTGGTGGTACCATGCTCTGTTTCAACGCTTTGAAAAACGGTGATGCAGATATTTATCCCGAATACACCGGCACAGGTTACAGCGGCATATTAAATCAGACGGAGATATTATCCCCGGAAGAAACTTACGAATTTGTTAAATCGCGTTTTGCCGAGGAATACGGTATCCTGTGGCTGGAACCGATGGGATTTAATAATACTTACGTTCTTTCCGTTACCAAGGAGACAGCGGAAAAATACAGTTTAGAAAAAATTTCCGATTTAATCGGAATTTCGGATGATATGATAATAGGCAGCGATTCCGAGTTTGCAAGCCGTATTGACGGTTATCCGGGAATGCTTAAAGCTTATCCTGGCCTTGCTTTCAAAGATTTGAAAACCATGGATCAGGGGTTGACTTACCAGGCTTTAGCCAACGGCGAACTGGACGTTAACGTTTCCTATGCAACTGACGGGCGTATTGCCAAGTTTGGTTTTGTCAACCTGAAAGATGACAAGCAATTCTTCCCGCCTTACTACTGTGTTCCTATTATGAAACAGAGTTTTGCCGATGAAAACCCTGACGTGGTGGAAGCTTTGAAAAAATTAAAAGGCAAGTGGTCCGATGAAGATATGCAAAAATATAATCTTATGGTGGACGAAGGCGGCAATGTCCGTGATGTAGCGGAACAGATGTTGAGTGATGCGGGGCTTATCTAACACACTTTGGTAGAAAAAATAATCCGGTTCTTTTGGGCCAGGCAAGATAAGCAAGCGGCTATAAGCCATATTCATTAGCAATAGATTTCATACTATAATTTGAGCGTTTTCGTGCTTTACATCATGAATAATAACGTCTTTTAAGTCGAGAACATTTTTGGTAAAATCATTATAATAATGCATTTGGCGAATACGACCTCCTTTGAGGGTTGGTTTTTGGCGACTAACGTATTCGACCAAATGCATTTTATTTTCCTGCTTACCCGAACGTTTATTATAGAACTTTTATTTGCACAATTACAGCAGCGTAAGCTTATTTTATGAATTGCATTTTGACAAAATGAAATAATATCACCAGGAGGTGATTTGAATTGGAGATTGGTCATGATTGGCATAAATGGAAAAATGTTATGGGGGCAGCGGCAAAACTGGGAGAGCGTGTTGGTTTATCCGAAGAAACTATAGAAGATGCTGCCACCAAAATCGGCGATTTTCTGGCCAACAACTTTGATCCGGCCAATGATGAGCAGCGTCTGCTCAAAGAGTTATGGGAAAACGGTACCGAAAAAGAGAAACACGAACTGGCTTCTATGATTTCAAAAATGAGTCAGCGCGACAGCTGACCGAATTATAACTGAAGATACCTGCGGGGCTGCTGCGAACTGTCCGGTTCGTTTTTTAAGCAGTCCCTTAGCTTTTTAGCCTGCAGTGTCGTTTCAACTTCGCATGCAATAAACTGCTCGATGTAAGCCGCTAAAGAGATATCATCACTTGGCCGATAACTTTTAAGTGCCTTTATAAGCCCGACAGTGCCTGCGCTGATCAGCTCTTCTTCGTCATGTTCACCTCGATGTTTTTTGATTACTTGATTAACCAGCTGATAATTGCGTTCTGCCAAAATATTAAAGGCCTTTTCGTCACCCTGCTGCAGCAGTTTTAGATAAGCTAATTCTTCCTCTTTGGACAGCGGCTGCGGTGAAGCATTCGAGGCAATGCAGGATACCAATGCCAAACCGTTGACAATAAAAAGTACAGCAATGGAGCAAAGTGCAATTTCCATAATAAAGCCTCCGTAAAAATCGGTGTCGTTAATACAATTTTATGGAGGTAAAAGGCGTGGTGTTACTGAATATCTATTATCAACTTAAAGGTATTTTACTGTGCGAATAAAAATACTTCTTAAAGAGGAGGGAGGAGAATGACAATGAATGGTACGTTGGTTTTTCAACTGCTTAATTTTCTGGTGCTGATCTTATTTTTAATGTTGCCGTTAGTTTTAGTAATTGTGTTATTTAAACGCAGCGGTGATTTAACAAGGAGAGTGGAAAGATTGGAAGATCTGCTGATTAAAAAGGGTTTTGAGAAGAATGATTTTGATAAATCAATGCGGGATTAAGTTGTACTGAGTGGTTTTGACCGCTCTGTCAAGAAAAAGTATCGGAACAATGCAGCGGTTGTTCTGCATAACATCACATTATGCTAAAAATTATAGGGGCAGACCGGTGCGTCTGCCCTTTAAACAACCTTACAAGCAATAAAAACACTTAACAATATCTATACCAGATTGCTTTTCTCAAAAATGCGCAAAATATCTGATTCATTCGGCCGATGAGGGCATTTGGCCATGTTTTTAGTCTGCAGTGTTTTTTGCGCATACAGTTTTTGTTCTTCGGCGGTCAGCTTAATATTTACCTTTGGCAGCAGCTTATTCAACAGTGAACCTACCTCGGCAGTGCTGTCGCAGCCGACTGCCGCCAATATCTGGTCTACCTTCTCCGGACTGCCTTCAGCCATCAATTCTAACGAAGCCTGCATTAGCACCCCGTTGGCCAAGCCGTGCGGTAATCCCTTAAAATAAGTTAACGGATAACCTAACGCATGAATAAAGTTGGTGCCGGTTTGAGCAATAACAATTCCGGCCAGCATTGAAGCGTAAAGCAGTTCTTCGCGTTCGGCCAGTGTAATATTTTCAGCTTCAATATTTTGCAGTACCGAACCAATAATGGCAATGCTTTCCCGAGCCAGCAAATCAGAATATACCGATGCTTCGGTATTGATAAACCCCTCAATGCTGTGAGACAGAGCATCTACCGCGGTGTTGACGGTTACCTCCCACGGCAGGTTTATTGTATAGCGCGCATCCATAAAAGCCAGTGCAGGAAACAAATCATCACCGCCGATGGACATTTTGGTTTCCGCCCAGGGTACGGTGAGCACTGCATAAGGGGTAACCTCACTGCCTGTTCCCGCTGTGGTGGGCAGCGCAGCAACCGGAAGCGGGCGGTTTGTCCACCTGCGAGCCATTAAATCCTCTTCACTGAGATTATTTACTGCCAGTACCGCAACTGCTTTAGCGGCGTCCATTGGTGAACCGCCGCCAATGCCAATTATAAACTCTGCACCAAAATCTTTGGCCTGCTGCGCTGCTTGATAGACAGTGGCTAAGGTGGGGTTTTGCTCCACCTCGTCAAACAACTGATAGCTGATACCTTCCTTTTTTAATGCGTTTTGTACATCATCCAGCGAACCGTTTTTTTTAGAAGAATTGCCACCGGTAACAATTAATGCTTTTTTACCTAAAGATGAAAATTCATTACTATGTTTGTTAACGCAGCTGCTGCCGAAAAAAACCTTGGTTGGGCAGCGAAAATTGAACCGCAACAAAAATCGCCTCCTTTTATGCCTGTATTAAATTATTTTATACCATAGTAATCTCTTAGGAAAGCGTACTTAAAACATTGCAAATTTAAGTTATTTCACGCATAAGAAAAAAATATGGAAAATAAGCTTGTAAGAAGAAGGATTTTCCATATTGTCGTAGAAATTGTCTAAAATAATAGCAGTTCAATGTTGACATTGGATAGATATTTTGTAAATGGCTCAGTGCTTTGGCCGTATGGTTACAGATCTTACGGTTTTTTTAAGTTATAGCAGCACCGAAATTCGGCAATTTTGTTTTTTGTATTTGGACTTTGGAGGCGATGTGATATGACAAGCTTTAATGTCGAAAAATTTGATACCGCCGGTGAAACCAGTGAGCAGCAAAGATGTATCTGCAACAAACTGCTGTGTATAGTCAGAGAAAACACCATTGAAATTAAATGCAACAAATGTAAACGCATTATGCTTATCAAAACTAAAGGTATCGAAAATGTGGAAGTAAGGTAAACATTCTTATCTAATTACCCCCCGGTTAGATAAAAGTTTAAAAAAATAAGTAAAGCCCAATAAGAGGCAATGCAAGTAATTATGTGCTGTACAGCATAATTTGCTTGTGTTGCCTCTTTTTATTTCTATATCTATAACAAATACTTTCTATTTCGATTAAGCAAAGGAGGGATCGAAAAAAAGAGTTTTTAAGTTTTTTAAAACAATTTTTTAAAACTTTTCAGGGGGGAAAAAGTTGAATACCAAAGGTAAAATTTCTGTTGCTCTATGTTTAGCACTGTGTATGCTGCTGGCTTTTGCCGGATTGGCATCTGCCCAGCCGACAGACGTTCAAGGGCATTGGGCTCAGAACCAAATTAGCAGTTGGGTAGAACAAGGGTTAGCCAAAGGTTATGCTGATGGAACCTTTAAGCCCAACAACAGTATCACAAGAGCAGAATTTGTAACTTTAGTAAACAGAGCTTTAGGATTCACTGAAACAGCAGAAATTAACTTTACTGATGTTTCATCAACTGATTGGTTTGCAGGTGAAATAGCCAAAGCGAAAGCAGCCGGTTATATTTCCGGCTATCAAGATGGCACAATAAAGCCTAATAACCAAATCACCAGGCAGGAAGTAGCTTCCATGCTGGCGAGAATCTTAAAACTCGGAGCAGAAAACCTAAATGCGGTCAACAGCTTTAAAGATGCACAAGCTATACCGCAGTGGAGCAAAGGCGCAATTGCAGCGGTAGTTGAAAAAGGTTACATGGGTGGCTATCCCGATCAAACCTTTAAAGCAACCAGATCAATTACCCGGGCAGAAGCAATTGTAACCTTAGATCGCATTGTTAACGGTAAAGCTGCAGAACCGGAAACGCCAAAAGCAACTGAGTATAATGAAGCCGGAACATATGGCCCGACAAGCGGCACACAAACCGTTGAAGGTGACGTAACTATCAGTGTACCTAATGTTACGCTGCAAAACGTCATCATTACCGGTGATTTGCTGCTGGCTGAAGGGATCGGTGACGGAGATGTAACCCTGAAAAACGTTACCGTTAAAGGAGAAACTACCGTCAAAGGCGGCGGCGCCAACAGTATCGAATTAGAAGACTGTGAGCTGCCCGCTGTTACGGTAAATAAAGACGGGGTAAGGATAGCTGCCAAAGGCGAAACATCTGTTGAAGTTGTTAAGCTGGAATCTGAGGCAGTTTTAGAGGAAGTTTCTGTTGATGGTTCCGGTTTTGAAGATGTAATTATTACCGAAAAAGTTCCGGCAGATGCTGAAATAACACTGTCCGGTGACTTTGAAGAGGTAGAAGTGGCTGCTGACGAGATAAAACTTTCTTTAAAAGAAGGCACTGTTAAAAACCTAACCGTTACCGAAGATGCTGAAGATGTTGAAATTAATTTGGCTGATGACACAAAAGTAGAAGAAATGACTTTAAATGCTAAGGCAACTATTGAAGGTAAAGGAGAAATCGGCACCGCCTATGTAAACGTTGATGGTGTAAGATCTGAAATTACACCGGATAAACAAGAAGGAGATTATGAAATTGAAAAAGAAAGCAGATCCTCCGGCGGCGGTGGCGGTGGCGGTAGCAGTAGCAGCAGTTACACGAATGCAGATAAAATTGAGGACTTAAATGCAGGAAAAACAGTTAACGGATCCGTTACTTTAAGCAGCAAAGGTACTTATGGAACAGCAAATGCTGCCGCTGTTGTAAATGGTAACGTAACCATTACTGTACAGGATGTTACCCTGCAAAATGCTACTATTACCGGTAACTTAATTCTTGCCGAAGGCATCGGCGACGGATACGTAACGCTGAAAAACGTTACCGTTGAAGGAGAAACTGTCGTCAAGGGCGGCGGTTCCAACAGTATTCATTTAGAAGACTGCGATCTGCAAAACATCACAGTAAGCAAAAACGGGGTAAGAATAGTTGCCAAAGGCAAAACAGCTGTTAAAGTTGTTAAACTGGAGTCTGGAGCTATCTTAGAAGAGGAAGATGCTGAAGGCCCGGGATTTGAAAAAGTAACCGTTAGTGAAGAAGTTCCGGCAGATGCTGAAATAACCCTCGACGGTGACTTTGAAGAGGTAGAAGTAAAAACCGGTGCTGCAGAAGTAATAGTAAAAGAGGGCACCGTTAACAGCCTGACAGTTTCCGAAACGGCAGAAAATGCTGTTATTACGCTGAAAAAAGATGCACAGATAGATGAAATTGCAATATACGCTAAGACAACAGTAACTGGAGAAGGTAAAATTAAAACAGCTAAAGTGAATGCAGACGGCGTTGTAATGGAAACTAAGCCTGAGAAGGTTGAAATAAGTGATGATGTTAAAGAACCACCGGTTATAAAAGCACCGGAAGAAGAAGTAGCCGGAAGCATAGCACGTGACCCCGGCAATACCGGTGGAGACTTGGAAGTAACTGTTGAAGGTAATACAATAACCTTTACCAGTGGAGAAATTGCCTGGTATCCTGCAGATGAAGCATTAGGCAGAGATGCCGGCAACCGAGTAGGTGTACAAATCACCGCACCTGAAGGAATTGATACCAGCAAAGTTACTGTAGAGATAGGTGGACAGGAATACCGCTGGAACGATATCAAAGACGGAGAAAACTACTTCTGGTGGTATCCGTTAGTAACCGATGACAGGAAGGAATTCACAGCTACAGTAAAATGGAATGACGTATCAATCCAGGAATTCAGAGTAGTGATCGGCAGTGATGTAACACTAGAGAAAGCACCGATAGAAGTTAAAAAGGCTGCCTTTGAAGCCATAGAAAGCATAGGCATACATGAAGGCAAAATCTACGAAGGCTACCAACTGCTTGATGAGGAAGGTAACCGGATAGATTTGGTAGCAGGCAATATAAGCAGCATGAGCGTTACTGGTCCG
>CBEUVQ010000039.1:0-19450 GCA_965546615.1 uncultured Peptococcaceae bacterium
TGCGCATTGTAGAAAAAATGCCTTAGGTTCTAAACCGCTGGGAGGGTGAATAAATCTTGATATTAGCAAGGGAAAAGCTGGATTATGATTTTCCGCAAACTATTGAAGAACAGCAGCCGAAACCCAAAAGAAAAACTCATAAAATGCCGGCAGGACAAAAAATTGTTTTGGTATCCTTGGTTTTAAGTTGTTTTGTAATTGGATCGTTTGTAGCCTACTATTTTGCTCAAGTTGCTTATCTGGGCTATAAAATTGATTTGCTGCAAACTAAGCTGGCGGATTTACGGCTGGAAAGTCATAATTTGGAGCAGGAGGTTACTAAAATAACCTCGCTAGAAAAAGTTGAAGCAATTGCCGTTAATGAAATGGGTATGGTTAAACCGGCTGACGATAATGTGGTTTTGCTGGATGCCGGCCTGGTGCAATCAGACAGTGAAGATGCTCAACAAAAATCCCTTGCTGAGAAACAAAGCCGCAGCTTAGAAAGTATCACTTTGCCTCAAAAAGCGGAAAAGAAAGATACGGTACCGAACCGGTTTGTACAGGCGTTTGCCGATATGTTAGAGCGCTGGAATTCTTAAAACACCTTAACATATTCTATTAAACTGATTAATTAGCAACCGGTATTAGAGGCAGGGTAATAGGAGAGGTTGCAATGAGAACAAATATTGTTATTCGCAAGCGCATTGCGCTGCTGTTTATAGGAACGGTGACACTTTTATTGTGTCTGATCTTTCGCCTTGCCTGGATTCAATTTGTGCGCGGTGACGAGTTAAGAAGTGAAGCAGCCACCTACCGCATGCGGGAGGTGCCGGTAGAGGCTAAGCGGGGAACTATCTATGACCGCAATATGAACGAATTGGTTACCAGTATTAGTTCTGATTCGGTTTATGTTATTCCTTCGCATGTTAAAGAAAAGGAAAAAACTGCGCAGCAGCTGGCCGAAATTTTAAATATGGATGAAGATAAAATTTTGAAGATTTTGCAGCGGCGCAGTTCTTTTGAATGGATAAAAAGAAAAATCGATTGGGATACCGCCCAAAAAATTAAAGCTCTGGATCTGGAAGGTATTGGGTTTGCGGAAGAGAGCAAGCGTTTTTACAAACAAGAAACCTTGGCTCCGCATGTATTAGGTTTTACGGGTATGGATAACCAAGGGTTGATTGGTATTGAAAAAATATTTGATGAAGAACTTAAAGGGGTACAAGGCAGAATAGTAGTAGAGTATGATGCTGCCGGGCGTCCGATACCACATGCACTGCACGAATATATTCCGCCAAAGCCGGGCAATAACTTGGTATTAACAATTGACCAAACTATACAATATTTTGTAGAACGAGAACTGGATAAAATTGTTGATGAATTTCAACCTGAAAATGCTGTAATTATTGTTATGGATCCGAAAACCGGCGAAATTTTGGCGATGGGCAGTCGGCCTACTTTTAACCCTAATAGTTGGCAGGATTATCAGTCATCAATTTGGGACCGCAACCCTGCGGTATGGTATAATTATGAGCCGGGATCCACTTTTAAAATTATTACTTCTGTTGCTGCTTTGGAAGAAAACACCGTAAAAACATCTGATCATTTTTATGATCCCGGGTACATTAAAGTGGCTGACCGGCGGATTCGCTGCTGGAAGGCCGGCGGACACGGCAGTCAAACTTTTGAAGAGGTAATTCAGAATTCCTGCAACCCCGGATTTATAGAAGTAGGGCTTGATCTGGGCAAAGAGAGATTTTATAAATATATTCGGGCATTTGGCTTTGGTCAGCTTACCGGTGTGGAGCTTCCCGGTGAAGCAAAAGGACTGGTTAAAGCGGAGAAAGATGTCACCAACTTGGATTTGGCGACAATTTCTATCGGACAGTCAATTGCGGTAACCCCCATTCAATTAATTACCGCGGTATCGGCAGCAATTAACGGCGGATATCTGATGGAGCCGCACATTGTTAAAGAAATCAGGGACAGCAGCAATAAAGTTGTGCAGCAAATCGAGCCGAAAGAAGTAAGAAAGGTGATATCTGAGGATACTTCAAACAAGATAAGAGGCTTACTGGAAAAAGTAGTGCTGTATGGTTCCGGTAAAAATGCTTATGTGGAAGGTTACCCTGCCGGTGGGAAAACCGGTACAGCCCAGGTTGTAGGTACTAACGGTGGTTATGTCAGCGGAAAATATGTTGCTTCTTTTGCCGGTTTTGCTCCGGTTGAAGATCCGCGCATCGCTGTACTGGTAATGGTGCGCGAGCCCAAGGGAGGCATCTATTACGGCAGTCAAGTAGCTGCTCCTGTTTTTGGTTCGTTAGCGCGTGACGTACTGCGTTACTTGGGTGTTCCTGAAAAGAGAGACATGGAAAAACCAAAAGAACCTTATGAAGTACCGGAAGAAACCATGCTGATAGAAGTACCTAATGTAGTAAACCTGCCTTTATCTGAAGCGCAAAATGAACTGCGTAAAGCGGGTTTGGCCTTTAAGACCGAAGGCAGCGGCAGTGTCATTTATCAGCAGGTTCCTAATGGTGGGGCGATAGTGGAAAGCGGTACTACGGTGGTGCTGAGTTTAACACCGCCCAGTGATCTCAACTCAGGTAAAGTAACAATGCCGGATTTAACAGGCTGTACCATTAAGGAGGCGGGGGCGCTTTTAGAGGACATCGGCTTGCATTTAGAGGTTTCCGGAACGGGTCTGGCAGCCGATCAGAGTATTAAACCCGGTGAGAAGGTTGATAAAGGGGTGACGGTGAAGGTGACATTTAAGCCACCCGGAACTCAAGAAAGTTTATATCAAGAACCTGCTCAGGCAAGGCCGTAGCAGCACTGCGGCCGCCTGAGTTTTTTAAAGAAATATTTTGGTAACAATAGTTAGTATAGAGTATAAATAAATTATATAGGGAGGAACCCCTTTTGTTGTTTAAAGAACTGCTTACTTCCATAGAAGTTTGCCATACCGGAGGAAATTTAGATGTGCCTGTTTCGGGAATTGCTTATGATTCTCGAAAGGTTCAGCCGGGATTTCTGTTTGTGGCGGTGAAAGGTTTTGTTACTGACGGACACCGCTACATTGATGCTGCTGTAAAAAACGGGGCGGCAGCGGTAATTGTTGAAAAGCCGGTGGAGATAAAAAATATTCCGTTTGCCCGGGTAACCGACAGCAGATTGGCATTGGCCAAAGCTGCCGCAGCGTTTTATCATCATCCTTCTAAAAAGATACTGCTGGCCGGTGTAACCGGTACTAACGGAAAAACTACCACCAGTCACTTGATTGGTGCAATTTATAAAGCTGCCGGTAAAAAAGTAGGTTTGGTCGGTACTATTCAAAACATCATCGGCGGCAAGGAGCTGCCCGCGGTAAATACTACACCGGAATCTTTAGACTTACAGCAGTTGTTTGATCAAATGGTGAAAAGCGGCGTTACTCATGCGGCGATGGAAGTATCATCTCATGCATTAGCGTTAAACAGAGTGGCTGATGTTAGTTTTGACGCCGCCGTGTTTACCAATATTTCTCAAGATCATTTAGACTTTCATGCTGATATGGATGATTATGCCCGCGCCAAAGCAAAACTTTTTGCAATGTCACCGATTGCAGCGATTAATGCCGATGATGAGCGTGCGCAGGACATGATTAAAGCAGCCTGCGGTACTGTGGTTACTTACGGACTGCGAAACAAAGCGGATGTCAGCGCTGAGAATATTAAATTAACTGCTGACGGAGTCTCTTTTGTTACTACCGGAAAATTTGGGAAACATCAGCTGCACCTTAAGCTAACCGGTGAGTTTAATATTTATAATGCCTTGGCAGCTTTTACCTGTACTGTGGAGCAGGGTTTTGACCCGCAGACGGTGGTTTCTGCGTTGGAAGGGGTGCCCGGCGTAGCCGGCCGGTTTGAAGCAGTCAAATGCGGTCAGCCCTTTGGTGTAGTGGTAGACTATGCTCATACTCCCGATGGGTTGGAAAATATTTTGCGATCAGCCCGTCAAGTTACCCAAAACCGCTTAATAGCTGTTTTTGGCTGCGGCGGTGACCGTGATCGCACCAAAAGGCCGATTATGGGCAAAATCGGTGTATCTTTAAGTGATCATGCGGTAATTACCTCTGATAATCCGCGCACCGAAGATCCGCTTAAAATTATTGATGATGTTTTAAACGGTGTAAAAGAAGCAAATGCTGCGTCGGAAGAATATACCGTTATTCCCGATCGCCGGGAAGCAATTTTTTATGCGATAAAAAAAGCTGCACCCGGTGATGTAGTGGTGATAGCCGGTAAAGGCCATGAAACTTATCAAATTATCGGCAGGACCAAATATGATTTTGATGACCGGCTTGTAGCTGCGGAAGCTCTGCAGAGTTTGGGTTATGCCAATAATTAGGATGTGAAAGTGTATGAGAAAATTAACCGTTCAACAAATAGCGGATGCTGTTGGCGGACAGGTAACCCGGGGAGATGCCGGGGTGACAATAAAAAATGTTTGTACAGATACCCGCAAACTTAAACCCGGCGATTTGTTTATTGCGCTTACAGGGGAAAGGTTTGACGGCCATGACTATGTCAAACAGGCGGTAGAAGCGGGGGCGGCGGCACTGATGCTGGCAAAACCCACGCCTGATCTGCCGTCCGACATACCGGTGGTTATGGTAGGGCATACTTTGACGGCGATGCAAAAACTGGCAAAATACAACCGCAGCACCTTTAATATTCCGGTTATTGGCATTACCGGCAGCAACGGCAAAACAACTACCAAAGATTTGGTGGCGGCGGTAATGAGCGGCAGATTTTCTGTGTTAAAAACCAAAGGTAATTTTAACAACGAAATTGGTCTGCCGCTGACACTGTTGGAACTGGACGAGCGCTATAATGCCGTTGTGGTTGAAATGGGGATGCGGGGCAAAGGGCAAATTGATGCCCTTTGTTTAATTGCCGATATCAATGCCGCCGTTATCACCAATATTGGTGAAGCTCATTTGGAATTGCTGGGGTCGGTGGAAAATATTGCCGAAGCAAAGGGTGAGATACTGGAGCATATCAGTTCAGACGGCTTTGCGGTAATACCTGCTTCTGAATTGGCGCTGTCTCAAGCTCACCGCTGTCGCGGCAGAATAATTACTTTTGGGGTAAATTGTCAAGCGGATTATACTGCTGCTGATATTGAGATTAAAGGCAGCATTACGAAATTTACTGCTGTGACACCGGTCGGTAAGAAAACAATTGAACTGCCGCTGGCCGGTCGGCATAATATATCTAATGCGCTGGCGGCGCTGGCTGTGGGTGTTAACTGCGGACTTTCGCTTGAAGAAGCGGCGAAAGGATTGACGGCGGCGGAAATTACCGGCATGAGGCTGCAGGTAATTGAAACCGGCAGTATAACTATAATTAATGATACATATAATGCCAACCCTGATTCAGTCAAGGCGGCTTTAAAAACGCTGCAGGACATGGCCGGGAGGCGCAGACAGGTGGCGGTTTTAGGCAGCATGTTTGAGCTGGGTCCGCGTGAGGAAAAAGGACATTATGAAGTCGGTTTGGCTGCAGCAAACGCAGATTTATTGGTAGCGGTTGGTGAGCTTGCTGAAAAAATCGCTGAAGGCGGCAAAGCGGCAGGGGTAAAATGCGTGGAATGGTTTGGCGGCAAAACTGCCGCTATAGAATACTTAAAAAAATCGCTGAGAGCTCATGATGTAGTATTAATCAAAGGATCGCGCGGGATGAAGATGGAAGAGATTGCTCAAGCTTTACAGCAAGAGGTTCAGTAAAAAAGACATCGGGGGAGTTAATTTGAGTGAGTTAACCAATGATATTTGTAAATATCTGGCTGTTTCTTTTGCCATTTCGTTTATCATTACTGCTGTTTTAGGACCGGCAATGATTCCGCTGCTGCGCAGGCTTAAATTTGGCCAAAACATTCGGGATGACGGACCTTCCCGCCACTTACAGAAAGCCGGTACCCCAACGATGGGGGGGATTATGTTTATTATCGGCATTACTGCAGCCGGTTTAAGTCTGCTGCGCTGGGGCGTTGCGCTTGACGGTGCCAATGAAGGCTTAGTCATGCTTGTTATTACCGTAGGTTTTGGCTTAGTCGGTTTTTTAGATGATTTTATTAAAATTGGGATGAAGCGTTCACTGGGACTGCGCGCCCGGGAAAAGCTGCTCGGTCAGTTTATATTAGCTTTAGGACTGGGGATTGCGGCGATAACGATGTTAGGACGAGGCACCGACATTGTTATTCCTTTCTCGGGTTTTTTTGTCGAGCAGGGTTTGCGCTATGACTTAGGACCGATTGGCTTTCTTGCTTTTACTGTTTTGGTTATGGTGGGAACGAGCAATGCAGTGAACTTAACTGACGGTTTAGACGGCTTGGCAGCGGGCACTGCATTTATTGCGGCGCTTCCGCTGGCGGCAATTGCTTTAATAACTGATAATGCCGGGGTGGCTGTGGTTTTGGCAGCAGTTGCCGGGGGCTGTTTGGCGTTTTTGATTTATAATCGTTATCCCGCTAAAATTTTTATGGGTGATACCGGATCACTTGCTCTTGGCGGGGCTTTGGCTTCGGCAGCGGTGCTTACGCGTCATGAATTGTTTTTGGTTATCATCGGCGGCATTTTCGTGCTGGAAGCTCTTTCGGTAATTCTGCAGGTGATTTCATTTAAGAGTACCGGCAGAAGATTGTTTCGGATGAGCCCGCTGCACCATCATTTTGAGTTAGGCGGCTGGTCGGAAAACAGAGTAGTGTTTACATTTTGGTTTATCGGCGTTCTTTTTGGCGCATTGGGATTGGCCGGCCTTTATAATCTTATTTAACTGAAGGTGAAAACAAATGCATTTAAACGACAAAAAGGTATTGGTGGTCGGAGCTGCCCGCAGTGGTATTGCTGCGGCAGAATTTCTAAAAAAGAAAGGGGCGGCGGTAACTTTAACAGATGCCAAATCTAAAGCTCAATTGAGTGAAGCGGCAGGAAAATTGGCCGCCCAAGGGATTGAGCTGGCATTGGAAGGTCAGTACCCTGAACCGATGCGGTATCATTTTTTAGTGGTCAGTCCCGGTGTGCCGTTAACGGTTTCGGTGGTGCAAAAGGCATATCAAGCCAATGTGCCGGTAATTGGCGAACTGGAACTTGCTTTTCGCTTTGCCGAGGCACCTATTGTGGCGATTACCGGTACCAACGGTAAAACTACCACTACCAGCTTGGTAGGACAAATTTTTCGTGATGCCGGCGTAAATACTCTGGTGGCCGGGAATATCGGGCTGCCGTTAATCAGTGCGGTTGAAGAGTACTCTGAAGACGACATCATTGCTGCTGAAGTTTCCAGCTTTCAGTTAGAAACAACCCAAACCTTTCGGCCAAAAGTGGCAGCTGTCTTAAATGTTACCCCCGATCATTTGGACAGGCATGGGTCAATGGATAATTATATTCAAGCAAAAAGCATGATATTTGCCAACCAAATGCCGTTCGATTATACAGTGTTAAATTATGATGATCCGCAGACAGCGTTGTTGGCAAAACAAACAATGGGACAAGTTATATTTTTCAGCCGCAAGCATATTTTAGATCAAGGGGTATTTATCCAAAACGGGGAAATAGTGGTTAAACTTGATGGTGTTACCACTAAAATACTCCCGGTTGAAAAATTGAACATACCCGGCGGACATAATTTGGAAAATGCTTTGGCAGCGGTAGCTTGTACCTTTCCGTTGGGAGTAAGCGCTGAAAATTTAGCTGACACCCTCAGCGCATTTCAAGGCGTGCGTCACCGCCTAGAAACGGTAGCGGTAATTAACGGCGTGCGCTATGTCAATGATTCTAAGGGTACTAACCCGGACGCATCGATAAAGGCGCTTGAGGCCTTTGAGCAACCGATTATTCTTATTGCCGGAGGGTTGAACAAAGGCAGTGATTTTCATGAATTTGCCAAAGTCATTAAAGAAAAAGTCAGGGTTTTAATATTATTGGGTAAGCACCGCCATGAAATAAGAGAAGCAGCGGAAGCAGTCGGTTATCAAAATATTTTTGATGTAAAGGATTATCATGAGGCGGTAGAATTAGCAAGTCAGATGGCTAAACCCAATGAAGTTGTGCTGCTGTCACCGGCCTGTGCCAGCTGGGATATGTTCAAAAGCTATGAGGAGCGTGGCGACCTGTTTAGGGAGTTGGTGCTTAATTTGAGGGGGTAAGGACTTGCGGTTAAAGAAAAGGTCACCGGACTTTATTCTTTTTCTTACCGTTCTAATGCTTTTGAGCATTGGCGTTGTGATGGTATTTAGTGCCAGTCAGTATGTAACAATTATTCGCTACCAAAATGCTTTTTACTTTTTTGAACGGCAGGTATTGTGGGCGCTGCTTGGCGTTACCGCAATGATTTTCATGATGAATTTCGATTACTTTAAAATTAAAAGATGGATTATCCCACTTGTAGTTATCGGCTTTTTACTGCTTATTGCCGTACTGCTGCCCGGTATCGGTAAAGAGGTTAACGGTTCAAAGCGCTGGATTAATTTGGGTTTTGTCAGTTTTGCCCCTGCGGAACTGGTAAAGCTGTGCTTGATTACTTTTGTGGCTTACGGTATATCGAAGAAGCCTAGGCTTATTCAAAATTTTAAGCAGGGCTTACTGCCGTATTTGGTAATCATGGCTATGGCGGCAGGTTTGATTTTAATGCAGCCGGACTTAGGAACCGCTGTTACATTATGCGGTACCATTATGGTGATGTTTTTAGCAGCCGGAGCAAGAATGACTCACCTGCTGTCACTTGGCGGTGTCGGTTTATTTTTTGTAACATTGGCCATTTATTTTGAGCCCTATCGCATGCGCCGGTTTTTGGCCTTTTTGGATCCAAAAGCCGATCCGCAGGGTACCGGCTACCACATTATTCAGTCACTTTATGCTTTGGGTTCCGGTGGATTGTTTGGGATGGGTTTAGGACAAAGCAAGCAGAAGTTTCTTTATCTGCCGGAAAACCATACAGACTTTATATTTGCTATCATTGGTGAAGAATTAGGATTTATTGGAGCATCTTTGGTAATTTTATTGTTTATTATGCTGGCTTGGCGGGGATTTAAAATTGCCATTACAGCTCCTGACCCTTTTGCCAGCTTATTGGCAACGGGGATTACATGTGGTATAGTGTTACAGGCAATTATTAACATGGGTGTTGTTACCGGCTCTATGCCTGTTACCGGCGTGCCGCTGCCGTTTATCAGCTTCGGCGGTACATCGCTACTCTTTACTCTAATGGGCGTGGGTATACTTTTAAATATTTCGAAATATACCACACCACGCTAGAAAGAGGTGGATTTTAAGTGCGGGCAATTATTACCGGCGGCGGAACCGGCGGTCATATTTACCCGGCATTGGCCATTGCCAAAGGGCTAAAAGAGCGTTATCCCGGGATAGAAATTTTATATGTCGGAACAGACCGCGGCTTAGAATCTGATATTGTTCCTAAAGAGGGCTATCCCTTTGAAAAGATAAATGTTGCGGGATTTAAGCGCAGCCTTTCTCCCAAGAATATAAAAATTTTATGGCAGGCCGGCGAAGGTCTGCTGCAGGCGATGCGGATTGTGCGCCGTTTTAAGCCTGATTTTGCTGTCGGTACCGGGGGCTATGTTACCGGCCCGGTGATGATGGCTTGTGCTGTGCAAAAAGTTCCTACATTAATTCACGAACAAAATGCTCTGCCGGGGGTAACAAATCGCATTCTTTCCAGGATGGTCAGCAGGGTTGCGGTTACTTTCGAGGATTCAATAAAACATTTTCCCAAAAGTGCCCGCATTAAATTGACAGGGTTACCTGTGCGTCCCGAAATATTTGAAGTTCGGAAAGAAGATGCGTACTTACGCTTGGGCATTAAACCGAAAAAACCGGTGTTGTTGGTATTTGGCGGCAGTAGAGGAGCGCGAAAAATCAACACAGCAATGGTAAAGGTAGTAGAAGAGATGCAGCATGAAGAAGTACAAGTTATTCATGCTACCGGACAAATCGGCTATCAAGAGTATTTGAAAATGCTGCAGGCTAAAGGTATATCGCTGGTTAATATTGGGAACATTACCACTGTACCCTATTTATATAACATGAAGGATGCTTTGGCTGTTGCTGATTTAGTGGTTTGCAGGGCGGGTGCGGCAACACTGGCTGAAATAACTGCTTTAGGTTTGCCCGGAATACTGGTGCCGTATCCTTATGCCGCTGAAAATCACCAAGAGTACAATGCTCGGGCATTGGCTGAACGCAATGCCGCTGTCCTTATAAAAGATCAGGATTTAACCGGCGAAGTACTGCTTGAGCAGATTAAAAAACTGCTTTCTTCTCCGGAAACTTTACATAACATGGCCGAAGAAAGCTTGAAATTAGGAAAACCTCAAGCACTGAATGATATTTTGGATTTAATTGCTGAATTGTAATAGCATGCTAATTTAGACAAGCTCTGTAACACATATAGTTGCAGCTGCATAGTATATCCCGAAAAAACTTTTTGCGGGGTGACCTGATTGGGAAGGAGATGAAAGCATAGTGAATGACATCCCCAATAAAATACATTTTGTAGGAATTGGCGGGGCCGGTATGAGCGGTATTGCCCGCATTTTGGCAGGATTAGGTTATCAAGTAACCGGTTCAGATATACAGCAGTCGGAAATAACCGGCAAATTAGAAGCAATTGGTGTAAAATGTTTTATCGGACACCATGCTGACAATGTCGGGGATGCGAAGATGGAAGTGGTTTCTACTGCCATTCCGCCAAATAATCCGGAAGTTTTACAGGCAAAAGAAAAAGGTATTCCGATTATTCACCGGGGAGAGATGCTGGCAAAATTGATGGACCGGCAGAAAGGTATTGCTGTTGCCGGAGCCCACGGAAAAACCACCACCACATCAATGATGGCTCTTGTTTTGGAAAAAAACGGCTGCGATCCGACTATTGTCATTGGTGGAGAGCTGAATGATATCGGTGGTAATGCTAAGCTTGGCCGCGGCGATTATTTGGTGGCAGAGGCAGACGAGAGTGACGGTTCTTTTTTGCTTTTGCGTCCGCACATGGTTATAGTAACTAATGTAGAAAATGATCATTTAGATTACTATAAAACCGAAGATAATATACTTAAAGCATTTAAACAATTTATTTTAAGTGTTGATACTGATGGTCTTGCGATTGTATACTATGATGATCCCAATATTCAAAAAATAATTCACGGTATTAATAAGCCCATTGTCACATATGGTCTTAATCCCCAAGCGGACTATACGTTAAAAAATATGTCGTTAAACGGTAAAGCCAATATCGCAGATGTTTACCACCGGGAACGGTACTTAGGTAAACTGGAATTATCGGTGCCCGGCCAGCATAACTTGCTGAATGCGCTGGCAGTGGTTGCTGCTTCGCTGCATATTGGCTTAGAATTTAATGCGGTTGCTGAAGCGCTGCGCAAATTTAAGGGCGCTCACCGCCGTTATGAGCTGTTAGGGGAAGTAAACGGCATCAAAGTGATTGACGACTATGCTCATCACCCTACCGAAATTAAGGCTACGCTTAAAGCTGCCCGGCAGGCTAATTCCGGTCGGGTGATTTCAGTATTCCAGCCGCATCGCTATACCCGAACCAAGTATCTGTTTGAGCAGTTTGGGGAATCTTTTGGTGATGCTGACTTAGTGATTATTAATAATATTTACAGTGCCGGTGAAAAGCCGCTTGCCGGAGTTAATGCCCAAATGATTGTCGATGCAATTAAACGCAATCAAAAAACGGATGTCGTCTATATTGATAAACTTGATGATATTGCTGATTATCTGATAAACGTAGTGCAGCCGGGAGATATCGTCTTAACTATGGGGGCAGGAAATATCTGGGCCAGCGGCGTCGAATTGGTAAAAAAACTTGAAAGGCGCGCTTGCGATGGATGAATCGCTGGTTTCAGATAAATTTTATTCGCTGCTAGGTATTAAACCTTTAGTTAATGAGCCGATGCGGCGGCATACCAGTTGGCGAATCGGTGGTCCTGCAGAATTTTTTATTGAACCGAGAGATATAGAAGAAACCCAAAAATGTATTATGTTGGCCAACAGCCTAAATTTACCGCTGACAGTTATCGGCAACGGCACAAACCTGCTGGTGCGCGACAGCGGTTTACCCGGTCTGACAATGAAAATTGGCCGCGGATTAAAAAAAATCAGGGTTTTAGAACAGGTAATTATTGCGGAAGCAGGTGCCGCACTGCCGGCAGTGGCGAATACCGCAAGAGAATGTGGACTTGGTGGGTTTGCTTGGTCTGCAGGTATTCCGGGGACTATTGGCGGGGCGGTGATTATGAATGCCGGTGCTAATGGCGGAGAAATCAGCGAGCTGATAAAGAGTGTTAAAGTAATTAATTCCAAAGGTCAAATTCTGGAATTAGCTAAAGAACAGCTTGGTTTCGCCTACCGGACCAGTGCGCTGCAGGGCAGTGATTTAGTCGTTGTGGAAGCAGCTTTTCAATGCTGGCATGCTGACCGTGAAGTGATTCAAAAACAAATGCAGGCATTTTTGGAAAAACGCGCCGCTGCGCAGCCGCTTGGTTATCCTAATGCAGGCAGTGTATTTAAAAACCCACCCGGAGATTCAGCCGGTAGGCTGATTGAAATGGCCGGCTTTAAAGGAATGCGGGTAGGCAATGCTGAGGTATCAACCAAACATGCCAACTGGATAGTCAATTTAGGCGGAGCAACCGCAGATGATGTTTTAACATTAATTGATATGATTAGAGAAAAAGTTAAAGAGAAATTTAACGTTGCCCTTCAGTTGGAAGTACGTGTGCTGGGCTAGCATACGTGGAGGTGGAGCAACGTGAATAATTCATCCCCCAAATTTTTGATTGTTGGTGGAAACCGTTTAAAAGGGACGGTGAAAGTAAACGGCAGTAAAAATGCTTCACTGCCTATTCTTGCTGCGACGTTACTTTGTCCTGGAGAGTGTAAGATTAAAGATATACCCAACTTGCAGGATATCAGAAATATGAAAGATGTCCTTGTTTACCTTGGTGCACAGCTTACTTGTGAAGGTAAATATGTTACTGTCGATGCCTCACAAGCACAATCGTTGGAGATTTCGGAAGACTTAATGCGCCGGATGAGAGCATCTAACTTGGTATTGGGTCCGCTTCTCGCCCGCTTTGGATATGTAAAAATCAGCTATCCCGGTGGCTGCAACATCGGGAGCAGACCGATGAATTTGCACCTAAAAGGCTTGCGGGCTATGGGGGCAGCGGTTACTGAAAAATTCGGTTACATTACCGCTGAAGCCCCTAACGGTTTAACCGGGGCGGAAATACACCTTGATTTGCCCAGTGTGGGAGCAACTGAAAACTTAATGATGGCGGCAACATTGGCCAATGGCGTGACAACTATCAGAAATGCCGCCAAAGAGCCGGAAATTGCTGACTTGCAAACATTCTTAAATTCTATTGGCGCCAATGTGAGCGGTGCCGGTACCGACACCGTTACAATTGAGGGCGTGAAAGAACTGCATTCTGCTGAACATACCGTTATACCCGATCGCATAGAGGCCGGCACCTATATGGTAGCTGCGGCCATTACCGGCGGAGAAATTACTTTAACCAATGTTGTTCCGGAACACCTAAAGCCAATCATTGCCAAGTTAAAGGAAGCAGGCGTGCAGATAACGATTAATCAAAACAAGGTAAATGTACGGCGAACAGGAAGTATTAAGGCGGTAGATATTAAAACAATGCCTTATCCCGGATTTCCTACCGATATGCAGCCTCAAATGATGGCGCTAATGAGCATTGCCGACGGCACTTCAATTATTACGGAAACAATTTTTGAAAATCGCTTTAAACATGTAGCCGAGCTGCAGCGGATGGGTGCCGATATTCGTTTGGAAGGAAACACAGCCATTGTTCGCGGTGTTCCCGGTCTGTCGGGGGCCTATGTTGAGGCGTCAGATCTGCGGGCAGGTGCTGCCCTGGTATTGGCGGCAATGGCTGCTGAAGACGGTACTGTGCTGGAAAATATTGAACACATTGACCGCGGATATGAACGGATTGAAAAGAGATATAATGCATTAGGAGCAAGAATTATCCGAGTCAATAGTTAGTTAACTGACTTACAGCCTGAGGTTGATTACCTCAGGCTGTTCACTATAGCTACGGACGATAGCAGGACTTTTTTACTTTGGACAAGCCGGCACATCATCAGTTATAATAAATTTACAATAAGTGGTTGTAGTTGTTAAAAAATGGTATTGCGGGTGACAAAATGACAGGAGTTAGACCATTACCGGAAAAGTCAAAACATAATTTACTCCAGGGTATTTTTTTCGTTCTGTTATTTTTTTTGGCGGCTTACGTATTTTTGCAGTCACCGCTGTTTGATGTGCAAAAAATAGAAATCAGCGGCAGACACCGCATTCCTAAAGAACAATTGGTCAAGCTTTCCGGTGTAGTTCCCGGCAGCAACATTTTTAAGCTGGATTTGCGCACCGGAGAAGATAAGATAAATTTACTGCCTGCCGTAAAAACGGTGAAAATTATCCGCAAGTTTCCTTCTACTGTTGTCATTGATATTCAAGAAAGAGAACCGACTGCACTGCTGCCTTTAGGGAAAGACTTTATTGAAATTGATGCTGACGGTGTGTATCTAAAAAAGGGAAACGTATATGAAGCGTCATTACCGATTATCACCGGCTGTAAAATTAATGGCCTCAAATTGGGCTCTAAAGTCAGCGGTACCGGGATTGACACTGCACTTAAAGTCGTTTCCGCGCTGCCGGATGAACTGCTGCATCAGCTTTCGGAAATCCATCTTGGGAATGATAATAAAATCTTTATTTATACCTTGAATGGGGTTCAAGGACGCTTGGGAAGTCCGGAAGAAATAGAATCAAAGGGAAAAATGTTTTTACAGGTGCTTAATCAAGTGTCTGAAGGAAAGCCTATCGAGTACATTGATTTAACCTCGTTTAAATCACCGGTGGTTAAATACTGCTCTCCGGAGGTGTAATTAATGCAAATAAAATCTTACTATTGGGCAATTACCTTAGTTGCACTCATTTTAGGATTTATGTTGGCTGTGCAGTTTCGGGTTAATGTTCAGCTGGAAAATGACCCAACGCTTGAACGCACCGAAAAACTTACCGCCCAAATTGAAGAAAAGAAAAAAGCTGTAGAAGAGCTTCAGAATAAAGTTGACAGTATGCGGCTGAAACTGGAGGAAGCAGCTGATGAGCCGGAAATGAAAGCACTGCAGAAGGAGTTGACTTTTGCCGGTATTTTGGCCGGTGTGACTCCGGTAAGCGGTCCCGGTTTGGAAATTGCTTTAAATGACAGTAATGCTGCGCTGCAGCCGGGGCAAAACCCCAACCTGTTTGTATTACATGATGAAGATGTCCTAAAAATATTAAATGAGCTGAAAGCTGCAGGGGCGGAAGCATTAGCAATTAATGATCAACGGTTAATTGCTACCAGCGAAATTCGCTGTATTGGGCCAACTATATTGGTAAACGGCAATAAACGGATTTCTGCTCCCTTTATCATTACAGCAATTGGTGACCCGGATACTTTATACAACTCACTGTACATGAAAAACGGGGTAGTTGATTCGCTTAAAATTTGGGGGATTCAAGTTAGTGCCAAAAAAGTTAATGAAATTGTTATTCCCAGCTACAACGGGGCAATAACCTACAGTCAACTAAACGGAGGGGAGAAGGCATGAATAAATCGATGTATCTGTCACTGACAATTATAGGCCTTGTCCTGGGGTTAATGTTGGCTTTGCAGTTCCGCGGCAGTACAGATGGGGTGCCGTATGACCGTCCGCAGGCACTGACTCAAGAGCTGAACCAATTACAGCAAAATTACGATATTTTGCTGAAAGAAGCGGCAGATTTAGAAAAAAACCTGAAAAAAATTGAAGAAGGAAGCGGGCAGTCTTACGAAGCTTTGCAAAACGAGCTGAAAAAAGTAAGGCTGGCAGCAGGTTTGGAGGAAGTAAGCGGTAGTGGGGTAGAAGTGGTGATGCAGAACTTACCGCAAACTTTTTCTGAAAAATATAATACTGATATTGATCCCAGAATTTTTTCCATAAAATATGAAGATTTATTGAAATTGGTAAATGAGCTGCGCGCTGCCGGAGCAAAAGCGATTTCTATTAACGGTCAGCGTTTGACCGCCACCAGTGAGATACGCAGTGCCGGCAATTTTATTGATGTCAATTTAACCAGATTGTCAGATCCTTATCACATTTTAGCAATAGGTGATCCTGAAAAATTAGAAAGCAGTTTAAAAATTAAAGGTGGGTTAATTGAAACGTTAAAGGAATGGTCTATTGATGTGCAGGTGGAGAAAAAAGAAGAGATTACCGTTCCGGCATATCACGGGCTGCTGGAATTCAACTATGCCAAACCATTAAAAGAAGGAGAAAAATAAAATGTGGATAGGAATAATTTTAGCAGGTGTGGGCTTGTTTTTAGGTTTGTTTATTGGACTTAACTTACCAATTGTTTTACCTGAAGGTTATGCTCCTTATTTAGGATTAGCGGTATTGGCTGCTTTGGATTCAGTTTTTGGTGGTATTAGGGCAGGAATGGAGGATAACTTTGACAATACTGTTTTTTTGTCGGGTTTTTTCAGCAACGCGCTGTTAGCAGCGGGCTTGGCATATATTGGTGAGCGGTTGGGTGTCGCTCTTTCTACTGCTGCAGTAGTTGCATTTGGCGTGCGTTTGTTTCAAAATTTAGGGATTATTCGCAGGCACTTATTAAAAAAATAGGATATTTATTCAAATGTATTAAAGGGAATTTTATATTCGTGTTGAATTTACAGATAAAGTAAGAATAGGGGGAAGGAATTTGTGGGCAGCAGTGTAGTCGCCGCCCTGGATATCGGTACTTATAGCATTCATGCGCTAATCGCCAAGCAAAATGAATCAGGATTAACGATAAGTGGTTATGGTAAATCCCCCTCGGTTGGTATAAAAAAGGGTATGGTTTCGGATATAGAAACCTGTGCCTTATCGATTAAATCAGCAGTGGATACAGCAGAAAAGATTGCGGGACTTAACATCGAATCTGCTTATGTGGGGTTTTCCGGCGGTGATGTCTTCAGCAGCAATGTTACATCTGCGGTGGCGAAAAATGAATCGAAAAGTGGAATTACCGAAGCTGATCACGAAGGAATTTTAGAATCCTGCCGGTTAAAAGTCGGTAATCCGGAACACTTTTTGATCCATCTCATACCGCGAGAATATGCTGTTGACGGTTGCTGGGGAATAGATAATCCGGTGGGCATGGCAGGTGCCAAGGTTGAGATTGAAGCCCACTTAATTGTCGGTCGAACGGCAGCGATAAAAAATTTGTTTAAATCTTTGGAAAGAGCCGGCATTACTGTTAAAGGATTATTTTTCAGCCCATATGTTCTCGCTGATCAGCTGCTGCAAAAGGCAGAAAAAGAAATTGGCTATCTGCTGATTGATATTGGAGGAGGTAATGCCGGGCTGTGTTGGTATCATCGGGGAAAGCCTTGGTTAACCACTACCCTTCCTGTAGGCGGCGAGCACATCACCAGTGATTTGGCGATTGGATTGCGGATCCCAATTTCTTATGCAGCAAAAATTAAATCTCAATATGGCTTAAACCCTTTTACTGCCGAACGGGAAATAGTGATTGATGATTTGCCTAACGGACCGAAAACTGTATCTCGTCAATTAGTTTATGAGATAATTGAGGCCAGGGTTAATGAATTAATTGACTTCATTGAAAAAATAATAGGCAATTATGGGCAGGGAATAGTGCCTGCCGGAATAATTCTTACCGGCGGAGGAGCACAACTGCCGGGATTAGCTGAAAAGATTTCTCAGTCTCTCGAACTTCCTGTTCGGGTGTTTAAAAATACAAACCGGGGTAAGGGAAACATTATACCAGAGGAAACCACAATTTTGAAAATTATGGAGTATGGCGTCAACAGCATGACGAAAATGCAGGATAGCCGTGTTGACCTTTTTGATTGGATGAAAGGACGGCTTAAGGACGTTATATATAAATTTAAGTAATGCCTAAATGTATTCTAGTGAACAGAAAAGCGAGGAGGATTACTGCATGCTGGATTTTGAATTGGACCTCAATCAATATGCAAATATTAAAGTAGTCGGTGTGGGAGGCGGTGGTAACAACGCGGTTAACCGGATGATTACCGCCGGGCTGAAAGGCGTGGAGTTTGTTGCAGTAAATACAGATGCTCAGGCTTTGCACCTCTCACAAAGCACACATAAAATACAAATTGGTGCCAAATTGACCAAAGGGTTAGGGGCAGGTGCCAACCCGGAGATTGGAAAAAAAGCTGCTGAAGAAAGCAGAGAAGAAATACAAGAAACTTTAAAAGGTGCGGATATGGTATTTGTTACCGCAGGTATGGGTGGTGGAACAGGTACCGGTGCAGCCCCGGTAGTGGCGGAAGTTGCCAAAGAAGTTGGCGCTTTGACGGTTGGGGTTGTAACAAAGCCATTTACCTTTGAAGGCCGAAAGAGAATGACTCAGGCCGAATCCGGAACCCATGAATTAAAAAGCAAAGTAGATACGCTGATTACCATTCCCAACGACAGATTGCTGCAGGTAATTGATAAACACACCTCTATTGTGGAAGCTTTTCGTATTGCTGATGATGTTCTGCGCCAAGGTGTTCAGGGTATTTCTGACTTAATTGCGGTACCGGGTTTAATTAACCTGGACTTTGCTGACGTAAAAACGATTATGAAAGATACCGGTTCAGCCTTAATGGGTATTGGTACCGCCAGCGGCGAAAATCGGGCTACAGAAGCTGCTCGGGGGGCTATTTCCAGCCCACTGCTGGAAACATCTATTGAAGGGGCGAGAGGGGTGCTGCTGAACATTACCGGCGGGTCTTCTTTAGGATTGTTTGAGGTCAATGAAGCTGCAGAGATCATTTCTCAGGCTGCGGATCCGGAAGCAAACATTATTTTTGGTGCAGTAATTGACGAATCAATGAATGAAGATGTTCGCGTGACGGTAATTGCCACCGGCTTTGATCAACACTTAAGCAAGAAGGAAAGAGTAAAAGCCGACATGGATATAAAACCTTTTGCCAATCATGACGAGCTGGACATCCCTGCCTTTTTGCGCCGAAGAAGCTAGAGGGAAGGTGGGTCCCGCCCTTAATTATTAAATTATAAATGTTTAAGCGGTTAGGGGTGCGTAGTGTGCACCCTTTTGCTTTTTATCTTGAATTTATTTGTGGATCACTGAATATGATAATAAAACAGTGCCGTTTTCGGAGGAAAAAATGACCAACAGCAAAGGTGCCTTTAGCCTGCGCAATTATTTGATTTTTGCGCTGAGCGCAGAGATTGTGTTTGTATTTATTATTGCCGCTGTCGCAATGCTTACAACGATTTTTTTAAAAAACAGCAGTTACTTAATGCATTTCCTGCATGTGCTGATGGAAGAGCTGAACA
>CBEUVQ010000040.1:0-18748 GCA_965546615.1 uncultured Peptococcaceae bacterium
AGCGGCTGCCGCCATTGCCGCCGGTGCCACCAATTCCCTTCTGCCGGTGGCATGATACCGGGGCGAGCTGCAGCATCATCTCTCTGTTTTCCACCGCACAGGGCCCGGCAATAATCAGCATACCGCCGCCGCCCACTGTCGTTGAGCCGATGTTAATGACTGTGCGGTGCGGGTTGTGCTGTACACCTGCTAACTGATAGCTTGGCAATTTAAGCACCTCCCGTCAGCGCCGCTTTATAATCGGCTGTTAGGCGGCAGACCGCCTCTACCGGTGAGCGGGGGTTGTCTTCTATTGTTTTGACGACAGCGCTGCCGACGATAACAGCGTCGCAGTGTTCTGCCGCCGCATGGGCTTGGGCGGGAGATGACACACCGAAGCCTACCGCAGCGGGCAGTGCGGTAACCTGGCGCACCCGGGACGTTAAGCGGGGGATGCTGCTGCTTGCCTGCGCCCGCATGCCGGTGACGCCGGTCAGCGACACGCAGTAAACAAATCCTTGAGCATGCTGCGCGATTTTTTTCATTCTGGCATCGGTGGTGGTTGGGGCGACAAGCGGAATGAGGTGCAGGTTATTTTCTACCGCTCTGCTGTACAGCGGCCGGCATTCTTCCAGCGGCAGATCCGGTACAATTAACCCGTCTATCCCTGCTTCCACCGCCTGCTGTACAAAACGATCCAAACCGAACTGCAGCACAGGATTATAGTAGGACATCAGCACCAGCGGCACCTGTTCGCTCTGCCGCACTTCCGCCGCCGTCTGCAGTATTTTGGCGAGCGTTGTTCCTGCTTTTAGCGACCGCTGCGATGATTTTTGGATTGTTGGGCCGTCTGCCAGCGGGTCGGAAAACGGCACCCCTAGTTCAATAATGTCGGCACCTGCCGCCGCCATGCCTTTAACCAATTCCGCAGTTGTCTTTAAATCGGGATCGCCGGCGGTAATAAAGGGAATAAACGCTTTTTCGCCTTTTTTCTTTAACGCGGCAAAACAGTTATCAATGCGGTTCATTACAGCTCCACCCCCATTTTCTCTGCCATGGTGTTGACATCTTTGTCGCCGCGGCCGGACAGATTGACAATGATGACAGAACTGCCGTCCAGTCTGCCGGCCAGCTTTACCGCCTCTGCCAAAGCGTGCGCGCTTTCCAGTGCCGGAATGATGCCGTCGGTGCGGCACAACAGCTTGAAGGCTTCTACCGCTTCATCGTCGGTGGCATAGGTATAGTGAGCCCGACCGCTGTCTTTTAGCCAGCTGTGCTCCGGGCCGACGCCGGGGTAATCCAGCCCGGCGGATATCGAGTGCACCGGCAGCACCTGTCCGTCTTCATTCTGCAGAATGCAGCTTAAGCTGCCCTGCAGCACGCCGGGCTTACCTTTGTTCAGCGTGGCGCAGTGCAGGCCGCTTTCTATACCGCAGCCGCCTGCTTCCACGCCGATTAACTTTACCTGTTCATCCTGCAGGAAGGGGTGAAAAATTCCTATTGCGTTGCTGCCGCCGCCGACACAGGCGATGACGTAATCCGGCAGCCGCCCGGCCTGCTGTAAAATCTGCTCTCTTGCTTCGCTGCCGATTACCGCCTGAAAGTCGCGCACCATTTCGGGGTAGGGGTGAGGGCCGGCAGCGGAGCCGATGCAGTAATAGGTGGTTTCCACATTGGTCACCCAATCGCGAATGGCTTCGTTCATGGCATCTTTCAGCGTGCGGCTGCCGCTTTTGACGGTTATCACTTCCGCCCCCAGCAGCTTCATGCGGAAAACGTTGAGAGACTGCCGACGCACATCTTCTTCACCCATGTAAACCACACACTGCATGCCGAAAAGTGCCGCTGCGGTGGCGGTGGCCACACCGTGCTGCCCCGCTCCCGTTTCGGCAATAATTCTTTTTTTGCCCATCCGGCGGGCCAAAAGAATTTGTCCGACGGTGTTGTTGATTTTGTGGGCGCCGGTGTGATTTAAGTCTTCTCTTTTTAAATAGATCTGCGCCCCTCTGCAGTGACGGGTCAATCCTTCCGCAAAGTACAGCGGAGATTTTCGCCCGACGTACTGCTCCAGATAGTATTTAATTTCCCTTAAAAAATCTTTGTCTTTTTTTGCCGCGCGGTAGCTTTTTTCCAGCTCTTCCAAAGCGGGCATCAGCGTTTCCGGCACAAAACGCCCGCCGTAGCGCCCGAAATATCCGTGCTCATCGGGTAAGTGCATCATTTTAAGTTAACCCCCTCTTTGCTCTGCTGATAAACAGCCTAATTTTTTCGATATCTTTAACGCCGTCGGTTTCCACACCGCTGGATACATCCACCGCATAAGGCATTACGGTGCTGACGGCGGTAGACACGTTGGCGGCATTTAAACCGCCCGCTAAAATCAGCGGTTTTTTTATCGGTACATCACGGAGCAGCTGCCAGTTAAAAACGCGGCCCGTTCCTCCCGCCGCCCCTTCGACGTATGAGTCAAGCAGCACCGCCTGAGCGGGGTATTCGTTTGCCGCCTGCAGTACCGCGGCATCTTTTACCCGAAAGGCTTTGATTAGCGGCACATCCAGCTCGGCGGCGTAGGCGGCGGGTTCGTCACCGTGCAGCTGAACGCAGTCAAGCATGCAGAAGCGGCGGATATAGCGCACTTCGGCAGGCGGTGCGTTGACAAACACCCCTACTTTGGCGACAAAAGGCGGCAGTTTGGCAGTGATATATCTTACTTCATCCGGTGCTGCCTGCCGTCTGCCGGGCGCAAACACAAATCCCAGCGCGTCGGCGCCGCAATCCACAGCGGCCAGTGCGGTATCGATGTCTTTGATGCCGCATATTTTTACCCGCACGTTAAGCACTCTGTTCACCCCTGCCAACCAGCTCGGCGAGTGCCCGGGCGGGGTTGGAGGCGGTAACCAGATGCTCGCCCACCAATGCCGCATGCACGCGGCAGCGGGCCAGTGCGGCGATATCGGCAGCGCTTTTGATGCCGCTTTCGCTTACCACCGTTACCGACCGGTCGGCAATCAGCCTGCGCAGCTTAAATGTGGTGCTGATGTCGGTGCGAAAGGTGTGCAGATCGCGGTTGTTGATGCCGATAAGCGCTGCTCCTGATGATGCCGCCCGCTGCAGTTCCGCCTCGTTGTGCACTTCGGTAAGCGCCGCCATCCCCAACTGCTCCGCCAGGCGGAGCAGTTGAGAGAGCATTTCGTCATCCAGCGCGGCGGCAATTAACAGCACAGCGTCCGCCCCCAGCGCCCGCGCTTGATATACCTGATAGGGGTGGATGATAAAATCTTTGCACAAAAGCGGCAGCGCGGACACACTGCGGATATCCGCCAGGTACTGCGGCCGGCCGCCGAAAAACCTGCGCTCGGTGAGCACCGAGATGGCTTGAGCCCCGCCGGCGCTGTAGGTCTGTGCCAATTTGACGTGATTAAAATCACGGCACAGCAGCCCCTTGGAAGGGGATTGGCGCTTTACTTCCGCAATGATGCTTACTCTGCCCGCCGTTCTTATTGAGCGGATAAAATCCCGCGGCGGGGGGGCGGCAGCGGCCAGCTCTTTTATCAAAGCGGGCGGCTGCTGCTGCATATCGTCGCTGATTTGCTGCTGTTTAGCGCGCAGAATTTTTTGCAGCATTAAAAGTTCACCGCCTTATGTGACGAAATTTTGTTGGTAAAGTCAATCAGCTCCTGCAGTTTCTTTAAAGCAGCACCGCTGTCCACCGCCGCTTCCGCTTGTTTTATTCCTTCAGCAATATCACCGGCAGCGTCGGCGCACACCAACCCGAAGGCGGCGTTTAATATCACCGCATCTCTTTTGGCGCCTTTTTCGCCGTTAAGTATCCTTTTGATAACGGCGGCATTTTGTTCGGGAGAACCGCCGGCCAGTTCTTCAACGGCGGCAGGTTTAAAGCGGTATTTTTCGGGGTGGAAGGTGAAGCCGGACACCGCCCCGTCTTTAACTTCACATACCGCCGTCGGGCCGGCGAGCGACACTTCATCCAAACCGCCGGCGCCGTGCACTACAAAGGCGCGGCGGCTGCCCAAGCGGGCAAGCACGCGGGCAATTTTTTCCACCAAATGCGGGCTGTAAACGCCTACCACTTGGTTCTGCGCACCGGCAGGGTTGGTCAGCGGGCCGAGAATGTTGAAAACGGTGCGAACGCCAATTGCTCTGCGCGGTTCGGCGGCATGCTTCATTGCTTTGTGCAGTATGGGAGCATAAAGAAAACAAATGCCCACTTCATCCAGGCACTGCCCGGCCTGCTGCGGCGAAATGTCTACCTTGACGCCCAGCGCTTCCAGCACATCCGCACTGCCGGAGCTGCTGCTGACCGAACGGTTGCCGTGTTTCGCCACCTTCGCCCCGGCGCCTGCCAGCACCAGTGCGGTGGCGGTGGAAATGTTAAAGGTGCCCGCTCCGTCACCGCCTGTGCCGCAGGTGTCGATCAGCAGCGGGTGTCTGCTTTTAACGGCAGCCGCTTTTTGCCTCATCGCCCGGGCAAAACCGGTAATTTCATCCACCGTTTCTCCTTTCAACTGCAGTGCGGCCAGCAGTGCGCCGATCTGCGCCGGGCATGCTTTGCCTTCCATAATTTGGCTCATGACAGCCTGCGCTTGTTCTTCCGTCAGGTGGCGGCCGTTAACCACCTGCTTTATCGCTTTTTGCATCATAATTTATCTCTCCTCTCCTCATCTAAGCTCAGCTCAACCGGGGGTTAACCGGCTAGTTGAATAAAGTTGTTCAGCAGCTGATGCCCGTACCCGGTAAGCACCGATTCGGGATGAAACTGCACGCCGTAAACAGCATAACGGCGGTGGCATAACCCCATGATAATGCCGTCTTCCGTCCACGCGGTAACCTCTAACTGCTCCGGCAGATTTGCCGGTGACACTGCTAAAGAATGATAGCGCCCGCCGCGGAAGGGAACAGGCAGACCTTTAAACAGGCCGCAGCCGCGGTGGATTATCGGTGAACTTTTGCCGTGCATTAAAGTCGGCGACTTCTGCACCGCCGCACCAAAGACCTGGGCAATTACCTGGTGCCCCAAACAAACACCGAGAACAGGAATGCGCCCGCAGAAGCGGCGCACCAGCTCGACACACACGCCTGCCTGTTCCGGCCGCCCCGGCCCGGGCGAAAGCACTATAGCTTTGGGGTTTAAGTTTTCAACCTCATCGGCGGTGACGGCGTCGTTGCGAAATACAGCAGTCTTTTGCCCCAACTCTCCGAAATACTGCACCAGATTGTAAACAAAAGAATCGTAGTTATCAATTACCAGCAGCACCGGCAGGTATCACTCCTTTCAAATTCTCCGTCCCCAAGGCTTTTAACAACGCGGCGGCTTTGTTTAAACACTCTTGGTATTCATTTTCGGGGTTGGAATCCGCCACTATACCCGCTCCTGCCTGCAGATAAGCGTGACCTTGATGAAATACTATGGTGCGTATCGCAATGGCGGTGTCCAGCGTGCCGTTGAAGCCGAAAAAGCCGATTGCTCCGGCATAGGGGCCGCGTTTGACGGATTCCAGCTCGTTGATAATTTCCATTGCCCGTATTTTCGGCGCGCCGCTTACCGTGCCGGCGGGAAAACACGCCTTTAAAGCATCAACGGCGGTGCGGTCTTCCGCCAAAATTCCCTTCACGTCGGAGGTGATGTGCATTACATGAGAAAACTTCTCCACCTGCATAAAGGAATCCACCTGCACGCTGCCGGGTCGGCATACCCTGCCGAGGTCATTTCTCGCCAAATCCACCAGCATAACATGTTCTGCCCGCTCTTTTTCATCCTGCAGCAGAGATAACGCCAGTTCCTCATCCTGCCGGCAGTCTTTTCCCCGCGGGCGGGTTCCGGCGATGGGACGGGTCTGCACCGCACCGTTTTCCACCTTTACCAGCATTTCCGGCGAAGCGCCGGCAATTTTTATATCTCCCGGCAGTTCCAGGTAGTACATATACGGCGAGGGGTTGAGGCGGCGCAGCGTGCGGTATACGTTAAAGGCATCCGCTGTAAAGCCGCACTGCAGGCGCTGCGACAGCACCACCTGAAAAATATCGCCGGCAGCGATATATTCCTTGGCCTTCTGCACCGCTGCGGTAAATGCTTCTTTGGAAAGGCTGCTGCTTACCGCAGCCGGCGGCAGCGGTTTATCGGGCGCAGGCGGCGGGGCAGGTTGGTGCAGCAGTGCTTCTATGCTGTCCAGTATTTTGTGGGCGGCGCTTAAATCTTCGCCTTCCGGATGGTTAACCACCGCGGCTGCGGTGCGTTGGGAGCAGTCATAAATCACTGCCGCGCGGCAGAACACAAGGTTGACATCAGGCAGCGCCAAATCATCCGCCGCAGCTGCCGGCAGCTTTTCTATTGTGCGGACGGTGTCATAGCCGATGTAACCTGCCGCTCCGCCGCAAAACATAGGCAGCTCCGGCTGCTTGGGGCTGTGGCAGCGTTTTAAAATCTGCGCCAGCAAATCAAGCGGTCTGCCGATGAGTTTTTCTGTTTTGCCCCGGCAGGTAAAGGTTGTGTGCAGTCCGCTGCTGACGAAAGCGGCAAACGGTTTTAAACCGATATACCAGCAGCGGGCGGTATGCTCACTGCCTTCCGCCTTTTCCAGCAAAAACGCAGGCTGCAGCGGTTTTAATTTTTGGTACAGAGAAACCGGTGTTTCTGTGCCGACCGACAGGCGGCGGTAAACAGGAAGCAATCTGCTCATTGTTTTCACCTCCCTTCACAGGTTTTAGCTCAGAAAACTTGCACCAAGCATTCTGGCCGGCAAATAAAAAAACCGGTGCTCAAAAGAGTACCGGTGTAAACTGCGCAAAAAAAGACGCACCTATCCCTAAAACTCTTCTCAGCTAAACTAAACTGTTCTCAAAACTCAACTCAGCTAATCTCAATGTACCTTATTAATTTAACACAAAAGCTTACCATTTGTTCCAATAGGTGTCAACAGTAAATTTATTGCGGCAGCATAATAAAGCAGCGCTGCAAGTCAGACAGATAACTGTTTAACTAAACTTATGCGGCTGCTTGTTAAAGTGTGAGCGGTGCTGCTGTTTTTAAGCCATTAAATAATAGATTTTGTCGGCAGTGCTGATATCGGTGTTCCACTTTCTTATCGGACAACTAATTATTTGATAAGGAATGCCCAGCGCTTTGACAAATTGGAAAAATTTTTGGTCGTACCACGGAGGGGTCCAAGCGCCCGAGCGGCAGATGTGAACGGCGGATACCGGAATTCCGGCCGCCAAATCGCTTAAAGCCGGATATTTGATATCATAAATACTGTTCAGCTGCTGAAAATATTCCGGCTTTTCGGCGGTAAACGGGCTGTAAATAATGCGCGCCTTTTTAATCTGTTTATCTTTGAAAAGTCTGCCCAACCAGTTGGCGCAGTTTACTTCAAAGCTGAGAGATGCAAGGCCGCCGTAGCCCAAATCGGCGTGAGCGTCGAAAAGATAGACCGCGGTGCAGTGATTTTTTTTGGCGATATCATAAGACAGGGCATGGGAATCGGAAACATAAACTTTGATACCGTTATCAAACTTAAAGATGGTTTTTATTTTCTGCCAAAACTTATCGACATCTAAAGATAACCGAAAGTACTTTTGAATGTTTTTTCCCCGCGCCCGTGACTGCAGATAGCGTTTGTACCACAAGTCAATTACCGTTTTTTTGTTTTCTGCATATGATCTCATGGTATTTTGCTGCGTGTTGATAAAATAATCCCAGTCAACAGATAATAAAGTCTTTTCCATGATACCACCTCCGCCGGAGAATTTTTGTAACTGGAAATCTTTGTCTAATATTTTATTACTGCTGCTGCTGCAGTCAACAGGGGAGATGAGGGATTATTTGTCAACAGCGGCAATTGTGCCCGGGCTTTCCCGAATTTCATAATTATTGGAAGGAATTTTTATACTGATGTCGAAAAATTTATGTCGAAAAATTTTTTTGAAAAATATTCAGCATGAAAAAAATTTCTCCGAGCCTGCTTGCCCACACCGTTGGGGGGGTAGGCCGATAGGGTATATTTGGTAACGAATATGCCTCCCGGTGCGGAAAGGAGTTATAAAGTGAACTTAAAGGACGGAATAAGCTGATTATTATGTTCTTTAGCTCCTATACCCGCATGACTTAGTTCTGCGGGTATTTTTTTGCGGCAGCGGTTCGGAGGGAAGGGAGGAATAATCTTCCGGCAGTAATTGCCGACCACTGATTACCAAATTTTACAGGAGGTTGTGTACCATGAAAAAGTTTATTTCTTTATTAATGATGATGCTGCTCGCCTCAGCACTGCTGCTTGCGGGCTGCGGCGGCGAACAGCCGGCGGAGCAGTCAAACGGGGACAATGCTGCAGACAGCGGTTTAAAGCAGTTTGAGGGCCAAGAACTCAATTTGTTTGCCGCTGCCGGGATGAAAAAGTCGATGGATGAAGTTATTGCTGCTTTTCAGCAGCAGAGCGGGGCGACGGTGCACGTAAACTACGGCCCGTCCGGCGGTTTATTTGCCCAAATTCAGCAGAATCAGCCGTGTGATTTATATTATTCCGCCGATTGGCTGTACATTGAAAAGGTGGATGAAGCGGGCAAATTGGAAGAAGGGCAAAAGTTTTTGAAGGACAGCATAGTGCTGGTTGTTTCTGAGGAAGGCAGCGAGAAAGTGAAAAGCATGCAGGATTTAACCAAACCCGATGTCAGCTTGGTAATTGCCGACAAACAGGCCCCGGTGGGGGTTTATTCTGAGAACGCCTTAAACAGCTTGGGCTTGATGGATAAACTGGGCGACAACATTAAGGCGCGTCCCAGCACCGTCAACCAGGTGGCGATTATGGTGAAGGAAAACCAGGTGGATGCCGGTATGGTACTTAACACCGTCGCCAACGGCAACGGTTTGGAAGCGGTAGAAGTAATCGATGAAGAACACACCGGCGAGATTATTTTCGGCACAGCGATTATCAAAGGCGGCAGCACCGAACTGGCGCGAGCTTTCAGAGATTTTGCCGCTGAAAACATGGATATTTTTGAAAAGTACGGATGGAAGGCTTATGAATAAGACAGTAATTAACTGTATTTTTCTGCCGCTGTTTTTTCTGCTGATTGTATTTCCGGTAGCAGCGCTGGCAATAAACCTTGATATTGAAGGTGTTAAGGCGACGTTTGCCGACCGCTACTTTTGGGACAGCTTAAAAAACACCATTATTGCGGCAGCGCTGTCGGCGGCACTTGCCGTTGTTGTTGCCGTCGGCTTTGCTTACTATTATCTTTTTCACCGCGATTCGCTGATTTACCGCATCGCCAACTTGTTTAACGATCTGCCGATTGCGCTGCCCCACACCGTCGCCGGCTTGGCACTGCTGCTTGCTTTCGGCAGAAACACTTTCGGCTTTATCGGTGAAACCGGGGTGGCGTTTTCGCTGGTAGCGGTGGTGCTGGCTATGTTTTTTGTTTCTTATTCGCTGGCGGCACGCACTTTGGTATCCGGCGTTGACCGGATGGATAAAGAGGTTATCGATGTAGCGCGCACGCTGGGGGATAACACCGCACAGGCTTACTTTCGCGTAGTGCTGCCCACGATGGGCGAAGCGCTGCTTTCGGGATATATTCTCGGCTTTTCACGGGCGGTCAGCGAGTTTGCCGCAGTGATTATGTTCGGCGGCAACCTTCCCGGCTCGACACAGGTTTTGGCATCTTATGTTTTTACCAAGGTAGAAGTAGGGGATTTGGAGATGGCGGTAACGGCCGCGGTTTTCTGCGTGCTGCTTTCGCTGTTGATTGTTTCGCTGCTCGGTTTTAGGAGGATTAAACATGCTTAAAGTTGTGGGAATAAAAAAGTGCTACGGGAAGGACACGGTATTGGAAAATGCAGCGCTGCAGGTTGGTACGGAAATTAAAGCGCTGATTGGGTTAAACGGCAGCGGCAAATCCACACTGCTGAAAATCATTGCGGGAATAGTGCCGGCAGACGAAGGGCAAATTTTGTTTGGCGATGAGGATGTCACCGCGCTTCCGCCGGAACGCCGCAGTGTCGGTTATGTTCCTCAGCATCCGGCGCTGTTTAAACACCTGACGGTGGAAGAAAATATTCGCTACGGAATGCGCAGCGGCAGAGGAACAGAAGAAGATTTTCGCCGCACGGTGGAGATGCTGGATCTGCAAAAGGTGCTTAAGAAAAAGCCGCATGAGTTGAGCGGCGGCTATCAGAGCAGAACCAGCCTGGCCAGATCACTTGTTCCGCGTCCGCGGGTTATTCTGCTGGATGAGCCGTTAAACGGCGTGGATGCGGCACTTAAAGGAAAAATGCTGCCGGAGTTCAGAAAGGCGCTGCAGGCGGCAGGTGTGCCCGTTCTCTTTGTGACGCACGATGCTGAAGAAGCCGAGCTGCTGGCCGACAGTTTTGCCGTTATCGTCAGCGGGCAGGTGCGCATGCTGAACAGCGCATCTGAAGCGTTTGAACATCTGCGCGGCCCAAAATTAAGTTAAAAATGGGGTTTTTTATACAAATGTTTTTTGATTTTGTTGAACCTCTGCAGAATAATGCAGGGGTTATTTTTTTGTTTGCTCATTTGTTATTTTGGCAGTTAAAAAGCAGTAATATAACAAATATTAATATAAAATATAAAGGGTTTTTATGCCGATAAATCATATATTTAATAAGTGGCTGTTTATTTTATGAAAGAAGGTTGAAGAAACATTGCAGGAAAAAAGCAGCTGTGTGCAAAAACAAGTTCCGTTTCAGGTGAACTGGCGGATTTGGCTTAAGCTGGCGGTTAGTTTAGGCCTGCTTGCTTACATTATCGGCAAAATTCCCTTTGCCGATTTAAAGGCGGCACTGCTTCACGCCAATCTGCCGAAGTTTTTGCTGGCTTTTTTGCTGGTTAACTTGTGTATGGCGGTAAGTGCGGTAAAGTGGCGGCCGCTTTTGACGGTACTGCAGATAAACATTCCGCTGCACCGCCTGCTGGGTGTTTATTATATCGGTCTTTTCGCCAATAATTTTTTGCCTTCAAGCATCGGCGGCGATGCTCTAAGAATTTATCACGTGGCCAAAGATTCGGGAAAGACTGCCGAGGCGGCGGCTTCGGTGGTAGGTGAACGGCTGTTGGCGTCGCTGGCGCTGGTCTTTACGGCGGCGGCAGCGATGTTTTTTCTGTCCAACCAGAATGCCGCGCAGATTTACCGGTATGTTGGCGTACTGGCGGTGGTCTGCGCTGTTTTGACGGCAGTTATCTTTTATTATCCTTTTCAAGAGACGGGGCGCCTCGGGCGCTTTTTGTGCCGCTTAAGCGAGTATAAAAAATATCCCGGTACATTGGCGCTGGTGCTGCTGCTTTCTTTTGTGTTTCAAGCATGCATGGTGCTGGCCAATGTTTATATCTTCGGCGCGCTGGGGGTACAGCTGCCGGTTTATCTGCATTTTGTGTATGTACCGGTGATTATGGCTGTTTCTATGCTGCCGCTGTCGATAAACGGCTTGGGTGTGCGGGAAGGGATGTATGTGCTGTTTTACGGTTTTGCCGGGGTGGACAGTGCCACCGCTCTGCTGTGTTCGCTGCTGTTTTTTACGCAGATTACGGTAAGCAGCTTGGCGGGAGGAATTATCATGATGCTTCGCAAATAGGGGGAAACTATGAATAATCTGCATCAAGAAGTAACAAAACGAGCGGAAAAATATTTTGCCCAGGGTTTTAACTGCGCTCAGGCGGTGGCGCTGAGCAATTTAGAGCTTTTGGGCGGACAGACCGGCGGGGTTGTTCAGCTGGCCGCCGGGTTAGGGCATGGAATGAATGCCGGCTGTACATGCGGCGCTTTGTCCGGCGGGGTGCTGGCTATCGGCAGCATGCTTGCCGGTGAACAGGCTAAAGGATTTGATAAGCAGGTGGTGAAGGCTTCTGCCGAACTGCACCGCAGATTTGTGCAGGAATTTGGCTCCACCTGCTGCCGCACTTTGCGCAAAAAATTATCTCCGTTAAAAAATGCCCGCTGCAAACACATTACAGCGGTTACTGCCGGCATTACGCTGGAGGTGCTGCAGAACAGCGGTGCAGCGCAGTCATCGTCATCTTTTGTCGGTGTACATTCTTCTTAAATCTTCCGGTTTGGCTCCCAAAAGGTAGAGGATTTTTATTTTGTGCATCAGCCAAGCGGTCTGCCATTTGCCGTTGATCAACCAGCGGCGGGCGGAGGTAACTGCCGGCCCGGGCAGCAGCACTGTTTTTCCCGCCCGTTTCAATTTGCGGGATATCTCCCAGTCTTCCAGCAGCGGAATGTTTGGAAACCCGCCGATTTGCTCAAAAACTTTTCGCCGGACAAAAATTGCTTGGTCGCCGAAATAAATGCGGGTGAGTGCCGCCCGCAGGTTGGAGCCCAATGACGCCAAGTAAAAGAACAGCCCGGGGTAATCGATTTTTACCTTAAAAGCACCGCCAACCACGCGCGGATCTTCTAATGCTTTGTAAATTTGAGTTAAAGCGCTGTCCGGCAGTTGGGTATCACAGTGCAAAAACAGCAGAATATCGCCTGCTGCATGGCGGGCGCCGAAATTCATCTGCACCGCCCGTCCTTTGGGGGCAGCAGCTACTTTGACGCCTGACGCCAGTTTGACGGTGTCGTCGGTGCTGCCGCCGTCCGCGACGATAATTTCCGGCACACCCATCGCTTTTAAACGGTTTACTGCAGCGGCAACGGTTGCTTCTTCGTTATAAGTTGGAATGATGACGCTGATGGTTGGTTTAGTTTTTATCATAATTTTTTTTGTTCGATATCGGGCGTTTTAAATCCTGCTTAACTTCATCACAGGGGGTGGAAAGGTGGGTAAACCGGCACTGGTAATTATGGCCAAGGTGCCTTCAGCGGGGGGGAAAAGCCGTCTAAAGTCTGTACTGTCCCCGGCGCAGCGGGAAGAGCTGCAGTGGGCATTTCTTAAAGATATTTTGGATAAAGTTCGGCAAATAAAGAATATCACCGTTTTTTTGGCACTGACGCCTAAAGAACAGATAAATGAAGTAAAAAAAGCACTGGGCGGGGAAGTGCGCATCATTTCTCAGCCTGACGGCGACTTGGGAGAAAGAATGTGTTTGACGGCCGACAGGCTGTTTGAGCAGGGGTTTCAATCGGTGCTGATTGTCGGCAGCGATATTCCCACGTTATCACCGCATCATTTGACGCAGGCGCTGCAGGCGCTGCAAAAAAAAGCGGCGGTGCTGGGGCCTACCGATGACGGAGGCTATTACTTAATTGGCATGTCCCGTCTTGAAAAGAAAATCTTTGCCGGAATAAACTGGGGCACAGGTGAAGTGCTGCGGCAGACGCTGGCCGCCTGTCAAAAAAGCGGCCTGTCTTACAGTCTGCTGCCGCCGCTGGCGGACATCGACCGGCCGGAAGATCTGCTTGTTTTACAAAAAACGTTAACTTTGGCCGATGACAGCGCTGCTTGGTTTCCCCGGCGAACGGCGGATTTTTTAAATAGATGTCAATTATTCGGGAAGGAAGAGGTGTATGAAAACTTATTACAATCCCGCTGATTTGGCTAAATTTGACACAATGGGAGAAGAAGCCCCCGAGCTGTGGAAAAAATTTATCAGTTACTATGGGGCGGTGTTTCAGGAAGGAGCGCTCAGCGCCCGGGAAAAAGCGTTAATTGCTCTTGCCGTTGCCCATGCGGTGCAGTGCCCGTACTGCATCGATTCTTATACCAAAGATTGTTTGGAAAAGGGCGCAAATGAAGAACAAATGACTGAAGCCGTTCATGTAGCGGCGGCCATTCGCGGCGGGGCGGCGCTGGTTCACGGTGTGCAGATGAAAAATATCATCGATAAATTAACATTTTAACTAAAGGAGCAGGTGTATGAATACAAACAATCACTGTCAGCAGCAGTTGGCTTACTTAAATGAGCTGCCCGACATCACACCGTTTGCGGAAAAGATTAAAGAAACCGGTCTTTATCCTTTAACGAGCGGTAAAATTCAAACGCTGCAGGTAAATATCGGCAAAGTCTGCAATTTGGCGTGCAAGCACTGCCATGTGGAAGCCGGCCCCCACCGCACCGAAGTGATGGATAAAGAGACAATGGCGCAGTGTTTGCAGGTGCTGGCTGAGGCAGAAATTCCCACTTTGGATATTACCGGGGGAGCGCCGGAATTAAATCCGCACCTTCCTTGGTTTATTGAACAAGCGGCAAAACTCAACTGCCGGTTGATAGTGCGCACCAATCTAACTGTATTAAACCTGCCGGATTACCGCGGCATGATGGAATTTTATGCCGCCAACGGTGTTGAACTGGTTTCTTCGCTGCCCTACTACCGGGAGAAAAATACCGATAAACAGCGGGGCGACGGTGTCTTTCAGCATTCTTTGAACATTCTTCGGCATTTAAACAGTTTAGGTTACGGTCAAAAAGGCAGCCCGCTGACGCTTAATTTGGTTTACAATCCCGGCGGTGCTTTTCTGCCGCCGGCACAGCATGCCATTGAGGCCGATTTTCGCAGAGAACTGTGGGAACGCTACGGAATAGTGTTTAACAACCTTTTTACCATTACCAACGTTCCTGTCGGGCGGTTTTTAACTTTTCTGCACCAATCCGGCAACTTACCCTGCTACATGACCAGGTTGGCAAATGCCTTTAATCCTGCCGCGGCAGCACGGGTGATGTGCCGGGAAATGCTTTCGGTGGGCTGGGACGGTCAGCTTTACGACTGCGATTTTAACCAAATGCTGGGGCTTAACTGCCAACCGGGACATATTCGTGATTTCAACTTAGAAGCACTGCAGCAGCGGCAGATTGTGCTGCACAACCACTGCTACGCCTGCACCGCGGGCAGCGGTTCCGGCTGCGGCGGTGCCACCGTTTAAATCGTAAGCAACAGGAGGTGAGTATTATCAAAAAAATATTAGTGGTGCTGTTGGCTTTTGCGCTGTATTACTTTGTACCGGTGATAAAAATTAACGTCAACAATGCATTTTTTATCCTCAGCAATGTTGATGTTAATTTAGTAAGGGGGTACATATTAGGGTTCGGCATTTGGGCACCGGTGGCATCTTTTTTGCTGATGGTCTTTCAATCGCTGATTGCCCCTCTGCCGGCATTTATCATTACCTTTGCCAACGCCGCACTGTTCGGTTGGGTGAAGGGTGCAATTCTTTCCTGGTCCAGTGCGATGGCGGGAGCGGCGCTGTGCTTTTTTATTGCCCGGTTTTTGGGAAGAGATGTTGTTGAAAAATTGATATCCCGCACTGCGCTGGAAAGAGTGGACACTTTCTTTGAGCGCTACGGAAAGTATGCCGTTTTAATTGCCCGGCTGCTGCCGTTTGTTTCGTTTGACATTGTCAGCTATGCCGCCGGCTTAACGGCGATGGGATTTTGGCCGTTTTTTATTGCTACCGGCATCGGCCAGCTGCCGGCGACCATTATCTACTCTTACATCGGCGGTATGCTTACCGGTACAGCCAAGACCTTTGTCATGGGCTTGTTGATATTGTTTGCACTAAGCGCGCTGTTTGCGCTGGTTAAGCAAATTCGCCGCGACAGCAGTGTTGAAAAGGGGGCGGTGAATGAAAAAAGTTAACTTAAACTGAGGCAATGAATAATCACTAAAAAATACAGAATGTGAGGGAGAAAGAAGTGTTTAGAAAGAAGATTTTCAGGCTGCCGCTGCTGCTGGCGGTTTGCATGCTGCTGCTGACTGCCTGCGGCGGGAATGCAACCGATTCGGCAGATGTGGATCAAACGCCGCCGGATCTGTCTGTTTTCAAAAACAGCGATATATTTATCACTCCCCAGGAACTTAAAGAAAAACTGGGAGACCCCAATGTAATTGTTTTTGATACCAGCAGCCCGAATTTATATCAAAAAGGGCATATTCCGGGAGCAATCGGGGTTGGCTTTCACGGTTTTTCCAAAGTGGTGGGAAAACCGGGTGACCCGCTTTGGGGTACTACGCTGGATAAAGAAGAGCTTACCGCCAAGCTGGAAAGTTACGGCGTAACCAACGACAAACTGGTGGTTTTCACTTCCAATGTACTGCCCGGCCCGGGCTCTGACGGCAGAAACGTGTGGCAGATGAGAATGGCAGGGCTGGACAATGTTAAGCTGTTATACGGCGGAAACCCTTACTGGGAAAAACTCGGTTATGAAATGACCAAAGAAGTGCCGCCGGACCCCGAGCCGTCTACCGGTCTGGTGCTGAAAGACTTTGATGAGAGCTACTATGCAACGAAAGAATACGTTGCCGCCAACCTGGATAAAACGGTAATTATCGACGTGAGGACGGAGAAAGAATATAAAGGCAGTCAAAATGCCGGTGAAGCAAGGGGCGGCCATATTGCGGGAGCAAAACATCTGCTGTGGTCGGATTTGCTTAATGAAGATGCAACCCCCAAGTCACCGGAAGAAATTACAAAAATTATGGCTGACCTGGGTGTAACCCCGGAAGATGATTTCGTTCTTTACTGAACAATGGGGATTAGATCGGGCTATGCCAGCACGATCCTCAGAGCCGTTGGCTTTGAGAAAGTAAGAAACTACGAAGCATCTATTTATGAGTGGTCAGCGGATCCATCCATGCCGATGGAAAAATAAGAACAGGAGCAGAAGGGTTTTGTGTCAGCGGCAGACTGCCGGCGCAGAACCCTTTTTGATTTAAAAATAAAATTTTAGTTAATAAAAACAAACGTGACAGGGGACGGTTTTTAAACCGTCCCCTGTTTGCTGTGATTATTTCAATTTCAGCTTTGCCAGCGCTTCTGCCAAAGCGGGGTTGGTAAAGTTATCCGCTTCTTTATTCTGCTGCTTTAAGTATTTAGACACTTCTTTTTTGGAGATACTTGCCTTTTCGCTTTTTTTGCGGGCGTTAAATGCGCTGAGCTTTTCCCGGTAGCCGCATTTGCAGATAAATATCTGCCCATCACCTTCGCCGTGCAGTTCCAGCCTTTTATGGCACTGGGGGCAGCGGGCGTTGGTAATTTTGGCGATGCTTTTGCGGTAGCCGCAGCTGCGGTCTTGGCAGATCAGCATTTTACCTTTTTTGCCCTGCACTTCCAGCAGATATCTGCCGCACTGGGGGCAGCGGCTGCCGGTAATGTTGTCGTGCTTAAATTTTTTATCGCTGTTTTTAATTTCATTTACCACTTTTTGGGTGTATGCTTTGATTTCTTTAATAAAGGCGCTTTTGTTTAAGCGTCCTTTGGCGATCTGCTCCAGCTTTTGCTCCCACTGAGCGGTTAAAGCGGGCGATTTTAGCTCTGCCGGCACTAAATCCAACAGCTGCTTGCCTTTCGAGGTGAGAAAGATTTCTCTGCCGTGCTTTTCAATTAAAAAGCTGTCAAACAGTTTTTCAATGATATCCGCCCGGGTGGCCACCGTTCCCAAGCCGCCGGTTCTGCCCAGCGTCTTTATCAGTTCTTTATCTTCACCCGGCATGTATTTAGCGGGGTTTTCCATCGCGGACAGCAGCGTTCCTTCATTAAATCTGGCCGGCGGCTTTGTTTCCCCGCAGGTTTGAGTAAGTGTTAACACGCGCAGCGTATCACCTTTTTTGACATCGGGCAGTATTTGTTCGCCGCTGCTGTCGTCATCATCTAAATCAAAATCGTATACTTCCTTCCAGCCCTGGTTGACGATTGTTCTGCCTTTGGCGGTAAAGGTTTCTTCACCGATTTTTGCCTTGACGGTAATCTGGCGGTACTCATAAGGCGGCAGCAGCACCGCAAAAAATCTGTCCACCACCAAATCGTAAATTTTTCTTTCTTCACTGCTTAAAGCATCTAAAAACACCGGCTGTTCGGTAGGGATAATGGCGTGGTGATCGGATACTTTGCTGTCATCCACAAAATGCCTGCCGGGCTTAATCGGCCTTCTTAAAATTTTGGCGGCAATCTTCTGCCGGTGCTGCACGCCGCACGCTTGAATGCGCTCCGGCAGTGTATCGGTAATATCGCCGGAGAGATAGCGGGAGTCGGTGCGCGGGTAAGTAAGCAGTTTATGGTGCTCGTAAAGCCGCTGCATAACCGAAAGCGTTTTTTTGGCGGAAAAGCCGTACAGTTTGTTGGCGTCCCGCTGCAGCTCCGTTAAGTCGTACAGCTGCGGCGGCAGCTTTTTCTTTAGTTTGTTGTCAACTTCAATGATGCGCGCCGGTTGATTTTTAAGCTTGTGCAGCAGTGCGCTGCATTTTTGCCGGTCAAAGATTCTGGTGTCGCCGCTGCTGTTCTGCCAAACCAGCTTTAAATTTTCGGCAGCGGCGGTGATGCCGTAAAAAGGCTGCGGTTGGAAATTCTTTATTTCCTCTTCCCGCCGGGCAATGATGGCCAGTGTCGGGGTCTGCACCCGGCCGCAGGAAAGCTGGGCGTTGAAGCGGCAGGTCAGTGCGCGGGTGGCGTTAATGCCGACATACCAGTCCGCCTCCGCCCGGGCAACCGCCGAGGCATACAGCGGCAGATAATCTCTGCCGTCCCGCAGCTTGTTAAAGCCTTCTTTGATGGCTTTATCGGTAACAGAAGAAATCCACAGCCGTTTGATAGGTTTTTTAATGTTTGCCTTTTCAATAATCCAGCGGGCAACCAATTCACCTTCTCGACCGGCGTCGGTGGCGATGACAATTTCCTGCACATCTCTGCGGCTCAGCTGCGTTTTAACGGTATTAAACTGCCTGCCGGTCTGCTTAATTACCACCGTTTTTAAGCGCTCCGGCATAATCGGCAGATCTTCAATCTGCCAGGATTTATATTTGGCATGATATACTTCCGGTTCGGCCAGCGTTACCAAATGCCCCAGCGCCCAAGTGACGATGT
>CBEUVQ010000041.1:0-18344 GCA_965546615.1 uncultured Peptococcaceae bacterium
ACGGCAAACAACAACTGCCTTACCAAAGCGGTTTGGTATCTGTTACCGAGCAGACCGAACGCGAGCTAATTCAGCGTACGCTGGAGCAGACCAACGGCAATCGTTCGCAGGCTGCCCGAATGCTTGGTATACCGCGCAGCACGTTGTATTATAAAATGCATCAGCTGGGGTTGATGGATTGAAGCGCGAACAAGGAGCTGTTGGCGAAAAGAACAGCCGGTCTGACAGTTAGTGATGTCTCTAAAGGCAGGGTAATGATTTTTTGCGCTGTCTGGACAGATCACAAAGGTGTCAAAAGTGTCGGAATGTCGTTAATGTGTACAGAAAACAGACAGATGTATACAGCTGCTGCTGTCAAAAAGCGTGCAATGACACGCTTTTTTTATTTTTCGTGAAATTGGCATGAAAATTGCAAAAATTACATAGCAGGGGGGTAGAGCTTATGCGGATAAATGAACATCCTATTCTCACCTTTGAGAAAGGTAAAAAAGTAAAGTTTTATTACAACGGTCAGGAATTAGAGGGCTATGATAACGAAACCATAGCAGCCGCTCTTCATGCTAACGGTGTACGGACAATGAGAGAAAGCATTCATTTGCACCGCCCTCGGGGGCTGTTTTGTAACATCGGCAACTGTTCATCATGTCTGATGACTGTTGACGGTAAGCCCAATGTACGGGTGTGCGTGGAAAAATTGCGCGACGGAATGCGCGTTGAAACCCAAAAAGGGAAGGGTGAATTAAAGTGATACATACCGAAATTTGTGTTGTTGGAGGCGGCCCGGCCGGTTTAACCGCAGCTTTAAAAGCAGCGGAGTTGGGTGCTTCGGTAACTTTGATTGATCGAAACGATTATTTGGGTGGTCAATTAATTAAACAAACTCACCGCTTTTTTGGCTCTAAGGAGCAGCGAGCATCGGAGCGGGGCATTAATATTGCCCTGGAGCTGGCAGAAGCTGTGCGCAGCGAAAAGAAAATCACTGTTCTTACTGAAGCAACGGTGCTCGGTTACTATGAAGACGGCGTATTAACAGTTGAGCAAAACGAAAAGTTTCTAAAAATAAAGCCCAAAAAAATTATTATGGCTACCGGCGGGTCGGAAAAAACATTGGCATTTCCCAATAATGATTTACCGGGTATTTATGGTGCGGGAGCAGTGCAAACCTTGGTTAATGTGTATGGTGTTAAGCCCGGCAATAAGGTGCTGATGATTGGTGCCGGTAACATCGGGGTGATTGTGAGCTACCAACTGCTGCAGGCAGGTGTGCAGGTTGCGGGAATTGTTGAAGCCGCTCCTAAAATTGGTGCATATTGGGTACATGCCTCTAAAGTGGTGCGGGCCGGAGTGCCGATTTATACCGGCTACACCATTAAACGCGCTTGGGGTGAAAAAGAAGTTGAAGGGGCGACAATAATTAAGCTGGATGAGAAGTGGCAGCCCATTCCGGGAACAGAGATAGATTTTGATATTGATGTAATCTGCCTTTCTGTAGGGCTGTCTCCGTTAACCGAGTTGTTATGGCAGGCCGGATGCGAAATGAAATATGTTCCGGAATTAAGCGGTCATGTGCCGATCCGCAGCGCCAACCTGGAAACAACTGTACCCGGCATATATGTAGCCGGTGACGTCAGCGGTATTGAAGAAGCCTCGGCCGCTATGATGGAAGGGTCGCTGGCGGGGTTAAATGCAGCAGAGGCACTGGGATACAATGCACCTGATTTGTTTGAACAAAAAGCAAAATTAAACAAAGAGCTGGACGGCCTTAGGTCCGGTCCGGTAGGCGAAAAAATAAGAAATGGTTTAGCAAAAGTGCTTACAGGTGTGTAAATATTTAACCTAAATGAAGGGAGGAACAACATGTGTTAGCACAAAACGGTATACCGACTGCTGAAGACTTGGCTCAAGTAATGCCTGATGCAGAAAGGTTGGGCAAAGGGCCGGTAGCAGTTGCAGAGTGTTTTCAAAATATCCCATGTGATCCGTGTTATCACAGCTGTAAACAGGGGGCAATTAAGCCTTTTGATGATATTAACGAACGGCCGCAGGTGGACCATGAAAAATGCAACGGCTGCGGAATGTGTTTAATGCGCTGTCCTGGTTTGGCAATATTTGTAATTGATGAAACGTATAGTGAAAACGAATCCTTAATAAAACTGCCTTACGAATTTTTACCGCTGCCCGCACAGGATGAATTGGTAGACGCTGTCGATCGGGCCGGCAAGGTAGTTGGCGAAGCGCGGGTTGTCAAAGTACAATCAGGCAGAGCATTTGATGGAACCAATGTTGTTTGGTTGGCGGTACCGAAAGATCTCACAATGGTAGTACGCCATTTTAAATTACGGGAGGTGCGGTAAATGGCAGAATGTAAATGCCAAGAGAAAAAAGATGTTACTGTTGTCTGCCGGTGTGAAGATATAACATTGGAAGAAATCCGTGCCTATATCGATCAGGGGATTACAGACCTGGAACAATTAAAACGTTTACTGCGGGTAGGTATGGGTCCGTGTCAAGGCCGTACCTGCACACCCCTTATAGTAAGAGAGCTGGCGGCGGCAATGGGTAAGCAGGTGGATGAAATTCCTTTGACCACCTTTCGGCCGCCTACCGCTCCGGTTAAACTTGGCGTATTGGTAGGGGGTGAAGATGATGACTAAAACTGCAGAAGCGGTAGTAATCGGCGGTGGTATAGTTGGTGTTTCAACCGCCTATAATCTGGCTAAGTTAGGATGTAAAAAAGTCGTTTTAATTGAAGAAAAGTATTTGGCAAGCGGTGCTACCGGGCGCTGCGGCGCAGGTGTGCGCATGCAGTGGGGCACTGAACCGAACTGTGTGCTGTCCCGTGACAGTATTCAGATGCTGGAAAATTTAGAAGAAGAGTTGGGTTATAATGACAGCATTGAATTTAAACAAAGCGGTTATTTGCTGCTTGCTTATAATGAAAAAATGGTTGAGCAGTTTCACAAAAACCTTGGTTTGCAGCACCGCTTAGGAATTCCGTCACGCTGGGTAACACCGGAAGAGGCCAAAGAATTAGTGCCCCATCTTAACCTGAAAGGCTTACTGGGTGCTACATATTGTGAGAAGGACGGACACTGCAATCCTTTTAAAACAACGGATGCCTATGCCCAGGCTGCTAAACGCTTGGGAGTAGAGATTATGACTTATACAAAAGTTACCAACCTGCTGAAAAAAGGAGACCGTATAAATGGTGTAGAAACCACGTCAGGAACTATTGAAGCACCTCTGGTAATCAGCTGCGCGGGTTCTTATACCAAGCAGCTGGGTCAAATGGTGGGAGTAGATTTGCCAATTACCCCTGAGCGTCACCAAATCCTGGTTACTGAACCGGTAGAACCGACAATGGGACCAATGTTAATGTCATTTTATCACGGCATCTACTGTCAGCAGGTTCCGCATGGTGGATTTTTAATGGGATTAGGCGACCCCAACGAAATAAAAGATTTTAATATCGACTCTTCTTGGCAATTCATGCAGGAAATGGCTGCAAAAATTACTTTTATGCTGCCGATATTGAAAGAACTGCGGGTGGTGCGCCAGTGGGCCGGACTTTATGATTTAACACCGGACAAGACCCAAATTCTTGGTGCTGTGCCTGAAGTGCCCGGCTTCTTTGTGGCAGCGGGTTTCTCGGGACACGGTTTCATGATTGCGCCGGTGGTAGGGAAATTAATGGCCGAGGTAATGTTAGGTATGGAGCCGGATTATCCCATTGATATGTATGGAGTTAAACGTTTTGCCAGCGGAGATTTATATGTCGAACCATCAGTAGTTTAATAATATTCTAATAAAGGGTGTTAAACACACCCTTTATTATTTTTAGGCTGCGTTGAATGAAAAATTTAAAGTTGTTCATAAATACTTTGTGCGGCACTTGTTTAATCAAGTGTCAATTTTTTGTATATTCAAAAATGATACAAATTTTGGACAGTTCCGAAAAATTGCAGGAAATTTTTAAGATTCCATTGAATATACTTGAACAAATAATTGCACAATTAAGGTTTGTTTTGAGTAAAGTTAAGAATAGAAGGGATTTATATTTATTTAAAGTATTCGGAATAGTCTGAATACAGAAGGGTGGGCTAATAAAGTCTTATGCAATCACTTCCCCAGATTAAGTTAACGGCAGTTAAAATTAATGAAGTTTGGTGCAAAAAATGCGGCATTTGCACGGCTTTTTGCAGCAGGGGGGTATTAGTGCAAACGCCGGACAAAAAAATTTTAGCAGAAAAAATTGAAAATTGCATCGGCTGCGGTATATGTGTCAATTTATGTCCGGATTATGCCTTAAGTCTGGAGATGGTGGAATAATGAGTAAAATTTGCTTGATGCAGGGAAATGAGGCTTGCGCGGAAGGGGCGCTGGCAGCCGGCTTAAATTTCTATGCCGGGTATCCAATAACCCCTTCTACAGAAATTGCTGAGCTGCTCTCTCGTAAATTACCTGCGATTGGCGGCAGATTTATTCAGATGGAAGATGAAATTGCCGCTATGGCAGCAGTAATTGGTGCTTCGTTAACGGGAAGCAAAGCGATGACTGCTACCAGCGGGCCTGGTTTTTCATTAAAACAAGAGAATATTGGTTTTGCCGCTATGGCCGAAGTTCCCTGTGTTATTGTTAACGTGCAGCGTGTCGGCCCCAGTACCGGCGTAGCGACAGCACCTGCTCAAGGAGACGTGATGCAGGCAAGATGGGGCACCCACGGTGATCACCCGATAATTGTTTTGTCACCGATGTCAGTTGAAGAATGTTTTAACCTTACTGTCCGCGCCTTTAATCTGGCTGAAAGGTTTCGCGTGCCGGTAATCATGCTGATGGATGAAGTTGTTGGTCATATGCGGGAAAGAGTGGAACTGCCTTCTTCAGAGGAGCTGACCATCATTAATAGAGCGCAGCCAAAGCAGCATCAGTATATTCCGTATCAACCGGCGGAAAATTTTGTGCCGCCTATGGCTTGTTTTGGCGAAGGTTATCGTTTGCACGTTACCGGCTTGGTGCATGATGAAAACGGATTTGCCACTGAAAACCCAATGATTGTTGGAGCACATCTGGAACGGCTGCAAAATAAAATAAATCACTACCGGCATGAAATTACCGATTGCCGGTGTTTAGAAACTGACGATGCAGATCTGATTGTGATTGCCTACGGGGCTGCTGCCCGCTCTTGTATCAAAGCTGTGCGCCTGGCCCGGGAGCAGGGCTTAAAAGTAGGATTGTTTCGACCGGTTAGCATCTGGCCTTTTCCTGAAACACAGCTGACGGCATTAATTAATGACAAGGTTAATTTTTTAGTTGCGGAGATGAACTTGGGCCAATTAGTGTTAGAAGTAGAACGCATTGTCAGCGGACGCTCTAAAGTACACCGATTAAATCAGCTAACAGGAGAATTAATTAAACCAAAAGATATCCTTGAGAAAATTAAGGAGGTGTACTAATGTGCTTCCGGAAATTGAACAATTTTTTCGCATTGAAAATCTGCCGCATATGTGGTGCCCGGGCTGCGGTAATGGTATTGTTTTGCATGCTTTGGTTAAAGCAATCGCCAATTTGGGTATAGATCAAAACCAAACGACTATTGTTTCCGGAATTGGCTGCGCAGCAAGATCATCAGGTTATTTGGATTTTGATACACTGCATGCTACTCATGGTCGGGCGCTGGCCTTTGCCACCGGAATAAAATTCGCTAAGCCGGAGTTGAATGTATTTGTATTAATGGGCGACGGTGATTGTGCTGCCATTGGCGGCAACCATTTAATTCATGCCGCTCGCAGAAATATTAACCTGACTGCAATTGTTTTTAATAATAATATTTATGGAATGACCGGAGGACAGTACTCGCCGATGACGCCCCACGGAAAGCGTGCAACCACCTCGCTTTTTGGGAATACCGAAAGACCTTTTGATTTAGCGGAGTTAGCTAAAGGTGCCGGTGCAACCTATGTGGCCCGAGCCACCACTTATCACACCAAACTGCTCACGGAACTGATCATGTCTGCTTATAAAAATAAGGGTTTTTCTTTGGTGGAAGCGGTCACTGCTTGTCCGACATCTTTTGGCCGATACAATAAAATGGGTACACCGGCAGATATGTTGAAGGCTCAGCGGGATAATGCCGTGAATATTAATACAGTGACTGCAAACGGGGGAAAAGTTCCCGCGGGTAAGTTTGTTATCGGTGAACTTTACCGTGCTGAAGCACCGGAATTTACAGAGGAGTACCTGCAAATGTCTAAAGCTTTGCAGGAGAAAGGTGGGAAATAGAATGGCACAGACTTGGGAAGTGCGATTAAGCGGCTCTGGTGGTCAGGGCTTAATATTAGCAGGGATTATTTTAGCGGAGGCGGGAATTATTGACGGCCAAAACGTTGTGCAAACACAATCTTACGGCCCTGCTGCCCGAGGCGGTGCCAGCAAAGCTGAAGTTATTTTAAGCAGTGAAGTAATTGATTATCCTAAAGTTGAAGCAGCAGATGTTTTGTTAGCTTTAAATCAGGAATCATGTACAAAATTTATTGGTGAATTAAAAAGAAACGGCGTGGCAATAATAGATTCTTCCATGGTATCAAGCATTCCCCGCATCTCAGAAAAGGTATATCCAATACCTATCACTAAATATGCCCGGGAAGAAGTAGGGCGAGAACTTGTTGCCAATGTAGTTTCTCTCGGCACCGTGGTCGAGTTAACCGGCATTGTTACCCGTGAAGCGGTAACTCAGGCGTTGATGGCCCGTGTTCCAAAAGGAACTGAGGAGCTTAACACCAAAGCGCTGCAGCTGGGCTTTAAACTGGGTAAAGAAGCCGGCGCTGCGCTGAAATCTGCCCACCGGGTTAGCTAAATACAAAGATGTTCAACGCGTTTTAAAGACGCGTTTTTTTCTTTAAAAAATAAATTTACAAAAAAACAGGCAGTGGTTCTCCGGGGAAGATTTTTGCTTTGAACTTGCAGGTGAATCTAGAGTATCGCCTAATTACTTTGCAAGTAAACTATCATGAAAGTGGTGATGCTGTGCCAGGAAATGTTTCAGAATATTCCGCTGAGCTAATTGAAAAACTTAAGCAGCAAATGGAAGCATTATTTATATACGAATGGGGCGGGCCGCGCAGTGACTTGGCTTTAAACTATCTGCGTGAACATACAATACCCCGACTGCTGCAGGTGATTATCCGCAATCATCGCTTTTTAGAAAATCGTACATTTATTGATATCTTAACCAATAAGTTAAATACTGAATTTGGTTATCCAATAACCTTTGCAGAAGGATTGGCGAGAGACATAGTAAGTACGGCATTAAAAGTACTGGGCAAACATCCTTTTCCGCAAAATCACATATACCAGCCTTGGGAGATTATTTTACGCATGCTTACGATAGGATTAAGTATTAAAGAAATATCAGATAAGACGGGATTTTCGGAATCATATATTGAAACATTCCGCCTAAAATACATTAATTTTTACAAAATTGCCCAACATACTAAAAGTGGTGCTGAATATTTTTTAATGTTATCGGAGTTAAGCGGTTACGGCAGCCATTTAATCAGATTTTTCGTTGATTTTAAAAACCGTTTTAGTGTATTTAATAATTATCTTGCTCGACTTCATGCGGAACAAATTATCTTTGATTTGTCTCTGCCTTTAGATGCAGATAATTTACTGCGCTTATTGGAAGAAATATATAAATATGACGGACAGCTGTCTAAAGATGAGTTAATTTGCCACTTTGTGAATAGGTGTAAAATCAACTTAAACACCAACGGTGTTTTACGCTGCCCGCAAAAAGGCGATCATGTCAAAGTAATTATTGATAATTTGCTGGCAAATAATCTCTTGATTGAAACAGGAGGGATTAAATCGCGATTGTTGCTATCTCCGCGGGCAGGATCGTTAGCTGCAGTGATTTTAGCACCTAAATTGGCTGATGAGATAATAAGTTTACTGCGTTCCGGCAGAGGCGACCGAGCGAAGCAGGCAGAAAAACTTTTGCTTAACAAAAATCGAGAGGTAGTTGTTCAAGTCATTAAGGAATTGGTACAAAAAAAAGATGCTAATGTGCTCGTTTTATTTAAAATGCTTTACCACAAAGTAAATAAAACGGTACTGTTAGAAATTATAGCGGGATGCGGAGAGCTGGGTGACAGTGGGGCAAACATAATTTTAACGAAGTCGCTTCAAAATCGCGACAGTATGGTTAGAGTGAAGGCCTGCCAAGTAATAAAAAAACTTGCCGATAAATCTTATTATTTTCAGTTAATTAAAACACTGCAGGATCCGGTACCTTTGGTGCGCGAGCATGCTATTTATGCCTTGGGTGCATTAGGGGTTAGTTCGGCAATACGCCACTTGAAGAAAATTATTGAGAATCAACAGGAGAGTTTGCCGGTACAGCAAGCCGCGAGAGAAGTGTCCACAAAGCTGGAATTACAGAAAAGCAAAGGCAAATCGATTTTTTAGTGATCTTGACGAATTATTTAAAATAGTCAATAATATAACAAAATAACTCTGATTATATTAGATATTCTAAAGATTTTAGGTGGTGTGATATGACAACTAAAGATTTGGTAATTATTGGTGGCGGCCCTGCCGGGTTGACTGCCGGCCTTTATGCTGCAAGAGCTGCGCTCGATACTGTATTAATTGAACGGGGAATGCCGGGAGGACAAGCGGCATCTACAGAACGCATTGAAAACTATCCGGGTTTTCCGGAAGGAGTGGATGGTCCGGAATTGACAATGAGAATGGCTGAACAAGCTCAAAGGTTCGGCTGTGAAATTGTTTATTCCGATGTAGAAAAACTGGAACGGGTAGAAGATGGTTTTAAAGTCACTTATGGCGACGGTGAACTAACAGCCAAAACGGTCATTGTTACCAGCGGTGCCAAACCGAAATTTTTAGGTGCCAAAGGGGAAAGTGAATTTCACGGTCGGGGAGTTTCTTACTGCGCTACATGTGACGGTGCCTTTTTCCGCGATGCTACTTTAGCGGTAATTGGTGGAGGAGATGCTGCAGTTGAAGAAGCGATGTTTTTAACCAAGTTTGCTTCAAAAGTTTATATAATTCACCGCCGTGGTGAATTGAGAGCAACCAAAATTTTGCAGGAGCGTGCTCGTAAAAACGATAAAATTGAATTTGTGTGGCACTCAGTGCTGGAGGAAGTACAGGGCGACCAAAAAGTTGAATCTGTATTGATAAGAGATGTCCGTACTGACGAGAAGAAAAAACTGAAGGTGGACGGCGTTTTTGTTTATGTCGGTACAGAGGCAAACTCTGACTTAATCAAAGATTTTGTTCCGCTGGATCAGAGTGGTTACGCTATTGTTGGTGAAGATACCACAACTGATGTTCCCGGTTTATTTATTGCGGGTGATTTGCGCAAAAAGTCCCTGCGTCAAGTGATAACAGCAGCTGCTGACGGTGCTGTGGCTGCAACTCAAGCAGAAAAATATTTGATGTCGTTAAAATAAAAAAGCCGCACTCGGTAAGAGTGCAGCAAAAAGGGAGAGGAGATTGAGATAGTTTAATGTCTTCTCTAGTATAACCACATTAGTATTCACTAATCCGTATTTAAACCAAGATATCATTAATTGATATTTTGGTTTTTTTATATAAAACTGTTAATGCTTTAAAGCCGGGAACTAAAAGCATTTGGCGGGGAAAGCTTATCTGACGGCTTATTTAAAATTAAGTTTCCGTTAACTTTTTTTGAAAAAAATTTAAAAACAGAAAGGATTTTTTAAAAAATTGTCGTAATTATACGTCAGATCAGTTGTAATACAACTAACATATTACATCTTACAAAGGTGTGGACGAAAAATGGATGGTATAAAACCAATTAAAAAGACTAATATTGCCGACCAAGTATTTGAACAAATGAAAAATATGATTTTTAGCCGCCGCTGGGCTGCCGGTTCAAAAATTCCTTCTGAAAATGAACTTGCCTCGTTGTTTAATGTCAGTAGAGTGACCATTCGCACTGCAATACAGAAGTTAACTGCGTTGGGTTTGCTGGAATCTAAAGTTGGAGAAGGAACGTTTGTCAAAAAAGTTACACCATCCGTTTATCTCAACGCACTGGTACCAGCTTTAGTACTTAGCCCTCAAGATGATCGTGAAATATTAGAATTTAGAAGAGGCATTGAAACAGAAATAATACGATTGGCAGCACTAAGAGCTACGGAAGAAGAAATCAATACCCTTATTCAAATTAATGCTAATATGAATGAGCTGAAAGAAAAAGGGGAAATAAAGAAATATATTGATGAGGATTTTAAGTTTCACTTAGAAATAGCTAAAGCAGCCAAAAACAGAACGTTTGTCGATGTTTGGTTTATTTTGAAGGATATCTTATATACTCACTTCACTGATATGGTAAATAAAGGACCTGATTTAGGCTACAGTTACCATAAAGAAATGATTGAGGCCATAAAAAAAAGAGACCCATATCAAGCGGATTATTATGTTCGCCGATTAATTCAGCGACTTCTGGATGAATTAGATTAACCCAGAACTCATATTTTTTAAATTCGATATATCTCGTTTTTTAAGCCTTGCTATAACGACTGTTTTGTTTTTTGGCGCTCAAATACAACAAGTGTGAAAGAAGGGAATAAGAATGTTGGCGAATGTGGTAATGCCATCGGTTTATAAACGAGGAGAAGGAGCAATTAAAGAAGTTGGTTCCTTTGTTAAGAACAGAGTAAATAAAGTGCTCATTTCCGGCGGGAAAAAAGCACTGCAGGCAGCAGAAGAACCGCTGGTTAAAAGTTTGAAAGAAGCCGGTGTTGAGATTGTCGGAATTGAACATTACGGCAGTGATTGTACTTTCGATAATATCAACCGTATTAGTGATATCTGTGTAAAAACCGGTGCGGAATTATTGATTGCGGTAGGCGGTGGAAAGGCGTTGGATACCGGCAAAGCTGCAGCGGATAAAGCCGGCATTGAATGTGTAACAATACCGACCATTGCCGCTACTTGTGCTGCTATTGCTCCGCTTTCGGTGGTTTATGATGACAATGGCGTACACATTGAGAGCATTTATTTTAATCATTGTCCGGTAGGATGTTTTGTTGACACCGGTATTATTGCAAAAGCTCCTTCCCGTTGGCTGTACTCCGGAATGGGGGACACATTGGCAAAATGGTATGAGCTTCGAGCCACTACCGGCAGAATTCCGAAAACCAGTTGGACCATTGGCGGCATAACTAACGGTAAAATTTGTTATGACATTATAAAAGAGTTTGGTGCAAAAGCAAAAGAAGCTGTACAAAACCAAACTGTTGTTGATGAGTTGGGATATGTAATTGACGCTATCATCTTTTATGCTGCTTCTTCGTCCATTCTTGGAGGAGAAAAGTGCCGCGGTGCGGCTTCACATGCTATTTACTTTGGGTTTACCAATATTCCTTCCACCCGTGAGTTTGGACACGGTTTATTAGTTGGTTACGGCAATCTGTGTCTTTTAGCTTTAGAAGGTCGGAGTGAGGAAGAAATCTTAGAAGAAATTAAATTAGCAAAATATTGTGGTGTGCCTACAAAGCTGGCAGAAATCGGAGAACTTAACGATGCGGAAGTGCAAAAGATTGCCGAAGTTGCTGCTAATGCTTTTGATATGCAAAACATGCCATTTAAAGTTACACCGCAAATGGTTGTTGATGCAATGCGCACAGTTGACAGTTTAACAGACCGTTTAGATTAATATGCTCTGTTGAAGAAAGGTGGAGATGATAAAAATGACAGAAATTAAAGGTGTGTGCCCGGTAATTGCAGCACCGTTTAACGATCAAGGTGAGGTAGATTACCAAAGCTTTGAAAAAATGCTTGCTCACTTGGTTGATACCGGTGTTAACGGGTTAACCCTTTTTGGAATTGCCAGTGAATTTTATAAATTAACAGATGCTGAAAAAAATCAGCTGGCAGAAATGTTTATAAAAAAATTAAAAGATACCAATGTGTTCAGCATGATTTCCATTACTGACCACAGCACGGATGTGGCGGTTCGCCGGGCAAAACAGTATCAGGAAATGGGTGCGGATTGTTTGATGGTACTGCCACCCCATTTTTTGTCGCCGTCGAATGCTGCAGTCAGGGAACACATCTTACAAATATTAAGCGCGGTAAATATTCCTGTGGTTATTCAATATGCGCCGGGGGAAACCAAAATGCAAATTCCGGTGGAAGATATGGTGGATATTTATGACCACTACCCTAATGCTGTATTCAAGATTGAAGAAAACCCACCGGTAAATTACATTCAAAAACTGCTTGATCTGCGGCCGAAAGCTACTGTGTTGGTTGGGTATGCCGGTCTTTACATGATTGATATATTGAACATAAACGGACAAGGGGTAATGCCCGGTTGTTCATTTTCGGAGATTTATGTGGAAATATATCGGCGTTACCTGAATGGACAAGTTGACGAGGCTGCTGAACTTCACAGTAAGTTGCGTAAATATTTAAGCCGCTGGATGCAGGATTGTGAATACATCATTCAAGTAGAAAAAACAATTCTTTATCAGAGAAATATTATAGCCGGCGAATACTGCCGCCGTCCTAACTATCCATTAACTGAAAAAGATCGTGAAATTATTGGTGACTTTTTGAGCGAATTTGCAGAATATTTGAGAAAGGGTGTTTAAAGATGAGCAGGGGTGAACAATTTAACCCCTTGCTGCGAGGTGACCGCGGTGCTTTAAAAAGGGCGTTATATAAATCGATGAAATTTACTGATGATCATTTTGCTAAACCATTAATTGCCGTTGTTAACTCTTATACCAATGCAACACCTGGTCATTTTAATTTAAATGAAGTCAGTGAAAATGTAAAAAAGGGAATTGAAGCTGCCGGCGGGACCCCGATGGAGTTTGGCACTATTGCGCCGTGCGACGGAATTGCTGAAGGTCATGAAGGTATGCGGTATATTTTACCGGGTCGTGATGTTATAACTGCTTCTATTGAAGTAATGGTTCGGGCCCACCGCTTTGATGGCATCGTTTTGGTTGGTTCCTGCGATAAAATTGTGCCCGGTATGCTGATGGCGGCGGCCAGATTAGATATTCCCGCAATTTTTATTAACGGCGGTCCGATGTACCCTGCTTGTTATAAAGGAAAACACTACGATGGGAATATTGTTACCGAAGCGATTGGATGGAAAAAGCAGGGGAAGATTACTGAAGAGGAATTTATTGAGATTGAAAACTCAGCAGAACCCGGACCGGGTTCATGTGCGATGCTGGGTACTGCAAATACAATGGCGTGCTTGGCTGAAGCAATGGGGATGTCGCTGCCCGGCTCGGCTGTCGTGCCCGCCGTTGATAAAAAAAGATTAAAGGTAGCAGTAGAAACCGGTAAACAAATAGTGAAATTGGTTAAAAATAATATTACTGCGCGTCAAATTATTACTAATGAGGCAATTGAAAATGCAATCACCACTTTGTTAGCAATTGGTGGTTCAACTAATGGAATTTTGCATTTGCAGGCTATTTATCATGAGGCTGGGCTGGGAAAATTAAAGTTGGATGTGTTTGATAAATTCAGCAAAAAAGTTCCGCACATTGCTTCTATTTACCCGGCTTCTCCCTATGACATGGTTGATTTTTATGAAGCAGGTGGAGTGCCTGCGGTACTGAAAGAGTTAGAAAAACTTTTGCATCTTGATTGTTTAACAGTGACCGGCGCAGCATTATCTGAAAACATGAAAAATTTTCACACTACTACCAGAAGAGATGTAATTCGTACTGTTAAAGAGCCGTTTCATTCTGAGGGCGGTGTAGCGGTATTACAAGGTAATCTGGCACCGGAAGGATCTGTAATCAAGCCGGCTGCTGTACCTGACCATATGTTTTGCTTTAAAGGCAGGGCGAAAACATTTAATTCGGAAATGGAAGCAGTTAACGCAATAATGAATGGCGAGATTAAACCAGGGACGGTATTGGTGCTGCGCTATGAAGGACCCAAGGGCGGTCCGGGGATGCCGGAAATGTACCTGCCAATGAAAAGTTTAGAAGGCATGGGGCTTTCTGACAGCTGTGCTTTGATCACCGATGGTCGCTTTTCCGGCTCCAATCGGGGATTGTTTGTCGGGCATATTTCGCCTGAAGCTTATCAAGGGGGGCCGCTTGCGTTCGTTCAAGACGGCGATATTATTGAAATTGATATCGACGAACGCAGCTTGCATTTGAATGTTTCAGAAGAGGAACTTGCCAGAAGAAAGGCAAATTGGCAGCCGATAAACAAGAAAGTGAAACCGGGTTATTTAAATACTTATCGCAGAATTAGCAGATCTGCAGCAGAGGGAGCAGTATTGGAATAACAAATTAAGGAGCGATAAATATGTCAAATGTACTAGCATTCAAGGAAAAATTAAAAAAAGGCGAAACAGTGGTAGGGCCTTTTTCCAAAACCAGTGACCCTGCTTTTATAGAAGCTGCCGGCTATGCGGGTATGGATTTCATCATCCTGGATTTAGAGCATGGTCCGAATAATATTTTGTCATTACAAAATCTGATCAGAGCTGCGGAAATATCCGGTGTACTGCCGATTGTTCGTGTTCCGTATGAAACGCCGTCTGATATCGCCAGAGCATTAGACGTGGGGGCTGCCGGGGTGCAGATACCACAAATTGAATCTAAAGAGCAGGTAGAGTTTGTTAATAAAATCAGCAAATTTGCACCTGCCGGAGAAAGAGGAGTTTGCCGTTTTGTTCGCGCTGCCAATTATTCCAGCTGTGACCGCAGCACCTACTTTAAGAAAGCTAATGATAATTTGATCATCTTGCAGTTGGAAGGTACTAAAGCAATTGATAACATTGATGATATTTTATCCGCTGATGGTATTGATGTTATTTTTATCGGGCCTTATGACTTATCACAGTCACTGGGATGCCCCGGAGATGTTGAAAATCCTAAAGTAATTGAAGCTATGAAGCAGATATGTGAAAAGTGCCGAAAAAAAGGTATTACTGTCGGTACTTTTACTGACACGGTTGAAAGTGCCAAAATGTGGAAAGAAGCCGGGGTGCAGTATATTTCATACTCTGTTGATGTAGGCATTTTTGTTGAAGCATGCAAAAATTTGCTGCTCAACATTAAGCAATAAATTATCAGCTCATGCATTAAATTGCAAAATTTTTGAAAGGGGGTAAGGGTTAGATAGAAATAAAACAGTTAGCTTAAAAAAATGTTGATAAATTTTTTGATCTATTCACAAATGATGTAAAAAAGGGGAGGAACCGATAATGAAAAAAATTTTTGCTCTATTATTAACCCTAGCATTAGCAATTGCACTTGCCGGCTGTGGTGGCGGCAGTGATGACGGCGCCGGCGGTGACAATGTTCAGACTAAAACAATGAAAGTAGGCATCGGTGTTCCCGAAAGTCACTTTGAGTATGCTGCAATGGTGAAATTTAAAGAGCATGTAGAGCAAGAAACCAACGGATCTATTAAAGTGCAAATTTACCCTGCTACCCAGCTTGGCAATGACCAAGAAACATTAGAAGCAATTAAAACCGGTACCGTTCAAATGAACTTACCATCTCCTGCAGTAATGGCTAATTTTGTTAAAGATTTTAATATTCTAACTCTTCCGTTTATTTTTGAAACTCAAGAAATAGCTGATGAAGTAACCAGCGGTGAATGGGGTCAAAAACTGCTGAAAAAATTGGAAGCAGCAGGTTATGTTGGCTTAGGTTTCGGTGATTTCGGTTATCGCCATACTACTAACAGCAAGCGGCCTATTGAAACTGTTGATGACTTTAAAGGCTTAAAAATCAGAGTTATGCAGAACCCGGCACACTTAGATGTGTTCCGTGCATTAGGTGCTAACCCCACATCCATGGCATTTAGTGAAGTGTTTTCTTCCCTGCAGCAGGGGGTAATTGACGGCCAAGAAAACCCATTGAAAAACATTACCTCCAACAAACTGCATGAAGTTCAAAAATACCTCACTTTAGACGGTCACGTTTACGACTGGGTTATCTTTGTAGTTGGTAAAGATTGGTATGACGGCTTGACACCGGAGCAGCAAAAGGCACTGCAGGAAGGTGCACAAATTGCCGGTGAGCATATGAGAAATGCTGTTAAAGAAGAAGACGCTGAAGCTCTGCAAGTCATGAAGGACGCCGGTATACAAGTAACTGAGCTTACACCGGAAGCAAAAGAAGAAATGAAGGCAAAAGTACAGCCTGTTGTTGAAAAGTATGGTAAAGAAATTAATGAAGAACTGTATCAAGAACTTTTAGATGCTATTGCAGATGCTTCTAAGTAATACATTCCTTTAAGCAATCAAAAAGTGAGAAGGGGATGGTGATTATAACCATTCCCTTCTCTAAAGCAGCAAAGGAGTTTTTATCATGAAGATGCTGTTGAAAATTTTCAACAATATTGAAAAAGTAGTGGCGGTAAATGTTTTTATCCTATTAATCATTCTGGGCTTCTTACAAGTTGTATTTAGGTTTTTTTTGAACTTTTCGCTGGACTGGACGGAAGAGTTATCACGCTTTGGTTTTATTTTGCTGGTGTATATTTCGGCCTCTTTAGCAGTAACGGAAGATCGCCATGTGCGTGTAGAAGCAATAGATATGATACTCAAAGGCAATGCTAAAATTTATATGCGTATTTTTACTGAAATTATTTGGCTTATTGTCGGCCTTATTGTTGTTGTTACCGGATTTCAAGTTGCCGCAGATGCACTTGCTGTAGGACAAACTTCACCTGCATTACTGCTGCCAATGGGATATGTATATTTAATTATTCCCGTTACCTTTTTAATGATGAGCATCAGAGTAATTCAAAAAATTGTTGAAAGGGTTAGATCTCTGAGGAAGGGGGTATCCCCGCAGTGACAACATTTTTAATCATGATGGCAGTATTTTTTGTTGCCATATTTATTGGGGTGCCTGTGGCGATTTCCATTGGCGTGGCTATTTTCTTTGCCTTACAGATCAGTGATATGCCTTTTACTTTTGTTACCCGCATTAATTTTTCCGGTTTAGACAGTTATACATATCTGGCTATTCCAATGTTTATTTTAGCGGGCTATTTGATGGAAACAGGTGGCTTATCCAAGCGAATTGTTAATTTTGCCTCCAGTATGGTGGGCAGAGTTTCCGGTGGATTAGGTATTGTTACTGTTATTGCCTGCATGTTTTTTGCCGCTATTTCCGGCTCATCTCCCGCTACAGTGGCGGCGATCGGTTCAATGATGGTGCCTTCAATGATCAGAAGGGGGTACAACCCGCACTTTTCAGGAGCACTGACAGCAGCTTCCGGTTCACTGGGTATCTTAATTCCACCGTCTATCCCAATGATTATATATGCCGTTACTGCTGAAGTGTCTATCGGTGAGATATTTATGGCCGGCTTTATACCGGGTATACTGGTAGGCTTAGGGTTAATTACCATTGTTTACATCATTTCGAAGAAGAATGGGTACAAAGGTGAAGAAGGGAAATTTGACATTAAACATGTATTTAAGACCTTCTGGGATGCCAAGTGGTCTTTGTTAACGCCGTTAATCATTTTGGGCGGAATTTACAGCGGTATATTTACTCCCACCGAGGCTGCGGTAATTGCAGTTATCTACGCCTTCATTATCGGACTTTTTGTCCATAAAGAATTAAAGTTCAGTGATATTCCCGGCATTTTACATAATGCCGCAGTGACTACCGGATCGGTAGTAATTATCTTGGGCTTTGCTACCGCTTTTGCTCGCTTCTTGACTATTAACATGATTCCTCAAATGGTGGGCGAAGCAATTTTAAGTGTTACCAATAATGCCACCATCATTTTAATGCTGTTTGTCGGTTTGATTTTTGTAACCGGTATGTTTATTGAAACGGCAGCACAGATTTTAATTTACACACCGCTGTTTTTGCCAATTTTAGTACAATTAGGAGTATCGCCGATCCACTTCGGTATTATCTTGGTAATTGGTACTGAGCTGGGATTATTAACACCGCCGGTAGGTGTTAACCTGTTTGTCGCTCAAGGAATTACCAAATCTACAATTGGCCAACTCAGCAAACACATTCTGCCGTTTTTGGGCAGTATGCTGTTGATTCAAATTATCTTAGTGCTGATACCCAAACTTGTTACTTTCTTACCTGAGTTATTCTATCATTAGAAAACAGTTGTTAGTTAGGGGTGAATGAAATGAAAATAACAGGATTTGAACTTTTTCAAGTGCCGCCTCGCTGGTTGTTTTTAAAAATCACTACCGATGAAGGAATTGAAGGTTGGGGTGAACCGGTGGTAGAAGGGCGAGCCAGTACAGTAAAAGCAGCAGTTGAAGAACTCAGCGATTATTTAATTGGCAAAGACCCCTTAAGAATTGA
>CBEUVQ010000042.1:0-16892 GCA_965546615.1 uncultured Peptococcaceae bacterium
GTAGTGAGCTTGGACGGCAGAAAATCGGTTCGATTAAAAAATGTCGGACGGATTGAACAAGCTGAACAAATTGGTTTGGAGCTTGCCGAGCGATTGTTAGCTGACGGAGCATATGAAATATTAGAACAAGTTCGCAAGGAGAATGGAGAATAAATATGGATAAAGGCATTGTTTATCTTGTCGGTGCCGGGCCGGGCGACCCGGGATTAATTACTGTTAAAGGTATGGAATGCATAAAAAAGGCTGACGTATTGGTGTACGACCGTTTGGCAGGAACAAGGCTGATTACTTTTGCCAAACCTGATGCGGAATTAATTTACGTTGGCAAGTCACCTGTGCGCCATGCCATGAAACAGCATGAAATTAATCAACTGCTGGTGGATAAAGCTAAACAGGGATTAACCGTTACCCGCTTAAAAGGCGGCGACCCTTTTGTGTACGGGCGCGGTGGAGAAGAGGCGGAAACGCTGGTAGAAAACGGTATAAAATTTGAAGTAGTGCCGGGCATTACTTCGGCGGTAGCGGTACCTGCCTACGCCGGTATACCGGTTACTCACCGCGATGCCACCAGCAGCCTCGCCATTATCACCGGCAACGAAGATCCAACGAAAGAAGATTCAAATATTGCCTGGGACAAAATATCCACCGGCATCGGCACGCTGGTTTTTTTAATGGGTATGGGCAACCTGTCGATGATTTGTGCAAAACTGACGGAATACGGCCGCAGCCCGGAAACACCGGTGGCATTGGTGCGCTGGGGCACAAGACCGGAACAGCGTACGCTGGTGGGTACATTAAAAGATATTGCTCGAAAAGCGGCGGAAGCTAACTTTAAAAACCCGGCAGTGATTGTGGTTGGTGAAGTGGTGAAGCTTCGGGAAAAATTAGCTTGGTTTGAAAACAAACCACTGTTTGGAAAACGGGTATTGGTTACCCGTTCGCGTGAGCAGGCAAGCGTTCTCTCCCGAAAGATTGAGCAGTTGGGCGGGGAGCCTTGGGAGTTTCCCACCATTGATGTGATTGAACCGGAGGATTATACCCCGCTGGATACTGCCGTTTCCAACTTAGCAGCTTACCAATGGGTGATTTTTACCAGCGTTAACGGAGTAAAATATTTCTTTAACCGCCTGCGTGCCATGAAAAAGGATGTGCGGGCTTTGAACGGCGTAAAAATATGCGCCATTGGTCCCAAAACGAGGGAAGCGCTGGAAGAACGAGGCTTGATGGTTGATTATGTACCCGGGGAATACCGGGCGGAAGAAATAATTGCCGGGTTAACCGGAAAGGTAAAACCGGGAGATCGCATCCTGCTGCCTCGGGCAGATATTGCGCGCAGGATACTGCCGGAGGCTTTGACTGAGATGGGAGCAGAGGCGGATGAAGTTACTGCCTACCGCACTGTTTTGGGGGCAGGAAATGCCAAACTGCTTAGAGAAATGTTAGAGCAGAAAAAAATCAACGTTATCACTTTTACCAGTTCTTCCACAGTGCGCAACTTTGTAAAATTAATTGGTGCTGACAACTTAACCGATCTGTTAAGCGGGGTTATGGTTGCCAGCATCGGACCGATAACTTCAAATACCGCCCGTGAGTTAGGTATTGATGTGACGGTGGAAGCAAGCGAATACACTATAAACGGTTTGATTGATGCAATAGTTAAATCATAGTTGACAGTGCCTGCCCGCGCTGCAGCAAAATGTTACATCAACCACGCTTCTAAAAGAGAGGAGCACATTTATTAATGATTAGTGTAAGTAAGTTACTCTGCGGCACCGAAAATTTTGGCGATACTTTAAGATATTCTCAAGATTCTCATCAGCAGCTGCACGGTACCCATGGCGGCCACGGCCCGGTAGTGGTGTGGAACGTTACCCGCACCTGCAACTTAAGATGCATGCACTGCTATTCAAATTCAGATGCCAAAGAGTACGTCGATGAAATGACTACCGCTGAAAGTAAAAAGTTTATTGATGATCTGGCTGAGTTTAACGTACCGGTAATTCTTTTTTCCGGCGGTGAACCGCTCATTCGTCCCGATTTCTTTGAGCTGGCCGGTTATGCCCGGGAAAAGGGTTTAAGGGTGACGATATCTACCAACGGTACGCTGATTACCCCGGAGGTAGCGCAAAAAATTAAAGATATCGGTGTAGGTTATGTCGGCATTAGTTTAGACGGCATCGGGAAAAATAATGACCGCTTTCGCGGCAAAAAAGGTGCTTTTGATGCCGCTTTAAACGGTATCCGCAACTGCTTGGCCGTTGAGCAAAAAGTGGGCCTGCGGTTTACAATCAATCGGCATAATATCAACGAGTTAAATCAAATTTTTGACCTGCTGGAAGAAGAAAACATCCCTCGGGCATGCTTTTATCATTTAGTGTATTCCGGCAGGGCGAGCCACATGATTGATGAAGATATTAGTCACCAAGAAACCAGGGACGCATTGGACTTAATTATCAACCGTACCGAAGACTTTCACCGCCGAGGATTAAATAAAGAAATATTGACGGTAGATAATCATGCCGATGCTGTTTATATTTACTTAAAGCTGAAAGAAAAAGATGCTGCGCGTGCAGAAAAAGCGTGGCAGCTGTTAAAAAGAAACGGCGGCAACCGTACCGGTATTGCCATCGGCCAAGTGGATTGGAGCGGCAACGTACATGCTGACCAATTTACCCAAAACCACACCTTTGGCAACGTTAAAGAACGGAAGTTCAGCGAAATTTGGACGGACACCGCTAACCCGATTTTGGCCGGTTTAAAAAACAGAAAACCGCTGCTAACCGGCCGCTGTGCCCGCTGCAGGTGGCTGGATGTATGCAACGGTAACTTTAGGGCACGGGCAGAAGCAGTTTACAATGACTTTTGGGCTTCCGATCCTGCCTGTTACCTTACTGACGAAGAAATTGCCAAGTAAAACATTCTCAAAAAATGTAAGTGATTTCGCGTGTTAATATGAAACACTGCTGATAAGAACTAAATAATAAATATTTTAAAGGCGGTGAAGTTAAAATGCCTTTTTTTCCTAACCTGCGAATGCGCCGACTTCGCTCCGGCGCAAACATGCGCCGCTTGGTGCGCGAAAACCACTTAAGGGTAGATGACTTGATATATCCGGTGTTTGTCATGCCGGGCGAAGGCATTAAAAAGCCTGTTTCTTCAATGCCGGGGGTTTACAATTTTTCTGTTGACCAACTGCTGGTTGAGCTGCAAAAAATTGTTGAGTTGGGTATTCCCGGTGTTATTGTCTTCGGTGTGTTAGAAGAACACCAAAAAGATGACGTCGGTTCCGGTGCTTATGATGATAACGGTATCGTGCAGCAGGCGGTGCGGGCGATTAAAGAAAAATATCCGCAGCTTTTAGTTATTACCGATGTGTGCATGTGCGAATTTACCAGTCATGGACACTGCGGCATCATCAAAAATAATGATGTTGATAACGATGCCACTTTAGAGCTTTTGGCTAAATCGGCGTTAAGCCATGTTAATGCCGGTGCGGATATTGTTGCGCCGTCCGATATGATGGACGGCCGGGTAGCGGCAATTCGCAAAATGCTCGACCAAAACGGCTGGGAGCATATTCCTATTATGGCTTACTCGGCCAAATATGCTTCTGCCTACTATGGGCCGTTTAGGGAGGCGGCTTCTTCAGCACCACAGTTCGGTGACCGTCAAACCTACCAAATGGACCCTGCCAACACCAATGAAGCACTGCGGGAAACAATGCTGGACATTGAAGAAGGAGCGGATATCGTGATGGTTAAACCCGGCCTTGCTTATATGGATGTACTGCGCCGGGTAAAGGACGAATTTCGATATCCAACAGCGGTATATAATGTCAGCGGTGAGTATGCGATGGTGAAAGCGGCAGCCCAAAACGGTTGGGTTGATGAAAAGCGCATTGTATTAGAAACCCTGACTGCTTTTAAACGGGCGGGTGCTGATATAATTATTACCTATCATGCCATTGATGCCGCCCGCTGGTTGAAGGAGAGCGAATAAATGATTATTTCTTGGAACACTACCAATGCCTGCAATCTTTACTGTGAGCATTGTTACCGCGATGCCGGAGCAAAAGCGGATGAAGAATTAAATACAGCTGAAGCCAAAGCGCTGCTGGATGAAATTGCCAAAGCGGGTTTTAAAATTATGATTTTTAGCGGCGGTGAGCCGCTGATGCGTGAGGATATTTTTGAGCTGGTCGCTTATGCTAAATCTGTCGGTTTGCGCCCGGTGTTTGGTACCAACGGCACACTAATCACTCCGGAAGTGGCGCGGCGCTTAAAAGAAGCAGGTGCATTGTGTATGGGAATCAGCCTGGACAGTGTTGATCCTGCCAAGCATGACAAGTTTCGAGCCACTGAAGGGGCATGGGAAGCGGCGGTGCGCGGAATGAGAAATTGTCGGGAAGCAGGACTGCCTTTTCAGGTGCATACCACAGTAGTGGATTGGAATTACGCCGAAGTGGAAGAGTTAACCGATTTTGCAGTAAACGAAGGAGCACAAGCGCATCATATCTTCTTTTTGGTGCCTACCGGACGGGCGGCGAATATTGAGCAGGAGTCGCTGCGGGCGGAGCAGTATGAAAAATTACTGCATCGCATTATGAAAAAACAAAAAGAAGTAAATATTGAGTTAAAGCCTACCTGTGCACCTCAATTTATGCGCATTGCCAAACAAATGGGCTTAAACATGCGCTTTACCAAAGGCTGCCTTGCCGGTACCGCCTACTGCATCATCAATCCCAGAGGAGATGTGCAGCCCTGTGCTTATTTGAATATTCAGGTGGGCAACGTGCGCGAGAAACCGTTCAGTGAAATTTGGCGTGACAATGAAGTATTTAACCGTCTGCGCACTGAAAAACTGCAGGGGGGATGCGGCGGCTGCCGCTATAATGATATTTGCGGCGGCTGTCGGGCGAGAGCATATGTTTATCACGGTGATTTTATGGCTGAAGAACCATGGTGTCTGTATCATGGGCGCAAAGGATATTAGAATCTAATAAAGTTTGAGGTAGATAAATGAAGTTAGATACTATTGATCGAAAGCTGTTGAATTTAGTGCAAACTCAGTTTCCGATAGTTAAAGAACCTTACAAACAGTTGGCTCAGCAGCTGAATATTACTGAAGAAGAAGTTTTAAAACGGTTGGAGAGTTTGCAGAAGCGGGATATTATTCGCCGTTTGGGTGGTATCTTTAATTCGCGCAGCTTGGGTTACAAAGGTACGCTGGTAGGAATGAAAGTTCCTGAAGAACGTTTAGACGAAGCTGCGGCGGTGATTAACAGTTATCCCGGGGTTACTCATAACTACCTACGCGACCACGAATATAACATGTGGTTTACGATATTGGCAGATTCACCGGAAAGAGTAGAAAAAATACTGCAGGAAATTACCACTAAAACCGGCATTACAGAGATATTGAATTTGCCGGCAGAAAAATATTTTAAAGTAATGGTAAATTTTGATGTTGATGAGGTGTAATATGCTCACCAAATTGGAAAAAGATATTATTCGTGAATTACAGGCCGGGCTGCCTTTGGTATCCCGGCCGTTTGCGGAATTAGCATCCAAACTGAATATTACTGAAGAAGAACTGCTGCAGAAGGTTTCGGAATTAAAGGCAAAAGGCTGCTTAAGACGCATTGGGGCCGCTTTGCGCCATCAAAAAGTTGGTTTTACCGCCAACGCGATGGTGGTTTGGCGGGTGCCGGAAGAAAGAATCGATGAAGTGGGACGTAAATTAGCAGCGAGGCCGGAAGTTACCCACTGCTATCAGCGCAAAACTTATCAAAACTGGCGGTATAATTTATACACTATGATTCATCAGCAGTCTAAAGAGAGATGTTATGCTTTAGCTAAAGAGCTGGCAGACGAAGCAGGAGTGACAGATTATCAGCTGCTTTTTAGCACTAAAGAGCTGAAGAAAAGCAGCATGAAGTACTTTATGGACAACAATCAGTAATTATAAGGAGGAATGTTGATCTATGCAAAACGGTACCGACAGGTCTAAGCAGTTATTCGCTGAGGCGCAACAGTATATACCCGGTGGGGTGAACAGCCCGGTGCGTGCTTTTAAATCTGTTGGCGGTGATCCCCTGTTTATCGACCGCGGCAGCGGATCTTATATTTGGGATGTTGACGGCAACCGCTATATTGATTATGTTGGCTCTTGGGGACCGCTGATTTTAGGCCACTGTCATCCGGCTGTAACAGAAGCTTTACATAGTTATTTAGCAAAGGGAACCAGCTATGGAGCACCCACAGAATTAGAAACTACGCTCGCTAAGATGGTGGTGGATGCTGTTCCGTCGGTGGACATGGTGCGGATGGTGAATTCCGGCACTGAGGCTACCATGAGTGCGCTGCGTCTTGCCAGGGGCTATACCGGCCGAAACAAAATAGTTAAATTTGAAGGCTGTTATCACGGTCATGCTGATTTTCTGCTGATTAAAGCCGGCTCAGGTGCTCTTACTTTAGGTGTGCCGACCAGCCCGGGTGTGCCGACAAGTATTGCCCAAAACACTATTACCGCACCTTATAATGATTTAGAAACACTGAAAGAAATCTTTGCCCAAGAGGGGGAAGATATTGCTGCGGTAATTATTGAACCGGTGGCAGGTAACATGGGGGTTGTGCCGCCGCAGCCCGGTTACTTGGAAGGATTGAGAGAATTAACTAAGAGATACGGCAGCTTATTGATTTTTGATGAGGTAATGACCGGTTTTCGGGTAAGCTATCACTGCGCGCAGGCACTGTATAATATTGAACCGGATTTAACCTGTTTTGGTAAAATTATCGGGGGCGGACTGCCGGTAGGTGCATACGGTGGTAAGAGAGAAATTATGGAGCATATTGCGCCGTCCGGACCGATATACCAAGCCGGCACGCTTTCCGGTAACCCGCTGGCAATGACTGCCGGTATTGCTACATTAACCGAGCTGGCTAAACCGGGAGTGTATGAAGAGCTGGAGAGAAAAACTGCTAAACTGTCAGAGGGATTGGCAGCCGCTGCTGCTGAAGCAGGAGTAGAAGTAAGCATGAATCGCGTAGGCGCTATGATGTGTACCTTCTTTACAAACCAACCGGTAGTTGATTTTGCTTCTGCCTGCAGCTCGGATAGCGAAAAGTTTGGTAAGTTTTTCCGGGCGATGCTGGAAGAAGGCGTTTACCTTGCTCCTTCCCAGTTTGAAGCAGCATTTATGTCAACCGCCCACAGTGATGAGGATATTGAATTTACCATTGAAGCAGCCAGAAAGGCATTTAAAAAACTATAAATGACGAGGAGGAAAAAGTAATGTTAATTACCACTACTCAAGCCATCGAAGGACGTCCGGTGCGGGAGTATCTGGGTATTGTCAACGGCGAAGCAATTATGGGGGCTAATGTTGTGCGGGATATCTTTGCCAGCATTACCGACATTGTGGGCGGCAGATCAGGTGCTTACGAAAGTAAACTTGCTCAGGCCAGAGAAATTGCGCTGGAAGAAATGGCTTCACGTGCGCGCAGCAAAGGAGCCAACGCCATTGTGGCTGTGGACTTGGATTACGAAGTAATACGCGAAGGCATGCTGATGGTTACCGCAAGCGGTACCGCAGTTAAGATTGATTAAAATTATGGGGCGGTTTTTATACCGCCCCATAATTTTACAGCACATGGGTTAAGTCCAACAGCAGCCAAAGCTGATCTTCTTTTTTTACTACACCGCGCAAAAAATCTGCATCATTGCTTACCATATGCGGCGGTTCTACTTCTGATTCAGAATAACGACCAACTTCCAGCACACGGTCTACAATCATGCCTACCTTGCTGTCGTTGTTTTCGACTACTACAATTCTGGTTTCATCGTCGGCTTCTTTTTCTTGGAGACCTAAGCGCCGATTTAAGTTAATTACCGGCAAAATTGTACCCCGTAAATTGATAATTCCTTCTAAATAATAATTGGCGTTGGGAATGCGGGTAACATCAGTCATACGAATAATTTCCTGGGTTTCCTGAATGGGCAGGGCATATTTTTGATCTGCCAGTTGAAAAACTACCAGTTGATTTTCACTCACGTCTGCCATGATAAAACCTCCTTTGGGTTTATTAATCAAGAGTTTTGCGATTATTAGTTGATTTTTCGTTTATTCGACATAGTGATAAAATAATCCTCTTACAGTGTTAAAATAAGGTAGTTGGATAATGTCGCACTGTTGGATTGAATTTTCTAAATAGAAACAAATTTCAAGCGATGGTTGTTGACTGGCTGCCAATTAGAGGGTATAATAGCAGTAACAACCTAAGGTTAAAGGGTTACCTGAGACTAAGGGTTGACAACTGAGGTTGTTCCCTGAGGGAAAGGGCATCTGCCTAATGCCAAGGGGTGCACCAATGAGTGTTTTTTTACGCCATTAGTGCGCCCGTTTCCTAGTCAGGGAACGGGCTTTTTTGATCTAAGGGGTGATATATTTGGATCAACGCATCGGTGTTGTTGGTATTGTAGTAGAAGACCGCAGCAAAGCGGCGCAAATTAACGGCATTTTAAGCGACCACAGCGACATCATCATTGGGCGCATGGGTGTGCCTCACCGCAGTAAAGATTTAAGTGTGATTGCTTTAATCGTGGAAGGGACTACGGATCAGCTTGGATCTTTAACCGGCAAGCTTGGCAGCATCAAAGGCATTCAAGTAAAATCGGCATTAAGCAGTAAAATCAGCGCCTTAAAGTAGAAGGAGGTTGTGATGTTAAACACACCGAAAGGCAACCGCTTACATATTGCGATATTTGGCTGCAGAAATGCAGGAAAATCAAGTTTAATTAATTCATTAACCAACCAAGACATTGCCATCGTTTCTGAAGTAGCCGGTACAACCGCTGACCCGGTTTATAAAGCAATGGAAATTTTGCCAATCGGACCGGTAATGATTATTGACACAGCGGGAATAGATGATGTCGGACCGCTTGGTGCACTGCGGGTAGAGAAATCCAAAGAAGTATTAAAAAAAACCGACATGGTTTTGCTGGTGGTTGATGCCGCCAAAGGGTTTACCCGTTATGAAGAAGAACTGATTGCGGAATGTAAGCAGCAAAACCTGCCGCTGGTGGCAGTGATTAATAAAATAGATGTTACGTCAGTATCAGCAGACGAGATCGAAAAATATCAAGCCCGATATAATTTGCCGGTAGCAGCTGTTAGTGCTGTCACTAAACAGGGCATTGACGAGTTGAAAATGAGCATTATTAAAAATGCTCCTACCGGTTGGGATGATCAGGTGATTATCGGCGACCTTTTGGAGCCCAAAGATGTTGTTGTGTTAGTCACGCCTATCGACAGGGCTGCTCCGAAAGGGAGATTGATTTTACCGCAAGTGCAAACCATCCGTGACATTTTGGATCATGATGCTGCAGCGGTGGTGGTTAAAGAAACTGAACTTAAAGATACATTAAGCAAACTTGGATTTAGACCCAAACTGGTTGTAACCGATTCCCAGGCCTTTGCCGAGGTGAACGCTGTAACACCACCTGATCTACCGCTTACTTCGTTCTCTATTTTGTTTGCGCGCTACAAAGGGGATTTAGAGACACTGGTAGCAGGAGCAAAAGCAATTAAAGACTTAAAAGCGGGTGACAAAGTACTTATTGCGGAAGCATGTACTCATCACCGTGTGGAAGATGATATCGGTACAGTTAAAATACCCAATTGGATGAACAAGTTTGTTGGCGGAGAGCTGCATTTTGATCATGTCAGCGGCACTAAATTTCCGGAGAACTTGGCGGAATACAAACTGGTGCTGCACTGTGGAGCATGTATGATTAACCGCCGCGAAATGCTTTCCCGTCTGATGCAGGTGCAAAAGTCAGGTGTGCCGGTTGTCAATTACGGTGTCGCCATTGCCTATTTGCACAACATTCTGCCCCGGGTGCTGTCACCGTTTCCCAATCTATTAAAAATATTGAACTAATCTCAGCCTGCAAGGAGGAAGGGAATGGACCGATTTCAAGCAGTTTTGGAAAAAGCGGCTTTGGGAGAGCAGTTATTTAAAGAAGATATTATTGTGCTGTTAAATGCCAAACCGGGCAGTGAGCAGCAGCAGCTTTTTTCTTTGGCAGAAAAAATCAGAGTAAAGCATCACGGAAATGAGGTGCACTTACGGGGAATTATTGAGTTTTCTAACTACTGCCGCAATGACTGCCTTTACTGTGGGTTAAGGCGCAGCAATAAAAATGTTGCTCGCTATCGGATGACGCCTGAAGAAGTGTTGAAAGCAGCGGCAGAAGCAATTTCGCTGGGATTTAATACCATTGTGCTGCAGTCCGGTGAAGACGGTTGGTATGATATCGATACATTATGCACGATGGTTTCCGAAATCAAAAACATTAAAAATGTTGCAATAACTTTAAGCATCGGCGAAAGAAGCAAAGAAGATTATCAAACGCTTTATGCCGCCGGTGCTGACCGGTTCCTGATTAAGCACGAAACCGCCGATCCGGCGTTATTTGAGTATTTAAGACCCGGCACCAGTTTTTCCAAGCGGCTGCTGTGTTTAAAACAGCTGAAGGAGATTGGTTACCAAACCGGCTCCGGCAATATGGTTGGTCTGCCGGGGCAAACCGTAGAAACATTGGCCGAAGATATCCTGCTTTTAAAAGAACTGGATGTTGAAATGGCCGGTATCGGTCCGTTTATCCCGCATCATCAAACCCCGTTGGCAGATCACCCTGCCGGTGATTTAATACTGACACTGAAAACGTTGGCGGTGACAAGGCTGATGCTGCCGCTGACCCACCTGCCGGCGACAACCGCCGCCGGTACGCTGCATCCGGAAGGGCGGAAATTGGCTTTGAGTTGTGGGGCAAATGTAATCATGCCTAACGTAACGCCGCTTATGTACCGGCAGTTATATCAAATATACCCGAACAAAGCCGGTTTAACGGATGATCCTAAACAATCGGTACATAAAATTGTGCAGTTAATTAATGAAGCGGGGCGTACAGTGGCGACCGGCCGTGGTGATTCGCCGAAGGAAGTTTTTCAAAGTGATAATATATAATAACTGCCAGCGATGCTGGAGAAAGGTGGGAAAAATATGGCTGTAAACTTAAGAAAAGAACAATGGCAGCCTGCCGATTTTATTAACGACGAACAAATTTGGAAAGATTTAGAAGAGGGAAAAAAAGCCTCTAAGGATGAAATAAAAGCAATTATTGAAAAAGCCCGCAAGTCAGAGAGAGCTACTGCCTTGGCCCCTACTGAGGTAGCTGCTCTTCTGCAAACAGATGATCCTGAGCTGCTTGAAATGATGTTTGCGGCTGCCAAAGAAGTAAAAGAAAAAATATACGGAAAACGCTTGGTGCTCTTTGCTCCGCTGTATATCAGCAGCCACTGTATTAATAACTGTGTTTACTGCGGCTACCGCCGGGATAACCAGTTTAAGCGCAGCAAACTGACGATGGAAGAAGTGGTGGAAGAAGTAAAAGCATTGGAAGAAATGGGTCACAAGCGCTTAGCTCTGGAAGCCGGTGAACATCCGCTGGAGTGCCCGATTGAATACGTGCTGGACACTATTAAAACCATTTACAGTGTTAAGCTGAAGAACGGCAGTATTCGACGGGTGAACGTTAATATTGCCGCCACTACAGTTGAGGATTATGCCAAGCTTAAAGAAGTAGGTATTGGCACCTATATTTTGTTTCAAGAAACTTATCACCGTGAAACTTACAAAAAAATGCATCCCAGCGGTCCAAAAGCAGATTATGACTGGCATACCACTGCGATGGATCGGGCGATGCAGGGCGGTATAGATGATGTTGGTATCGGAGCGTTATTTGGCTTATATGACCATAAGTTTGAAGTAATGGGCTTAATCTATCATGCTTTGCATTTAGAAGAAAAATTTGGAGTTGGTCCGCATACCATTTCTGTTCCGCGAATGCGCGAGGCCGGCGGCGTAAACTTAGAAACCTTTCCTCATTTAGTATCAGATGAAGATTTTGCTAAACTGATTGCCGTGCTGCGCTTATCAGTGCCTTATACCGGTATGATTTTATCTACCCGTGAAAAGCCGGAATATCGCGACCGGCTGATTAAATATGGTATTTCTCAAATCAGTGCCGGTTCTTGCACCGGGGTTGGTGGTTACGTAGATCGTATCAAATCTGAAGAAGCCAACGAAAAAGTAGAGAGAGAAAGACCGCAGTTTGAAGTAGAAGACACCCGCAGTGTTGGCGAGATATTGCGCAATGTGTGCAGCCAAGGGTATTTACCCAGCTACTGCACTGCTTGTTATCGCCAAGGACGTACCGGTGACCGCTTTATGTCACTGGCTAAAACCGGGGAAATTCAAAATGTTTGTCAGCCAAACGCTATTTTAACCTTTAAAGAGTATTTGTTAGATTATGCTTCGCCGGAAACCAGAGAAGTTGGCGAGCGCACCATAAAAGAACATTTGAATGAAATTAAATCTCCGCAGATCAGAAAGCTTACCGAAGAAAGGCTGAAGCTGCTGGAAGAAGGCGAGCGGGACTTGTACTTCTAGGCTAACGCTCAGCTTACCTGCACCGCTGCAGCAGCGGTGCAGCATTAAATTAGGGTTCTGCTTTAGCAGAACCCTAATTTTTAATTTTATTATCTCATGCGCTGCAAACGGGCCACCCGTTCCCGGGTTGTAGGGTGGGTGCTGAACAGTTTGGCCAATGATGCCCCGGAGAGCGGGTTAACAATAAACAAGTGCGAAGCGGCCGGATTTACCTGCATAGGAATTTTGTGCGCAGCCTGTTCTAATTTCAACAGCGCATTGGCTAATCCTTGCGGGCTGCCGGCGATTTCTGCCCCGGTGGCGTCTGCGCCGAATTCACGCGAACGGGAGATGGCCAACTGGATAATGGTTGCGGCTATCGGTGCTAAAATAGCTAATACCAGTGCGCCAAGTCCGCCAACACCGCCTTCTTCGTCATTGTTGCCGCCAAAGCCGCCAAAAATTGCTGTCCACTGCAGCATGTTGGCAATCATAGTGATTGCGCCGGCTATACTGGCAGCAATTGTACTTACCAAGACGTCACGGTTTTTGATATGCGCCAGCTCATGAGCCAGTACACCTTCCAATTCTTCGCGATTCATCATCCGAATTAAACCTTCGGTAACCGCAACTGCAGAATGTTCCGGGTTGCGTCCGGTGGCAAAGGCATTGGGCTGCTGTGACGGGGTTAAATAGAGTCTTGGCATCGGTAAGCCGGCACGTTCTGTTAAGCGGCGCACAATGGCGTACAGCTCCGGTGCCTGCTGCTCTGAAATCGGCTGTGAACGGGTCATTGCAATAGCTATTTTGTCACTGCTGAAATAACTGAAAAAATTCATCGCTAAAGAGATCAAAAAGAAGACCAATGCTCCTGCCTGTCCGAAAATGGCGTTGCCCATAAGCACCAAAAGTACAGTTAAACCGGTCATTAAAGCAAAAGCTTTAAGATTGTTCATAGTAAGTTCAAACCCCTCCCCAAAAATTTTGTTTTAATATTAGAATTTTTAATAGCAAAATTTTACACATTTTAACCTGGATAATATAATGCTTAGAGAAATTGTTTTACATTCTATTCCTCCTTAAATGATTTTGTATAATATTCCTCCAATATATATTATACAAAAAATTGAAGTTGAAGTAAATATGCTCAATATCATAATTAATAAATAAGCCGTTCTGAACCAGAACGGCAAGTTACCTCATCAGTAGGGATCTTCGTCTTTGCATTTGATTTTTGCGGTTTGACTGGGGTGAGTATCTTTAGTAGCGTTACGTATTGCTTCAATATAGTTATCTGCGTCTTGAAAATCTTCACCAACTAAAAATTTAATTGATACATCACAAATTTCTGCGATTTTTTTTATATGTTCATAATCGGGGTAATACTTGCCCGATTCCAATACCGCAATAATATGGGGTTGTTCTTCCATAGCATCAGCTAACATTTTTCGGGTATAGCCAAAACCTACTTGGGCTGATTTAAGCATCCGCGCTTTTCTGATATTTAAGCCGATTTTTGTGCTTTCATAAAAAGGCAATCCCTTCACTCCCTGCAAAACAACCCGATATTAATTGTAACTCTATTTTAATTCTGCTTAGATTATAGGAGATAGCAACATTGGTGTCAAATGTTAAATTGGTTGATAAAGCAATAATTTATTGTTTGTTAACGATGGATTTCTTAATTTAATGCAGTGCTTTTTGAATTGTTTATGTATATAAACAGCAGCTGTGGCGCATATTATAAATACTCCGCTTTGGTGAGTTCTATCTCTCCCCGTCCGGCTTGTGCTGGACATTTTTTTTGCTTAGATCCGGATTGCTGGATTGGAGCATACATAATCAAGAAATAAATTTTTTTAAAACTATGCAGTTTGCGCTGAATTATTTTTGAAAAAAGAGTTGCATTATATTAATCTATCTGTTAAAATTAATCTTGCGTTTCGGGATTTAGCGCAGTTTGGTAGCGCGCCTGCCTTGGGAGCAGGAGGCCGGGGGTTCAAATCCCTCAATCCCGACCACTAATAAAAGATGCACAGCATCTTTTATTTTTTGTATCAAATGCCTCAAGTTTGCTTATTATAATAGCAAGAGCAAGGGGCTGGAAAACAAGTAAAAAATGTTAAAAAGCTCTTGACATAAAACTTGTTTTTTTGATACAATACGAATCGTGACATCGCCAAGAGAAATACGGCCCCTTGGTCAAGTGGTCTAAGACACCGCCCTTTCACGGCGGTAACACGGGTTCGAATCCCGTAGGGGTCACCATTATATGGAGGAGTGCCCGAGCGGCCAAAGGGAGCAGACTGTAAATCTGCCGGCGGATGCCTTCGTAGGTTCGAATCCTACCTCCTCCACCATAATTTAATTATTGGGGTGTCGCCAAGTGGTAAGGCAGCGGTCTTTGGAACCGCCATTCGTAGGTTCGAATCCTGCCACCCCAGCCAGCTAAGAACCCGCAGGGCATAAGCTTTGCGGGTTCTTTGTTATATACACGATGAAAAAAATGTTTTATTGTGTGATTTTGGTGTTATAAATTACCTGTTGTCTCAGTCACAATAATAGGGATTAACTAACTGATTGTTGGAGGACGAGAAGGATGAGCTTTAAAATGCTGGAAAAAGTAAAAGGATGGCCTAAATGGATAAAATGGCTGCTGGGATTATTGATGCCGCTGCTGCTGATTGCCGGGGTGGTAACTGCAAATCAGGAAGAATCCGGTATTATTTTAACTGCTGAAAAAGTGCAAAAAAGAGATATTGTGCAGAGTGTTATTAGTAACGGAAGGCTGGAATCTGCTGACAAACAGGAATTTTTCACACCGGTGGACAGTACATTAATGGAATTATCGGTTGATGTAGGTGACAAAGTTAAGAAGGGCGAACTGCTGGGAAGATTAGATACATTGGAATTGGGAAGGCAATATCAAGATGCCAAAGCGAAACTGGCTCAAAGACAAGCTGAGCTGGCTGAGGCTATGGCTTCTGATGACGGATTATCGCTGGCGGCGGCCGAGGCATTATACGCCAAAGAAAAAAACAACTATGAGCGGATGGAATATTTGTATAAAGAAGGCGCTGTAACCAAACAAGAACTGGAAGATGCAAAATCAAGCTATGCTCAGGCTGAAGTAAATTATAATGAAGCAAAGATTAGAGCTGCCCAAAATGCTGCTGCCAAAAAAGAAGCATCTATGCAGGCACAAGTGGATTTGGCAGTGCAGGAGGTGGCTCAAGCCAAAGAAAGGCTCGATTTAGCGACATTTGTTGCCAAAGATGACGGAATTGTGCTGTTTGTAGGGGCGGAAAAGGGCAATCGAGTACTTGAAGGAAGCAGGCTTTTGGTTGTTGGCAGCGACAAAAAACTTGAAGTAACTGCTAATATCAATGAAATTGATGCGGGAAATTTAAAAGTGGGCCAGCCGGCAAAAATTACCTGCATGTCGCTTCCCCAAAAGGAATTTAACGGCAGGGTAACCCGGGTGTCTGAAGCGGCTGTTTCTGATGAAAAAAGCGGCAGCATAAGTGTTCCCGTTACAATAACTCTTGAAGGTGACACCGGCGGCTTAAAGCCGGGATATACAGTTGATATAAACATTACTACTATGGAAAAGAAAAATTGTTTAGTAATCCCGTTTGAATCAATATTAGAAAAAGACGGAGAGAAGATTGTTTATGTAGTGGAAAATGGGATAGCAAAAGAAAGGAAAGTAAAAACCGAACCGGGTAATGAACTTTACGATATTGTTGTATCCGGCTTGAAAGCGGGAGAAACAGTGATTAAAAATCCGCCGCCAACATTGAAAGACGGTGAACCTGTTAATATAGGTGATAAAAATGATTAAGGTCACGAATTTAAAAAAGGTTTATGATACCGGTGCAGTAAAAGTGGAAGCGTTAAAAGGAGTTTCGTTAACTGTAAAGCAGGGTGAGTTTGTTGCGATTATGGGTCCTTCCGGCTCCGGTAAATCAACGTTAATGAATGTATTGGGTTTATTGGATACCCCTACCTCGGGCTCCTACCAATTAGATAATGAAGAAGTGTCTGCATTAAATAAAGATGAATTAGCGGAATTAAGAAATAAGAAATTAGGTTTCGTCTTTCAAACTTTTAATTTAATACCGGGTTTAAATGCCTTAAAAAATGTTGAACTGCCGATGCTTTATGCGGGATTAAAGCCTAAAGAACGGAAAGCCAGAGCGGTAAAGGCGTTGGAAAGAGTGGGGTTGAGTGAAAGGCTGTACCACCGCCCCAATGAGCTTTCCGGTGGGCAAAATCAGCGGGTGGCTATTGCCAGGGCGATAGTTAATCGTCCGGCCGTGTTGATGGCTGATGAACCTACAGGCGCGCTTGATACCCGTACCGGAGAAGAAATAATGGCTATCTTTCAAGAGCTGC
>CBEUVQ010000043.1:0-16455 GCA_965546615.1 uncultured Peptococcaceae bacterium
GGTAAGGTGCCTTCTAAAACAGAAGTTGAAAAGATAATTAAAGCGTCATTATAAATTTAAAAACATCCTAATTAAGGATGTTTTTAAAACAATAACCATATAAGAAAATGATTATATGGTTATGTAAAAGAGGTGCTGTTTTATGAATGAAAGGCAAAAATTTTTATTATACTTAGGTGTATTTTTAACAGCATATATACTTCCCTTTGATAATCCACAAGTTGAGACCGCTATTTTAGAAGCATTTAAAATGCTGGGCGAATATGCTCGGGAACACGTGTTGTTTTGCTTAATTCCGGCGTTTTTCATTGCCGGCGCGATAGCTATCTTTGTTTCGCAAAATGCAGTATTAAAATATTTCGGTTCCAGTGCCAAAAAATGGGTGTCGTATTCTGTTGCGTCAGTATCCGGAACAGTATTAGCTGTTTGCTCATGTACTGTGCTGCCGCTTTTTGCAGGGATATATAAAAGGGGTGCGGGTATTGGCCCGGCGATAGCATTTCTTTATTCCGGTCCAGCCATTAATGTTTTGGCTATAATATTAACAGCTCGTGTACTAGGTTGGGAGTTAGGCGTGGCTAGAGTTATAGGCGCTGTAGTTTTTGCTGTAATTATAGGTTTGATTATGGCTTTAATATATGGTAAAGAAGATGACCAAAAAGAAGGTATGGATTTTGGTGGCGATGATGAAGAAACGAGAAGTGGTTGGCAGAATCTTCTTTATTTTGCTAACTTAGTATTCATTTTAGTCTTTGCTGCTTGGGCCAAACCCCAAACAAATGAAGGGTTTTGGTATGCAGTTTATCAAATCCACTGCCCATTACCTTAATTTTACTGGTAATATTAGCTTATATGCTGATACGTTGGTTTTCTAAAGAAGAATTGGGACAATGGGTTGAATCTTCCTGGGATTTTGCTAAAAAGATCTTACCTTTACTTTTAGCTGGTGTATTAATAGCCGGTTTTCTCATGGGAAGGCCCAATACAAACGGAGGAATTATACCTGCCGCTTGGATTTCTTCTTTGGTCGGTGGAAATTCATTAGCAGCTAATCTTATAGCTTCTATAGTGGGAGCTTTTATGTATTTTGCAACATTAACGGAAGTACCCATTATTCAAGGATTGATGGGTGCGGGGATGGGTAAAGGACCTGTTCTTGCCCTGCTATTAGCCGGACCGGCCTTGAGCCTACCTAATATGCTGGTGATCAGAAGTGTTATGGGTACTAAGAAAACATTAACTTATGTTTCGCTGGTTGTGATTATGTCTACAATAAGCGGAATGATATTTGGTAATATCTTTGCTTAATGCTAGGGGGGTAAACCCCCTAGTTATTTTTTATTATCGCAATATTAATGTGTTATACGCCGATGGTTATTCGGGAGATGTGCATGCTTGTTAAGCATAATTAAGAGAAGGTTGGCTGCATCAATTGTGCTGTAATTTTTGCTGTTAAAAATTGTTTTTACAAAGCCTGTTGACGGAGTAATTTGTTGTGTGTTATTGTGTATGAGTAAATAATCATATGTGAATATAAAGTAATATTTTTTTAAAAAATATATGAATAAATGAGCAAATAGTAATACATGAATGCCGGCAGGAGGTGAAAAGTATGGTTGAAATATTTAAAGCTTTAGCAGAAGAAAATAGGCTTCGTATCTTGTCGCTTCTTTTAGAAAATGATATGTGCGTATGTGAACTTGAAAGTTGTCTCAAGTTAAAACAATCAAATATATCACGTCATTTAGCTGCACTTAAAAACAGCGGATTGTTAGAAAGTTATAAGCAGGCACAGTGGGTATTCTATAAAATTAATGAAGATTTTATTCAGCAGCACCGACAGCTGTGGCTGTATCTGGAAGAAAAATTAAAAGAGTTACCAAGCTTTCAAGAAGATTATAAAAGAATTCAGAAATGTAAGCTTGAGAATATATGCAATCTTGAAAAATAAAGCTGCATATTACGCAGCAGCGAATTAAAGATTGATTTATCGTCAGTAAAAAAGGTCAACAGGGATGTTTTTTTGAAAAGCACCTATCATTTGGCCGGTACTATGCATGGTAGTGGGTATGTTGATTGTTAGATCTATCTAAATGATGATGAAGTAATAAATGAAGTAATAACAAAAGGAGATGTTTAATATGAAAAAGATAACTATTTATGAACCGGCCATGTGCTGCCCAACCGGCCTTTGCGGTGTTAGTGTTGACCCTGAGCTGTTAAGAATATCGACAGTATTAAATAACTTAAAGAAAAAAGGCATAGAAATTGAGCGGTATAATCTATCAAATTCACCGATGAAGTTTGTCACTAACAAAATAGTAAATAAAATGATTAATGAAAAAGGTGTTGATGAGCTGCCGTTTATCCTTGTAGATGAAGAACTGGTAATTGCAGGTAGATACCCAACAAACCAAGAATTGGCAGAATTTCTTAATATTCCTGCTGCTTTCTTTGATGAAGAGCCAAAGGCAGATAAGTAAAAATATGCAAGTAGTTTATAAGGAGGCAGCTTAATGATAAAGGATTTTAATCCACAAAATATCAATTTAACTAAATATATGTTTTATACAGGTAAAGGAGGAGTTGGGAAGACTTCAACTGCCTGTGCTGCAGCTGTTACTTTGGCTGACAGTGGTAAGAAGGTGCTTTTAATCAGTACTGACCCGGCGTCCAATCTGCAGGATGTTTTTAACACTGAACTTAATAACAAAGGTGTTCCAATTGAAGAAGTGCCAAATCTTATTGTTGCTAATCTTGACCCTGTTCAGGCAGCAGCGGAATATAGAGAAAGTGTAATAGGACCATACAGAGGTAAGCTTCCGGATGCTGTTCTGAATAATATGGAAGAACAACTATCCGGTTCCTGTACTGTTGAAATTGCAGCATTTAATGAGTTCTCAAAATTTATTACTGATGAAGAGATTCAAACAAAATATGATAACATTATTTTTGATACTGCACCTACAGGACATACGCTTAGAATGCTGCAGCTTCCTTCAGCATGGAGCAATTTTATTAATGAGAACACACATGGGGCATCTTGTTTAGGTCAGCTTTCCGGGCTTGAAAGTCAGAAAGAAGTATATAAAAAAGCTGTTGAAACTTTGACAGACGGAAAATTAACAACGCTTGTTCTTGTTTCTCGTCCAGAAACAGCACCTTTGCTGGAAGCCCAAAGAGCATCAAACGAACTGGCTGAAATTGGTGTCAAAAATCAAATGCTTATCATCAACGGGGTTATGACATCTCATGATGATAAAATATCACAAAGTTTATTCCAGAAACAGCAGAAAGCGCTTTCTGATATGCCTGAGAATTTGAAATCAATCGTTACTTATAAAGTACCGTTAAGAGGATATAATGTTACCGGAGTAGATAATGTAAGGTCGCTGTTAATCAAAGATAACTTAACAGTAAGTGAAGAAACGATTAAAACACAGTCAATTCCTGGTCTTAAAGATATTATTGCAGATCTTTACAACAGCGATAAGAAAGTAATCTTTACCATGGGCAAAGGTGGCGTAGGAAAAACAACAATTGCTGCCGCTGTCGCTTTAGGACTGTCTGAGAAAGGTAAAAAAGTTCATTTGACTACAACAGACCCTGCAGCCCACCTGAAATATGTTATAGATGAAACCGAGGGCATCAGCATGAGTCATATTGATGAGCAGGCTGAACTCAAAAAGTATCAGGAAGAAGTGCTTTCTAAAGCTAAAGAAACGATGTCTGCTGAGGATTTAGCATATATCGAAGAAGATTTAAGATCACCTTGTACTCAGGAGATAGCTGTATTTAGGGCGTTTGCTGACATAGTACAAAAGGCTGAAAACGAGGTAGTAGTCATTGATACAGCACCTACAGGTCATACACTTCTGCTGCTGGAATCTACCCAAAGCTATAATCAGGAAATCGAGCGTGCAAAAAGTGATATTCCGGAATCTGCGAAAAAACTGCTGCCTAGGCTTCATAATGCTGATGAAACAGAGGTTATTATTGTGACCCTTCCAGAAGCTACGCCGTTCTACGAAGCAGGGCTATTAGAAGAAGATTTAAGACGTGCTGGAATTAATAATAAATGGTGGATTATCAACTCTTCGCTGTATCAAACAGGAACAACCAATAAGTTGCTGGCAGCAAAGGCAAGTAACGAAATTGAATGGATTAATAAGGTTGATACTCATGCAAATGGAAACTTTGCTGTGATTCCTTGGAAGCATGATGATATAAAAGGGGAAAATTTAAAAGATTTGTTAGCATAAGAACAAAAATATAAATGTTGTTGGAGGTAATAAAAATGAAAATTACAAACGAAGCTAAAACAATGCTTGAAGAGGTATTCGCTTCAGATGATTGTAACTGCTTAAAAGCTGAGCTGCAAAAATCTTGTTGTGGAACTTCTCTTGTATTCAGCTTGGCAAAACTGGCGGATGGCGATGAACCCGTTTCCGTCAATGGCATTTCAGTATTAATGGGAGACGATGCAAAAGAAAGAGCCGAAGCTGTAACAATAACAGTAGAGAACGGAGAGTTAGCAATTCAGGATGAAGCATCATCAGGATGCTGCTGTTAATCTTTCATTATGATAGTAAATCTCCTAAGTAAGGTATAACTAATTATATAAAAGGAGAAAAGTGATTATGAAGAATAAACCAAAAGTTGCCTTTGTTTGTGTTCACAACTCGTGCCGCAGCCAAATTGCTGAAGCGTTAGGTAAATATTACGCATCTGATGTATTTGATAGTTTTTCTGCCGGAACGGAAACAAAACCTCAAATTAATCAAGATGCAGTGCGTTTAATGAAAGAAATATATGGAATTGATATGGAAAAAACACAGTACTCTAAACTGATAACTGATCTTCCGGAGATAGATGTAGTTATAAAAATGGGTTGTAATGTAGTATGTCCGTTTGTGCCATGTAAGCATGAAGAAGATTGGGGTCTTGATGATCCAACCGGAAAAAGTGATGAAGAGTTCAAAAAAATTATATCAATAATTGATGAAAAGATTAAAGAATTAAAAGAAAAGCTAAAGCAACAATTTATTTAACTTTATTCTTGACTTAAAGTATATAGTGATTTTATAATGAACCCTAAGGCAATTATTATTGCAATTTTTAAACTAATCTTTAAACTGATAAACAGATTATTTAATTATGTAGGAACAATGGCGTTCGTACGGTTATTACCGGTACGTAACGCCATTTTTTTTGGAGGTATGCCTATGGATAAAACCAAATTAATACTTCTACACGGCCTTATTGTAATTTTTCCAATATTCATTCTTGCAGTATTACCGGAAGAATTATCTCAGGTTAAACTTTTCATCTGCTTTGTTGTGATGTCAGCTGCTGTATACAGCCTTTTTTTAATTCACAACAGGCTGAACAAAAAAATTTCTGCTATGAAAGAAGAACTCGTCAGATTTAACTTTGAAGCGCAGGTAGCTTCAAGCCAAGTGTTTTCGGTATCTGAGCAGCTTCATGTGACACTGAATGAAAATAATGTTTTTGCACAACAATTTTATGCTGAAATCGCAGAAATGGTGCAGAATAATAAGCAGGTAAACGATGGTATAGATAACACAATTATTGCTGTAAAAGAAATCATTGAATTGTTGGATGAATCAAATGTGAATTCAACTGAGATGAAGAATAAAAGTGAAATGTCAAACAGTGTTATTAAGCAAAGCCTGGAAGAGAATCTGGAGATTATAAATATAATAAATGAAATAGAGGATTCAACAAATAAAACAATGCAGTACATGGATAGACTTAACACCTCTTCCGGGGAGATTGCAAGAATTATTGAAACGGTAAATAAGATAGCTAAACAAACCCATCTTCTCTCGCTGAATGCTTCTATAGAAGCAGCAAGAGCAGGTGAAGCAGGTAAAGGGTTTGCGGTGGTGGCAGAAGAGATTAGAAAACTTTCAATGATTACAGCGGATGCCGTGAATGAAATAAAAACCCTTATAACGCACATACAAAATGAAGTTAAAAGCACATTTGATGTGGTTAAGGAAAATTCCGCAATGGTTGAAAAAAGTGTAGCAGCAGCCGGCCGTATTGAAAAAAACCTTGAGAAAATTGATGTTACATTCAACGAAGTAATAGGCTTAGTGGAAAAGAATAATAATTTGTCGCAAAAGGAAATGGATTTAACCCAGATAATCGAGAAAAATATTGAAAGCGTTGAAGAGAAAGTTGAGTTGACTGCTCAATCAGTAAATAATGTTATGAAATCACTTGATCAGCAGAAGAATAATATTGCGGATATTGAGGAGTTGAGTGAAAGACTTTATGAGTCGGCAGGAAGTCTTGAACAGTTAATTGAAGCAACTAACACGAATTATAATAAAGATAATAATGCTAACATAGATAAATATGTAGAAGATTGCAGGAAGATTTTTGATGATCTTTACAAAGAACCCGGGTATGTTTCGCTGGACAAGCTTGCACATGAGAGGATTTTAAATGATATAAGAGAAAAGAACAGTTTTGTTGAAGCTATTTGGACTAATGACACCAAAGGTAAATTTATATATTCTGTTCCACAGTCGGGAATTGCAAATGCAAGTGTGCGTGAATGGTTTAAGCGGAGTGTTCATGGAGATGAGTATATATCACCGGTTTATGTTTCGGCAATTACAAAGAAACTGTGTGTTACATTTTCAGCGCCGATAAAAAAAGATGACGGAACAATTGTTGGCGTAGTTGGAATTGACATAAAGCTGGACAGAAATTAAACAGAGCGCTGGGTACTAAGGATGCTTCTTTTGTGGACTGTTGGCAGTCCGGTGTTTATAACAGGATAATACTCAAATAAGCGAAGAGGTTATGTTAGCAGCTGCTGAAAAACATAACCTCTTTTTAATATTTATTGGCAAAGGCCTATTGTGTATTCCTTAATTTAGTTAGGCGCTGTCGTGCCAGATTAATGAATTTTCGTACCGCTGGCGGACAATTATCTAAAGAATGAACGGCAATACCTAACGTAATGTGCTGAGGTGGATCCAGAGGTAGCTTTCTTACATTGCATTTCCAGCGTTTGGTTATCAGTTCATTCATAATGCTCATTCCTAATCCTTGTTCAATCATGTTGAGCGCTGCAAAATTCTCGAGTGTTGAAAAAACAATATTTGGTGAAAGCTCATACTGTTCGAGCAGCGCAGCTACATCGTCATCTCTGCCGAAAGCCGGCATAATAAACTGCTCGTTTTGACAGTAATGAATCGGATAACTTTTTAGGTTGGCAAGCGGATGATTTACCGGCAGTATTGCAAGCATAGCATCTTCTGCTAATGGAAACCATTCATAGGGCATGGGTTCTTTATAGCTTAAGAAAGCTATGTCAGCACGTTTTTCTGACAGCCATTGATCTACCTCTTGACGAATACCTTCCATAAGGTGCAATTCGATTTGAGGATACATCTCTTTAAATTCTTTGATAACTGAGGGAAGCCAGTGACTTGAAATGCTGGAATAGGCGGCAATAGTAACAGAGCCGGTGTTAAGGCCGTTTATTTCTGCAGAAATTTGATTTAAATGATCTTCTTGTTTTATCAAATCTCTGATAACGGGGATTAATTTTTTTCCGTTTTCAGTAAGTTTAACGCCTTTTTTATCACGATAAAAAAGAGGAAATCCCAGTTCGCGTTCTAATGCGCTCACAAGCTGGCTTATGCCGGACGGTGTGTAATTCAATTCTTTAGCAGCTTTGGTAAAGCTGCCTAATTCTGCCGAAACAAGAAATGCTCTGTATTTTGAATTTTCCATAGCTCCTCCTGTGTTAAGTATTACTTAATATATAGTTAAAAAGTTATCACTTTTGTTAATACAAAATTCATTATATAATTGAAGCATATTAGTTTCAATGAGGAGGCCGATTATGAAAATAATTATTTCAGAAGATATACAAGAAGCATGTAAAGACGCATCATTGGGAGTTCTGCGCTATAGTGCGGAGGTTACTAAAAGCTCTCCCGAATTATTAAAAGAATTTGATCAAGTAATTTCAGAAATAAGAGAGAAGTATACACTGGCTGATATTGTTGAGAACAGCCATATTAAATCAACACGACTTGCGTATAAGAGTTTGGGTAAAGACCCAAATCGTTATCGAAATGCAGCAGAAGCGATGCTGCGGCGTGTGGTTAAAGAAAATAACTTGTACCGCATTAACAATGTTGTGGATATAAACAATATCATTTCAATTTCATCCGGATATTCAATCGGTTCGTATAACTTAAGTCAACTAAAAGGAGATATTGTTTTAAAGCGAGCAGAAGAAGGAACTTGTTACTCCGGGATTGGCAAAGATAAAGTTAATATTGAATATTTACCGACATTATATGATTCAGAAGGACCATTCGGCAATCCCACCAGCGATAGCAAAAGAGCGATGGTAAAACTTGATAATCAAGAAATAATCAGCGTAATTTATTCATTCGACGGAAAAGAAGAGTTAAGCGAATGGTTGGATAAATTTTCAGAGTTATTAAAGCAGTATGCAGGGATTTCAGAGATTGAAAAACAAATCGTTTGAGTAAGCTGCAAATCATTTTAGCGCGATGTTTTGTGCTCCGGAAGTCAGGATTAAATTCTACTTCTGGGGCTTTTTAATAGTATCTGCAGCATTCATTGTTATGATATCTTTTCTCATTATTGCGATATTCTTTGAAAGGCCTTTCTGCAATTATTTTTGCACAGAAGCTGTGAAATACGGTGTATTTAGTTTAACTAGAATCTTTTCAATTAAAAGAAACCAAGATACATGTGTGGGATGCAAAAAATGTGAGAAAGCATGTCCAATGAATATCGATGTTTCAGTTAGAGATCAAATACGTCACGGACAATGTATTAACTGTTTCCAATGTATTAGTGCATGTCCTGTTGAAGGTACTTTGACATATGGTCGCGTGAACATAAAGAGGAATAAAGATGCGATGAATTAAATTTACACAGTAAGAATTTTTATCTTCCCTCAGACTAATAAGTTTGAGGGATTTTTATTTAAGGGGGTAATTTTGTCAATACAAAAGTTGACCGGCCTGATAAAATCCGGCTCTTTTTATTTCTCTTTAGCATCATTTTCTTCCGTTAATAATTCAGTAAAAACTGATACTGCTTTTGTTTCAAAAGAAGATTGTTTCTTAACGAATGAAAATGTCCGATAAAAAGGCGTATGATCTAATGGAAGAACGGTTAATGTCTGTAAGGTCAATTCTTTTCGAACCGTCCACTGGGACAGAAAGGCAACTCCTAGACCAGCTTCGACTGATTCTTTTATGATTTGTGTACTTCCAAATTCCATCATTTTCACTTTTTCAATCTTAAGTGATTGAAAAAGCTTATCAACTGCTTCCCTCGTTCCGGAACCTTCCTCGCGTACAATCCATGTCACTTCTTGCAGGTCTTCTAATGTTATGTTTTCTTTTTTTGCCAAAGGATGATTAGGAGATATAAAGACGTGTAAAGTGTCTGTTGCAAAAGGAGATATGATTAACCCTTTTCTGTGATATTTTGACTCAATTAAACCAATGTCCAGGTGATTTTCAGCGACAAGTTCTGATATCTCTTTTGAATTTTCAATTGTAATTTTTGGATTAATAAGCGGGTATCTTTTTTTCATTGCAGCGATAATAGATGGCAGAAAATACTCGCCGATTGTATAACTTGCTCCGATTTTTATTTCCCCGCTTGCCTGATTTGTTATATCATCCACAAGTCTTTTCATTTTTGCAATAAGAGATAAAATTTCTTTTGCGTGTGCATATACAATTTCTCCTGCATAATTTAAGCGAACATATTTATTCGTCCTCTCTAAAAGTTTGACACCCATTTGACCTTCTAACCCCTGGATATATTGGCTTACCGCCGGCTGCGTCATGTGCAGCTCTTCTGCAGCTCTTGAAAAATTTTTATTTTCTACAACTTTTACAAAAACCTCTAATGCTTGCTCCAACATAACTCACTCCTATCATTAGCATGTACTTATTATGAATATATTTATAATTTATTTTACTTATCATTAATTTTAGCATAATCTAGATTTCGGAAACAACGGTAGAGGAGGAGTTATTATGGAAGTACTTTGCAGCCGTCAAAAGCAAATATCAGAGAATAATCTAAAAATGAAAGCTGTATCTTTGCTTGGCGGCATAGGGTTTACTACCTTAATTGCCGGTATAGGATGGGGGTTGTCCTATTTTCCGGGTTTTCAAAAAGTTGGAGCAATGGCTCTTGCAATTATCATTGCAATTATTTATCGACAAATATGGGATTATCCAGAAACTCTTCGCTGTGGAATTGATTTTTCGTCAAAAAATATTTTAAAAATAGCTATTGTATTATACGGCTTAAAGTTAAACATTCTATTGATATTACAAGAAGGGTTAGGATTAGTAGCCATCGATGCATTGGTTATAACTTTTGCTGTCGGCGTTTCAGTATTAATCGGCAAAAAGATAAAGGCAGATCCAACACTTTCTTTGTTAATTGGTATTGGAACCGGGGTTTGTGGAGCGGCTGCAATCGCAGCAGTCTCACCAATTATAAAACCCAAAAGTGAGGATACAGCAATTGCAGTCGGAATGATTGCGCTGATTGGTACGATTTTTGCGCTGATGTATTCATTCTTTTTCCCATTTATGCCAATTGACAGTGAGACATATGGAATTTGGTCCGGAATTAGTTTGCATGAAATTGCCAATGTTGCTTTAGCAGCACAAATAGCCGGTCAGGATGCCTTGGCAATTGCATTACTTGCCAAACTTGGACGAGTATTTTTGCTTATCCCGCTTTGCTTTATACTGATGTATTGGATGAAAAGAAAAGGTGGAAAGGATGAAAAAACAGCGATTCCATTCCCATGGTTTTTAATCGGATTCGTGATCATGAGTGTTATTGGGAATTATGTTATAACCTATCAGCCAATGGGATTACATAAGTTAATTGATCCTATAGCCGGTGTTTCTCGCTTCCTATTAACAATGGCAATGGTTGGTCTTGGGTTAAATATTCATTTGCATCAAATAAGAACAAAAGCGTTAAGACCTTTGGTTGTTTTAGGCATTACGTCTGTTTTATTAGCCGGTGTTGCACTTATTTTAATTAAATAATGAAGAGACTATTTTTGCAGCCAATTGTACAGTCAAGCGGTTTACTGTCGACGGTTGATTGTATTAAAATAAAAACATACTCATTTACAAGGGGAGGTTGTATATGAGTTTTAAAAGAATGCTATATTGGCTGTGTTTTTTAGTTCCATATGTTTGGATTGCATTTTTTTATAATAATATACCAAATGAAGTTTTCGGAATAACCAAAGCAGTTTTTATAGGGTACTGTTTTGCTGCTAATTTATTAATTGTGTTATTTTTATCTTATCGATTAAAACATATGGAAAAACAATCAAATTTGCCTCCTTCACATAAGTTTAATTGGGCTGTAATGACAGTAATTAATATAGTTCCGCTTTTGTTGGTATTGTATGCAGCAGAATTTTCTTTGGGCTTTAATCTGCCTAAAATGATTTCGCTGATTTGTGGATTTATATTCTTAATATTTGCTTTTTATTTTCCTAAGATTAAGCAAAATGAAGTTATAGGGATTAAAACAAAATGGACGTTAAAAAGTGAAGATGTATGGAATAAGACACATCGGGCAGGTGCAGCAGCTTGGATAATCGGAGGAGCTTTATTTATAGGAAATATTTTTTCTGCATCTGAGCAGATGTATGTCTTAAATATAGTTTTGGGACTGTGTTTTGTTATTGTTGTGCCGTATGTATATTCGTTTATAATTTGGAATAAAGAACAAAAAAATGAGCAAATCAAGAGCTAAGCTGTAAAATGCTGTACAAAGGGATTGTAAAAGTCTTTTCTTTTAGAGCCTGCAAAGAATAGGGTAAGAGATAATAAGAAAATAGTGCGGGCGTTGAGCATCTGTTAATTACAGGTGCTTTTTTTAATGCTCATTTACCGCTGCAGAAATGGCTGCTTATCCCGGTATGGACAATGCGGTAAATTGCTTTAAAAAATGGGGATATTTTTAAGGCAATTTGTAAAAATAAACACAACTATAAAAATGCATAATAAAACTATATTTTGTTTAAACAAATTCGTTAAACGGAAAGGAGTGTAAGGGTGGATAAAACAATTGCCATATCAGGTACGTTTGATACTAAGGGGCAGGAATTTTTGTTCGTGAAGGAATTAATTGAATCATTGGGTTTTCGTACCTTTACAATTCATACCGGTACATTCGATCCCCAATTTGAGCCCGATGTTTCAAACCGTGAAGTTGCCCAAGCAGCCGGTAAGGATATTGATGAGGTTGTAAGCCGGAAAGACAGAGCCTATGCCACCGATACCCTCGCCAAAGGAATGGAAGTGCTGCTGCCGAAGTTGTTCAATGAAGGCAAATTTGACGGAATTATTTCATTGGGCGGAACGGGCGGCACAGCCATCGCAACGGCAGGAATGAGAAAATTGCCGATCGGTGTGCCGAAAGTGATGGTCTCGACAGTTGCTTCCGGGAATACCACTCCTTATGTCGGGCTGAGCGATCTTGTCATGTTTCCGTCTATTGTGGATGTTGCCGGGATTAACGCCATTTCGGCGAGAATTTTTTCCAATGCGGTATACGCTGTTACCGGAATGCTGCGGCATGATTTTAAGATGACTAAAGAGCAAAAACCGCTGATTGCGGCAACGATGTTCGGGCTTACAACACCTTGCGTAAATTACGCCAAAAGTTATTTAGAAGAGCGTGGATACGAATTGGTCGTTTTTCATGCGACGGGTATTGGCGGAAGAACGATGGAAAGTTTAATCGCAAACGGATTTTTTGAAGGCGTTTTAGATATTACAACAACCGAATGGGCAGACGAAACGGTTGGAGGCGTTTTGGCGGGAGGCCCCCATCGCTTGGAAGCTGCCGGCAAACATGGGGTGCCGCAAGTTGTATCGCTCGGCGCAATTGATATGGTGAATTTTGGACCGCGGGAAACTGTTCCTTCCCAATTTGCCAATAGGAAGTTTTATCAGCACAATCCATCTGTTACACTCATGCGGACGACGGTGGAAGAAAACCGAAAAATCGGCGAAACGATTGCGGAAAAATTAAATATGGCATCCGGCTATACCGCTTTGCTTATCCCTTTAAAAGGGCTTTCCGGTTTGGATGCGGAAGGCAAACCCTTTGAGGGCAAGAAAGAAGACAAAATGTTATTCGATACAGTGAAGGAAAAACTCGATCCGAACAAAGTGGAAATTATAGAAATCGATGCCCATATTAATGATCAAATCTTCGGTGAAACAGCTGCACAAAAATTGATCGAACTCATTGAGAAAAAAAGGAGCGAATGAACATGGCGTCAAGACAAGAAATTTTAAAACGTTTTCGGGATACTATCGCAAAAGGAAATATTTTATTGGGGGTCGGCGCCGGCACCGGCATTACGGCAAAAAGCAGTGAAGCCGGCGGAGCGGATATGTTAATTATCTACAACTCCGGTCGCTACCGGATGGCCGGGCGGGGGTCGCTGGCAGGCTTGCTTTCTTATGGGGATGCAAACCAAATCGTTGTCGAAATGGGTAACGAAGTACTGCCCGTTGTGAAAGATACGCCCGTACTTGCCGGAGTAAACGGAACGGACCCTTTCCGGGTGATGGATGTATTTTTAAAACAATTAAAGGACCAAGGTTTCAGCGGGGTGCAGAACTTCCCCACAGTTGGATTGATTGACGGGGTATTCCGGAAAAACTTGGAAGAAACCGGCATGGGTTATGATTTGGAAGTGGATATGATCCGCAAAGCACATGAATTGGATATGCTCACTACGCCTTACGTTTTTGACGAAGAACAAGCGAAAAAAATGGCAGAAGCCGGTGCGGATGTTTTGGTTGCACATATGGGATTAACGACAAAAGGAACGATTGGTGCGAAAACGGCTTTAACGTTGAATGACTGTGTGGAAAGAATCAAAAAAATTGTCGATGTCGGCCGATCCGTCAATCCCGATATTTTAGTGATCGCCCACGGCGGACCGATTGCCGAACCGGAAGATGCCGAATACGTCATTCAACGGGTGGACGGCGTTGTCGGATTTTTCGGCGCCTCCAGTATTGAAAGGTTTGCCGCTGAAAAGGGAATTAAAGCGCAAACGGAAGCATTTAAAAAGATAAAAAAATAAAGAAAAAGAGAACGGGTAAATACTGCGGGGGTGCCTCAAAAAAGGGGCACCTTCTGTTTGTCAGCAGGTTTGCGGAATGATATTGACGGCCAAAATCTGCTTTCCTCAATTTTTCGTCTGCTGTTATCAGATAAAAAATGAAGACTTTTGTACAATCCTTTGAATTACTTGCGATTATATGGCAATATAAGAGAGGTAAAAACGATTTATTTTTGACGAAGGGAAGATGATTTTGCGAACACTCGTTATTAGCGACATTCATGGCTGTTTGGATGAATTTTTAGAACTTTTGGATGCAGTCGATTATAAAGTCGGTAAAGACCGGCTTATCCTTTTAGGGGATTATGTGGACAGAGGCCCAAAAAGTAAGGAAGTTGTTCAACAATTACTGGAAATGGAAAAGAACGATAAAGTGATTATTTTAAAGGGAAATCATGATGAGCGCTTTGTTTCATTGGTAGAAGACGATAGTCCGGCGCTTTTGGAGATGTTTTTTAAATACGGTGGTTACGAAACACTGAGAAGCTATGTTCCCGAATTTTCGATGGAGGGTTTAAATAAAGCCATTGATTTCATTCGTACGGAATACCGCCATCATATCGAATTTTTGGATAGAACGAAACTGTATTTTGAAGATGAACATTTTATTTACGTTCATGCCGGATTAGATCCGAACTATAAAAATTGGCAGCAGCAGCCGAAAGAGAATTTTTATACCATTCGGGAAGCCTTTCTCAACGAGAGGATTGAAACAGAAAAGCGAATCGTCTTCGGACACACATCCACCCCTTGGATTCACCATTCCGGAGATATTTGGTTTAACAGCGAAAAAATCGGAATCGACGGAGGATGCGTTTTTGGCTATCAGTTGAACTGCCTGGAAATCGGAAGCAGCGGGGAATTAAAACAATATCAAGTTCCATCTAAATTAAACAATGGGGAAAAACCCGGTCAGTAAAATTTCTTGTAAAGCTATTATGATAATGCATTTGGCGGCTAACGTATTACGCCAAATGCATTTTATTTTTTGCTTATCCCAACACTTATTATAGAACTTAAAAAACCCGTCCGGTTAAGGGGTGTATTATCCGGTCTTACTGAAGGAGCCGGGAAGATGACTTAGCTGCAAAGCAAAATTTGTCTATTCAAGCAGCAAAATAGTTGACAGTGGAAACTAAATACGCCATAATAATAGTTGACAGAGGAAACTATTATAGGAGGATAGTTATGGATAAAAACATACCGGAGATTTACAATTTAATCCAAGATTTGTCGTGGTATTTCGGCAATCAAGGGTTTGACAGTGAATGCTGTGAAGATTTATCTTTAGCGGAATACATGGCGCTGAAAAAGGTCTGTGATAATAAAAACATCACTATTTTGGAAATAGGTGCTGCACTTAATATAACCAAAAGCGGTATAAGCAAAATAATCGATCGCCTGGAGAAAAAAAAGTATGTATCTAAAGAGCATTCTGCCTATGACGGAAGGGTTTGCTGTGTGGTAGCAACAGATAAAGGTGTTAATGCGATAAACAAAATTGCCGATCGCTACAGTCAATATTTACTTGAAGCACTTAGTGACGAAGATTCGCAATCCTTAGAGGACATCAAAAAAGCATTGAGCTTGATGTTTGATGCAGTTCAAAAAAAAGGATTTCTGAATAAACGATAGGAGGCCTTGTTATTGAATACCTTAGTTGAAAGTATTAAATACTTTTTCTATATTGCAGCAGAATTAACCGTTCTTTTTCTTGCTGTAAGCACCGTTGTAGCGCTTGTGCTGATGTATCTTCCACGGGAAAGTATTAAAAAATGGATGAGAGATAAAGGGATTTTCGGAAACATAGTAGGTGCATTTTTTGGTTCTTTAACGCCGTTTTGTGCATGTTCAACGGTTCCACTTACTCTGGGATTTCTTGAAATGGGAATTCCGTTTGGCGTTGTAATGTCCTTTGTAATAGCCTCGCCTTTGTTAAATCCAATTATTATTGCCATGATGGCAGCTTTAATGGGGATAAATATTACTTTAATATATTTCTTTATAACATTTGTAGGTGCAATAGTATTTGGTATATTGTTAGAAAAAATAGGAGGAGTAAATCTTGTAAAAAGGGTGCGCATAAAAGGTGGTTACAGAGAAAACACAATTTCTCCGCAGCTGTTCAAAGACAAACTGAAATTGGCCTTTTCAAAAGCTTGGGGAGATTTTAAGGGAGTGCTTATCTATTTACTGATTGGGGTTGGGCTGGGGGC
>CBEUVQ010000044.1:0-15684 GCA_965546615.1 uncultured Peptococcaceae bacterium
GTCAAGCGGTGCTTTTGGTGCAGTTCGGTGATTATTTCCAGCACCTCTCTGCGCCCGGCCGGGTCTAACATTGCGGTAGGCTCATCCAGCACCAAGCATCGCGGCTGCATTGCCAGCACACCGGCAATCGCCAAACGCTGTTTTTGGCCTCCGGAAAGCAGGTGCGGCGGCCGGTCTTTTATGCCGGTCAGATTTAATAAATCCAAAGCCTGCTTTACACGCTTTTTTATCTCCGCCGGCGGAAGACCTAGGTTTTCCGGTCCGAAAGCAACATCTTCTTCACACACTGCTGCAACCGATTGATTGTCGGGATTTTGAAACACCATTCCCACCAATCTTCTGATTTCCCAAATATCTTCACTGCCGGCGGTATCCATTCCGTTAACCAGCACTTTACCCGCCGAAGGCACCAGCAGACCGTTTAAATGTTTGGCTAAAGTGGATTTGCCGGAACCGTTGCCTCCTACTACAGCAATAAATTCTCCGCTATATATTTGCAGATTGCAGGATTTTAAGGCAAGCACTTCTTTACCGGTACTGCTTGGATAACGGAAACTTACCTCCCGCAGCTCAATTAAAAGTTCTTTTTTTACTGCTGTAGATAGCAATGAATTCCGCTGCCTTTCTTTACAGTGTAAATTACCCCTAAACGCCGAGAAGGAAATCGCAAAGCGATTTCCCTACGGCAAAAAATATAGCGCTGTCGGCGGCCGCATATAGTTTTGGCCGCCTTACAACAATTCTAAAATGGCCATAGGTGCAGCGTCGCCCCTACGAAAGCCAGTTTTAACGGTACGGGTATAACCACCAGCACGATCTGCATACTTCGGTGCGATGCTGTCAAATAACTTGCGCACCACTTCTTCTTCATAAATATATTCTAGGCATTGACGTCTGGCAGCTAAATCATTTCTTTTCGCCAGAGTGATTAATTTTTCAGCTATACTCTTAACTTCTTTAGCTCTGGTTTCAGTGGTTTCAATGCGGTTATCTCTAAATAAAGAAGTTACCAGGTTGCGCAGCATAGCCTTACGGTGACCGGTGTTGCGACCAAGCTTACGATAGCTCACCGTTCACACCCCCTTACTCGTCGTCTTTCCTGAGAGAAAGTCCCAATTCTTGAAGTTTATTAATAACTTCTTCCAATGATTTTTTACCTAAATTGCGCACCTTCATCATTTCTTCTTCCGAACGTTGGGTTAACTCCTCAACACTGTTGATACCGGCACGCTTCAGGCAGTTATAGGAACGAACGGATAAGTCCAGTTCCTCAATGGACATTTCCATAATTTTGTCTTTTTGCTCTTCCTCTTTTTCAACCATGATTTCTACGTCGTTTGCTGCTTCGGTTAGTCCGATAAAGAGGCGCAAATGCTCACTCATAATCTTCGCGGCCAGGCTGGTTGCTTCATCCGGCCGTATGCTACCGTCAGTCCAAACTTCCAAAGTCAGTTTATCATAGTCGGTAATTTGTCCTACCCGAGTGTTTTCGACATTGAAGTTTACTTTTGTTACCGGGGTATACGCAGAATCAACGGGAATAATACCGATGACATGCTCACCTTTTTTATTCTTATCCGCAGATGCATAACCACGTCCACGGGCGACGGTAATTTCCATAAATAACCGCCCGTCTTCCGCCAGCGTAGCTATGTGCAGCTCCGGATTGAGGATTTCCACATCAGCATCGGTAATAATATCTGCTGCAGTAACAACAGATTCTCCCTCTGCTTCTATCCGCAGCACCTTTTCATCTTCACTGCCGAGAATTTTCAGACACAGATTCTTTAAGTTCAGAATGATGTCTGTAACATCCTCTTTTACACCCGGTATTGTTGAAAACTCATGGAGCACGCCTTCAATTTTTACCGATGTCACCGCTGCACCGGGCAAGGATGACAGCAAAATCCGGCGCAAACTATTACCTAACGTTATGCCATAGCCCCGTTCTAACGGTTCCACAACAAATTTGCCGTAGGTATTTTCATCATTGGTTTCAACAACTTCAATTTTCGGCTTCTCGATTTCCAACATATACGGTAACCCCCCTTTGGTCGGAAAAAAGCATCTAGCCTAATTATGCCGACCTATCTGGAATAAAGCTCAACAATCAGGTGCTCTTCAATAGGAACATCTAATTGTTCTCTGCTGGGGAGGGCCACCACGCGAGCTTTTGCTTGCTCGGCATCATATTCCAGCCACGCTGGTGATGTCTTTTCACCGGCACGTTCCATTAATTCTTTAATTCGTGAAGATTTAGTGCTTTTCTCCCGAACAGTAATTTCATCTCCTACCTTAACCAGGTAAGACGGAATATTCACTTTGCGACCGTTAACTTCAAAGTGCCCGTGAGTTACAAGCTGACGGGCCTCATCGCGGGATGCCCCCAGGCCGAGGCGGTAGATAACGTTATCCAGTCTGCGTTCCAACAAACGAAGCAGGTTTTCACCGGTTACGCCCGGCTGCCGGTTTGCTTCTTTGAAATAGTTGCGGAACTGCTTTTCTAACACGCCATAAAGACGGCGGGCTTTCTGTTTTTCGCGCAGCTGAATACCATATTCTGAAGTTTTCTTCCGAAGCTGACCGTGCTGACCAGGTGCATAGCTGCGTCTGTCGATGGCACATTTACCGGTATAGCAGCGGTCGCCTTTCAAATACAGTTTTAAGCCTTCACGGCGGCACAGTTTGCAAGAAGGACCTGCATATCTAGCCATAGTGTGTTCACCTCCCCTTATACTCTGCGGCGTTTAGGCGGACGGCAGCCGTTATGCGGGATAGGAGTAACATCTTTAATCATGCTTACTTCCAGGCCTGCTGCTTGTAAAGAACGTATTGCTGCCTCCCGACCGGCGCCCGGTCCTTTAACCATTACTTCTACATTTTTCATGCCGTGTTCCATAGCTTCTTTAGCTGCTTTTTCCGCAGCCAATTGAGCGGCAAAGGGAGTGCTTTTCCGGGAACCCTTAAAACCGACTTGGCCGGCTGACGCCCAGGAAATAGTGTTGCCCTTCACGTCGGCTATGGTCACAATTGTATTGTTAAACGAAGACTTAATAAAAGCGATGCCAGTATCGACGTTTTTTCTTTCACGTCTTCTGGTACGCGTTGCACGACGCGCCATGTATTAATAACCCCCCTTTAGGTTACTTCTTTCTGCGTACGCCGACAGTCCGCTTCGGACCTTTGCGTGTACGCGCGTTGGTCTTAGTTTTTTGACCACGTACAGGAAGTCCCCGGCGGTGCCTTACTCCACGATAGCAGCCGATTTCAATCAATCTCTTGATGTTTAAGGCTACTTCGCGACGCAGGTCACCTTCAACTTTGACATTCTTGTCGATATACTCACGAAGTTTGTTTACTTCTTCTTCAGTTAGATCTTTTACCCTTGTGTCGGGATTTACACCGGTTTGAGTTAAAACCTTTTTTGAGGTTGACTGACCGATACCATAGATATAGGTGAGGGCAATCTCTACCCTTTTATCCCTGGGTAAGTCTACTCCGGCAATACGTGCCATATAAAATGCACACCTCCCACTTTACCCTTGCTTTTGTTTATGCTTGGGATTCACACAAATGACCATTACCTTGCCTTTACGGCGAATGATCTTGCATTTTTCGCAAATCGGCTTAACCGATGGCCTAACTTTCATGTTGCACCCTCCTTTTGCTGGGTGTTACTTAAAACGATATACTATCCGGCCGCGTGTCAAATCATAGGGAGACAGTTCAACAGTAACTTTATCTCCCGGCAGGATACGGATAAAGTTCATACGAATTTTTCCGGACACGTGCGCCAGTACTTTATGTCCATTAGCCAACTCCACTCTAAACATTGCATTTGGCAGCGGCTCGATTACAGTACCTTCAACTTCAATGACATCACTTTTTGACATTAGTCTATATCTATCCTCCTTACTCTTCCCTTTATCAAACACAATCGGTCAATTTTTCCCTATATTCATTGATTGCCTTTTCAATATCAGCGTTGGTAACTCGTTTTTTCCGGCTGATTTTTTCCTGCACAGCCTCTGCAACATAGGGCATTACTTTTAAATGTTTCGTGTTTTTTTTCTTGGGATTTTCAATCCGGCGATTAATCCCGTCAACTACCAATACACGATCTTTTTCTGTCGAGCCCCATACCAGATAAAGCTTATCTTTATCTCTTCCGGATGTTGAACAAACTAATTGCCCCACAGTTAACTTGACGTCCATCAACCTTGCACCCCCCACAACCTTTAGTGGCGTGGAACACATGTTAAAGTTTAGTTAAAATTTCAGGTACATCGTCAGTTATGGCAATGGTGTGCTCAAAATGGGCCGACAATTTCCTGTCCCCGGTCACCACCGTCCAATTGTTGGGAAGAGTTTGCACTTCATAAGTGCCCTCATTTACCATAGGTTCAATAGCTAATGTCATTCCTTCTTTCAGTCGCGGCCCTCGCCCGGGACTGCCAAAGTTAGGAACCTGCGGATCTTCATGCAGCTTACTGCCGATACCGTGGCCGACATAATCACGCACCACTGAAAACCCGCGTTCTTCCACATAACTTTGCACCGCGTGGGATATATCCGACAACCGGTTTCCGTTCACAGCTTGCTCTATGCCTGCATACAGCGACTGTTCGGTAACGTTAATCAATTCTTCTGCGGTTTTACTTATTTCGCCAACTTGGTGAGTGATAGTGGCATCTCCGAAATATCCATTTATTTCCGCACCAAGGTCAATACTAATAATATCCCCATTTTCCAATTTTCTTAAACCGGGAATGCCGTGCACAACTTCCTCGTTGACCGATGCACAAATTGTTGCCGGAAAGCCGTATAAGCCTTTAAATGCAGGCCTGCCACCATGCTTTACGATAAACTGCTCAGCGATATTATCCAGCTCTTTGGTGCTTACCCCCGGCTTTACGGCCTTTTCCAGCTCTTTATGCGTCAGCGCAACTAATTTGCCGGCATCCCGCATGTAGTTAAGTTCCCGTTCTGATTTATAACTAATCATTGGAATCACCTTACTTTATAAACCCTTGGTAACTGCGCATCAGCAATTGTGACTCCATTTGCTTCATAGTGTCTAAAGCAACACCGACTACAATCAGAAGTGATGTCCCGCCAAACCAAATGCCCGGTATTTGAGTAGCTGCCATGACAAAGTTCGGCAGAATGGCAATCAATGCTAAAAAGATTGCTCCCGCCAGCGTAATTCTGCTCATTACCCGTGAAATGTATTCGGCGGTCGGTCTGCCCGGTCTGATTCCCGGTATGAAACCACCATACTTTTTGATGTTGTCCGCCATGTCTACCGGATTCATAATTACCGCTGTGTAGAAGTAAGTAAATCCAATAATCAGCAGAGCATACAGCACGGTGTTAAGCGGGGTGCCAAAACCCAAGTACTTAATATACCAGGTGGAGAAAGCTCCGCCACCGAACCACTGAACAATCTGCTGGGGAAACATCAAAAGCGACGAAGCAAAAATTACCGGAATAACCCCTGCTTGATTCACTCTGATCGGCAGGTGAGTGGTTTGACCACCATAAACGCGGCGGCCAACAACTCTTTTCGCATACTGCACCGGAATGCGGCGCTGACCTTGCTGAACCAGCACAATACCGGCAATAACCACCGCACCGATAACAATCAGCAGCAGAACACTTAAGAAGTTAATTGTTCCAGCTCTGAGCAGTTCAGCAATGTTGACAATCGCTGCCGGAATTCTGGAAACAATACCGGCAAAAATAATCAGTGATATTCCGTTACCGATGCCTTTTTCGGTAATTTGCTCACCCAGCCACATTAAAAATACCGTGCCTGCAGTGAGGGTAATTGCTACCGCTATATATGAGAAGGCACTTTGATTTTCCAATGAATTTCTCATATAAAGCGACAGACCGATAGCTTGAATGAAAGCGAGAACGGCAGTAAAGTACCGGGTATACTGCGTAATCTTTTTGCGGCCTTCCTCGCCTTCTTTGGCCAGCTGCTCCAATTTCGGAATTACCACCGTCAGCAGCTGCATAATAATTGAAGCGTTAATGTAAGGGAAAATACCCATTGCTACTACCGACACATTTTTAAAGGCACCACCGGATATCACATCAAAAAAGCCTAACAGGGTGTTGCTGTTCGCCAGTTCTTGGAACAAACGAGGATCAACGCCAGGTACCGGAATGTGTGCTGCAATGCGAAAGACAAACAGCAGCGCCAGTGTAAACAATAATTTATTTTTCAGTTCCGTAACCTTAAGTGCGTTTTTTACAGTATCGAGCAAGCCTAAATCACCTCAGCAGTGCCACCGGCGGCGGCAATTTTTTCGGCTGCCGACTTACTAAATGCATTAGCCTTTACAGTAAGGGATTTTTCCAAATCACCGTTACCTAAAATTTTAACCCCATCTGCAATTTTTTTAATTACGCCGGTTTCTTTTAACAGTTCCGGAGTAACAACAGTACCGTTCTCAAATCTGTTTAAAGCATCAACATTGATGGCAGTGATTTCTTTGGCAAATATGTTTGTAAAGCCACGTTTAGGTAAACGACGCTGCAGAGGCATTTGCCCACCTTCAAAACCCGGCCTTACCCCACCGCCGGAACGTGCCTTTTGACCTTTGTGACCGCGGCCGGCAGTTTTACCTAAGCCAGAACCGATTCCTTGTCCTTTACGGGTTGGTTTCTTTCTGGAACCGGGAGCCGGTTTTAATTCATGCAGTTTCACCGTCGCACCTCCTTTACACTTCTTCTACCTTAACCATGTGAGATATTTTTTTAATCATACCGCGAATTTGCGGTGTATCTTCATGTTCAACCGCTTTATGCAGTTTGGTTAATCCCAGTGTTTCAGCAGTGATTTTTTGTTTTTTCTGTCTGCCAATTGGGCTTTTCACCAGAGTAATTTTTAACTTGGCCATGTTCGCCCTCCTAACCTAGCAGTTCTTCAACGGACTTACCCCTCAGGCGTGCCACTTCTTCCGGGGTCTTTAAGGTTTTTAAGCCTTCAATGGTTGCTCGCACCATGTTATTGGCATTGTTAGAACCCAGAGATTTAGTTAAAATGTCACGCACCCCTGCCAGTTCTAAAATGGCCCTTACCGGACCACCGGCGATAACACCGGTACCGGGTGCAGCCGGTTTAATCAGCACTTTACCGGCACCAAACTTACCCAGCACCTCGTGGGGGATGGTAGTACCGCTGAGCGGTACCGTAATCATATTTTTCTTCGCATCCTCTACCCCTTTACGGATAGCATCGGGAACCTGGCTGGCTTTACCCAGACCGGCACCGACGTGACCGTTTCCGTCACCTACAACTACCAGAGCAGAGAAGCTGAACCGGCGGCCGCCCTTTACCACTTTGGCCACACGGTTGATATATACCACCTTTTCTGACAGTTCCAGCTTGCTGGCATCAATTCTTGCCATTATGCTTTAATTCCCCTCCTTAAACCGTACTAGAACTCAAGACCGCCGACTCTGGCCGCTTCAGCCAGTGCCTTAACCCGACCATGATAAATGTAACCGGCACGGTCGAATACCACTTTTTTAACACCCTTTTCCAGGGCCTTTTGGGCAATGAGTTCACCCACCGCTTTGGCGGAATCTATGTTACCTCCTGATACCTTGCCTTTGAGTTCCGGTGAGAGGGATGAAGCAGCAACCAGAGTTAAACCGTTTTCATCGTCAATAATCTGTGCATAAATATTGTTCAGACTGCGAAAAACATTTAATCTCGGACGCTCGGCAGTGCCGCGCAGTTTATGGCGCAGTCTTTGGCGGCGTTTAGCCCGATTTGCCTTCCGGTTAACCTTTTTTATCAACTGATTTCACTCCTTCCCTTACTTCTTACCGGCCTTACCAGCTTTGCGGCGAATATGCTCGTTCTCATATTTAATACCTTTACCTTTGTACGGTTCAGGTTCGCGAACGGCACGGATATTAGCCGCAACTTCGCCAACAGCCTGCTTATCAATACCTTTAACCGTAATCTTGTTGGCTGACGGCACTTCAAACTCAATGCCTTTCGGCGCTTCCATTTCAACAGGATGGGAAAAACCCATGTTCAGCACCAATTTGCTGCCTTGCTTTTGTGCACGGTATCCAACACCAACCAGTTCCAAATTCTTTTGAAAGCCTTTGGTTACGCCTTCAATCATATTGGAAACCAGTGTACGGGTAAGCCCGTGCAGTGATCTATGCAACTTACCGTCAGTCGGTCGTTCTACAACTACATTGTTATCTTCCAGTTTAATAATCATATCCCGGTGGAATTCTTTTTCCAGTTGGCCTTTGGGCCCTTTGACGGCGACCGCATTGCCCTGGACTTTAACTTCAACACCTTGAGGTACTGGAATTGGCTTCTTGCCAATACGGGACATATCCTACACCTCCTTAGCCATCATTACCAGACGTAGCAGATTACTTCTCCGCCTACGCCCAGCTCACGGGCCTTTCTGTCAACCATAATTCCTTTTGATGTAGAAATTATAGCAATACCCAGCCCACCTAAAACTTTAGGTATGTTGTCTTTTCTGGCGTAAACCCTTAAGCCCGGCTTAGAGATTCTCTTGATGCCAGTTACTACACGCTGCTTGTCACCAGGGTATTTCATATACACTCTGATGATTCCCTGTTTTCCGTCGTCAACGACTTCGTACTCTTTAATGTAACCCTCTTCTTTAAGGATTTGTGCAATTGCTTTTTTTACTTTGGATGCAGGAGCTTCAACCACATCCTTGTAAACCATGTTAGCATTGCGAATACGAGTTAAAAAATCCGCAATGGGATCAGTCATTACCATTGCCCCTACCTCCTTCCTTACCAGCTGGCTTTTTTAACACCGGGAATTTCGCCTTTATATGCTAACTCCCTGAAGCATACACGGCATATACCAAACTTTCTCATGTAAGAACGTGGTCTGCCGCAAATTTTACAACGGTTGTATCCCCGCACCTTAAATTTCTGCGGTCGACTTGCTTTATTTATCATAGCTTTCTTAGCCATTAAATTCCCTCCTTTGCCGGACATATCCAGTCTGCCGGACCAATGATGGGTGCTAGCTGGCCTTAGTAAATGGCATGCCTAACAATCTTAACAGTTCCAGAGCCTCTTCGTCTGTCTTGGCAGTTGTAACAAAAGTAATATCCATTCCGCGAACTTTATCAACTTTATCGTATTCAATTTCCGGGAATATCAGCTGTTCTTTGATTCCCAGGTTATAGTTACCCCGGCCGTCAAAGGACTTAGGCGACACACCGCGGAAGTCACGCACTCTTGGTAAAGCCACGTTAAAGAGTTTATCGGTAAATTCCCACATGCGATTGCTGCGCAGTGTAACCTTAGCACCAATGCTCATGCCTTCTCTTAATTTAAAAGCAGCAATAGACTTTTTCGCTTTGGTTACCACCGGGCGCTGACCGGTAATGGTCATCAAATCGCCGACAGCAGCTTCCAATGCTTTGGAATTTTGAATAGCTTCGCCCAAGCCGATATTTACCACAACTTTTTCCAACTTAGGCACTTCCATGACGTTTTTATAGCCAAACTTTTGCATCATGGCCTTGACAATTTCTTCTTGATATTTGTCCTTTAGTCTGGGCACTGGTCGTTACCTCCTTCCCACTTGAGGTTTAGCTCAACACTTCACCACAAATCTTGCAAATACGTTCTTTAGCGCCGTTAGACGATATTTTTTTGCCGACACGAACCGGTCGGTCACATTTGGGGCAAAACGGCATTACATTGGAACTGTGGATAGGAGCAGGCTTTTCCATAATACCCCCCTGCGGCATTGTTCTTGATGGACGGGTATGACGCTTAACAACGTTCACACCTTCAACAACAACACGCCCGGTTTTCGGGGATACTTCCAAGACCTTCCCTTTTTTACCGGCATCTTTACCGGCGATTACAACTACGGTATCTCCTTTTCGAACATGTACCTTGGGCATCTTCTGCACCTCCAATCTTACAGAACCTCAGGAGCCAGGGAAACAATCTTCATAAAATCTTTTTCCCGCAACTCCCTGGCCACAGGTCCAAAGATACGGGTACCTCTTGGACTCTTATCATCTTTAATGATCACTGCGGCATTTTCATCAAATTTGATATATGATCCATCCGGCCGCCGCGACTCTTTTGCCGTACGCACAACAACAGCTTTAACCACGTCACCCTTCTTGACAACGCCGCCAGGTGTGGCTTCTTTAACACTGGCAATAATAATATCTCCTAAGCCGGCATAACGTCTGTACGCACCGCCCAATACACGAATGCAGAGCAGCTTTCTGGCACCGGTGTTATCCGCAACGCTCAGCTTGGTTTCAGCTTGAATCAAGGTAGATTCCCTCCTTTCAAGGCCACTATCCGTAAAAGGCTAGATTTGCTCAGCCCTATGGATAATTTCTACTACCCGCCAGCGCTTATCTTTGGATAACGGACGGGTTTCCATAATTTTTACTTTATCGCCCACACGGCAGCTGTTCTCTTGATCGTGGGCTTTATATTTCTTTGTGCTGCGAACAATCTTGCCATAAAGCGGATGTCTGGAAAAACTCTCTACTGCCACAACAACCGTCTTCTCCATTTTATCGCTCACAACACGGCCATAGCGCACTTTACGCAGTCCTTCAGCCACTGGTGTATGCCTCCTTTCTGATCAAAGGTGCACTCTTTACGCTCTTTTAATTCCCAATTCACGCTCACGCAAAATTGTCTTTACCCGAGCAATATTGCGGCGGACTTCTCTGATTTTCATTGGGTTATCTAACTGTCCGGTAGCCAATTGGAATCTCAACTTAAAGAGCTCGTCCTTAGATTCATCTATCTTCTTATTTAATTCTTCAACGGTAAGCTCACGCAAATCCTTATTCTTCATTGGCTTCACCTACTTCCCCCCGTGTAAGGAATTTACATTTAACGGGTAATTTATGAGAGGCCAATCTGAGAGCTTCACGGGCTACTTCTTCGGAAACACCGGCAATCTCAAACATTACTCGGCCTTGTTTAACTACAGCAATCCAATGTTCCGGCGCACCCTTACCACTGCCCATACGGGTTTCGGCAGGTTTTTGGGTAATCGGAGTATCCGGGAAGATACGAATCCATACTTTACCACCACGTTTAATATAACGAGTCATCGCAATACGTGCAGCTTCAATCTGCCGGTTTGTAATCCAGCCCGGCTCTAAAGCCTGCAGCCCGTATTCGCCAAATTGTACCTCTGTACCACCTTTTGCCCTTCCGGACAGTTTGCGGGGGCGGTGTTGTTTACGATACTTAACCCTTTTCGGAATCAGCATTACCTATTCCCCTCCTTTAATGGCGGCCGCTTCTGCCCTCTGGGGCAACACCTCTCCTTTGTATATCCAAACTTTAACACCTATTTTACCGTAAGTAGTATTTGCTTCTGCAAATCCATAGTCTACATCTGCACGCAGAGTATGCAGCGGCACTTTACCTTCACTGGACCACTCGGTACGGGCAATTTCTGCACCGCCCAAACGGCCGCTTACTGCAACTTTAATGCCTTTGGCACCCATTTTAATGGAGCGGCCTACCACTTGTTTCATCGCCCGACGAAATGCAATTCTCTTTTCCAATTGAGAAGCAACGTTTTCTGCAACCAGCTGTGCATCTGTTTCCGGTACTTTAATTTCCTGAATGTTAACGTTTACTTTTTTGCCGGTCATTTTTTCCAGCTGCTGTCTTAATGCTTCTACTTCCGCACCGCCCCGACCAATTACGATACCGGGTTTTGCAGTATGGATGGTAATTTTAACACGGTTGGCGGCACGCTCAATTTGAATGTTTGCTATGCCGGCCGGATAAAGCTTTTTCTTAATGTAATTACGTAATTTATGATCTTCAATCAACAATTCTGCGTAGTTGCGTTTGTCTGCAAACCATTTAGAGTCCCAATCACGAATAATGCCGACCCTTAGTCCTTTGGGGTTAACTTTTTGTCCCACTAAGTTATCCCTCCTTTTTCTCTTTTACCACTACAGTAATGTGGCTGGTACGCCTGCGCATTAAGTCTGCCCGACCATACGCACGCGGTTGATAACGCTTGAGGGTGGGACCCTGATCCACATAGGCTTCGGCAATATAAAGATTATCTTTGTTCATATCATAATTGTGTTCCGCATTAGCCGCAGCAGAATTAATAACTTTTATCACTGCAGCTGAAGCCCGCTTCGGTGTGTACTTAAGAATTGCCAGGGCCTCTTCCACACCTTTGCCCCGAACCAAATCTACAACTTGACGCACCTTACGCGGGGATATCCTGATATACTTGGCAATTGCCCTTGCTTCCATCTTGTTGCCCCCCTCTCATGCCTACTTTAGCGCAGTAGACCTTTCAGTGTGTGCTCCATGGCCGCGGAAAGTACGGGTAGGAGCAAATTCTCCCAACTTATGACCGATCATATCTTCAGTGATATATACCGGCACATGCTTCCGTCCGTCATGAACAGCAATCGTGTGGCCAACCATTTCCGGAAAAATAGTTGAACTGCGAGACCACGTTTTTAAAACTTTTTTATCACCAGTTTCGTTCATTTTTTCAATCCTGGCCAAAAGCTTCTTATCGACATATGGTCCTTTCTTGAGCGACCGACCCATATCTGGACCTCCTTTAATTCTTATTTCCTACGTTTGACAATCAGCTTATCGCTCGGCTTCTTCTTGCGGGTACGTGCACCCAATGCCGGTTTACCCCAAGGAGTTACCGGGTTGCGACCTACCGGTGATCTACCTTCACCACCACCATGCGGGTGATCAACAGGGTTCATTACAACACCGCGCACAGTCGGGCGAACGCCCAGCCAGCGCTTACGTCCGGCTTTACCGATATGGATGTTTTCATGATCCAGGTTGCCAACCTGACCAACGGTCGCGCGGCAGGTTTGCAGAATCATGCGCATTTCACCTGACGGCATTCTAAGAGTTGCATATTTGCCCTCTTTAGCCATCAATTGAGCTGATGCACCTGCTGAGCGTACCAGCTGAGCTCCGTGACCGGGATGAAGTTCAACATTGTGAACCATTGTACCCACCGGTATGTTTGCCAGCGGCAGTGCATTACCTACTTTTATGTCTGCATTCGGCCCGGATTCAACTGTCATACCGACAGTCAGGCCGTTTGGAGCAATAATATAACGCTTTTCACCGTCCGCATAGTGCAGCAGTGCAATTCTGGCTGAACGGTTCGGGTCATATTCAACTGCGGCTACTTTTGCCGGAATACCATCCTTATCCCGCTTGAAGTCAATTATCCGGTACAATCTCTTGTGCCCACCGCCGCGGTGACGTACTGTAATACGCCCCTGTGCATTACGGCCGGCCCTTTTTTTCAACGGTACCAACAAGGACTTCTCCGGTTCGGTTTTTGTAATTTCATCAAAAGCTGAAACCGTAACGAAGCGGCGACCAGGGGAGGTTGGTTTAAACTTTTTAATTGCCACCTGTCATCCCTCCTTACAGTCCTTCAAAAATCTCGATTTTATGCCCTTCTTTAAGGGTCACAATTGCTTTTTTTCTGTCCGGGGTTTTGCCGACAAACTGGCGAACCCGCTTGGTTTTTCCTTTTACGTTCATGGTATTAACTTTTTCTACCTTAACGTTAAACAGCTTTTCAACGGCCTGTTTAATTTCCGTTTTATTTGCTTTAGTATTTACCCAGAAAGTATACTTATTATCTGCCAACAGCGCAGTGCTCTTTTCAGAGATCGTTGGCTTAATAACAATATCGCGAGGGTTTTTCACTACGCCAGCACCTCCTCAACCTTGGCCACCGCGTCTTTGGTAATGACCAGCTTGTCGTGGTGCAGCAAATCATAAACATTGAGACCTTCTGCCTTCAGCGGCTTAATGCCGGGGATGTTGCGTGCTGATTTACTCACGTTTTCGTCTTTATCAGCGGTTACAACCAAGGCTTTTTTCTCAACGTTCAGCTTGCGAATGATGTCAACCATTGTTTTGGTTTTCGGCTGTTCCAATGACAGGTCCTCCAAAACAACAATTTCACCCGCCAGCACTTTGCTGGAGAGAGCTGATTTCATTGCCAGACGTCTGACTTTTTTCGGCAGCGAATATTTGTAGTCTCTGGGATGCGGTCCGAAGACGATACCACCATGACGCCAAATAGGTGAGCGGGTGCTGCCGTGTCTTGCACGACCGGTTCCTTTTTGCCGCCAGGGCTTACGACCGCCACCGCTTACTTCTGCTCTGGTTCTGGTGTCGTGGGTACCTTGCCGACGGCCGGCCTGCTGCATAACCACTGCCTCATGCAATACATGCTCGTTGGGTTTAATACCCCAAACCGCATCATTCAGTTCAATCTCACCGACTTGAACACCTTCTGTATTATAAACTGCTACTTTGGGCATCTCTTAATCCTCCTTCCGTACCGTCGTTACTTAGCCTTGACAGCTTCTCTGATCATCACCAGGCCACCGCGCGGTCCGGGAACAGCACCTTTTACAGCAATAAAGTTGCGTTCTGCATCTACCTTGACAACTTCCAAGTTTTGTACAGTAACCCTTTCCACACCGTAATGACCGGGGGATTTTTTGCCTTTAAAAGTTCTTGCCGGACCCTTCGCACCGGCGGATGCCGGACGGCGATGGTTCTTAGAACCGTGGGACATCGGCCCGCGGGCAAAGCCGTAACGTTTAATGGTACCTGCAAAGCCGCGTCCTTTTGAAGTACCGATTACATCAATTTTTTCACCTTCGGCAAAAATGTCAGCCTTAAGTTCTTGACCGACTTGATATTCGTCAACATTGTCCGTTCTGAACTCACGAATAAAGCGCAGCGGACGAACACCGGCTTTGGCAAAATGCCCTTTTAAAGGTTTGTTTACCAAACGCTCTCTTTTTTCCCCAAAAGCAATTTGCACTGCACTATAACCGTCACTTTCAACAGTTTTCTTTTGCAGCACCATGCAGGGGCCGGTTTGCAGTACAGTTACCGGAACGGCAACCCCATCAGCTGTAAGCAGCTGTGTCATGCCGACTTTTTTTCCTAAAATTGCTTTTGCCATAGTTTCTGCACCTCCTGTGTCACGATCAGCGGTTCGTTTTCCGAACTTAATCGGTTGCTGGAACCAGGGCAACTGCCCCGGGTGTTTCCTTTTTAAAAAATTAATTAAAGTTTAATTTCTATATCCACACCTGCCGGCAGATCCAAACGCATTAAAGAATCTACCGTTTTGGGATTAGGCTCGATAATATCGATCAATCTTTTATGCACACGCATTTCAAACTGCTCCCGGGAATCTTTGTTTACGTGGGGAGAACGCAAAATGGTGTAAATGCTCTTTTCTGTCGGCAGCGGAACCGGACCGGCAACTACCGCACCGGTACGCTTTGCTGTTTCAACAATTTTCTGTGCGGATTGATCTAAAATTTGATGCTCATACGCTTTTAAGCGAATACGAATTTTTTGTTTTTTCATTTCCCATGTCCTCCTTAATCGCCCGATTTGCGGACTGCTCTGTGAAAATTTCCCCGACTACGGGCAACCTTCCACCTCATCGCTTATGTGACGTCAGCTCCGCCAATATCACATACATACAACAGGAGGTGGGGGCTAACAGCCCACCTCCAATAATCTATGATTACTACTCGCTGATAGCGGTTACAACACCTGCACCTACGGTGCGGCCGCCTTCACGGATAGCAAAAC
>CBEUVQ010000045.1:0-15305 GCA_965546615.1 uncultured Peptococcaceae bacterium
CACAACAGCGGGGATTAACCCCGCTTCGTTGTATTTTAAATCAGCAATGTTAAACCGCATGTTTATTTCCTCCTAACGCCTTACCGGTATCCCTTGTTGATGTAAGTATTCTTTCGCTTCGGCAACGGAATACTCCCGAAAATGGAAAATTGATGCCGCTAAAGCCGCATCTGCTTTACCTTCCCGCAATCCTTCCGCAAGGTGTTCCAATGTTCCCACCCCGCCGGAAGCTATTACCGGTATGTTTACCGCTTCCGCCACCGTTTTGGTCAGTTCAATATCAAATCCTTCTTTGGTGCCGTCACGGTCCATGCTGGTTAAAAGTATTTCGCCGGCACCCAGTTCCGCCACTTTTTTCGCCCATTCCACCGCATCTATACCGGTAGGTTTGCGCCCACCGTGAGTGTAAATTTCCCACCTGCCGGGGGCAACCTTTCGCGCATCAATTGCCACAACAATACATTGGCTGCCGAACCTGCCCGCCCCTTCATAAATAACCTGGGGATTGTTAATCGCTGCGGTATTAACCGCCACTTTATCCGCTCCCGCCTGCAGCATTTTTCTGATGTCCTCCACTGAGCGAATTCCTCCGCCGACAGTGAACGGTATAAATACTTCCTCTGCGGTACGGCGGACAACATCGAGCATTGTCTGCCGTTCATCGCTGGAAGCAGTGATATCTAAAAACACCAGCTCATCGGCACCCTCGCGGTCGTAAAGCGCAGCAAGTTCCACCGGATCGCCGGCATCGCGAAGGTTGACAAAATTAGTTCCTTTTACTACCCGCCCGGCAGTGACGTCAAGGCAGGGAATAATACGCTTTAACAGCACCCGCTACACCTCCTGTCCGCGAGCCACAGCTAACGCCTGCTGAAAATCTATCGCTCCGTCATAAAGAGCTTTGCCTATTATCGCTCCTTCAACACCATGTTGTTCTAACGCTTTGATGCGGCGCAGGTCATCCAGTGAAGACACTCCGCCGGAGGCAATCACTTTCAGCCCGACAGCACGGGCTAACTGACCGGTGGCTTCCAAATTGGGACCTTTGAGCGTTCCATCCCGCTTAATATCGGTAAACACCACTCTTTTAACACCAAGCTTCTTCACTTGTACAGCCAAGTCTTCAGCGGTAATGTCCGCTTCTTCCACCCAACCCCGCACCGCAACTTTGCCGTCGCGGGCATCTATGCCGATCACTATTTTTTCCGCCCCAAATTTGGCAGCAGCTTCTTTAATCACTTCCGGCTGATTAATTGCTGCAGTACCCAAAATTACGCGGGCAACACCTAAGTTAAGCAGCTGCTCAACGGTGTTCACATCCCGAATTCCGCCGCCCAGCTGCACCGGAATATTCACTGCTGCAGCAATTTCTTTAATTGCCGCCAGGTTCTGCGGCGCACCGGCAAACGCACCGTCTAAATCCACCACATGCAGGTATTCCGCCCCCAGCTGCTGCCAGCGCCGGGCCGTATCGGCAGGGTTTTCGGAATAAACGGTTTGTTTATCCAGGCGGCCTTCCACCAAGCGAACACACTTACCTTCCTTCAAATCAATAGCAGGCAGTATTAACATCTTTCCACCAACTTTCCGAAGTTTTGCAGAATCTTTAAACCGTAACCGCTGCTTTTTTCAGGGTGAAACTGAATGCCGAACACATTACCCCGGCCAACGACAGAAGCAAAGGTTTGGCCGTATTCAGTGGTGGTGAGAATCAGCTGCCGGTCTGCAGGATCAACATAATAAGAATGTACAAAATAAAAGGCACTGTTTTCCGGCACACCCGCCAAAAGCGGACTGGGTTGTTTAATCTTAATTTGATTCCAGCCCATATGCGGCACCTTTAACCCACTTTCTTTAAAGCGGCGCACTTTACCGGGAAAAATACCCAAGCCGGGAGTTTCCCCCCATTCTTCGCTGGATTGAAAAAGCAGCTGCTGCCCCAGGCAGATGCCCAGCAGAGGTTTAGTTAAAGCAATTTCTTTCAGCGGCTGCACAAATCCCAGCTTTGTAAGGTTATCCATTGCATCTGCAAATGCTCCCACCCCGGGGAGTATCACCCCGCGGCTGTCAGCCAGTTCCTGCGGTTTGGTGACAATCTTCGCCGGATAGCCTACTTTTTCAAAACCCTTCTGCACACTGCGCAGGTTGCCCATACCATAATCAATAATTGCCAACATCGCTAACTTCTCCTATCCTCAATGTTAAAGTACACCTTTGGTAGACGGCACGCCGTTTGTTTTTTCATCAAGAGCTGCCGCTTGACGCACTGCTCGTCCCAACGCTTTAAAGACTGCTTCAATGATGTGGTGAGTATTTTTACCGCTGATTACCCGCACGTGCAGCGTAAATTCACCGTTTACCGCCAGCGCGCGCAAAAATTCTTCTACCAGCTCGGTATCAAATTCCCCCACCTTTGGAGCGGGCAGCACAGCATCAAACACTAAATAACCGCGGCCGCTGAAATCAACCACCGCTAAAGCAAGTGCTTCATCCATCGGCACGTAGGCATGTCCGTAACGGGTAATCCCCTTTTTATCCCCCAGTGCTTCTTTAACTGCTCTGCCTAAGCAAATGCCGACATCTTCAACGGTATGGTGGGCGTCAACACAAAGATCACCCTGCGCGTACAGTTCTAAATCCAGCCCACCATGCTTAGTAAACAGCGTAAGCATATGATCAAAGAAACCTATCTCGGTACAAATTTTACTGCTGCCGCTGCCGTCAATATTTATGCTTAAAGAGATGTTGGTTTCATTTGTTTGGCGCGCAACTTTCGCCTGCCGCATTTATTTCACCTCATTTGCAAAAATGGTTTCCATCGCCTTCAGCAGCGCTTCATTTTGTGCTGTTGTGCCGATTGATATCCTTAAACAGCCCGGCATACTTTCACCCATATTGCGGACTAAAATTCCTTGATCCGTCAACCGGCGGTGTATCAAACCGTTATCCCGCTCGGTGCGCAGCAGTAAAAAATTCGCTTCCGACGGATAAACAGTCACGCCGGGCAGATCAGCCAACGCCTTCTTTACCTCTTCACGATCAGCCTTAATTTGCAGCCATTGTTTGGCAAATTCCGCTTGATATTTTAAGACGATGCGCGCTGCTGATTGCGAAAAACTGTTTAGATTGTATGGCTGTTTAACACGCAGCAGCACGTTCACTGTTTCCGGAGAAGCCAGTAAATATCCCACCCGCAAGCCCGCTAAACCAAAGGCTTTGGAAAATGTGCGCAGAATTACTAAATTGGGATATTTTTTTAAAAGCGGCACACAATCTTCCCCGCCAAACTCTAAATAAGCCTGATCAACCACCACTATCGCGTTGGTATTTGCCAGTATTTCCTCAATTGCACTTAACGGCGTGGCATTACCGGTAGGGTTGTTCGGACTGCACAAAAACATCAGCTTCGCCTTTGTCGCTCGGGCGGCCATAATCATCACCGCCGGGTTAATGCCGAAATCTTCGTTTCGGGGTACCTTTACCGCTTCCGCCCCGGCAATTTGACTGTGAATGCGGTACATCGAAAAAGTAGGCTCAGCAATCACTACTTTGCTGCCGCTGCCAAAGGCCAAGGCTAAATTTAAAATCAATTCATCCGAGCCGTTGCCCATCAACACCTGTTCACGTTTCACACCGGCATATTGGGCAGCAGCAGTACTCAACTCCTCTGCCGCCGGGTCCGGGTAAACAGGAAAATCAACTTGCGACAGCGCCCGAGAGATTTCTGCCAGCACCTGAGGAGGAAAGGGGTAGGGATTTTCGTTGGCATCTAATTTAATCGTTCCCGGACAATGGTGTGGTTGATAAGGTTTTAAATCGCGCAAATCTTCCCGCAGCAGCATCAGCGGGTCAAAAGCGGCGTTTAACATTTTAGTTACCCTCCCCGTTTTCTCCTTTTAATGTATCTAAGCGCAGCCGCACCGCGTTGGCATGTGCATCCAGCCCTTCTACTTCGGCTAAACGAATAACGTGTTCACCTAAACGCTTCAGCGTGTTTTTAGAAAAAGAAATCACCGTAGATTTTTTAATAAAAGTATCTAAATTTAAGCCGGAATAAAATCTCGCAGTGCCGCCGGTAGGTAATACGTGATTGGGGCCGGCCAAGTAATCACCCACCGGTTCAGGAGCATAATGCCCCAAGAATATAGAACCGGCATTCTGCACTTTACCCACCCAACTGAAAGGATCTTCAACCAACAGTTCCAAGTGCTCGGGCGCAAAGCGATTGGCAATGGCAAAAGCTTCTTCCAAGTCTTGGGTAATCACAATCGTGCCGTAATCACCCAGTGAACGCTTAACCACATTTTGTCGGGCCAGCTTGGTAATCTGCTGAGATAATTCTTCCTGCACCTGCTGGGCCAATTGTTCATCCGGAGTAAGCAGCACCGCCGCAGCCAGCGGATCGTGCTCCGCCTGTGACAGCATGTCGGCAGCTGTATAAGCAGGATTGGCACTGCTGTCGGCTATTACCAGCACTTCGCTGGGCCCGGCCAACATGTCAATATCCACGCTGCCGTAAACCTGCTGCTTGGCCAAAGTGACGTAAATGTTACCCGGCCCGGTTATTTTATCTACCGGACGAACAGTCTGTGTACCGTAGGCTAACGCCGCAATTGCCTGCGCCCCGCCGATGCGGTATATTTCCGTTACCCCAGCTTCCTTCGCCGCTACCAGCGTATAAGGGTTTACACTGCCGTCTTTTCCCGGCGGGGTAACCATCACCACCTCTTTTACGCCCGCTACTTTAGCCGGCACAACGTTCATCAACACCGAAGAAGGATATGAAGCGGTGCCGCCCGGTACATAAGAACCAACTCGGTAAAGCGGGCGCACCATCTGCCCCATCACGTTCCCTTCGGCATCCGGTTCAAACCACGAATCTGCCCGTTGACGTTGGTGAAAAGCTTCAATGCGATCGCGGGCCAGGCGCAGCGATTCCAGTACTTGCGGATCAACCAAATTATAGGCGCTGTTGATTTCTTCCTCAGAAACTACCAGTTGATTTTGGTTTAATTCCACCTTATCAAACTGCTTGGTAAAACGCAGCAGCGCACTGTCACCCTCTTTGCGCACTGTCTCAATAATTTTAGCAACACTCTCCGCCACTTCCCGTTTTCCTGTTTCCCGACGGTACAACAGACCGGTTAACGCCAAATCATCAGATTTGATAATCTTAATCATCAAAAATACCCCCGTCAATCATTTTTCTAAAGCTTTCCACTAAAGCATTCACCCGCTCCGCTTTATATTGGTGACTTACGCGGTTGGCAATTAACCTGGCGGTTGAGCGCATCACTTCGGCAGCAACCACTAAGTTGTTTTCCCGCAGCGTGCGTCCGGTGGAAACGATATCGACAATCATTTCGGCCAGACCCACAATCGGGGCCAGTTCGATATTGCCGTGAAGTTTAATAATTTCCATCTGCAGTCCTTGGCTGCGAAAGTACTTTTCCGCTACCCGCGGAAATTTGGTCGCCACCCGGGAATGCCCCCGCTGTTCCAATTTTTGATCTTTCAGATGTTCCGGCACTGCCACTACAAAGCGGCATCCGCCGTATTTTAAATCCAACAGCTCATAAACGTCTTTTTGCTGCTCTACAATAGTATCTTTCCCCACCAAGCCAAAATCGGCCGCCCCGTACTCAACATAAGTAGGGATATCCGTCGGTCGGCAAATGATATAACGTACTGCTTGTTCCGGCACATCGAAAACCAGCTGGCGGGAATCACTGTTTAGTTCATCGCAGTTTAACCCCACTGCTTCCAGCAATTTTACTGTTGGTTTGAACAATGTCCCTTTTGGTATGGCAAAAGTAATAATATCCGCTGCGGCAACCACTGCCCCGCCTCCTTTAGTTAGTTAAAATAATGATATGCTAAAAGAATAAACCCCCGAAGCAGGGGGTGTCAAGATAGTTTTTGCCGATTAAACAAATTTTACTACTTATTTTATATATATTACTTTACCAATCCCATTTATGCGGGCATATTCCTCCGCTTGATCTTCCGTTTTCGCCTCAACATCAAGCTGCACTTTAAAACCTTCGGCCCGCAGCTGTCCGCTTTTCCGCACCGCAAGCGGCAGCTGACCTTCCGCCCACGCTACCAGCACGTCTGCCGCTGAATCTTCTGCCGGCCCCTGCTGTTTTTCTTTTGCCGCCAGCAGCCGGTCGATACTGAGCGCAAAACCGGTAGCCGGCAAGTCATACCCGAAATGGCTCAGCAGGCGATCGTAACGGCCTCCGCCGCACACCGGAAAGCCTAAACCGGGCGTGTAGCCCTCAAAAACCAACCCGGTATAGTAATCCAAACCTAACAGTAAGCCTAAATCAATGGTGATTTGTTTTTCTACATCGTAACTTTCCAATGTGCTGTATACTTGGGCTAAATTATCCAGCGCATGCTGAGCTTTGTTACCGTCCAACAGCGCCGCTGCCTGAGACAGTACTTCCGGCCCGCCGCGCAGTGAAACCATCTGGGTAATTTTACTTTGCACCTCGGCAGGGATTTCACGTGCAGCCATAAGCTCGCTTAGAAGCACAAAGTCTTTATTGCCTATCGCTGCTTTAATCGCCTGTATATGCTCATTAGGCAGTTTAAGTTCGGCCATCAAACTGTGAAAAATGCCAACATGCCCGATGCTCACCCGAAAATCCTGCAGGTCAAACGATTTCAAGGCGTTAACGGCCAGCGCAACCGCTTCTGCGTCAGCTGCCGGACCACCTGCCCCCAGCAGTTCCACACCGGCCTGATAGATTTCCCGCATACGTCCGACAAAGTTTTCTTCATAATTATAAGCATGCGCCAAATAATATAAGCGCAGCGGCAGTTGAGCATCGCGCATCCTGGTGGCTACCAGTCTGGCAATCGGACGGGTGATATCCGGCCGCAGTGCCAAAATGTGTCCTTTGCGGTCTAAAAATTTATATAACTTATCGTCGTCATCATCTAATGAACTTAAATTTTCAAAGTACTCAAATGCAGGTGTAAGTACTTCCCGGTACCCCCATTTTTCCGCCAGTTCTAAAAACGATTGTTCCAACTGTCGTTTGCGTCTCGCTTCAGCAGGTAAAAGATCCCTCATTCCATCCGGCAATCGACCAAATCTCGGTGATGTCATTATCCTCTCTCCTGTTCATCTAACGGTTTTTCAGATCCGGTTTGTTTTTCCTTTAATTTATTCAGCACCAATTTGTAGCCGTCGGCACCATAGTTTAAGCAGCGCTTCACCCGGCTGATGGTAGCGGTGCTGGCCCCGGTCTTCGCGGCAATATCGCCGTAAGTGCGGTTGGCCTGCAGCATTTTAGCCACTTCCAAACGCTGGCTTAACGCCCGCAGTTCAGCAACGGTGCAGATATCTTCAAAGAAGCGGTAGCAATCATCTATCGTTTCCAGGGTAAGAATGGCTTCAAATAAGCGGTCATTTAACGGATCCTTCAATTTACCCTTGTAATCCATCAGTTCTCCCTCCCGTTCATGCATTATTATATCCGCATTTCGACATTGGCAAATCGAAATCCTTTAATACGTTAAAAAAAGAAAGTCAAATCGTCAGCACTTTTTGGCTGCTCTCTCTATATATTTAAGAAAGAATTTTTTGTATAGGGGGATTAACTATGACTGAGCGGTATTGCAGTGCAGATTTAAATGCTGACGCGGTGGCTTATTTAAAAGGCGGACCGCTTCGCCCGGAAATCAGCGGTGTTGTGCGGTTGTTTGCTGTGCCTGGCGGCAGTTGGGTAAGTGCGGAGGTAAGCGACCTGCCGGAATATCAACCTGCCAACGGCAATAAAAATCCTGTTGGGCCGCATGGCTTTCACATCCATGAAAACGGCAGCTGCGCAATTGGTGATGAAACCAACCCCTTTCAGGCGGCCGGCGGGCATTGGAACCCCGATAATCAACCGCACGGCAATCATGCCGGTGATCTTCCGGTGCTGTTTTCCAATGGCGGATATGCCAAAATGTGTTTTTTTACCGACAAGTTTACGCCGGATGAAGCAATCGGCAAAGCAATTATCCTTCATGAAAGTCCTGATGATTATCGAAGCCAACCCGCCGGCAGCGCCGGCAGAAGGCTGGCCTGTGGAGTGATAAAAAAACCGGTTTGGCGCCGGTTAATTAGGTAATGCAAAGCACGGCATCGACCGTGCCGCTGTGCGGCGGGTCTGATTTCACCGCCTTAATCTATAATTATAAATTTAAGGCTGCGACAAATCGCAGCCTTAAAAAACGCCTTACAGACCTGCTTTGCTGATGTAGACCGCTAAGTCTACCACCCGGTTGGAGTAGCCCCATTCGTTATCGTACCAAGAGATCACTTTCACCATATTTTCGCCAACCATCATGGTCGACAGGCCATCTACAATGGAAGAATGAGCATCGCCGTTGAAATCTTTGGACACCAGCGGCTCATCGCTGTAATCCATAATCCCCTGCAGTTCATTGGCAGCGGATTGGCGCAGCGCTTCGTTAACCTGCTCTGCTGTTGCCGGTACTTTTAACTCAGCAACCAGATCCACCACTGAAACGTTAGGTGTAGGAACGCGCATAGCCATGCCGTTCAGCTTACCTTTCAGCTCAGGCAGTACCAATGCCACTGCTTTTGCTGCCCCGGTGGTGGTAGGGATAATGCTCATTGCCGCTGCCCGCGCCCGGCGCAAATCTTTGTGCGGCAGATCAAGAATACGCTGATCATTAGTAAAGGAGTGCACAGTGGTCATTAGGCCTTTGACAATGCCAAACTTTTCATTAAGCACTTTAGCCACCGGTGCCAAACAGTTGGTGGTGCAGGATGCGTTGGAAATAATGTTGTGCTCAGCAGGATTATACATCTGCTCGTTAACACCCATCACAATGGTAATATCTTCATTTTTAGCAGGTGCAGTGATGAGCACTTTTCGTGCCCCGGCCTCAATGTGCTTGTTGGCATCCTCTTTAGTTCTAAAGCGGCCGGTTGACTCCACAACAATATCCACACCAAGTTCAGCCCAAGGCAGTTTAGCGGGATCGGACTCAGCACATACTTTAATTTCACAGCCGTTAATGACGATACCTCTGCTGCTTACGCCTACTTCTACCGGCAGCCGCCCATGAACGGAATCATACTTCAATAGGTGCGCCAGTGTAGCAGGATCAGTTAAATCGTTGATGGCAACAATTTCTACCGGAGCATCCGGCGCACCGATATAGCCCTTTTCCAAAGCTGCCCTTAAAACAGCTCTACCAATACGACCAAAGCCGTTAATTGCAATTTTCGCAGTCATATTTTTGTTCCCTCCCAGTATATTTTTTATTTAGTTAAGCTAAACCATTTAATAATGCTTTAGCTGTGCTAACATTGGTAGCAATTGGAATATTGTGCACATCGCAAATTCTGATCAGTGCACTGATATCCGGTTCGTGCGGTTGAGCTGTAAGCGGATCACGCAAAAAAATAACCATATCCACTTGACCGCCGGCTGTTTCGGCACCAATTTGCTGGTCGCCGCCCAGCGGGCCGGAAAGATAGCACTGCACATTTAATCCCAGTTTTTCTTTGATCAAGCTGCCGGTAGTACCGGTGGCAACCAGGTTTTGGCTGTTCAGTATGTCGCGGTATTCTTTAGTCAGCTGCAGCATTTCCGATTTCTTTTTGTCGTGAGCAATTAGTGCAATGCGCAATTTTCAACCTCATTTCTCAACAAATTATTAACAAAACAACGCAACGCAAGCGACGTGACAGCCTGTATGTCAGAATTTATAAAAGATGATAGTTTCTTTTACAGGCATAAGCATTTTTTGCTGATTATTAAAAAAACTTGTTTTTATAAAACACAAAGCCGCACTAACAGCAGGCAACAATATAAATTGCCTATTCTGCAAGTGCGGCTCTCTTTTTCACGCCATTTTATCAAGTTGTATGTTTAATTAAATTATAACACCAAATGTGCTGATAGTCCATAACTGACATTAATTTTTTCACAAACTTAACACTGCCAGATATTATTAAAACTCTAAATCCCACAGCATGCGCAGGCTGGTGCTGATGGTAGTAATGCCTTTGCTTAATGCTTTTTTGGCATCTTCTTCGTTTCTTAACAATCCACCTGCCAAAATCGGCACACCAAGGGCACTCTTCAGTTCCTGCACAACATAAGCCGGTACTGTGGCCGGCAGAATTTCCACCGCATGCGGCTTAACGGTACCGGCTAATTTAATGCCGGTTTTAACCGACTCGGAATCAACAATAAATAAGCGCTGTACCGCCCACATGCCTTCTTCGCGGGCATATTTAACCAGGTTTGGCTTAGTGGTGACAATTCCGGCCAAGCCTAACTTAGCCAGCAGATGCACCCCAGCTTTATCTTTGCCAATCCCCTCCAAAAGGTCAATGTGAACCAACAGTACTTTGTTTTTCGCCTTAGCCCGCTTAATCATCCGCGGTAAAAGATTAATGTCACCGTCCAGTAAAATGATATTAGCGACATTGGGGTGATTTAACGCTTCCGGCAAGTCATCTATACGCCGAATACACGCGGCTACTTTTTTATCCCCCCAAAAATCCTGCGGCATTTGCCACCCTCCAATCATTTTACCGTTGAGAAACACATTAATTAATTGACATTTATAATATCATATTTACCGGTTTTAAGCTACAGTGCCTTTTGCCCGATGTCGCGGCGGTAGTGGGCCGCTTTAAAGCTAATCTTCTCCACTCCGCTGTAGGCTTTATTTATAGCCTCTGAAACGTTCTCACCAACTGCGGTAACGCCCAATACCCGGCCGCCGTTAGTAACAATCCGCCCGTCCTTTTCTGCAGTACCGGCATGAAAAACAACAGCATGTTCAGCAGCTGAATCCAAACCGCTGATAACTTCACCTTTGGCATAATTGCCGGGATAACCGCCGGCAGCCATCACCACGCATACTGCCGCTCCATTTTTCCATTTAATGTCAATTTCGTGCAAGCGTTCATCTATTACCGCTTCGATAATTTCTACCAGGTCAGTGTCCAACATTGCCAACACCGGTTGGGTTTCGGGATCACCAAAGCGCACATTATATTCCAACACTTTCGGTCCTTCTTTGGTCACCATTAACCCGGCATACAGCACTCCATGGTATTCCCAGCCGTTTTCCGCCAACCCTTTAACAGTTGGTTCCAAAATCTCACGCACCACAACTTGATGCAGTTCCGGGGTGTAAACCGGTGCAGGGGCATAAGCTCCCATCCCGCCGGTGTTCGGACCTAAATCACCGTCAAAAACACGTTTATGATCCTGCGACGGAATCATCGGCACCACTGTTCGGCCATCGGTAAAAGCAAGTACGCTAACTTCTTCCCCCTCCAACAGTTCTTCAATCACCACCTGCTGCCCGGCCTGTTCACCAAATTGCTTATCAAGCAACACACTGCGCACCGCATCTAATGCATCGGCAGTGTGTTCACAAACCATTACTCCCTTACCTGCCGCTAAGCCCGATGCTTTTACCACCACCGGCCCGACCTTATCGCGCACATGCTGCATCGCCTCATCTGCCCGCGAAAAGGCAGCATAACGCGCGGTAGGAATATTGTATTTGGCCATAAAGTGTTTCGCCAATGCTTTACTGCCTTCCAATTGAGCAGCCTTTTTCCCGGGGCCAAAAATACGCAGACCCGCCTCTTTAAAACGATCAACAATGCCGTCTACCAGCGGGGCCTCCGGCCCGACAACGGTAAGGTCAATTTTTTTCGCCTGAGCAAACGCTAATAAGCCGTCAATATCTTCGGCACCAATATTTACACATTCAGCCTGTTGAGCAATACCGGCATTGCCGGGAGCACAATATATTTTATCTACCCGTGGGCTTTGCACAATTTTCCAAACCAGGGCATGTTCACGCCCGCCACCGCCGACAACAAATACTTTCATTGTTCTCCTCCTAAAGAAAAAACAACTTTTCAATAAATTGTGTAGAGTTGGGATTTCCTGTTAGTGTTTAAAGTGCCTCATCCCGGTAAATACCATAGAAATGCCGTGCTCATTGCACGCATCAATCGACTCTTGATCACGCACCGAGCCGCCCGGTTGAATAATCGCTTTAATACCGAATCTGGCAGCAGCATCGACAGTATCTCTAAATGGGAAGAAAGCATCAGAGGCAAGCACCGCACCTTGACAATTTTCACCGGCTTGGGCAAAAGCAATATTTGCGGAACCCACGCGGTTCATTTGACCGGCTCCCACTCCAATAAGCTGCTTTCCTTTCGTCACTACAATGGCATTAGATTTAACATGTTTAACAACAGTCATCGCAAAGATTAATTCATCTAATTCCTGCTGGGTAGGCTGCTTTTCGGTAACCACCCGCATTTCCTCCGGATTGAGCAGCTGCCGGTCAACCTGCTGCAGCAGTAAGCCGCCGTTCACTTTGCGAATTTCCATGTCATCTTTGGTTTGTTCGCTTAAATTACCGGTTTTAAGCAGCCGCAAATTAGGTTTTTGCGTTAATATGTCCAAAGCTTCAGTGGTAAAATCCGGGGCAATGATCGCTTCTAAAAAAATTTTGCGCATTTTTTCGGCAGTGGGAACATCCACCACGCGGTTTAATGCCACAATTCCTCCAAAAGCTGAAACCGGGTCACCGGCCAATGCTTTTTCATAAGCGACGCTTAAATCGACATCACAGGCACAGCCGCAGGGGTTGTTATGTTTAATGATGACTGCGGCAGGCTCAGAAAATTCACGAACTAATTCCAGCGCAGCATTGGCATCTAAAATATTGTTGTAAGATAATTCTTTGCCGTGCAGCTTTTCCGCATTGGCAATACATGGCCCGGTAACGGCATGGTCACGATAAAAAGCTGCCTTCTGATGGGGGTTTTCACCATAGCGCAGGGTTTGTACCAGCTGTGCAGACACACTTAATTCCGCCGGGAAGGTTTCACCGGCCACACCGGCAAGGTATTTGGAAACAGCACTGTCATAACTTGCCGTATGGGCAAAAGCTTCACGGGCGAGAGCAAGGCGCAGCTCGTCTGTAACTCGATTATCCTGCACTGCGGTTAGAATTTCTTGATATCTCTCCGGGTTAACAACAATCAGCACATGCTGATAATTCTTCGCAGCGGCACGCACCATTGTCGGCCCGCCGATATCTATATTTTCAATCGCTTCCGCCAATGCAACATTTGGTTTGGCCACTGTTTCTCTAAACGGATATAAGTTTACTACCACTAAGTCAATAGGAGTAATATTCAGCTCGGCAAGTTGCTTTAAATGGTCGTCACTGCGCAGCGCCAATATTCCGGCATGAACATTGGGGTGAAGCGTTTTTACCCGTCCGTCTAAAATTTCGGGAAAGCCGGTAACATCAGAAATGTAAGTAACCGGTACGCCGGCATCGCGCAGCGCTTTGGCGGTGCCGCCGGTGGAAACAATCTCCATTCCAAGTGCGGCCAACCCTTGAGCAAAATCCACCAACCCGGTTTTATCTGAAACACTGATTAAAGCACGCTTTAGCAAGATTAATCCTCCTTTATCTGTGCTATTTTAATTAAACGGGACGCCGAAGGCGTCGTTCCGCGCAACTGACAGCGCTGATAAATAACACCTCTACGATTGTACGGAACAGTCAAGACTTATTCCTACAGCGGATCAATGATGCTTACCTTCCGTCCGGTTACTTTTAATCGACCGTCGGCAAATAAGCCGATTGCCCGAGGATAGATAATATGTTCCTGAGTCAGTATTCTTGCCGCTAATGACTCTTCGGTGTCATTATCCAGTACCGGCACTGCAGCCTGCAGTATGATGGGACCGGTATCCATACCTTGGTCAACAAAATGCACGGTGCAGCCGGACACCTTTACTCCGTATTCCAGCGCCTGCCGCTGTGCATGCAGTCCGGGAAAAGCGGGAAGCAGTGCCGGGTGAATGTTCATCATGCGCAGAGGATAAGCATTAAGCATTGTTTCACCGACCAAGCGCATGTAACCTGCCAAGCAGACCAGTTCTACCTGATGCTGCTGCAGCAGTTCCACCATCCGCGCTTCATAAGCAGCCTTATCGGAATAGATATTGGGGTTGACATAATAAGCGGCAATGCCGTGTTTTTTTGCCCGTTCAAGTGCATAAGCATCTTGGCAGTCACTGATTACTGCCGCTACCTGAGCATTAATTCTGCTGTCCGCACAAGCATCAATAATCGATTGCAGGTTGGAACCCCGCCCTGAGGCAAGTACTCCGAGAGTAAGTTTTTTCATTATTCCACATCCCTGCCGTGGTATTTAATTTTTTCTTCTCCGGCAGATATTTCGCCGATCAAAAATGCTTTTTCACCGCAGAGGGCGAGTTCATTCAGCAGTGCATCCGCTTGTTCCGCCGGAACTGCCAGCACAAAGCCAACGCCCATGTTAAAAGTGCGCAGCATCTCTTCCTCTTCAATTTTCCCGATCTTCTGCAGCAGTTTAAACACAGCAGGCACCGTCCATCTGCTGCGGTCTATCACTGCGGTGCAGTTTTCCGGCAGAACCCGCGGCAGATTTTCAGTAAGACCGCCGCCGGTAATGTGGGCCATTCCTTTTATGCAAAACTTTTCCATCAGCGGCAGCACCGCACTGACGTAAATGCGGGTTGGTTCCAGTAATTCTTCGCCAACGGTGCGGCCTAATTCCGGCAGATACTGATCAGGTCGGAAGCCGGCCACTTCAAACAGCGCTTGACGCACCAGCGAATAGCCGTTGGAATGCAGTCCGGATGACGCCAGCCCAATGAGCACATCACCGGGAGCAATTTTAGAGCCGTCAACGATTTTTTGCTGATCAACAACACCGACGGCAAACCCCGCAATGTCGTATTCAGCCGGTTTATAAAAGCCGGGCATTTCCGCTGTTTCTCCGCCGATTAACGCGCATCCTGCTTGGCGGCAGCCTTCCGCCACCCCTTCCACAATCTCCGCTACCTGTTCAGGGCTTAGTTTGCCCACCGCCAGGTAATCTAAAAAGAACAGCGGTTCCGCTCCCTGTACCAAAATATCGTTGACACACATTGCCACTGCATCGATACCGATGGTATTGTGCCGGTTCAGCAGATGCGCCACCCTCAGCTTGGTGCCTACACCGTCAGTGCCGGAAACCAGCACCGGCCGACGATATTTGGCGATATCCAATGCAAATAACCCGCCAAAACCGCCGATCCCGCTGATTACACCGGGACGAGAAGTGCTTTTTACCGACTTTTTGATCAGCTCAACCGCACGGTTGCCGGCGGAAATATCCACCCCGGCCCCGGCATAGGTAAGCGCTTTTTCTTTATTCCAAACTGAATTTGCCGGCATGA
>CBEUVQ010000046.1:0-15119 GCA_965546615.1 uncultured Peptococcaceae bacterium
TAAAAGGTTTTGTGCTCGGTGCGGGCGATAATTTCGTCCTGCAGCGCTTTGCTTAGGTCGCAGAAATAGTCGCTGTAGCCGGCAACGCGCACAATCAGGTCGCGGTATTTATGCGGGTTGGCCTGCGCTTCGCGCAGCGTGTCGGCGCTCACTACGTTAAATTGTATGTGATGGCCGTCCATGTTGAAGTAAGCGCGCACCAAATGGGCAAGGTTGTTCAGCCCTTCTTCGCCTGCCAGCAGCTGCGGGGTGAATTTTTGGTTCAGCAGTGTGCCGCCGGTGCGCAAGTGATCTATTTTGGCGGCAGATTTCAGCACCGCAGTAGGGCCTAAGCGGTCCGCCCCCTGCACCGGTGAAATCCCTTCCGACAGCGGCTGCCAAGCCCTGCGTCCGTCGGGTGTGGCACCCAGCACCGAGCCGAAGTACACATGGCAGGTGGTAGGCAGCAGGTTGATGCGGTAAGTTCCGCCCCGGGTGTTTTTGCGCCCGTTTACCGCATTGTAAAAGGTTTCAAAAACGAGCTTTAATATTTCATCGGCATAATCGTCATCGTTGCCGTACTTGGGCGTTTTGTTCAGCAGCAGCAGGCGAATTTTTTGCTTCCCAGCAAAATCGTCCCGCAGTGCTGCCAAAAGTTCCGCCATGGTGAAGTTTTGCTTGTCAAACACATGGTATTTCAGCGCGGTCAGGCTGTCTGTCAGGCTGCCCAGGCCAACGCCCTGAATGTAGGTGGTATCGTAGCGCGCCCCGCCGGCGTTGTAATCCTTCCCTTTGGCGATGCAGTCGTCAATTAAGATGGATAAAAACGGCGCCGGCATGTGATCGGCATACAGCCGCTCGATAATGCTGTTGCCTTTGATTTTGATGTCGATAAAATACTGCAGCTGCTTTCGATAAGCGGAAAACAGCTCTTCAAAGGAAGAAAATTCCTCCGGATTGCCCGTTTCCAAACCGATTTTTTGCTTGGTGCGCGGGTCAACGCCGTTATTTAGTGTAATTTCCAGTATTTTAACAAGATTAAAGTAGCCGGTTAAGATGTAGCTTTCTTTGCCGAACGCCCCTGTTTCCACGCAGCCGCTGGTGCCGCCGCATCTGGCGTCGATGAGCGATTTCCCTTGGTGCAGCAGTTCTTCCACCACCGCATCGGCGTTAAAGACAGAGGGCTGCCCCCAGCCTTTTTTTACAATGTGCAGCGCGCGCTTTAAAAAGCGGTCGGGGTTTTTTCTGCTCAGCTGAATGTTTGAGCTGGGCTGCAGCAGGCGCATTTCGTCGATGACATCCAGCATTAAATAGCTGACATCGTTCACCCCGTCGGTGCCGTCGGGTTTTAACCCGCCGCAGTTGATGTTGGCAAAGTCGGTGTAGGTGCCGCTTTCTTCCGCCGTTACCCCCACTTTGGGCGGGGCGGGCTGGTTGTTAAATTTAATCCAAAAACACTGCAGCAGTTCTTTTGCCCGCTCGCGCGTCAGCGTGCCGTTTTTGATTCCCTGCTGATAAAACGGCTGTAAGTGCTGATCCAGCCGCCCGGGGTTAAAGGCATCCCAGGTGTTCAGTTCGGTAATTACGCCGAGATGAACAAACCAGTAAGCCTGCAGCGCTTCCCAAAAACTGCGCGGCGGATGAGCAGGCACGCGGGTGCATATTTCGGCAATCTGCTCCAGCTCTTTCTTTCTGGTTAAATCCGTTTCTTTTGCCGCCATATTGCGGGCGAGCTCGGCATGCCGCCGGGCAAAAGTAATAATGGCATCGGCGCAAATCTGCATTGCTTTCAGCTGCTGTTCTTTGTAGTAAGCATCGGGGTCTTTTAAGTAGTCAAGGTTATCCAGCGCGGTTTGTATATCTTTTTTAAAATCCCAAAATCCTTTGCGGTAGATTTTGTCATCCAGCACGGTATGACCGGGTGCGCGCTGTTCCATAAATTCGGTAAAAACACCGCTTTGGTAGGCGGCATGCCATTCCGGCGGCAGCTGCTGAAAAATAATGTCGCGCATCGACCGGCCCCGCCAATACGGGATAACTTCGCTGCGGTAAAGCGAGCGCACTTCTTCATCCACGGTGTAGCTTGTTTTTTCACGGCTGTTTAAAACATCCAAGTCCTCCAAGCTGTGGCAGCACAGTTCGGGGTAAGTAGGCACCTCTTTGGGGGCGGGCCCGCGTTCGCCGACGATTAATTCACCTTCATTAATGCAGATTGTTTTGTTTTCCATCAGATATTTAAAAGCCAGCGCCCGCCGCATCGGAGCGGAAGCGTACCTGCAGCTGCGGTAAAATTCGGTAATCAGCTTCGCCCGCTCGCCGGAAACAGCGGGTTTTAACTCTAAGCTCTGTTTTCTCAGTTTGGCAACACGCTCGTTCATGTTCTACCCCCCAATTTGTGTAGTTAAGCCAAATTTGCGCAGCCGCTGCGCCAAATCATTCATGTGTTCCGCCGTCGGCACCTGCACATCACCCAGCAAATAGCGGCGGTTTAACCTGCGGTATTTCTCCGCCCCCGCCCGGTGATACGGCAGCAGATGAACGGCATTGATTTTCAGCGCCGCCAAAAATTCGCCGGCGGCGGTGATATTTTTCTCATCGTCGTTGACGCCGGGGATAACGGGTATGCGCACCACCACGTCGGCGTGATTTTCCGTCAGCATTTTTAAGTTGTCCAATATCCGGCGGTTGGAAACGCCGGTGCAGCGCTGATGCCGCTCGTCATCCATCAGTTTTAAATCGTAAAGAAACAAATCTGTCAGCCTGCTGATGTTAAGAAGCGTCTGCTCGCCTGCAAAGCCGGTTGTTTCTACTGCGGTGTGAATTTCGTGCCGGCGGCAGGCTGCCAGTACTTCCGCCAAAAAATCAGGCTGCATAAGCGGTTCGCCGCCGGAAAAGGTTACGCCGCCGCCGGACTGCCGGTAAAAAACGGCGTCTTTTTCAATCTGCTGCAGTGTTTTTTCCGCCGACATTGTTCTGCCGACCGGCACCCGCGCCTCCGCCGGGCAGGCTTCGGCACATCTGCCGCAGGCGGTGCATTTTTCGGGATTTGTTACCGCATCGTACCGGCACGCCGCCCGGCATTCGCCGCAGTTAATGCAGCGTTCCGGCCAAAGCATAATTTCCGGCTTTGCCGACTGCCCCTCAGGGTTGTGGCACCACAAGCAGTTCAGCGGACAGCCTTTTAAAAACACGGTAGTGCGTATTCCCGGCCCGTCGTGAACGGAATATCTCATTATATCAAAGATGCAGCCAACCATTTGTCATTCTCCTAACTTTTTTGCATTTGTGCGGTTTTTGCCGCCGATGTAATAAATATGTATAAGCCGGTAATAATCACCGTGCCGCCTATAAGCTGCAGCGCTGTCGGCACCTCGCCGAAGAAGAAATATGCCAGCACCGTCGCACCCACCGGCTCGCCGAGAATGCTCACCGAAACCACCGCCGCCTGCACATAGCGCAGCGCCCAGTTAAACACGGTGTGCCCGAAAACGGTGGGTACAAGCGCCAGCGCAGCAAACCACAGCCAGGTGATTTTATCATACGGGTAGAGCGGTTGGGCAAAGCCGACGCTCAGCGCCAGCAGTGTAACTGCCGCTGCACTGTAAACCAATATCACGTAACTAAACAGCGACAGACGGGCCCGCAGGCTGCGGCCGATTAAAACGTAACCGGCTTCGAAAACCGCCCCGGCAAAGGCCAATGCATCGCCCCACAGCGCGCTGCCGCCCACCCGAAAATCGTTGATGCCGATGACGGCACTGCCCAAAACGGCGATCAGCGCACCGGCCGCCCCCCACGGGCTGATTTTTTCCTGAAACAAAAGCTGCGCCCCGATAATGACAAACAGCGGATGCATCGACACCAGCACCGTTGAGCTGGCTACCGAGGTGTAATTAAGCGAAGTAACCCACACTGCAAAGTGCAGCGCCAAAAACACCCCGGACAGCACCGCCGGCAGTAAGTCTTTTGCTTTTAGATTTTGTATTTCGTGCCGCCCGGTAACGTAAGCGGCGGGCAGCAGCATCAGCACGGTAAAACTTAAGCGGTAAAAGGCGATAACAAGCGGCGGTGCGTCGGCAAATTTGGTGAATATAGATGAAAAAGAGGCGGCCGCTACCCCCAAAAACACCGCCAAAAAAGGGTTGATAATCGGTTTAGAATTTGGCATAATGCTGTTCCTTTAGTCTTTAGTTAATTAAATAATAAAAATAGTTCTACATTTTATGCCGTTTTCCTTTTAGTTAGAACAAAACATCAGCGGCCGCTTAAGCGGGACGGCGCACCCGGCACGTCCCGTGCGCTGCGGCGTGCTGTTTACTGATTATTCTGCTGAAACAGCTCGGTAGACAGGTAGCGTTCGCCGGTGTCGGGCAGCAGCACCACCACCAAAGCGTCCCGGTTTTCAATGCGCTTCGCCACTTCCAGCGCGGCATATGCGGCCGCTCCGGAGGATATTCCCACCAGCAGCCCTTCTTTTTGCGCCAGCAGGCGGGCGGTGTGCACCGCTTTATCTCCGGGTACTTGGAAAATTTCATCCACCAGTTCCGGGTTATACACATCAGGCACAAAACCCGCCCCAATGCCTTGGATTTTGTGCGATCCCGCCTGCCCGCCGGACAGCACCGCCGATTCCGCCGGCTCTACCGCCACAATCTGTATGCCCGGCTTTCGCTGCTTCAGCACTTTTGCCACGCCGGTAACGGTGCCGCCGGTGCCTACACCGGCCACAAAGACATCCACTCTGCCGTCGGTTGCCTGCCAAATTTCTTCAGCGGTGGCTGCGTGGGCGGCAGGGTTGTGCGGGTTGTCAAACTGCCGGGGAATAAAACTTTTCGGGTACTGCCGGGCAAGCTCGTCCGCTTTGGCCACCGCCCCCTTCATTCCTTCCGCCCCGGGGGTGAGGACAATCTCCCCCCCGTATGCCCGCAGCAGGCTCCGCCTTTCCACACTCATTGTTTCCGGCATTGTTAAAATTAAGCGGTAGCCTTTAATGACGCACACCATCGCCAAGCCGATGCCGGTGTTGCCGCTGGTGGGCTCGATAATAACGGTATCTTTGTCAAGCAGGCCTTGCTTTTCCGCCTCTTTAATCATGTTTAGCGCAATGCGGTCTTTCACGCTGCCGCCGGGGTTAAAGTATTCCACTTTTGCCGCCACCTGCGCCGAATCTTTTGCGGTAACTTTATTTAAACGCACCAGCGGTGTACCGCCGACCAGTTCCAGCAGGTTGTTTTTTATATTCATTTGCCACTCCTCCTTATTGGTTTAGTTGAAGTTTATTTTACCATTCCGCAGTGCTAAATATGATGATATTTATCAGCAGAAATAAAAAACCCCTCACTTAACGTGAAGGGTTTTTGCTTACTGGTGTTACATCATCGGAGGCATACCTGCTCCTGCACCGCCTACCGGATCTTTTTCCGGCTCGGGCTTATCAGCTACCAAAGTTTCGGTGGTGAGAATCATTGCTGCAATGCTGGCAGCATTCTGCAGTGCAGAACGGGTTACCTTGGCGGGGTCAACAATACCGCCTTCAATCATGTTGATATATTCGCCGGTTAAAGCGTTGTAGCCGACACCGTTTTCGGTGTTGCGCACTTTTTCTACGATTACGGAACCTTCAACACCGGCATTGTTGGCGATTTGACGCAGCGGCTCTTCCAGTGCACGCTTCACAATGTCGATACCGGTTTTCTCATCTGCCACATCAGAGGTCAGCGCTTCTAATGCCGGAATGAGTTTTACATAGCAGGTGCCGCCGCCGGAAACAATACCTTCTTCAACTGCAGCACGGGTAGCGTTTAAAGCATCCTCAATGCGCAGTTTCTTCTCTTTCATTTCCACTTCGGTTGCCGCACCAACGGAAATTACTGCAACGCCGCCTGCCAGTTTAGCAAGACGCTCCTGCAGTTTTTCTTTATCAAATTCGGAAGTGCTGTCTTCAATCTGCTTTTTAATCTGCGCAATGCGGGCGGTGATGTTGTCTTGAGAGCCAGCACCGTCAACAATAATGGTTTCTTCTTTCTTCACAGTTACTTGACGGGCAGTACCCAACAGATCTAAAGTAGTTTTCTCTAACTTTAAGCCTACATCTTCAGTGATTACAGTACCGCCGGTGAGAATAGCGATATCTTCCAGCATTGCTTTGCGGCGATCGCCAAATCCCGGAGCTTTAACAGCTACGCAGGTGAAGGTGCCGCGCAGTTTGTTCAGCACTAAAGTAGCCAGTGCTTCACCTTCCAAGTCTTCACAGATAATCATCAGTGGTTTGCCGGCTTGTGCCACTTTTTCCAAAACGGGCAGTACATCCGCTACTGCACTGATCTTCTTATCGGTGATCAGTATGTAGGGGTCATTTAAGTTGGCTTCCATTTTATCGGTATCGGTAATCATGTACGGGGAAATGTAGCCGCGGTCAAAGTTCATACCTTCAACTACTTCTAAAGAAGTACCGGTACCTTGGGATTCTTCAACGGTGATTACGCCGTCTTTGCCTACTTTTTCCATGGCATCGGCAATTAATTGACCGATGGAACTATCGTTGGCAGAGATGGAAGCAACCTGAGCAATGGCATCTTTGCTTTCGATAGTTTTAGCTTGGTTTTTAATTTCTTCCACTGCTTTTTCCACTGCAGTTTCAATGCCGCGCTTAACCAGCATGGGGTTTGCACCGGCAGCTACGTTTTTCAAGCCTTCGCGCACCAGCGCTTGAGCAAGTACGGTAGCGGTGGTGGTACCGTCACCGGCTACATCGTTGGTTTTGGTAGCAACTTCTTTTACCAGCTGCGCACCCATGTTTTCAAAGTGATCGGTTAATTCAACTTCTCTGGCAATGGTTACACCGTCGTTAGTAATCAGCGGAGAACCGAATTTCTTCTCTAATACAACGTTGCGGCCTTTGGGGCCTAAAGTTACTTTTACGGCTTCAGCCAGTGCATTTACGCCTCTTTCCAGCGATCTGCGGGCTTCTTCGCCGAAAATAATTTCTTTACCTGCCATAATTAATTACAAACCTCCTCGAATAAATGGTTATTCAATAACAGCAAGAATGTCCATATCGCGTAAAATGAGGTATTCTTGACCGTCAATTTTTACTTCATTACCGGCATACTTGGAATACAGCACTTTGTCGCCAACTTTTACATCGATGGGCTGACGCTGGCCGTTTTCCATTACCCGGCCCGGGCCTACAGCGATTACTTCTGCTTGCTGAGGCTTTTCTTTTGCAGTATCCGGAATTACAATACCGCTTTTTGTTACCTCTTCACTGGGCAGAGCTTTTACTACTACCCGATCACCTAGTGGTTTAATTGCCACAAATACCCCTCCTTAAATATTTAAGGTTTATTTTTTTAACACTTTTGTTAGCACTCGGTTATTGCGAGTGCTAACAGTTACTATAATATAGAACGAAAAAACTAAAAGCAAGTATCCACGTGGAAATTTTTTTCCCTTAATTTGCTGTACATGAAAATTAAGGGTAATTAGCTTTTAATTTCTCCGCCTATATGCTTTTTACTTTGCTTCTAATATTTTATTGTCGCTTTGTTTTCTATTTTTTCCTGCAGATGTTAAATTTATACAGCACGCTTAAAAATTTTCCATCTTCAGCGGGCGCATTCCCCGCCCCGTCCGGAGAGAATTTCCAAGCCGTGCGGCAGCACCGGCAGAATTATTTCCAAACATTCTTTCACCCCTTTGGGGCTGCCCGGCAGGTTAATAATCAGCGTTTGACCGCGCACGCCGGCCGCCGCCCGCGAAAGCATTGCTTTAGGGGTGTGGCGCATTGATTCGCGCCGCATCGCTTCGGGAATGCCCGGCACCTGCTTTTCTGTCACCGCCAGCGTTGCTTCCGGCGTGTTGTCGCGCGGGCTTAAGCCGGTGCCGCCGGTGGTGAGCACCAAATCAAGTTTAAGCACATCGCAGCAGTGCAGCAGCTGCTCTTTAATGACATCAAAATCATCGGGAATAATTTTGTAGTATTCCACCTGTCCGTCTATTTTCGCCACCGTTTCTTTAATTACCGCGCCGCTTTTATCCTCGCGTTCCCCTTTGGCGCCTTTGTCGCTCATGGTAATGATACCTACTTTTATCACTTTGCTTCACCTCTCGGTAGATACATTGTTTGCGGTTGATATATAATAATAACATGCTTTTAATCTAACGATGTTTGGGGTGTTTATCGATGGATAACGGAAAAAACTTCACTTCACTGCCCATTATCCGGGTTGCCGACGGTAACATCAGCCGCCAACAGGATAACGTAGTACAGGAAGTACCGGTAACGCTGTTTTTAAACGGCGAAGAATTTGTCACGCTGGTGTGTTCGCCGCAGCATTTAAAAGAGCTGGCGGTAGGTTTTTTATGCTCCGAAGGCGTTCTCTTTGACCAAGCCGACCTGCACGACATCGCCATCGATGAGCAGCAGGGCTTGGTTTACGTCACCGCTGATGCGGACGAAGCACAAGAGCGGTTTATGAAGCGCTATATTACTTCCTGCTGCGGCCGCGGGCGTTCGGTTTTTTATTTTGTCAACGACGCCAAGTCGATGAACGTTATCAGCTCGGATATAACCGTCACCCCTCAGCAGATTTGGCAGCTGACAGAAGAATTAGAAGCGCGTTCCACGCTGTTTCGCAGTACCGGCGGCGTGCATAATGCCGCGCTGTGCACCCCGAATGACATCACCGCCTTTTTTGAAGACATCGGTCGGCACAACGCGGTGGATAAAATCTTCGGCCACTGCTTTTTAAACAGCATCCCCACCGATGATAAAATTATGGTTTTCAGCGGGCGGATTTCTTCCGAAATTTTAATCAAAGCGGCGAAAATGGCGGTGCCGGTTTTGGTTTCCCGCTCCGCCCCGACGGCACTGGCGGTACAGATGGCGGACGAGCTGGGCATGACGGTGGTAGGCTTTGCCCGCGGCAGTCGGCTGAACATTTATGCCCATGATCGGCGGATTGTGCTTTAGTGCCGCTCGTCATAAAAAACTTCTTTAAATATCCTGTCAATTGCTTCCGCCGCTTGAGCGGTAAATTTTTGGTAGCAGTCAAGCAGATTTAAAGCGGTGGCGGTAAGTACCGCACCGCCGCCGCTGTTCCCGCCGACATGCGTTTCCACCAGTTTAAGATGCCAGTGCTTCTCCGCGGTTTTTATTTTTCCCCACGCCGCGCGGTACGACATGTTCATCTGCCGCGCGGCGGCAGAAATAGAACCGGTTTGATGAATTAACGCCAGCAGCTCAAACAGCCCTTCGCCAAATATTTTTCCGTCTATCTCCAGCCAAACTTTATGATTTACCCGCAGTCTTTGAGGGTTAATCATGCTGCTCATCGGAACGCCACATTATTTTTCCGCAGTCGCGCAGATCGTAACCGCCCAGTGCTTCTACCTGCTGCTGAAATTCCGGCAGGCGGATGACACTTAAAAGGCGCTGAATAACGGGGGTATCCCAGTATTCCGCCGGAATGCATAAATCGTATCTTTCTTCAACTACGCTGATAAAATCAAGGTCGAGTGCTTTGGCGGCCGCTTTAATGCCCAGCCCGGCGGAAGCCGCTCCGCCAGCCACCGCTGCCGCCACCGCCATGTGGGTGTATTCTTCGTGCTTGTAGCCGTGAATTTCTTCCGGGTCGATGCCCAGCTGCTTCAGTTTATAATCCAGCAGTATTCTGGTGCCTGCCCCGCGCTGGCGGTTGACAAAGCTGATGCCGTCTTTGGTTAAATCCTCCAAGCCGGTGATGTTGTGCGGGTTGCCTTTGGCCACAATTAAGCCCTGCTCGCGGTAAACCAGGTTGACCAGCACCACCGGACGGTTCGGCAGCAGCCGCTTAATATAGGAAACGTTGTAATCGCCGGTTTCTTCGTCCAGCAGGTGGGTACCGGCACAGTGCGCTTCACCGCGTTTGACCGCCATCAGCCCTCCTAAGCTGCCCACATGCGCAGACGAAAGAGTTGCTTCAGGATACAATTTGCGCATGAAATTGGCCAAAATATCCAGCGCGATGTCGTGGCTGCCGATGGCCACCGTGGTTTCGTTGATTTCTTCCGGCGAGCGCTGCAGTTCAACGGTTACCGTTTCGCCCGCCTGCCAGCCTTCGGTGCTGCGGGGCACCCGCAGAATACCGTCCGCCCGCACCAGCGACATAATCACGCCCGCACCGCGCGATATCGGGGTGGCAATGGTTTTGTCGCCCACCCGGCCCAGCTTTACACGCACAAATTCTTCCACCCCAATGGGAGTAACCAGCTTGCGGGAAAGGGTGGCGGTCATTTTCGGTTTGGCGGGCGGCACCGCCCCCAATTTGTGGTAAACCAGCGGTTTAACAAACAGCTCGCACGCCAGCGCCGCCGATACCGGGTAACCGGGCACGCCAACCACCGGTTTTTTGTTGATTTCGCCCAGTATCACCGGTTTCGCCGGTCGAATGGCAACACCGTGGGTAAGCACGGTACCCAGCTCGCGCACCAAATCGACGGTGTAATCTTCCCGTCCGGCGGAAGAACCGGCGTTGATGACAACGATATCGGCATCTTCCACCGCTTTTAAAATTTGCTGCTTTAACAGCTGATAATCATCAACGGTAATTTCCCGGCGCAGCGGAGTGCCGCCCCATTCCGCAATCATGCCGCCCAGCACCCGGCTGTTGTATTCAATGATATCGCCGGGTTTCAGCTCGCTGCCGGGCTGCACCAGCTCAGTGCCGGTAGGCAGTACCGCCACTTTCGGCTTGGGATGCACCGCCACGGTGTTCACCCCGCCCGCCAAAACCGCACCGATATCCACCGGGCGAATGCGGTGGTTGCCGGGCAGTATCATTTCGGTGGCCACCACATCTTCGCCGATTTCGCGCACATGCTGCCAAGGGGCGGCGGCAGCGGTAATTTCAAACTGCTCGTCGTCGATAAAGTGCACGTCTTCAATCATGATTACCGCATCACAGCCCTCCGGTATCGGATCGCCGGTATCCACCATCACCGCCTGCTTGTTCAACTTCAACCGCTTGGGAGTGGTTTCCGATGCGCCGAAGGTGTCCAGCGAGCGCACCGCCACCCCGTCCATCGCCGAAGCATGATAGTGCGGCGATGAATTCAGCGCATAAACCGGCATGGCGGTAACACGGCCCAGCGCATCTTCGGTGCGCACCGTTTCCGGTCGGCCGTGGTTTAGCGCCCCCGTTTCCGTTAAATATTGTATATATTCATCAAGCGCCTCTTCCCAAGGTTTATCATCTAAATATACATCCCGTTTCATCGCTATCTTCTCCTTTAAAACAGCTTAACTTCAACGTACTCTCCCGCCTCAACGCCTTCTCTGCCTTCGGGAATGTGGGCAATGCCGTCCGCCTTAACCATGGTGCTGATTAGGCCGGATTTACCCAGCACCGGCTCGGCAAACAGTTCACCGTTTTCAGCGTACAAGCGCACACGGATAAAGTCTTCCCGGCCGGCGGCGGAACGGGTGTTGCGGGTTAATTTCGCCCGCACCGCTGTCTGCTTGGCGGCGTTGGCATATCCGCCCCGGCGCACCAGCGGGTCAACCAACAAATCGTACACCACCATTGCGGAAACAGGATGCCCGGGCAGGCCGAACAGCGCTTTGCCGTCAACCGCCGCACCGATGGTAGGTTTGCCGGGTTTAATGTTGATGCCGTGAAACAGTATACCGGGGCGGCCGAGTTCATCTATCACCCGGGCGGTGTTATCGCGCCCCCCCACCGAGCTGCCGCCCGACACCAGCACAATGTCATTTTCCGCCAGCGCCCCGGCCAGCGTGTCTTTTAATGCGGCAAAATCATCCGGCACAATGCCGTACATTTTGGGGATACCGCCGCCGTCCGCCACCAATCCGAACAGGGTGTAAGAGTTAATATCCCTCACCTGACCGGGCTTAGGTACCGCATTAGGCGGAATTACCTCATCCCCGCTGGACACAATGCCCACTTTCAGCCGCGGCAGCACCGGCACTTCGGTAACACCGACCGCCGCCAATATCCCCAAATCCTGCGGGCGCACCCGCCGGCCGGCGGTCAGCACCACTCCGCCGCTCGGCACATCTTCTCCTCTGCGCACCACATTTTCACCGGGAGCAGCCGGCCTGGTGATGCCGACGGTGCGTTCATCCAGCGGTTCGGTGTATTCCACCATCACCACCGCATCCGCCCCTGCCGGCAGCATGCCGCCGGTGGGAATGGCCCAGGCCTGTCCGCTTACCAGCTCACCCACCGGTTCTCTGCCCATCAGCACCTCACCGCCGACATCGAGATAAGCAGGCAGCCCTTCAGATGCGCCAAAAGTATCCGCCGCTTTCACCGCAAAGCCGTCCATGGTGGAGCGGTGAAAGCCGGGCACATCTTCTTTGGCGGCAACATCTTCCGCCAGCACCCGGCCGAGGCTTTCCAACAGCGGTATTGTTTCGCCGGCGGGCAGATTAATCTGTTCTGCCAGCACTTTTTTTGCTTGTGCGACCGTTAAAACGTTAAAAAGATCCATTGATATGCCCCCGTTTTAAAAACAGCCCAACTCACAGGCTTTAATTTTGATATCTAATTTATCTGCCGCTTCACCCACAACGCGCGGCGCCACTTTTAACTCCGCCGCAATTTTACGGGCGGCAGTGCAGGAAATTTTGCCGTCTTGTGCCGCTTTGCGCACTGCTTCCGCTACATTTTTCGGAATGTCGCTCATATTCTGCATACCTCCTGATATTTCTAAAAATTGATATTAGTTTATTATTTCATGCTCAGTAAGAAATATCCTGCAAGGAAAAGGCGGCCGCATGCTCTATTACGCCGAAATATTTTAAGTGCAGGCAGCACTCTGCCCCGCTGTGTCAGCTGAATTACATTTTTATTTAAAAATGACTTTATTTTTACGCTCAAATTGATTATACTATACAATAACAATGTGATTACTTTCGCAAGCGGGGTGGTTGATATATGAATTTATACAAAGCCATTGAAATGCTGAACATGTCGGGATTTAAGGCACTGCCGGTACCGGGAACGGCCAACTACAACGTTACCTTTCCCAACGGTCAAACCACCACTCTCAAAGAAAAACAGCTGCTGCAGCTGGTACGCCAAGCCAACGACGGTTCCGGTGATATCCGCTCAATCGTTCAACAGCTGAGTATGTAAAATCAAAAACAATTTTGTCGGTCAGACTGTCGATAAAATCGGCAGTCTTTTTGTTTTTATTATACAATTATTCAGGACTGCCGCCGCTTTTGTCACTGCTTTCACTAATTTTGGCGAAATAAGACGAAATAAAAAAATATAATTTTAATTTTTTATGATAAAATTAACAGCGGGTTTGCTGCTGCATGTGCTTTTGGCATGAAAATTGCACTGTATTTTTATCAGCAATACTATAAAATTAACAAAGTTGGTGACATCATGTACGAATGGTTATTTGCCGGAGCAATTGTTTTTACCGCCGCAGTGCTGCAGTCCGCCGTCGGTTTTGGCTTTGCGGTGGTGGCAACCCCGCTGCTGCTGATGGTTTTTGATTCGCGCGATGTAATTCAAATAAGCATTCTGCTTTCTGCAGCCATCGCGCTGCTGCTGCTGCCGAAAATAATTAAGGAAGTGGATGCAGTGCTGCTGAAAAGATTATTTGTCGGCAGTTTGTTCGGCATCCCGGTCGGCTTATTTTTCTTTGCTTATGTCAGCTTAAATATCATTAAGCTCACCGTCGGCATTGTGGTGATATTAATCGGCGCTTTTTTATTTTTTTGGGGGCTTAAAAACAGCGCCGGCCGCCGGCAGCCCGACAGCGGCAGTGCCTCCGGCGGCAGAGCGGCGGAGCTGTCGGTAGGGCTGCTGTCCGGCGTGTTAACCGCCGGCATCGGCATGCCGGGTATTCCGCTTTCTATCTATTTTAATCTTCAAAACACCGCAAAAGCGGTGGTGAGAAGTACCACGCTGGCGTTTTTTATCGGTGTTTATACCGTCACTGTTATTGGCCAGATGTTAACGGTAAAATTCAGCAGCAGTGCCGTTACCGGCGCGCTGCTGCTCGCACCGGCGCTGGTGACAGGTATAGTGGTCGGCAACATACTGCACTATCGCCTTAATCAGCGGCTGTTTCAGCTGATTATCAATATTGTGCTGCTGTACACCGGCATATCTATGGTAGTTAAGGTACTTTAGCGGAATTTCAGCAAAAAAACCTTCCCGCACACAAGCGGGAAGGTTTTTTATGTCCGCACAAACAAAAGTTAGGCGCTAATCAGCCAAACCCAGCACCCGGGCGGCGTTGGCGTACATCACTTTCTGCCGCACTTCATCGGTGAAAGGCAGCTTTTTATAGACTTCCAGCGCGTCTTTAAAGTCAACAAACGGATGGGCGCTGGCATATAACAGTTTGTCGGGAATGACGGTATTGGCCGCCTGCACATAAGCCTCCGCCTGAGGAAGCTGTTCGTATTCCGAAATATCCAAATAAACGTTGGCATTGCGCTGGGCAACGAAGATTGCTTCGTTAACCCACGGGTAACCGCCGTGACTGATAATAATTTTTAATTCCGGAAAGTCCCGCGCCACAAAGTCAATATATCTGGGAGCAACATGGTCAATCACCGCATTGGGCACCAGCGTTGCCGGGCCGGTGGTAATGACAATGGGAATATTCAATTCGCAGCATTTGGCATAAATGGGATAATATTTGGCGTCATTGGCATAAATCTGCGCTAAATACGGGTCTATCGCCGCACCCTTTAAACCGTATTCCGCCACCGCTTGTTTCAGCTCGGCAATGGCTGCCATGCCTTTGTGGGGGTCTAAACCGGCAAAGCCGATAAATTTTTCGGGATATTTGCCGACAAACTCAATTACGCTGGCGTTGTTTGATTTGGAGCGATAGGTGGTTTCAGAATCCCGGCCGGTAATTACCGCCCGCTCGACATTGTACTGATCCATATCCGCCACAATTTCAGCCAATGTTTGCGGCTTCATTTTGGAAAAATCAATAGCGGCACACAACCCTTTAAACATACCGCTGTTGGCAATGCCGTCCATCGTTTCGGCAGTGTTGGGACGAAATCTAAAGTCAATTACTTTCATTTTTTCCATCTCCCTAAAGATTATCTTTTACCAGCTGCTTAAACCGGGCAAATTTTTCGTCGTCCAGCTGCT
>CBEUVQ010000047.1:0-14917 GCA_965546615.1 uncultured Peptococcaceae bacterium
CACCAAAAACCCCATAGTATGCTGAAAGCACTGCAAAAGGCAAGCTTTTGCAGTGCTAACATTCTCCTCCATTTGTCTAACACATTATAAATTCAAGGCTTATATTTGTCAAGATGTCTGCTTGAAGTTGTCTTTAAGATGCCATAATTTTTGCATTTCTCTTAATTCTGTTTATTTGTTCTTCGGTAACGGCACGTTCAAAGCTGCGCAGTCCTGACAATTTAAAGCCGTGTTTTTTGGCCAGAGCGGTAATCTCATCAACTTTTTTTACTGTTAATTCTCTTCCCAGCGAATAGTTTTCATATCTGCCTTCCAACGAAAGCATCATCGTTTCTGCCATACAGGCGTAGGAAGTCCCTTTGGGGAAGCCGAAGTCCAAGTTGAAATTTACGTTCCCCGGTACGTCAACAATACCTCCCTCAATAACCAGCACGTCATCGCGCTGCTCAATTACGCGTTTGGAAACATCCCGCGGACGGGCCACATCACAAACAACCGACCCGCTTTGCAGATCCTCAGGTTCAATTATTGTGTCCACATTGCTGGTTACTGTAATGATAATGTTAGCTGTTCTTAATGCTTCTTTTATATTGGAAGTGATTTTTGTCGCTGTACCTGTTTCGTATAAAATCTTTTGCGCTAAACTGTTTAACCGCGACTTATCCCGTCCCACTAAAGTTAAGTGTTTCACTTCTCTCGCCATAATCAGCGAACAAACTCTGCCGATAGACCCGGTAGCCCCAACAACCGCTAAATGGCTGTTTTTTATATCGTGACCCATCATGCGTGCCGCAGCTTTAGTTCCCTCGATAGCGGTGGCAACGGTATATGTATTCCCGGTAGTGACGGCAATATTTAAATTTTTAGCCACAGTAATGCCGGCATCTCCTACTACAGAAGTAAACGCACCCAAGCCGACAATTCCGGCACCCAGTTTTTCTGCAAGCTTTCCGGCCTGAATAATCTTTTTAAGCACCGTTTCCTGGTTTAATGTTAACATCTGCCTGGCAGTAAGCGGACAGGTGACAAACCAGCCCTCAATCTCCTTCCCCTGCAGAGATTTAACACCGGTGATGTGTGAAGCGGTAAAAGCCGGCATGCAGCGCAGTGCCTTTTCCACAACTGAATCCGGCATATATTTGGCAATACTGAATTTCCTTGAAACATCGGATGCATCCAGGGGGTGGATAATAAAAGCAAATCTGTCCATAAGCTTTCCCTCCAAAAAGATTATCAGCGCTTGATAGCTTTCACTATCCCTAGCAGCATATTACAATCCACATGAATATCTTCTTTTATCGGCGATTGCCCTAACGGTAACCCAATCACTTCTTTATCCAGCACTGCTTCCACAAGCTTAATTCTTTGATCTGAACCGATCACAATCACCTGCTCACAGGTCTGAACCTTTGAAATAATGTCCATAATCAGATTCAACAAATCCAGCCCGCTGCTCTCTTTTACTAAATTCCACCTTTCCTTTTCCGTCAGCAGATAAATTACATCAACGCCTTCTTTTTCCAGTGCAGCAGTTAACTCTTGTTTGTTAGCAACCGGAAAGCCTATCACACCTATACTCTTACCCTTTCTTATTTCCCCCATATTTTCCAATCGCGAAACAAAAGTGCGATCTATTCCGACGCGGGCTGCCGCATCGGTTTGCGACAAGCCGTCCGCACGCATCTGCAATAGGCTGTTGATAATGTTAAAAATTTTTTTCTTACTGATAATTTTGTTGCCAATCCGCAGCAAATCCATTTCAATACCTCTGAGTACTATATTTATCCTTTTCAAACACAAATATGTGCACATATTTGTGTACAAATACATATTAACAAAAATTGCCTGTAGTTTCAATTTGGACTGCGCCACCAACAAAAAGTAAAAAGGTGCACCAGGCACCTTTATAAAGCGGCTAACAGCACTTCTTTCAATTCTTCAGGGGTTTTGCAGCAATTAATGCTTTGGCGCAGTTGAGCGGCACCGGGAAACCCTTTGGTATACCAAGCAGCATGCTTGCGCATTTCGGCAACACCGATATATTCTCCCTTATCTTGAACAATTAAGTTCAGGTGGCGAAGCGCCATATTGATTCGTTCTTCCGGTTCCGGATCAGGCAGCAGTTCTCCGGTATTTAAGTAGTTTATTGTTTGGCTGAAAATCCACGGGTTGCCCATCGCCGCCCGGCCTATCATCACTGCGTCACAGCCCGTTACTTCCATCATTCTCGCCGCATCCTGCGGTTTTTTGATATCTCCGTTACCAATTACCGGCACGTCGACCGCTTCTTTAACTTGACGGATAATCTCCCAATCTGCTTCGCCGCTGTAAAACTGCTCCCGGGTACGCCCGTGCACAGCAACTGCCGCAGCTCCCGCCTCTGTCACTTTGACCGCTAACTCAACCGCATTGATGCTGTTCTCATCCCAACCTTTACGCATTTTTACTGTAACCGGCTTGTCAACTGCCTGCACTACCGCTTTGACAATTTGAAAAGCAAGCTCGGGATTTTTCATCAAAGCACAGCCCTCGTTGTTTTTAGCAATTTTAGGGGCGGGACAGCCCATGTTGATATCGATGATATCCGCACCGCGGGCGGCAACTATCTTTGCCGCCTGCTTCATGTATTCGACATCGGAACCAAATATCTGAACACTCAGCGGACTTTGCTCACCGCTGAAATCCACCATACGCATCGTCTTTTTATTTCCGTAAAGCAGCGCCTGATCGCTGACCATTTCGGTGTATACTAAACCGCAGCCCATTTCCCGGGCTATTAGACGAAATGCTCGATCGGTAACCCCGGCCATAGGGGCAGAAAATACCCGATTTGCTAACTTAACCGTTCCTATCTGCATGCAAACCAATCCTTATTACGATTGTAAATTAACCGCAGGCCGATTAAGGTTAAAAACGGCTCTACTATGTCAATGGCAGTGGATTCTTTAGCAATCATTTCCGCCAAGCCGCCGGTGGCCAGCACTTTACATTCGCCCAATTCCTGTTTAAACCGGCGCACTATTTCATCAACTAAGCCGACATACCCAAAAATAATGCCGGCCTGCATGCCGTGAATAGTGTTTTTGCCGATGACAGATGAAGGTTTTTTTAATTCCACCCGCGGAAGTTTCGCCGCTTTGGCAAATAAAGCCTCGGTGGAAATACCGATTCCCGGTGCTATAGCTCCGCCGAGATATTCTCCTTTTTTGCTCACTGCGCAAAAAGTGGTCGCAGTCCCGAAGTCAACAATAGTCAGCGGTCCGCCATACAGGTTATAGCCCGCCACTGCATTGACAATTCGGTCTGAACCCACTTCACGGGGATTGTCCATTTTTATCGGCAGCCCAGTTTTAATTCCAGGGCCCACTATCATAGGATTGATGTTAAAAAACCGTTTACACATCCGTTCTAAGTTAAGCATCAGCGGAGGTACCACCGAGGATATAACAATCGCTTCTACTTCCTTCATTTCTAAACGAGCATGCTGAAACAAATTAATCAAAATAATGCCGTATTCATCCGCGGTGCGCTCCCGGTCTGTAGATATCCGCCAGCGGGCAATAATTTCTTCGTTTTTAAAAACACCCAGCACAATATTAGTGTTACCAACATCAATAGCCAAAATCATAAAAAAGCCTCCATCTGACATAAATTAACACGACAATTTTATCAAAGGAGGCTTCAAGGTGCAACTTACATCTCTTTATTGTTAACGCCGGAAACATATCCGCTGCCCAACCGTTTAACCACCGCAAAAGAAATTACCGCTGCAAACAAACCTTTAATCAAATCTAAAATTATAAAAACAAGCATCCCGCTGATTATCTTCCATAAAGCGACAGCGGTGCCGAGATAAAAATTCATCATCAAATAAGTATAAGGTATGCCGACCAGGTAAATCACAACCATGCCGGCAGTCATCGCCAGCGCATAATCAAAAAGACCTGCCGCCCGCTTCCTTTTATGGCTCAGTATCCCGCTGACATACGCCGCCGGTATGTATCCCAAAACAAAGCCAAAGGTTGGTTTTAATACATACAGCGGCCCACCGTACGGCTCCGTGGCAAACACTTGAAAGCCGACCAACCCCATCGCCAGATAAACAAGCATGCTTAAAGCGCCAAGTCTCGCCCCGAGAATGCCTCCGGCCAAAACAACCATAAACGGAAGAATGCTGAACGGAACTGTCCCCAAAACCAGCGGGTAAAATCTAAACACCACCGCCACTACCGCTGTCGCTGCAGCCATAAGCGCCACCATCGTCATTTCTTTCGTTTTTAATTTCATCTCAATTACCTCCCAAAATCGTTAACCACATTCTTTATCGCGGTTAACAATGCAGCTATAATTAATTCTTTATCTCCATACACCTGCTTTTAAAACCTCAATGATACGTCCCCTGACAGAAAAGTACGCAAACTGCCGTCATTCATTCTCAGCAGCAGTGCCCCGCTGTTGGATACCCCTTCTATCCAACCGTGATAGCTGCCGCTGATTGTTTCCACCCTTGCCTGACAGTGCTGCGATATGCACCAAGTGCGCCACTGTTTCAAAATCGGCTCAAAGCCCTGCTGCTGCCATTGAATATACAATTGATCCAGCCGGCGCAGCAATTCCTGCATAAGCTCAACTCTGGAAATTTCCGCCCCGCATTCATTTTTTAATGATGTCGTTTTATAACGCATCTCTTCCGGCCATTCTTCTGGCGATGAGTTTACATTTATACCGATGCCCACCACTACATAACGAACTTGATCGGCTTCCGCTCCCATTTCCACCAAAATGCCGCAAAACTTTCTGCCGTTGTAAAGCAGGTCGTTGGGCCATTTAATGCCTGCTCTTAGGCCACAGGCATTTTCGACAGCTTTCGCTACCGCCACAGCTGCCAGCATGCTTACCTGTGATATTTCCGCCGGACTCAGCTTAGGCTTGAGAATGGCAGAAAACGAAATATCTTTACCCGGTTGAGAAATCCAGCTTCTGCCCCGCCTTCCTTTACCGCCAACCTGCTGTTCGCTGATTACAACTGTACCTTGTTCTGCATCAGCGTTAGCCAATTTTTTGGCTTCTTCATTTGTGGAGTTGATTTTATGCCAGTGAATAACATTGGTTCCGATAATATCGGTGTGCAAATTATTTTTTACTTCCTCGGGATATAATACATCAGGATTATTGATCAGCCGGTAGCCCAGCCGCGGTTGGGTTTCAATATCATAACCTTCTTGTTTTAATGTCCGAATATGCTTCCAGACCGCGGTTCTGGAAACAGAAAAATAACGGCAAATTTCCTCGCCCGATACCCATTGGCCAAAGTTAGCCTTTAAAACTTTAAGTATTTTAGCCTTCATAAAGCTCCCTTCCTCGATAACCACAAACGTTAACCGTTTATGCAGATAAGGTTAACAATGAGATTTAAAATTAACTGCCGGAAATGCCCGACAGTTAAATAATACTATTTAATTTCATTAATGTCCAGACTTATATCCAAAGCAGCGGCGGAGTGGGTAAGTGCACCGACGGAAATTAAGTTAACACCGCTTTTGGCCACTGCAACAATGCTTTCTTCCGAAATCCCGCCGGATGCTTCAACCAATGCCCGGCCGTTAATAAGTTCTACCGCCTCGCGCATGACGGAAGGATCCATATTGTCAAGCATAATGATATCCGCTTTGGCCCTCAGCGCTTCCTCCACACCTGCCAGTTCCTGCACCTCTACCTCAATTTTTACTGTATGGGGATTGCTGCGTCTTGCTAAATTAACAGCCTGGCTGATTCCGCCGGCAGCTTTAATATGATTGTCTTTAATCAAAATAGCATCGTACAGCCCAAAGCGGTGATTATATCCGCCGCCGACCCGCACAGCATATTTTTCCAGCATTCTTAAGCCCGGTGTGGTTTTTCTGGTGTCAACGATACGCACCGGATACATAGAAACTAACTCCACCAAAACCGCTGTTTTAGTAGCTATTCCGGAAAGGCGCTGTAAAAAATTCAGCGCCAACCGCTCACCTGTCAATATCGCCCGCGCATTGCCCCGTATCTCCGCCAACACCATGCGGGGTTCAATTTTATCCCCGTCTTTAACTTTGGCATTAAAATCAATTTTCGGGTCCAGATGTTGGAAAACAAGTTTGGCAATATCAACACCGGCAGCAATACCGCTTTGTTTGGCATGAATAATTCCGGTAGTGGCTGCGTCATTAGGTACAATGCTGTTGGTAGTAATATCGCCGGTGCCGATATCTTCTTCCAGACACCTTTTGATAATATCATCCAAAAGCAAAGGATTAAAGTCCATAACACTCTCTCCTAACGCCGAATAATAATATGTTTTTCCCAATAGGATGCGGTTTCCGGAAAATCCAAGCGAAAATGTCCACCTCTGCTTTCGGTACGCATCATTGCCGCTTCTGCAATCAAGCGACCAACCTCCAGCATGTTGCGCAATTCCATTTCTCTAGGATTGCGACAGCGATGTTTTTTCAGCCATTCATTGCGGTTAAAAAACGCCAAAGCATGGGTTAACCGCTGAACGGTACGTAACGGCCCCACGTTTTCGCTCATTATCCACTTTAATTCGCCGCGAATTGCTGCGTAATCTCCCGCCGGTTCAGCAAGTGCATCTTTTTTAAAAACAGGATACCCTGCACATTTCTTATTTCCTTTTTGTTTTATCCGTTCCACAATCCGCCGACCAAATACCAACCCGTCCAGCAATGAATTGCTTGCCAAGCGGTTGGCACCATGCACCCCTAAACAAGCCACTTCACCGCAGGCAAACAAATTTTTAATTGAAGTTTCCCCGTCATGGTTGGTTTTTACGCCACCCATCATATAATGGGCGGCCGGAGCTACCGGAATCATTTCTTTGGTAATATCCAAGCCGTACTGCAAACAGGTTTTGGTAATGTTGGGGAAACGTTTTTTAATCTTTTGCGCCTCTAAGTGTGTTAAATCGAGATAAACACACCGCTTACCGGTATTCTTCATCTCGGAAAGGATTGCCCGGGAAACAACATCCCTTGGAGCCAGTTCCGCCATTCCATGGTAGCGGGGCATAAACCGCTCTCCGCTGCTGCTGCGCAGCAGCCCTCCTTCGCCCCGTACCGCTTCCGAAATCAAAAACCTCGGCGCATCCGGCAGCACCAGTGCCGTTGGATGAAATTGAACAAATTCCATATCCATTACTTCCGCTCCGGCACGGTATGCAATCGCTATTCCGTCGCCTGTTGCCACCTCAGGATTGGTGGTATAGCGGTAGAGCTGACCGCACCCGCCTGAAGCCAGTATCACAGCACTGCTCCAAAAAATACGATAACTCCCCGACATCTCGTCAAAAGTCAGCACCCCGCAGCAAACATTATCTTCCACCAGCAGATCAACAACAAAGTGCTGCTCTAATATCGTCACCTTTCCCTGCTCTCTGACTTGGTGCATCAGCGTGCGCATTATTTCCGCTCCGGTGGCATCCCCTTGAGCGTGCAAAATCCGCCTTTTTCTGTGAGCTCCTTCTTTGGTAAAAGCCAGTTCATCCCCAACCCGGTCAAAGTTAGCTCCGATGTCAATCAATTCCTGAACTCTTTTGGGGCCTTCATTAACTAATATTTTAACCGCATTAACATCACATAAACCTGCCCCCGCCAGCAAAGTGTCTTCATAATGCAGCTCGGGAGAATCGGTTTCGCTTAGTGCAGCAGCGATACCTCCTTGGGCACGGTCGGAATTGCTGTCAACCATCGTCCGCTTAGTGAGCAGTGTTACATCAAAACCGTTTTCCGCCGCCTGCCAGGCAGTGTATAAACCGGCAATTCCTCCGCCAACGATCAACAGCTCGGCGTACTGCTGTTCTAACTCTTCGCTGTTAAAATTAACCAAACAATAATCTTTCATTAAATACTTCCCCTTAATCAGCTGACTGATTGGGTTATTTTACAGCCAGCATTCTTTCCAAGCACGTCAGCGCTCTCTCACGAACAGCTTTAGGCACAGTTACTCTGGGAGTCATGGTTTCCAACGCCTGTTTCAGCCGGGGCAGCGTGGTTAATTTCATATCCTGACAGACCAGTTTATTGTGCAGTAAATAAAATTTTTTATCGGGATTTTGCTTTTTCAGTTGGTGCAAAATACCTTCTTCGGTACCGATAATAAATTCTTGGGCATCGCTTTCTCTCGCAAATCTCAATATTCCCGATGTACTGGCAACATAGTCAGCCACTGCCGATACCTCCGGACGGCATTCCGGATGCATCAACACCGGCGCGTTAGGATGCTTGCTTTTTGCGGCCAGCACATCTTCGGCGGTGACATCATTGTGTATCGGGCAGCACCCTTCCCAAACGATTACTTCCCGCTGTGCCTGCTCCGCCGCATAACTGCCCAAGTTGCAGTCCGGCACAAATAGAATATTTTTTCCCTTGGGGATAGATTGAATAATTTTCACTACATTTGCCGAAGTGCAGCAGATGTCACTTTCCGCCTTTACCTCAGCAGAAGAATTAACATAGGTGACTACAACACAATTCGGTATTTCCTTTTTCTTTTGGCGCAGAGCTTCTGCGGTAACCATATCGGCCATTGCGCACCCTGCTTCTGCTGCCGGCAATAACACCGTTTTGTCGGGAGATAAAATAGCTGCGCTCTCAGCCATAAAATGCACACCGCAGAACACAATCACTTCGGCATCGGTTTGTGCAGCAGCCCGGGATAATTCCAGCGAATCGCCCACAAAATCCGCCGCTTCTTGAATCTCCGGCTTTTGATAGTAATGAGCCAAGATCACAGCGCGGCGATGCTCTTTTAATTTTTTTATGTCTTCCCACAGTTGTTTTACACTGCCATCAAACAGCAAATCTGCCAGCTCCTTATTTGATGTTTTCTTAGATTGTGTATTATTTCCTTTAAATTGTCAACAAATTAATGGCTTTCACCGTGGCGCTCTTCGCTGCGCACTTCCATAATTTTATTCTGCTCATCCACCATTACTACCGTCGGCGTGTATTCCAAAGCCTGCTTGCGGTCCATCATGGCATAAGAAATAATAATTACTCTGTCGCCTGGCTGGGCCAATCTCGCTGCAGCCCCGTTTAAGCAGACCACTCCGGAATTCGCTTCTCCGGGAATGACATAAGTTTCTAACCGGCTGCCGTTATTCAGGTTGACCACCTGCACACGCTCATGTACCAGTATGTCTGAAGCCTTTAACAGCTCGCTGTCTATCGTAATACTGCCCATGTAATTCAAATTTGCTTCCGTTACTGTCGCCCGATGAATTTTACTTTTAAACATTGTTAAAAACATTATCAGCCCTCCAAGACGATGTTATCTATCAATCTTGCCCTGCCAAATCTGACAGCTGCCGCCAGCAGTACCTGTCCTTCAATTTTAGTAATTTCTTTTAAATCCGGCAGCGAGTAAATCTCGACATAATCTATTTCCGCCAAAGGCTCGCTGCTGATTTTATCGGTTACCAGTTTCTTAATTGCAGCTGCATCCCGCTCTCCTTTCAGCACCTGCTGCTCCGCCAATTTAAGACTTTTATAAATAACAACTGCCGCCTGTCTTTCTTCGCTGTTTAAATAAACATTTCGCGAACTCATTGCCAAGCCGTCTTTTTCACGCACTATCGGCACAGTTACTATTTCCGGTTCCATGTTTAAGTCCTGCACCATTCTTTTAATCACCTGTACTTGTTGGGCATCCTTTTGACCAAAATAAGCCCGGTCCGGGCGTACAATATTAAAAAGTTTGGTTACTACTGTCGCTACACCGGTAAAGTGTCCCGGGCGGCTGCGGCCGCACAGTTTGCCGGTTAAGTTTTCACCGACAGTCACCACCGTATCAAATCCCGCCGGATACATTTCTTCATCTCTTGGCGCAAATATTGCGTCTGCACCGGCTTTTTCCGCCAGCTCACTGTCACGTTTCAAGTCCCGGGGATATGCCTCCAAGTCTTCCTGCGGACCAAACTGCAGCGGGTTTACAAAAACGCTTACTATCACTGTGTCGCACTCAGCCGCTGCTTTTTTCATTAAAGAAAGGTGTCCTTGATGAAAATAACCCATAGTAGGAACCAAACCAACCTTCTTTCCACCGGTCCGGGCTTCATTCACAAACTGCCGCACTTCGTTAATTGTTTTTAAAATGATCAAATTTTCCACCTCCGGAACTCGCTGGTATGTTTAGTACAGCTTTTTCAATTCTTCTTCCGGCATGGAAAAGGAATACTCCGGTGCCGGAAACTGGCGTTCTTTCACTTCGGTGCGATAGTTTTCCAACGCGCTTACTATTTGCTCACCGATATCAGCATAGCGTTTGACAAACTTTGGTTTAAATCCTTGAGTAATCCCCAAAAGATCTTGGATAACCAGCACTTGACCGTCGCAGTGCACACCGGCGCCAATGCCAATGGTGGGAATACTTAAGCGTTCGGTAACCTGCCTGCCCAAAGCCTCCGGAATGCACTCCAATACAACGGCAAAAGCACCTGCCTCTTCCAGCGCCATGGCATCATCTAACAGCTTAGCGGCAGCACCGGAGTTTTTCCCCTGCACCCGGAATCCGCCCAATTGGTGCACCGACTGCGGTGTTAAGCCTAAATGCCCCACTACCGGTATGCCGGCGTTAGTTAACGCTTTGACAGCCGCACACACTTCACGTCCGCCTTCTATTTTCACTGCTTTTGCTCCGCCTTGTTGAAAAATGCGGCCGGCATTGCGCAGCGTTTCATCTATCGACATATGGTAGGATAAAAAGGGCATATCAGTAACAACAAACGTTCTCTGCACGCCTCTGGTTACTGCTTTAGTGTGATGTACCATATCATCTACCGTAACCGGAATAGTTGTGTCGTATCCCAACATTACGTTGCCTAAAGAATCACCTACCAAAATCATATCGATGCCGGCCCGGTCTACCAGCATGGCAGTAAGATAGTCATAAGCAGTGACCATAGTAATTGGTTCTTTTTCTTTTTTCATTTTTAATAAATCCGTAACAGTTACAGCTTTACTCATGATATCTTCCCTCCAGTATTTTTGTTAATTCAGCAGCTTTATTTTCATCGATTGATCCTTTTTGCGCCGCTATTTCCACCGTCAATCTTCCTAAAACTTGATATGCATTTTTGTGCAGCATGTTCATTTCATTTAAGGCATTAATATGCTTCATTAAAGTTATGCCGTCGCCGCGCTCTGCCGGTCCGGTGAGTGCGTTTATCGGACCTTCTCTTTGAATATTGTTTATTGTACCCTGAATCAGCGGGAACAACGCCTCAATTGACTGTTTGTTTTCTAATCCCAATTCTTCAAGCATGCGCGTCGCCAAGTAAATAATACCGACTAAATAATTTGACGCCACTACTGCCGCCGCATGATAAAGCGGCTTGTCCTCCTGACTGATGGTAAATCCTTTTCCCTGCAGATCTTTCACAACAGCTTTTAAAGATTCCAAGGCCTGTTCTTCGCCTTCCAATGCAAAATACGATCCCGGCAGGTTATTAATTGCCGTTTGCATATCAGCAAAAGACTGCAGCGGATGAAACGAAGCAATGTACGCTCCCGACTTTTTGGCGGCCTCAATGGCTGACGCCGGCAGTGAGCCGCTGGTATGCGCCGCTATCTGACCTTTTTTAAAACCGCCGCCGTCAGCGATAGCTTTTGCCGCCGCAGTTACTTCCCGATCAGGAGTGGTGATAAAAATCAGCTCTGCTTCAGCGGTAATATCCGCCGCTTGGTCAGAACAGCGGCAGATTAAATGCCGCCCTAATTTTTGCGCGGAACTTAAAGTTCGGCTGGCCACTCCGCAAATCGGGTAACCGGCATTTTTTAAAGCAAACCCTAATGCCGACCCAACTTTTCCTGCTCCCACAATGGCTACAACAGGTTTTCCTATCTTTAACCCTCCCCTCAACCTCAACCCGCAAAAAAGCAAAAACGACTCCAAGAAACCGGAGTCGTTAGCAGTTCACTGTCTGGCTTCCGTCTCGGTCCTTTTGGCTCCAAGCGGGTTTGTTTTTAATCACTGAACAATTAACCTAAATACGAGGTGCAGTTCAACTGATACCGCCCTCAACACCGTTATTCTAGCATAACTTGTCAAACGCTAGCAATAAAAATATCCGCTGAAACTTTCTAACTGCTTTTATCAAATTTCCTTTAACACCCGTTGATAGGTTTGGTGATCTTTTGCGCTGAAAGCAACCATGATAACCTTTTCCAGTTTGTTGTCACCACGCAAAAAGTTTTTTATTTCGGTAAGTGCTATTCCCGCCGCCCTTTCAACAGGAAAGCGGTACACACCGGTACTGATTGACGGAAAAGCAATTGTTTTAATTGGGTATTGAACGGCTAACTTTAAACTGTTTCGATAGCAGCAGGCCAGCAGTTTATCTTCGCCGTTGTTCCCTCCCCGCCATATTGGGCCGACGGTGTGAATTACCCATTTCGCCGGAAGGTTATAACCCTTGGTTATTTTAGCTTCCCCTGTCGGGCAGCCGTTTAACCGGCGGCATTCTTCCAACAACCCGGGCCCTGCCGCCCGGTGAATCGCTCCGTCAACACCGCCGCCGCCAAGCAAACTGTTGTTGGCCGCATTGACAATGGCATCCACCTGCTGCTTGGTAATATCACCCTGGATTATCTCCAACCTTTCAGACAAAACATCCACCCCCCGGTTTTATTGATAAATTTGTTGGGTTAACAGCAGTTCTGCCGCTAATTCCTTCGCTGTTTTACCGTTGGCAAGTACCAAGTTTGGATTTAAATCCGCCAACGGAACGATTACAAAAGCCCGTTCCAGCATTCTGGGATGCGGAATCACTAAATCAGCGGTATTTATTGTGCTATTCCCGTATAACAGCAGATCAAGATCCAGCGTTCTCGGCCCCCAGCGGATCGTTCGCACCCGGCCTAAACGTTTCTCTGTCTGCAGCAGTTTTTGCAGCAGCTTATCCGGGCTGAGAGTTGTTTCCACTTCAATAACAGTATTTAAAAACCAATCCTGCTCGGTATAGCCCACCGGTGCGGAACGGTATAACGGGGCTGTTTTCCGCACCTTTATTTCCGGCTGTGTCTTCAGCAGTTTTAAAGCGTCGCTGATGTTTTTTTCTTTGTCACCAACATTACTTCCCATCCCTATATATGCTGTTGCCATCATTTAACCCTCTTTTGCACTGCGGGTTATTTCCACTGCCATATGTGCAAAACAACCGGCAATCGGCGTTTGCGGCTTTTTAACCCGCACCGTAACTTTCTCCGGCTTAAATTTTTGGATTAACTGCCCGGCAACAGCTTCAGCCGCCGCTTCAATCAACTTAAATTTGCTTTTTGTGATGATATCCTCTACCAGCCGATAAACATCGGCATAGCTTATCGTTTTAGTTAAATCATCGCTCTTTCCTGCCGGTTCTAAGTCCAAAAACAGTTCCACATCAACTACAAACCGTTGGCCTAAGCGCTGCTCTTCCGCCAGCACACCGTGATATCCGTAGAACTGCATATCTTTCATGATAATTTTATCCATAATAAACTCCCGTTCCTTTCTTAACCTCTTCTCACCATTGCATCTGTCATGCGGCAAACCCGAACAATCTCTTTAACGTCATGCACCCGCACAATATCCACTCCTTTGGCAATACCTAAGGCAACGGTGGCAGCGGTACCTTCCAAACGCTGATCAACCGGCAGATCCAGTGTCTTTCCGATCATCGACTTGCGGCTGGTACCCAGCAGAATGGGGCAGCCTAATGATTTCAGTTCATTCAGCCGGTGCATCACCTCCAGATTTTGGTCAAGCGTTTTACCAAACCCTATACCGGGGTCAATAATAATTTTTTCGACAGACAAACCCGCTTCTACTGCCTCAATTACTGCCTGACCCAAAAATTCAATAATGTCAAACATTAAATCTTGGTATTCCGTCCCCTGCTTGTTGTGCATCAGTATCAAAGGGGCGCTGTACTCCGCAGCTGTTCTAAACATCTCTCCGCCGTCAAGTCGGCCGGACCACTGATCATTTAGTATATTTGCACCCGCCTCAAGCGCCTGCTTAGCCACTTCCGCCTTGGTGGTATCCACTGATAACGGCACCGGCAGCTCTTTCGCCAGCCGCTCTACCACAGGCACAACCCTTTCCAATTCTTCAGCTGACGAAACGGGTTGATAACCGGGGCGAGTTGATTCCCCGCCGATATCTATAATATCCGCCCCGTCCTCAACCATTTTTAATGCTTGGCGCAGTGCACTGTCAATGCTGTTGTACTTACCCCCGTCAGAAAATGAATCGGGAGTGACATTTAAAATGCCCATCACCAGTGTGCGGCTGCCCAGCTGAAGTTTTTTTCCCCGACAGTCAATAATTTGTCGGGGTCGTTCCTCAAGATTATGTAAAGTTCTTTCAATTATTTGCGCAATCTGCTTTAGTTTAAAAGGCTGCATCTTTAGTTTTGCGCAGACTTTCTTTAATTGAGCGGCTGTTCCCAGCAGCAGCATATCGGTCTGCTCCACACTGTGGTTTACCACCCCACGAGCCACTGCTGCCTCACCGCCGACAGACAGCATTTCCTGTTTGATAATATTGGCTTGAGTGGGATTAAGCGCTTTAAGTTTTAGCGCCCGAAAAACTGCTTTACCGGCCATATGCCGCACTCCCCAAGGATCACAACCGATCAATGCCATTTCCTTTGCCGCCTGCTCTTGATTTTGTATTTCTATACATCGAATAAAGTTCACTTTGCTCACCTCTTTTATACTGCTCAGCATTAGTATATATTGCCGCAGCTCATTATCGCAACAAAATACCCCCGGGACATTCCCGAGGGTATTGTTATCTTAATATTCACCAGGCAGTTTTTTCAATTGGGCCAAGGTAAATACCGGGCCGTCTTTGCAGACATACTTGCTGCCGATGTTGCAGCGGCCGC
>CBEUVQ010000048.1:0-14389 GCA_965546615.1 uncultured Peptococcaceae bacterium
AAGCTGTCCCCATTGAAAAAAACTGGAGGTGAGCTTAATGGCAGAATCCAAGACTCCTCTCTTGGATCAACTGGAAACTGGACCGTGGCCTAGCTTCGTAAAAGAAATCAAGAGAATGGCCCCTGAAAAGCCCACTTGCCAAGACCTTCTCGGACAACTGGAAGTATCTTATGAAGAGAAGAAAGGGCACTGGAAACACGGCGGTATCGTTGGTGTTATGGGTTATGGTGGTGGCGTAATCGGTCGTTATTCTGACCTGCCTGAACAATTCCCCAATGTAGCTGAGTTTCATACTGTACGTTTGAATCAGCCCAGCGGTTGGTTCTACAACACTAAAGCACTGCGTACAGTGTGCGACATTTGGGAAAAGTACGGCAGTGGCTTGACAAACATGCACGGTTCCACCGGTGACATCGTTTTGTTGGGTACAAAGACCGAATATCTGCAAACTGTTTTTGATGAGTTCAGCGAAAATGGTTTTGACCTCGGTGGTTCAGGTTCTGACCTGCGTACTCCTAGCTGCTGTTGCGGTCAAGCACGCTGCGAGTTTGCATGCTTTGACACTATGGCGCTGTGCCATAACTTAACAAACGAATTCCAGGATGAATTACACCGTCCGATGTGGCCGTACAAGTTCAAAATTAAGATTTCCGGCTGCGCTAACGACTGTGTAGCATCTATCGCTCGTTCCGACTTCGCTATTATCGGTACTTGGAGAGATGATATCCGCATCGACCAAGAAGCTGTGCGCGAATATGTGAAGAACGGCTTGGATATTCAAGATTTAGTAATTGATCGCTGCCCCACCGGCTGCATGAGCTGGGACGGCAATGAATTAGTGGTAGACAACAAAGAATGTACCCGCTGCATGCACTGCATCAACAAGATGCCTAAAGCTCTGCGTCCTGGCGAGGACAAAGGTGCCAGCATCTTAATCGGTGGTAAAGCTACCATTCTGCAGTCTGCATTCTTAGGATGGGTAATCGTTCCTTTCGTTAAGGTTGAAGAACCGTATGATGAAATTAAAGACCTGTTAGATAAGATTTGGGAATGGTGGGACGAAGAAGGTAAAGTTCGTGAGCGTGTAGGTGAAACCATCTGCCGTCTCGGTATGCGTAACTTCCTGCGTGCGGTTGAGCTTGAGCCTATTCCGCAAATGGTGTTCCGTCCGCGTGCTAACCCTTACTTCTTCTGGTGGCCTGAAGAAGTTAAATAAGTGCACGACTGTCAATTCGATATTTATTAAGCAATTAATAAATAAATTTAAATGTACGGGGAGAGGTGAAGTAAAGTGGCAGCTAAAACTGATATCGGGCCTCCGTATTATGGGGATATGCTTCCTCCGATTATCAAGGAAAACTATGGTAAGTGGAAGTATCACGAAATTCTTAAGCCCGGTGTGCTTGTCCACGTATCTGAAACCGGAGCAGAATTATACACTGTGCGGGTTGGCTCTCCAAGGCTGATCAGCATCTACTACATCCGTGATCTCTGTGATTTGGCTGATAAATACTGTGATGGTTACCTGAGATTTACCAGCCGTCACAATGTAGAGTTTTTGCTCAGCAATAAAGATAATATTGAGCCGCTGCTTGAAGAACTGAAAGCAAAAGGTCTGCCTGTTGGTGGTACTGGTAACTCCATTACCAACATTGTACACACCCAAGGTTGGGTACACTGCCACACTCCGGCAACCGATGCTTCCGGTATCGTTAAAGCAGTAATGGACGAATTGTTCGAGTACTTCACAACTATGAAGCTGCCTGCCAAGCTGAGAATTTCTCTGGCATGCTGCTTGAACATGTGCGGTGCTGTTCACTGCTCGGACATCGCTATTCTCGGTATTCACAGAAAAGCTCCTACCATTAACCATGACACCATTAAGAGCTCCTGTGAAATTCCGACTGTAATCGCTAGCTGCCCGACAGCAGCTATTCGTCCGAACCCGAAACTGAAGTCTGTTGAAATTAAAGAAGAGCGCTGCATGTACTGTGGTAACTGTTATACCATGTGTCCGTCAATTCACATCATCGACCCTGAAAACGATGCTGTTTCTATCTGGGTTGGCGGTAAAGTATCCAACGCTCGTTCAACCCCGATGTTCTCACGTTTGGCCATTCCGTACCTGCCGAACAATCCTCCGCGCTGGCCGGAAGTTGTTGACGCTGTTAAACACCTTGTTGAAGTTTACGCAGCCAATGCTAAGCAGGGCGAAAGAATGGGCGAGTGGATCGAGCGCATTGGTTGGGAGAAATTCTTCCAGATTACCGAGCTCGACTTCACTGATAAGCACATCGATGACTTTAACCTGGCTGTAACCACCTTCCGTTCCACCACCCAGTTCAAGTGGTAGAATAGAAAGGTTGTAAGGTAGGCAAACTACCAAAAAAAACAACCACAAGCGTGTGGTAAAATTAGGTGGTGAATGTTCCGTGGAAGAATTAAAAGCCAAAGTATTAGAGTACCTCGGTACTGTAAGTAAGGCTAAAACCAAGGAAATCGCCGAAAAAATCGGTGCCAAAAAGCGTGAAGTAGATAAGGCTTGCAGTGAGCTTGCTAAAGAGGGTAAAGTAGAATACCTGTATATCGGTACTTCTTTCGTTACTCTTGCCGGCAAGGATCACACACCAAAAGGTTAAAAAAAAGAGCAGGTTTGCGCCTGCTCTTTTTTTATGCCTGCACGTAAACACAAGCTGCTGCTTTTCCGCAAAACAACGGCTTTATGCCGAAACTGCCCTTAAGCCCCTTCTTTTGTTAAAACTCGAAATTAATTAAATTCTATAAAAGGTTTATGTGATTATTCTGTCGAATGTTATCATTGTTAAGTTTTGATTAAAATATCTTAACAGTAAGAGATGTGTGCGGCGGTCAAACAAAAAACGGAAGGGGCTGGTTGCAATGGGTAAAGAGGTGTTGGTTACAGTCAAAAGTACATTAAATCATGAGTGGGGCGATACCGACAATATGGAGTTTGTTACGCTCGGCAGCATGTTTTTTAAAAACAACTCCATCTACCTGATGTACAGCGAATCGGAAGTTAGCGGCATGGAAGGTACAACCACCACATTAAAAGCAGAACCGAAAAGAGTCACTTTAAACCGCATGGGAATGGCGGAATTGAAGCATGTTTTTGAAGAAGGTATTCATAACGAAGCCAGCTACGTTACTCCTTACGGAACGATGATTACTAAAGTACTGCCTTCGAAAGTAGAGGTAGACTTGACAGAGATGGGTGGAAGTATTAATCTAGAGTATGAATTATTATTAGGGGAAGAAAAAGTTAGCTTTAATGAGCTATCTATCACCGTCAAGGAGGTTTAACTCTTTCTAATGAGCGGTATTGTGGAACACTTGCGGTCAAAGCTGGTTTCCGCCCTGAACCAAGCTGTTGAAAAGGCTGTACAAACCGGGGCAATGCCGGCTTTGACCATTCCTGATTTTGTAGTGGAAGTGCCGAAAGAAAAGGGGCATGGTGATTTTGCCACCAACTTAGCTATGATGCTGGCTAAGCCGGCAAAGAATGCTCCGCGCAAACTTGCTGAAATCATCGTCAGCAACCTAGAGCTGGCTGGGGCGTCGGTGGATAAAGTTGAAATAGCCGGTCCCGGCTTTATTAATTTTTACCTCAATCCCAATTGGATCTATCAAGCCTTACCGCAAATTGCAGAACAGCGTGAACATTACGGCAGGGTGGAACTTGGCGAAGGAACCAAAGTACAGGTAGAGTTTGTCAGTGCCAACCCCACCGGCTTACTGCACATGGGCAACGCCCGGGGGGCAGCGCTGGGTGACAGTATTGCCGCTATTCTTGAATTTGCCGGTTATGATGTTGAACGGGAGTACTACATCAATGATGCCGGCAATCAAATTGAAAATTTCGGCAAGTCATTGGAAGCGCGCTATTTACAGCAGCTGGGTCAAGACGTGCCGGTGCCGGAAGAAGGCTATCACGGTGAGGACTTGATTGACACTGTTCAGAACTTTATCAACTGTTACAAAGACGCTTACCTGACAGCAGAACCTGCTGCCCGCCGGGCTAAATTAGTAGAGTATGCATTGAACGAAAAATTAACCAACATCAAAAACAGTCTGCTTGACTTCGGCGTTGTTTACGATGTTTGGTTTTCTGAGCGATCACTGCATGAATCCGGAGCGATAGAAAGCGCGATAAGCGAACTGCGGGAAAAAGGCTGCATTTACGAGAAAGAAGACGCGCTGTGGTTTAAAGCAACCGACTTTGGTGATGAGAAGGACGAAGTAGTGGTGCGTTCTAACGGTATTCCCACTTATTTTGCTGCCGATATTGCCTATCACAAGAACAAGTTTGACCGCGGCTTTGATAAAGTAATTAATATTTGGGGTGCCGACCATCACGGGCATGTTAACCGCATGAAAGGCTCAATGGAAGCGTTGGGCTACTCCCGGGATGCTTTGGAAATCGTGTTAATGCAGCTGGTGCGCCTCTTGCGCGGCGGAGAAGTTGTGCGCATGTCCAAACGCACCGGACAGTTCGTTACCCTTTCGGAATTAGTAGCAGAAGTCGGCAAAGACGCCGCCCGCTATTTCTTTGTAATGCGCAGCGCGGACAGTCACTTGGAATTTGACCTTGATCTGGCCAAATCGCAGACCAATGAAAACCCGGTGTTTTATATTCAGTATGCGCATGCCAGAATTTGCAGCATCTTTCGCCAATTAGCGGAGCGCGGCGGAAAGGTTCCGTCCGTTTCCGAGGTGGACTTTACAGTGCTTAAAGAAGAGCAGGAAAAGGAATTAATCAGAAAGCTGGCCGATTTTCCGGTGGAAGTGAAAATGGCGGCTGAAATGCTGGCTCCGCACCGCATCGCCCGTTATCTGCATGAGCTGGCAGGTTTATTCCACAGTTTTTACAACAGCAACCGGGTAATTGTTGAAGATGATAAGCTGTCTTATGCGCGTTTGCTGCTGGCAGACTGTACCAGAATTGTGCTGCGCAACGGTTTGAGATTAATCGGTGTATCTGCGCCGGAGCGGATGTAGAGATATGTGGGAACAGTATCGTGAAGTAATGCTGTCTTTGCTGACCGGATTGGCAATAGGAATTGTTTTCGCCAGATTTAAACTGCCGGTACCGGCTCCGCAGACCCTGGCAGGGGTAATGGGAATTGTGGGGATATTCCTCGGATACCTGCTGGCAGTGCGGCTGGGATGGGGACGCTAGTCTCTTGACACCCCTGTGGTGAGCATATAGAATGTAACAGGTAGTCAAACTAAGATGAATTATACATTAAATAGGAGGAAGTCATGGCCAAGTTTATCTTTGTTACCGGGGGTGTTGTGTCTTCCCTGGGGAAAGGCATAACTGCTGCGTCATTGGGGCGGTTGTTGAAAAACCGAGGGCTTAAAGTAGCTGTGCAAAAATTAGATCCTTACATAAATGTAGATCCGGGCACTATGAGTCCTTATCAGCATGGAGAAGTTTTTGTTACCGAAGACGGTGCGGAGACCGACCTTGATTTGGGCCACTATGAACGGTTTATTGATATTAATCTTACCCGCAGAAGCAACGTTACAACCGGTAAAATATACTGGTCGGTAATTACCAAAGAACGCAGAGGTGATTACCTTGGCGGTACGGTGCAGGTAATTCCGCACATTACTAATGAAATTAAAGAACGCGTGCTCAAACTGGCTGAGGAAGGAGATCCCGATGTTGTAATTGCCGAAATCGGCGGTACTGTCGGTGATATTGAATCCCAGCCGTTTTTGGAGGCTATCCGTCAGCTGAAAAGTGACCTTGGCCGCGATGAGGTAATGTATATTCACGTCACTTTAGTGCCGTATTTGGGAGCAGCCAATGAGTTAAAAACCAAACCCACCCAGCACAGCGTTAAAGAACTGCGGGGTATCGGTATTCAGCCTGACGTTATTGTTTGCCGTACAGAGCAGCCGCTTTCCAAAGAGATGGAAGAGAAGCTGGCATTATTCTGCGACATTGAAAAAGAAGCCGTTATTCAAGCGGTAGATGCCCACTCGATATACGAAGTGCCGCTGCAGCTGGAAAAAGAAGGGCTTGCTGATATTGTGGTTAAACGCCTTAAGCTGGAATGCGGGAAGCCTGATCTTTCCGAGTGGCGGGATATGGTGGAACGCATGAAAGATCTGCGCTGGGGTGCCACTATCGCTCTTGTCGGCAAATATGTGTCGCTGCAGGATGCTTATATCAGTGTAGCCGAAGCGCTGCGTCATGCCGGCCTGCATCATGGTTCGGCAGTGAATATCCGCTGGATTAACAGTGAAGATTTAGAGCAGGTGCCGGCGGAAGAATACCTGCATGATGTTGACGGCATTCTCATTCCCGGCGGATTTGGTGATCGCGGCATAGAGGGCAAAATTAATGCCATTAAGTATGCGCGGGAAAATAACATTCCGCTGCTGGGCATCTGCTTGGGAATGCAGCTGGCAGTAGTTGAATTTGCCCGCAACGTGTTGGGATGGCAGGATGCCAACAGTTCGGAATTCAACCCCGATACGTCGCATCCGGTGATTGACCTGCTGCCCGAGCAGAAAGAAATCTCTGACATGGGCGGCACCATGCGTTTGGGACGCTACAAGTGTGCACTTAATCACGGCACTTTAGCCTATCAAGCCTACGGTAAAGATGTGATTGAAGAAAGACATCGCCATCGTTACGAATTTAATAATAATTATCGCGAAGAAATGGTTAAGCACGGAATGGTTATTTCAGGAATGCTGCCGGGTCGTGAGCTGGTGGAAATCATAGAAATACCCGATCATCCCTGGTTTGTAGCTACGCAGTTCCATCCCGAATTTAAATCCCGACCATACCGCCCGCATCCGCTGTTCCGCGATTTTATCGGTGCGGCATTAAGATATAAGGGCGACAAATAAGTCGTAAAACAGCTTTGGAAAAAACCAAAGCTGTTTTTTTGAATATATGCGGAGAGACTTTCCCGCTTGCAGGATTAAAAACACTTGTTGTGAAACATTCTAATAAGTAATTGTGTATTTACATAACTTTAAACAGTAGGGGTGTTGATTATTGATGAAAAGAAAACTTGTCACCGGCATAATTTTAGGTGTAGTTCTTTTGTCTTTAATTGGAGCGGCGATTTTCAGAGACCGCCCGGATTATAACGGGGCGGACGCTTCTTCCGATGAGGGACAAATCGGAATAATTAACGTTACCGGTGTGATTGTCAGCGGTGGAAGTGTCGGCGGCTTTGGTGGTGTGCAGGCCGGTTCAATGACAATTATTAACCAATTGCGGGAAGCGGCTGAAAATCCGAATATAAAAGCGGTGGTGCTGTATATAAACAGTCCGGGGGGCAGCCCCGCTGCATCACTGGAGATTGGCAATGAAATTAAACGTCTGCGGCAGTCCGGCAAAAAAGTGATTGCCTACATGGCTGATACTGCCGCTTCGGGTGCCTACTGGATATCCTGTGAAACCGATCGCATTGTGGCCAATCCCACCACACTTACCGGCAGCATCGGTGTAATTATGCAAACGATGGATTTGCAGGGTTTATACGATAAAATCGGTGTCGATTACAACGTCTTTAAAACCGGTCCATACAAAGATATGGGTTCCAACAACCGCGATGTCACACCGGAAGAACGTGAAATTTTTCAAAGCCTGCTTGACGATGATTATCAGCAGTTTGTTGATGTGGTAGCGGAAGGAAGAAAAATGGATCGGGATCGGGTGCTGGAATTAGCGGACGGACGGGTATACAGCGGCCGCCAGGCCCATGAGCTTGGGCTGGTGGATCAGCTTGGTGATATGTATGATGCCGTGCAAACCGCTGCTGAAATGGCAGGTATCGAAGGTGAGCCGGAAACGGTGGATTTATCGCCGACCGGTTTTTGGCATGAATTGTTCGGAGAAGTCGCAGCAAGAAGGTATATGGGCATTAACGGCTTGGAGCTGTTTAACTACCGGCCGATGCTGCTGCCGGGGGGAGGAATTGATTATGAATATATCGGAAGATAACAATAAAGAAGCCGAGTTTAGTGCAGACGGCATAAGCCATGCTGAACCGCTTGGCAGTCAACCGCCGCAAAAATTTACACTGTATGATTTGTTTTACGGTATTTTGCTTGAACCTGTCAAAACCTTTCGCATGCTGGCGGAAAAAACGCCGCTTGGTTTGACGGTGCTGCTGGTGCTGGGATTGAATTTGATTTTGGCGATAATGAATATGTTTGGCACCAATTATGACATATTTACATCGATGTTTAACAGCAGTCCTTATATGGGCGAAGCAATGACCAGATTGTTGGAAGCTGCCGCCCCCATAGCGGCTGTCGTGGAATTCACTGCGAACATTGTATGGTGGTTTGTATACGCCGGCTTACTGCACTTACTGGCGGAATTTTACGGCGGCCAAGGCCGGGCGGTATCTACCTTTGCGGTATATGGCTTGGCCGGGCTGCCGGCAGTTATCTTCATTCCGCTGCAGCTTATAGAAATCATTTTCCCTGATTCCGCTGTAGTAAGATTAATTATGTTCATTGCTGCCTTAGCGATAATTGTCTGGGGGATTGTGCTGCTGACTGTTGGTTTAAGAGAAGTGCATCGCTTTTCTACCGGTAAAGCGATTGCCGTCATTGTCACCCCGTGGGCGGCAGCAGTTGTGCTGGGCATTATTGCGGTGGCTGCTATCACCGGCTTAATAGCGTCAATTGCACCACACCTGCAGCAGTTTGGCAACTTTTAAAAACCGGAAGGAAATTCCTGCTTTTGTACCGAATTTTACTAATGTTTGTGTTTGTTCAGGGGGGTGGGAAAATTTTTGCTAAGCAGTACCGGCTGTTAATTGTCGATGATCAATTGGGTATCAGAAAATTGCTTTATGAAGTGTTTAACGACCGATACAGCGTGATTGAGGCTGAAAACGGCTCCGATGCTTTGCAGAAGACCGAAGAGATGCAGCCGGACATAATTTTGTTGGATATGAAAATGCCGGGAATGAGCGGGCTGGAAACGTTAAAGCTGCTTCGGGAAAAAAATTGCACTGTTCCGGTGATTATGATGACTGCATTTGAAGGTGAAGTGCTGCTGCCGAAAGAGATCGATCTCGGGCCGTTATATAATATTTACAAACCTTTTGATCTTAATAAACTGCGCGTGTTGGTTGAGGATGTTTTGAAAAGCAATCAAAATAATATTCATATTTGTAACGGATCGTAAAAGGAATTTATACACCGGTGGCGAAGTATTCACTAGAAATTAGTGATGTATGTTTGGAGGGTATCAGTAATGATCATACCCACCGACACGGTGTTGGCAATGCGCTGCCCCGAGTGCGGGAAGCTTGAATTTCATGTTATCTCGCGGTTTGCTTTTTCCGGCAGCCGGGTTTTGGAGGTAAAGTGCTCCTGCGGGGCAACGCTGCTTTCTGCCCAAAAAAGAGCCAATGGTTTTTACCGGCTTCAATTACCCTGCGTGATTTGCGAGTTTAAGCACCAACGGCAAATTTCCGGTGCTAAGTTATGGTCCGGTCAATTAATCAACCTGTACTGCCAAGAAACCGGTGTTGAACTGGGTCATATCGGTCCGGAAGATAAAGTGCGGGAAGCGGTGAAAAGCGGCGATTATGACCTGAATTCTTTAATCGAACAGTTTGAAGATGATGATTACTTCAATAATTCTGGTATTATGTATGAGGTGTTAAACCGGCTGCATGATATTGCTGAAAAAAACGGTTTGTACTGCCAGTGCGGTAACGATGCCATAGATGTGGAAATCTTTCCCGAACGGCTGGAGCTGTACTGCAAAGAATGCGGCAGTGTAAACATCATTTATGCAGAAACCGAAGAAGATTTAGAAGTGATTAAAGAGGTGGACTGCATCGAATTAACCCGCCACGGCTTTAAGTTCTTGGACAGTTGGGGCAGCGGGAGCAGCAAACCTAAGCCAAAATCAAAAAAAGACCGCAGAAAACATAATAAGCATTAAACGCTTAATTATATAAAAATCACATAAACTGCCCCGGCATTGGTCATAATGATTTTGACCGTGGGTAAAGCGAGAGCTCGGACAGGCGGTCCGGGCATTTTTGTGAATAAAGCAGCCTTTTAATTTTGCTTTTAATAAAAAAATTTATTATTAAATTAAGGGGGTTTTTCCGCATGTCATTGGTAACAGTAGCAGAACTGCTTCAAAAGGCGGAAGCCGGCGGTTATGCCGTTGGTGCATTTAACTGCAACAACATGGAAATTGTGCAGGCCATTATTGCTGCCGCCGAAGCAGAAAAAGCGCCGGTAATTATTCAGGCCAGTCAAGGGGCAATTAAATATGCCGGATTAGAGTGGATTGTCGGTATGGCCAAACTGGCTGCCGATCAAAGTAAAGTACCGGTAGCGCTCCATCTTGATCACGGAACCAGTTTTGAACAGTGTGTACAGTGTATTCGTGCCGGCTTCAGCTCTGTAATGATCGACGGTTCTAAACATCCGCTGGATGAAAATATTGCACTGACCAACAAAGTGCTTGAAGTTGCCCGGGCATCAGGGGTATCTGTTGAAGCTGAATTGGGTAAAATTGGTGGTACAGAGGATGATATCACTGTTGATGAACGTGACGCCATGTTTACTGACCCGCAGGAGGCGAAAATCTTTGTAGACAGTACCGGGGTTGACTCTTTGGCGGTAGCTATCGGCACCGCTCACGGCCAGTACAAAGGTGAGCCGAAGCTTGATTTCGAACGACTGGCAAAAATTAAAGAACTGGTTAAAATACCGATTGTGCTGCACGGCTCCTCCGGCGTGCCCGATGAGGCGCTTAAAAAAGCTGTTTCTTTAGGTGTAAGAAAAATAAATATCGACACCAACATCAGAGAAGCCATTACTTACACCATTCGGCAGGTGCTCAATGAAAAGCCAAAAGAAATTGATCCCAGAAAGGTACTTGGTCCCGCCAGAGATAAAGCAATTGAAGTAATCAGAGAAAAAATAAGAGTGTTTGGTTCCAGCGGCAAAGCATAAGTATTAGTTAAGGGGGCGCGAATTAAATCGCGCCCTGTATACCAAACGGCTGAAAGGGGGATGCGGAAATGCGGCTGTTTCTTGATACAGCCAATATTGAGGATATTCGCGAAGCCTACCGGTTGGGTGTGATTTCCGGTGTAACCACCAATCCTTCGCTGATTGCCAAAGAAGGACGGGATTTTACCCAGGTGGTTAAGGAAATTGCCGCTGTTGTGGACGGCCCGATCAGTGCGGAAGCGGTGAGTGTTGATGCCGACGAAATGCTGGCTGAAGCCAAAGAACTGGCTGAAATTCATCCCAATATTGTTGTTAAAATTCCGATGACCGCCAACGGACTGAAAGTAGTTAAAGCCTGCAGTCAGCAGGGCATTAAAACCAACGTTACGCTGGTGTTTTCCGCCAATCAAGCACTGCTTGCGGCGCTTGCCGGGGCAGCCTACGTAAGCCCGTTTGTCGGCCGCATTGATGATATCGGTCACGATGGTTCGGAGCTGATTGGCGACATTGCAGAAATCTTTTCTAACTACAACTTACCCTGTCAAATAATCGCAGCCAGTATTCGCCACCCGCTGCATGTACTGCAATCTGCCAAAGCCGGCGCCCACATTGCAACAGTGCCTCCTAAAGTATTAAAACAAATGATTAAACATCCCTTAACCGATCTGGGTATTGAAAAATTCCTCGCCGATTGGGCTAAAGTTTCCGGTAAAAAATAACAGAATACATCAATTGTTGACAGCTGCAATTAAATATCGATATACTTAAAATGAGTAAATAAGTAACGGCCAAGGATATTCTTGGCAGCCAGGAGGACAAAGTGGTCAGCAGGTTCACAAGCAAACTTAAAGACAATTATAACAAATTAATGAACCTGCCCGATGCCCCCGATAAAGTAGCCGGTGGGGTAGCAATCGGTGTCGGAATGGATTTTTTACCTATTCCAATTATCAGTATTCCGGTAAGTTATCTGGTAGCCCGGGCAGTGGGTCTCAACGGGTTGGCGGCGGCACTTACTGCGATGCTTTTAAAATGGGCGGTTCCGTTTTTTTATGCCATCAATATTATGGTGGGACGCTTAATTTTAATGGGTCGTACCGAGACACCTCATGCAGTTTTTGCTGATTTTGATTTTACCAAATTAGATGCTTGGCTTGCTTGGTTTAAATCATTAGGACAGCCCTTTTTGATCGGTGCAGGTATTAATTCTTTATTTGCTTTTGTAGTTGTTTATTTCGCTTTTAAGAAATTTATGCTGCGCCGGCAGCAGAAGTTTCAACAAAAACAAATCTCAAAAAATTCCTCTCAACAATGCGTTAAAGCTTCAAACAAGCATGTTACTGAAAATAACAGATAATTAAATAAAGATGGGAGAATACATTTTGGATGTAAATATTAACAACCTGGAAGACAAAACAATGGTTGAGCTGTACAAAATAGCTCGCGCCATGGAAATACCGGGTTATTATAAACTCCGTAAAAAAGAGTTGATATTTGAAATTATCAAAGCAAAAACCGAGAAAGAAGGCATTATTCAGGCCCAAGGGGTATTGGAAAGAATGCCGGACGGCTATGGTTTTTTGCGGCCGTTTAAATATCACCCCAGCAACGACGATATTTACGTGTCGGCATCGCAGATCAGAAAGTTTGATCTGCGCACCGGAGACCGTGTTTCCGGCCAGGTGCGCCGACCGAAAGATAACGAACGCTACTTTGCCCTGCTCAGAGTAGAGCAGGTGAACGGCGATTCTCCGGATATATCCCCCGAAAGACTGCACTTTGACGGTTTAACCCCTCTCTATCCTAAAAAAAGAATCACACTGGAAACAAAACCGGATAAAATCAGCACGCGGATAATTGATTTAGTTGCTCCTATCGGTCGGGGGCAGCGGGGCTTAATTGTTGCGCCGCCTAAAGCAGGTAAAACGATACTGTTGAAGGAAATCGCCAACAGCATTACTAAAAACCATCCGGACATTGAACTGCTGGTGCTTTTAATTGATGAACGCCCGGAAGAGGTTACCGATATTGAACGCTCGGTAAAAGGTGAGGTTGTAAGTTCAACCTTTGACGAACCGCCGGAAAATCACGTTAAAGTAGCGGATATGGTGCTGGAGCGGGCTAAGCGCTTAGTGGAGCATAAGCGCGATGTGGTGATTTTGCTGGACAGCATTACCCGGCTTGCCCGGGCGCACAACTTGGTGGTGCCCCCCAGCGGCCGGACGCTTTCCGGCGGTGTTGACCCGGCTTCACTGTATAAACCGAAGCGGTTTTTCGGTGCCGCCCGCAACCTGGAAGAAGGCGGCAGCTTAACAATTTTAGCCACCGCGTTAATTGAAACAGGCAGCCGGATGGATGAAGTAATTTTCGAAGAATTTAAAGGTACCGGTAATATGGAACTGATTTTAGACCGCCGTTTGTCAGAACGCCGGTTATTCCCGGCCATTGACGTGCAGCGATCCGGTACCCGTCGGGAAGAAGATTTGCTTTCTAAAGAAGAATTAGAATGGGTTTGGGGATTTCGCCGTGCTTTCAGCAGCGCCACTTCGGTGGATGCGATGGAAAACATTATTGAGCGCATGAAAAACAGCAAAACCAATGCGGAGATGATCAGTATGATGAAAGAACATCGCCGCCGTGCTAAGTCGCTGGTGCCTAAGCATCCGCCTTCCCGCGTAAATACCAACTTAAATAATTAAGTATAGATTACACCTCTAATGGCAATACTGGTAATGACTATTGTCATTATGAGGTGTAAAAAAATGAAAAGCTGTTTATTTAACAGAATAGTTCTTATAACCGCTGTTTTTATTGCGGCAAGCTGGATAAGTACCGGCCCTGCACAGGCAAGGCTGGATGAAATGATTAATAACAATAAGCCGTACCAAACTAACCTAGTTAACTGTCAAACAGAGCAGGCGGCTGCTGTATTTAAAGGTGAACCGGAAATTCACCGCGTCAGCCCGGGAGATACGCTGAGCGGTTTAGCGGATAAATACGGTGTTTCGCTGGATACGCTTGCCGCAGCCAATGGGTTAGACAGCGAAAGTATGCTGTACATCGGTCAAATATTGGATGTGCCGATAAGCACCGTTAAGCATACCGTTAAACCAGGTGAAACGCTGACCGGCATTTGCCGGCGCTACCGTGTCACCCAAGCGCAGGTGCTTAACGCCAACGATATGTCCAACCCCGATTTGGTGCGCATTGGTCAAAATTTAATCATTCCGCTGAAAAACACCGCTGTTGGGGTATCGGCTGCTGCCGGCTCACTGCAGCTTCCGGCAGTTGCCATGGACTGGCCGGTAGCAGGCAGCATTTCTTCTCCTTTCGGTATTCGCGGCTCCAGCCCGCACCACGGTATAGATATTGCCGCCAATTACGGGGAACTGATTAAAAC
>CBEUVQ010000049.1:0-13986 GCA_965546615.1 uncultured Peptococcaceae bacterium
CCTTTTCTGGGGGGGTCGAGCACAACCACATCGGGGCGGTATCCTTCCTGCTGCAGCAGCGGCAGCAGGCGTTCTACCTCGCCTTGATGAAATTCGGCATTGGCAATTCCGTTTCGCGCGGCGTTTTCTTTAGCATCTTTTACTGCCTGGGGTACAACTTCCAGCCCCAGCACTTCACGGGCCTGCCCGGCCATAAACAAGGCAATGGTGCCAATGCCGCAGTAGGCATCCAAAAGTTTTTCTCTGCCGGTTAAACCGGCATATTCCATCGCCTTTTGATAAAGCACTAAAGTTTGGTATTTGTTTACTTGGTAGAAAGAATTAGGGGATATTTCAAACTGCAGGTGCCCCAGGCAGTCGGTAATCGTTGGTTTACCGGTCAGCGTTATGTTTTTTTCGCCCATCACTACGCGGCTTTTGGCATTATTGATACTGCGCACCACCGATACCACTTGAGGGTGAGCTTGCTGCAGTTTGTGCGCAAATTGTTGTTGATCGGGCCATTTGCCGCCGGCGGTAACCAGCACCACCATAATTTCGCCTGCTGCCGCTGCTTTGCGCAGCACAACATGGCGCAGAAGCCCTTTGTCGGTCCGCCAATTAAAAGCTTTTAAAAAGTGTTCATTAAGCAGTTTTTCCACCGTTTTTGCCACTGTGTTTAATTCTTGGTCTGCTAATAAGCAACCGTCATTAAGCGGCAAAAAGCTGTGACTTCCCGGCTGATAATAACCGAGTGCAGTTCTGCCGTTCTCTTCTTGAACTTGAAAATGCACTTTATTGCGATAATGCCAAGGGTGATTCATACCCAGCGTCGGAAGCACTTTCACCCCGCATAGTTTGCCGATGCGGCATAAATTATCCTGCACTTGTTGGGTTTTAAGTTTAAGTTGGGCAGCATAATCAATGTGCTGCAGCGTACAGCCTCCGCAGCTGTTATAAACATCACACTTGGGTCGACAGCGCTCCGGCGCGTGTTTTGTCACGTTCAGCAGTTTGGCGCGGGCAAATTTCTTTTTGCGCTCTACCACTTGTATTACTGCCCGCTCACCCGGTATTGCTCCGGGAACAAAAACAGCCAGCCCGTCCGGCAGGTGCCCTACTCCTTCTCCCTGCTGAGTAATTCCGGTAATGTTAACAGCAACTTGTTGATCCAAATAAAAACACCTCATTAAATGGCCAAAAGCCCTTTTGGTAAAATTTATATAGCTATCATAGCATTTTTTTATTATGCTTTCACTATTTGGAATTATAATATGAATTGTAACAGCAGCACTAATTTCCTTTAGGAGGAACAAGTTTTGGATTTCCGCAGCAAAGCTTTAATCGTTGTCGCGCTTACTATTTTTATTGACAGTTTTGTTTACGGCATCATTGTTCCGGTACTGCCGGTCTATGTTCAAGATCTAGGGCTTTCTTCTTTGGAACTGGGAATAATTTTTGCCGTTTATTCGTTGGCTTTACTGCTGGCATCAATACCGGCAGGATTGCTGGCCGACCGCTATGGGCGCAAAAAAATAATGGTGCTCGGCATGTTTGCCCTAACACTTTCTACCGTCGGCTTTGCCTATGCCAATACATTTTGGACACTTACAATCATCAGGCTTTTGCAGGGAGCGGCAGCGGCAGCCACTTGGACGGCTGGCCCGGCAATTGTTGCCGATCAGTATCCGCCTAAAGTGCGCGGAGAAAAAATGGGATTGGCAATGGTGGGAATGAATTTCGGTTTTATGATCGGACCGGCCGTCGGCGGGTTTATTTATGATTGGGGCGGCTACAAAATGCCGTTTTTGCTTTCCGGATTTTTGGCCGGAATTATACTGCTTTTAGTGATTATTGTTTTAAGAGAGCCGTCAGCGCAGGAAGTTGAACGCACTGCTTTGACGTTTCAAGATGTTTTAAACAGCCCGGCAATTTTAATCACTGCCGGTTTAGTATTGACTGCTTCATTGGGGTTCGGCTTTTTAGACCCGCTTTTGCCGGGATACTTTTACGAAAAATTTGCTGCCGGCTCAACGGTTATCGGCCTGCTCTTTGGGGCAATATCACTCACCAGCATAGTCGCCCAACCGTTATTTGGTATGTTATCGGATAAATACGGACGGGTTCCGTTAATTCAAATCGGTTTAGCCGCCACTGCAGCTGCCATCCCACTGTTAATTGTTTCTCCGACAATTTTTACTACTGCTTTAGTGATGGGAGGATTGGGTTTAAGCTTTGGGTTGATGTTTGCGCCCAGCGCCCCGCTGTTAGCCGATGCAGTGATGAAAGATCACCGACATGCCGGTTACGGTGCGGCTTTTGGCATTTACAACACCGCTTATTCGCTGGGGTATTTAATCGGGCCAATTGTCGGCGGAGCATGGGTAGATATGTGGGATTTAAAAAGCTTACTGTTAAGCTACTCTGTAGGATTGTTGATTTTTTTGCCGGTTTTCAGCAAAATCAAAAAAGTAATCCCGCCGGTTGCAGGTAAAATCACACCGTACAGCAATAGACGCAATTAACCCCCAAGAGCATGATGGCCTTGGGGGCAGCTTTTAACGAACTATTCGATATAATCCGGCCTCTTGGGCTTTTTTTACCACCCAGCGATGTTCCCGACTGTATGTCCGCCGGTTAATCTCGGGGTACTTACCTGCATTATGGGCCGGATAATACTGATCCATAATATTTATAAACACAGCCGGTGAAATCTCGTTGGCTAAAAACTGCACTATTTGTTCACTGCCGGCAGCATCATTCGGCATTACTAAATGGCGCACCAACAACCCCTTGACAGCAATGTTTGATGCGTTGGTCTGCAGATCTCCAACCTGACGGTGCATTTCTTTAATCACCTGGCGAACAACCGAAAAGTATCCGGGGGCAGAGGCATATTTTTCGCCGGCTTTGTCGTCAGCAAACTTGATATCCGGCATGTAAATATCAATAATTCCGTCCAGCAGTTTAATGGTCTCTAAGTCATCGTAGCCTCCGGTATTGTACACCAGCGGTATCTTCAGTCCTTTTTCCGCCGCCAACACCAGCGCCTCCAGAATTTGCGGCACAAAATGGCTGGGAGAAACAAGGTTAATGTTATGGCAGCCCATATCTTGAATAATTAACATAATCTCACTTAATTCATCGGCAGTTACTTCCCGACCTTCACCACCTTGGCTGATCTCGCTGTTTTGGCAGAATTGGCAGGCTAAATTACAATACGCGAAGAATATTGTTCCTGAACCATTTTGCCCTACCAGCACACTTTCTTCACCCATATGCCTGCCGTAATCGGCTACCAGCGCTTTTCGTCCCGCACGGCAAAAGCCTTTTTCTCCTTGCAGGCGGTTAACATGACAATGCTGTGCACAAACGGTACAATCAGCTAATTTTTCAGCGGCCAGACGGGCACGCTGCTTTAATTCTTCTAACGACATTTTTAAGTATCCTGGTTGATCATCAAAAAGCACTATCTTTTTTCACCACGCTAACTAGTAAGTTCATTGTTAATGACAATAGTTTGTCCCATAATTTTTATTTTAACCTAATTTAATATTATACTTTTGACTGCGGTAAATCAGCGCAGAACGGGTAATGCCCAAAAGCTGCGCCGCTTTGGTTTGGTTACCGCCGCTTTTCTCTAAGGCTGTTAAGATAAGCTGTTTTTCTACTTCTTCTAATGATATTCCGGTATCGGGAAAATTAACAATTGTCTCCACCGGAGTGTTTTTAACCTGCTGCAGTTCTTTGGGCAGGTGTTCCGGCAGAATAGTGTCACCCTGACAAATGATAATTGACCTTTCAATGACATTCTGCAGTTCGCGAATGTTTCCCGGCCACGGGTAGTTGGTTAAAAGTTCCATTGCCTCAGGAGAAATAGCTTTTACCGGATAAGTACCCAGCATATATTTACGTAAAAAGTAATTAGCAAGCAGCGGAATATCTTCTTTGCGTTCACGCAGCGGCGGCAGTTGAATATGAATTACATTTAAGCGGTAAAACAAATCTTCGCGAAATCTGCCTTCTTCCACCGCTTTTCTAATATCCACATTGGTAGCTGAAATAATCCGCACATCGACATGCAGTGTTTCTGTGCCGCCTACCCGTTCAAAAGCCCGCTCTTGCAGTACGCGCAGCAGCTTTGCCTGCATCGCCGGAGGCATTTCTCCTATTTCATCCAAAAATATGGTGCCTTTGTCCGCCATTTCAAAGCGGCCGGGCTTTAATGCCACCGCTCCGGTAAATGCCCCTTTTTCATGACCAAACAGCTCACTTTCCAGCAGCTGCTCCGGCAGCGCCGCACAGTTTACCGGCACAAACGGAAAATCTCTTCTTCCGCTGGCTTGATGAATGGTAAGAGCGGTAATCTCCTTACCGGTACCGCTTTCACCGGTAATCATTACGGTGGCATTGGTAGAAGCAACCCTTTCGATGAGCATAATCACTTCTTTAATTGCCGGACTCTCACCAACAATTGTACCGTATTTTTTGCTCAGCTCAGAACGAAAAAACGACACATGAGAAACCAACTGACTGTATTTTAAAGCCTGCTGCACCACCATTTTCAGCTCATCAAGATCAAATGGTTTGGTTATATAGTCGACGGCACCAAGTTTCATTGCTTCAATGGCAGTTTCTATTGTACCATGAGCAGTAATCATTATCACCGGTATTTTGGGATGAATTTCTTTAATGATTTTTAAAACTTCCATACCGTCCATTTCCGGCATCTTTAAATCCAGCAGTACCAATGAAGGCCCTTTTTCTTTCAAAAGGTTTACTCCTTCATTTCCTGATGTTGCAGTCAGCGCTTGGTAACCTTCTTTTTCCATCGCTTTTTTCAGTGCCCAACACATATGCTCTTCATCATCGATAATCAATATCTTCGGGATCATCATTATACCCCCTCAGCTTCGTTACTAATTGGCAGTATCACAGTGAACGTCATTCCTGTATCGATATTTTTTTGAGCACTTATGCTGCCGTTGTGCATCTGCAAAATTTGATTACATATAGTTAAACCCAACCCTGTACCGCTGTCTTTAGTAGTAAAGAAAGGATCAAATACTTTCTTCATTTCTTCATCACTGATACCTATACCGGTATCTTTAAAGCTGATAATTACCTTATCCTGATCAAAATCCGTAGATATACTTAACTCGCCGCCTTCCGGCATGGCATGAACAGCATTTAAAATTAAGTTAACAAAAACCTGCTTAATCCTTTCGGCATCAATAAACAATAACGGTAAATCATTATTGAAATTTGTTTTAAGCTTGATACTGCTCTGCCTTAACTGCGGATGAATAAAAGTTAAAACCGAATTCAACAAATTGTTTACCTGCACATTTTCTTTAACCGGTTTACTTGGCCTGCCATAGGCCAGCAGTTCTTGAATTACTTTATTCTGACGGTCAACCTGCTGCTTAATAACACTGCAGTATTCTTTTGCTGATTCATCTACCTCTTTTTCCATCAACTGTACCGTGGTTTTAATTACACCAATCGGGTTGCGCAGTTCATGAGCCACTCCGGTTACCACCTGTCCTAAAGCAGCTAACCGTTCCTGCCGCTGCATCTCTTCCTCTAAACGTTCCTTTTCTGCTAAAGCGTGTGCCATTTTGTTAATTGCACGGGCAATTTTACCCATTTCTCCCGGCATTTCCGGCAGTTTGTGGTTAAAATCTTTTTCTAACAGCTCCAAGCCTTTTTTAATGCGCCGCACATCGGTAGTTAAGTTATTTAATACCAGCATTATTCCAAAACCACCGATTAAAATGGCCGCCAACGATAGATAGCGTGTCATCACACGAAATTGCTGAGCTTGAGTGAAAATCGGATGCAAAAGTTCATCGGCCCACAATACCGCTACAATTTCATTTCCTGCCCGTACCGGCACCAGATACTCAAAAAAACGGTCAGTAGGTTCACCCGCCAGCGCAGAAATAGTTTCGCCGCTGGCTAATACACTGCGAATCCCGGTATAGGCGTGATTAAAAATTCTCTTTTCCCGCTCTTTTTGTTCCTCTGCAGACAGCTGCCGGTAATTATGCAGAAAGCCTCTTACCACCATGTCATTGGCATTGGGAATATACAGACTGAGTCTTACCCCGGGGTTAAGTTCGACAACCGGCTTTGCGGCATCTGAAAATATTTGCGCAAAAAACTTACCGCGTTCTTCAGTAGACATTCTCGCAATATCTTGTTCATTAGCTAAAATCTGGGCATTCATTTCCATCATAACCGCTTCTACTATTGTGCCGATGCGCTCTTCCATTGCCATAAAAGTAATTTCCTCTTTTTTGCCTGCAAAGTGTGTGTCGTAGAGAATAAAAAACACAGGAATAACCAGAATCACTAAAACAATAGAGGTGATTTGAAATCCTAAACTTTTGGTCCAAAAAAGTTTTTTCAATTTTCTTTTCACCAACTTTCTGATCGGGGCTTAAACCGGTATAAGTGTTTGTTTTTAAACAACTAGCTGTATATTAACAGACACTAACCGAAAGTGTCTTAATTCAGCATAGTTTGTTAAATAATTAACATGCGTACTGAAATTTTTTTCGTCAATTGATTGTTTTTGTACAATAACAAACAAAGTTATTTAATTTATGTTTGTAAAAATACTGTTAAACAAAGGGATGCAGGATATTATTACACTTGGCACAAATCTTGCAGTAATTAAGGGCAAATAGAGGAAGTACAACCGCTTGCGAAATAAGTAACAATCTAAACTTATACTTACCAGAATATCAGCTAAATTATATCACAAAGCACCTTATTTATAAACAATTGATCATTTGTTCGTTTACAATGTTATAACCCCTGTTGGGTTATATATTAAAAATCAAATTAATATTTTAATCTGTTCGGAAAGGGGGAATGGCTGGATTTTAAGCCTTTAAGCATCTTTGTCAAGCACATTGTAATTTAATATCCGACATCTTTGTGAGAAGCTTATTGATAACTTAAATTTAATAATGCACATTGTTACTTCATTGCACAAAATCTGGTTGGTTAAAAATTTTTTCTACGGGGGAAGTAGAATGATGCAAACATTAGTTGATAAGCTGGGTGATATTACTTTAGCGGTATCGTCTGCAATGCCTGATGTTGCCGGCGCTGTTTCGGCAGCTGCCGGAAACCCGGAAGTACCTTGGTGGATATGGCCGGCCCTGCTTTTTGTCACTACTTTTATTCTCGGTATCGTCGCAGTGTTGGCAGGTGTTGGCGGCGGTGTACTCTTTGTACCAATTGTCGGCAGCTTTTTCCCATTCCACCTGGATTTCGTCAGAGGTGCCGGCTTAGTTGTAGCTTTAGCAGGTGCACTGGCTGCCGGTCCGGGTTTATTGAGAAAGGGTTTGGCCAACCTAAGATTGGCTTTACCGGTGGCATTAATTGCTTCTACTTTCAGTATTATTGGTGCATTTATTGGTTTGGCTCTGCCACAGGACGTACTGCAAATTGCATTAGGTGTAACCATTTGCGGAATCGCCATGATTTTTATTTTCTCGAAAAACAGCGATATTCCCAAAGGACCGGGGCCTGACGGCTTAGCTAAAAGATTGAAAATTTCCGGTACTTATGTAGAAGAAACAACAGGTAAACAAATCAACTGGACCGTCGGTCGTACTGTACAGGGTTATTTAACATTTATCTTGATCGGGCTCATCGCCGGTATGTTCGGCTTAGGTGCCGGTTGGGCAAACGTACCCGTACTAAATTTAGTAATGGGTGCTCCGTTGAAACTGGCAGTTGGCTCCAGCAAGTTTCTACTCTCAATTACAGATACATCGGCAGCATGGATTTACTTAAACCAAGGTGCGGTATTACCGCTCATTGCAGTTCCGTCGGTAATTGGTATTATGTTAGGTTCAGTGGTTGGAGTTAGATTGTTGTCTAAATCCAAACCTAAAATGGTTAGATACTTGGTAATTGCCATGTTATTGTTTGCCGGTATTAACTCCATCCTTAAAGGTCTTGGGGTAATGTAATTACAAAGGGAGGTAGAAATTATGACTAAACATCAATTGGCTGCCCAAAGTTCTCCGACCGGTTCAACACAACAACAGCCGAAAATGTATGTTCCGAAGGAACAAATTGCCTACGCTAAAATGATTAATTACGGATCTATGATTGGGATAATTTTATTGGCGGTAACATTTGTTGTATATGTAAGCGGATTGGCACCTAGTCTTGTCAGTCCGGAACAAGTAGCGGCAAATTGGAGTTTAAGTGCCGAAGAATTTTTGCAGGCAACTAACACACCTCATGGCTGGGCGTGGTTGGGTATGTTAAATTACGGTAATTTCCTCAGTTTAATTGGTATTGCTTGGTTGGCAGGTTTAACTATTCTTGCTTATTTGATGTTTTTGGTACCGGCCTATTTAAAACAAAAAGATGTGCCTTTTTTAACAATAGCAGTCACTGAAGTAATAGTGCTTATTGTTGCAGCTTCTGGTATACTGGGTACTGGTGGTCACTAGCAAGTTGTTTGTGAAATTTTCAAGGCGACCTGTAAAGGTCGCCTCATCCCAAAGGGGGATATATTTAAAATGTCGTCACCAGACAAGTTAACAGCTAAGGACATTATGCTTCCGGCAGACAGCTACCCGGTAATTTATAAAGATGAAACAGTTAAAAGAGCTTTTTCTAAATTTCAGTTTTCATTGTTGTCGCGCCAAAACAAAAGAAGAAATTTGCTGGTTTTAGACCGTAATGATACTCCGATCGGTTGGGTGACACTGCAGGACATATTTAAGATAATGTATTCCGGCAATTTAAGTTTAAAAAATGTTCGCGGTTGGAACCTGGCAAGACTCAGCGGTCCATCGGTATATTTTGCGAAAGAACTTTTAAATTGGTCTCCGAACAACATCTGGGAATCATTAGATAAAAATTGTCAAAAAGTTGCCTCTTTAAAAATATCTGAAGTATTGAGACCGTTAGAATCCGGGGCGGTGCATGCCAGTGCATCATTAAACGCAGTTGCTGCCGTGATGTCTGAAAGCAACTTATCTACACTGCCGGTGGTTGAAAACGGTAAATTAGTAGGCTTTGTGCGAGCTGAAGATATAATTTTGGAAATGGCCAAAGTAGTAATGGCCCCGGCGGAAGATAAAGAAAAGCCAACTATACCTGTGACAAAAAATCCTTAATACTTTAAGGAGTGAATATATAATGGGAAGAGCCAATACCAAGCACAACCATATTGCCAATGTCAACTTAGTGTTAAACCATTTGCGAAAAACTACCCCTGACGGCGGGGCAACGCTAACTGAATTGGCGGAATTATGTGCTGTAAGTACACGAAATATATATCGTTATCTAAATGAGCTGGAACAAATTGGTTTTGATATTGTACGGCCGGTACAAAATAAACCCGGTGTACCCGGCCAAGGCAAATACCGTTTAAGAAACCGTACTTTGCCGTATTCTCGGATAGATGCTAACTTAATGATGCTCATTGGTGTATATGCTCAAAAACAAATTCACTACCGTGAGCAGCTGCAGTCAATTTATGAATTTTTTATTAGGCACATGGCTATTAAAAACCATTTAACACTGCCTGCAGACTGGAAATTAGAAGACTTAAAGCAGTCTCCCGCTAAAAGTACAGTAACTTATTTACACACTGCCAAAGATCAAAAGAAAACTTCTAAATCCGAAAGTATTGTGATTATATTAAGTGCGTCTGCTGCTAAAAGGTATCGCAAAGTGCAGTCGCCGTTTAATGCTGTTGAAAAAGAGCTGCCTGATGGTTCTCTGCAGCTTACTCTGCCGCCGGTTAGTTCTAGTGACTTGCTGCCATGGCTGTTTCAGTGGGGCGGCGAAACAGAGATTATCACCCCGGTTTCGTTACGCACTAAGCTGACAGATTTCTGCAAAGCAGTGTTAAACGCCCATAGTGATAAATACTTATCCGGCAAAATCAGTTGATTTAATTAAGCGTGGCAATTGCCCGCTTTTATTCTTTATAAATGTTTTTTACGGGATAATAATCCTCATCGTTATAAGGAACATATTGTTCTTCATCGGAAATGCCGGCAATGATTTTTTCCATCATTAAATAAATAATAATAATTACCGACGGTGAAAAAACAGCAGCAATAATCAGTAATTTAGCAAACTTGACAAAGCCAAAAATCATTAAAATCAAGGCACCGACGGTTTTTATTCCGGCCATAATCAATAATGTTTCTTTAGTTTTAGCCGATACCTTTTCTTCCGGAATTGCCTTTGCTGCCGCATAACCAAATTGCGAACCGATAATGACACCAACAAACAAAAATGTAGTGGTTAATACCGCCAAATAACCTGCTTGTGACCACAGCACAACACCGAAAACAGCAGTTATCAGCAGCGCAATAAAGTCAGTGGCGACAGCAATCGGCAGAGGTACAGCCAAAAAATACATCAGCAGCGGTATGCGTGCCAGAAATGCTCCACCACCCAATAGGCCGGTTAATAATCCCCCTGCTAAGCCAATTAACACCGGTATCCAAAATGAAACCCTCACCACCGGATTGAGGTGAAATTTGGGCGGTATTTTAATGCGGCTGAATTTAGGAAGCAGTGACAAACCGCAGTTCAGCAAATTGTTTCGCTTTAACAGCACCAGTCCACAAATTGACAGCAGTACAATGTACAAACATTTGATTATAATATCTGTCACTTGATAATGCTCCATAAAGGCAATGAGGAAACTGCTCGCCCATAAGCCCATAACACCGGTGCCCGCTAAAATCAATGCCAACCGCCATTGAATGTGCTTGAAAAAATTATAATAAAGATTATCAAACAATGATTTACCACAAGCATGCGCCAAATCACTCCCCACAGCAAATACCATGGGAATACCAAAGATATTCATCGCCGGTACGGTAAAAAACATCGCTTTAAAACCGAAGAAAGCACCCAATAGTCCGACACTAAAACCAATAATCATTATTACGTATGGATTTATAAATATTTCGGTGCCGGCATAATTTAAAAGCATAATGTCAGCCCCTTTACTCACTGCCTCTGGCAGTGACAATTTATTTATCACTACAATAAGGTAATTTTGACAAAAAGTACAGCTTGATATAGGGTTCACAATCACAATTACCTGCTATTTTTGAATATTTACAGAAAAATACTATGTTTTTTCTAATAGTGAAGTTTTTTTGTCATAACAAAAAATATTCAAATAATGAACATATGTTAAAAAGAAAATACCGGCACTAACAAGCGCCGGTACACATTAAACTATTTCAGCACCTTAATGCCCAGCCGGAAGGTAAGCTCAATCTGTTTTTTAAAGCCAAATGTTTAATCAATAACTCCAATGTTTGACACAGCAGCCGCCGGCACTCATATGCACCAACAATACAATAGCTGATAAAAATAATTACTTCTGCATCTTCACTAAATTCCTGATTAATGCTGTATGCTAAGCGGTACCTGCCGCGGCCGCTCAAAGCCGGCTTTATCTGCACCGGACGGATTATTTCAATACCCATCTTCTCAATATCATTTAGATAGCGATAAATATTGCGGGTGCTAACACCACAAATTTCTGCCATTTCTTTCAGAGTTAATCCCCCGGCAGGAGCAGCTTTTTGCAGTTCATGAATTAATAAGTTTATATTTTCCTGGCGTTTATTTTTCTTTTTAGGATTAGTCACAGCTGTCACACCTCCAAAATAATTACGGACTGTGTGCAGCAGGCATTGCTGTAATTCCGGCCATTTCTAACATAATATCTTCTAATTTCACAAAACCAATCAGCTTATCTCGGTCAACTACCGGCAGTGTATACAGCTTATGTTTGTGCATAACTGAAACTACTTCTTTAAAAGCAGCCTCAGCATTAACAGCATTATTTTTAAATAACCGGATACTCTCCCCCACCTGTTTACCGGCAGCTTTATGACACTGCTCAGTTAACGTTTCCCAACTATTCGGCAGCAAATTAATTACTTCCCGGGCATAATGAGCAAACGGGCCGGCCAATTCAGAAAGGTTATACCTGTTGGTGTAACTTTTACCGAGAATTATCGCTAATAAATCTTCCGGTAAAAGCCAACCAATCGGAATATCCCGGCGGTTAATCACTACCAGCGAAAGTTTTTTCGATTGGTTGGAACAAAACAAAAACTGAAATTTTGTCAATGCCCGTTCTATTGTTTCATCTTCATAAATTACAGGACAAGCAGATACCGGCATCATAATATCGCGGGCAGTTACTTTTCTCGGCGCTGACATTTTCATCTCCCCCTGTTTTGTTGAAGCCGCCCACGGCTGTGGGCGGCTCTTTGTAGATTCGTACAGGTTTTTAACCGGCTTTCTTCTTACCGGCTGCCATAATGCCTATCCCCTCAAAGATGAAGAATATGCTAAACCCCAGAACCATAGTATAAGCAACATAGAACAAAAGCAAGAAAGCCAATCTTCCGGATGCTTCAGACACTGCTTTCCCTTGAATACCAAAATAGTTGTAACCGGGTTCAACACCTTTTACTTTAAAGTCGTTAATCAGCTTCGCCTGTTCAAAATTCTTGCTTTCCTGCAGTTTATTATATATCTGATCCAGCGCAAACCACCAATTGTACATTGCTGCTTTGGCATCTAAACGGTATTCGTTTTGAAAAACTTCGCCCTTATTGGCAAAAGCAGCATCACAATCCCGCAAAATTGCCGTGGTTATTTCTCCAAAGTCACCGGAAATGCTTACTTTGTCGGCCTCTGCTTGGGCTTGGGCGCCAACTTTATTAAACATTGCCGCAATGGTTTGTGCCTGTTCAGCATCCTCAGCTTTAAACGATGTGCTTAGTTTTATACCGCGCTGTTCTTCAGCTTTTGTTATCAAATCAGGAACTTGGTAACAAGAATCTTTTGACAAGCGATTAAATAAACGGTCGGCATAGTTAAAAGCGTTTAAGTTATCAAATGACGGCGTCCACATACAGCAAAATATTATAACGAACAGTGCAAACAGAGCTATGCCAATGTTAAATTCTTTTTTATTGACTATCATTATTGGCTCACTCCTCTCCCGCTAACGGAAGCGCTTGACGCTATTGCTTCTGCCCTCAATTTTCCGACATTTGTAATAAACTTGCTGAATACCCACAGAGCAAAGAAGGTGATAATCCCAAAGAATAACCAGTTGCCTATTGTGTTGATTGTATTTGCGGTGTCGTTACCGATATTTATATAACCCAGCTTTTGCAGTTTCGGCGGCAGGGCGCAAAGGCGGTTAACAAAACCGGCTAATATAGTGGTGGCGTAAAAGCCTTTAATCACACCACCGGAAACTACTTTAGTGGTAATCGCACCAACTTGAATACCCAGCAAAGAGCCAAGCAGCATACCCATCGCTAAGGTGTAAAAAATATAACCGTAGATCGCATATTGACCAATAGAACCGTAACCGGCAGTAAAGATAATCTGCAAGATGTCTGTACCTACCGTTGTACCGGTGGATACACCCAGGCCGTATACAAAAGCGGGGAAGGTAAGGAACCCTCCGCCAACACCCATCATTGATGCAGCTAAGCCGACTATCCCACCAACGGCAGCGACAAATACACCGGAAATTGATCTTCCGCCGGGAACAACGTGCTCGTCAAAGGTAACTTTCGGCGGTATTTTTAAGCTCTGCAGCCATCTGGCCAAACCTGTGAGTTTTTCTGAGCCGCCGTGAACATCATCGGCAGCTCTGTTCATCAGGTAGTCTGCCATGGCATAGATCCCTAAGAACCCAAGCATTACCGCATAAATTAAGCTGATGACAAAGTCACTGATTACCGGGTTAAAATTATACAGCGCTCGGTTGATATAACCACCGCAGGTAACACCAATGAATGAACCAACCAAGAAAGTAACAGCCAGTTTTACGTTTACATTACCAAGTTTTTTGTGTACCGTAGTACCCATGATTGCTTTTGCAAAGATATGGAACTGATCGGTACCGACAGCTAAAATACCTTTGACACCAAAGCTCATCAATGCCGGTGTAAT
>CBEUVQ010000050.1:0-13177 GCA_965546615.1 uncultured Peptococcaceae bacterium
GAAAAGTTACCAAGTTAACCGTAAGTGATGACAATGATCCGTACCTGTGGTTTAACGTACAAAAAGCCGGTGGCGAATATAAGTACACCATAGTAGATAAAGATGGTGTAACCTATGAAGCCACCATTAACTGGACGGCACCGCAAAAAGTAGAAGCAGTAGCAACCGGTATCGAAGGCGAGCATGAAGGAAACCACTATGTAGAATACAGCATTGGAGACCTGGACCTTACCAGCTTCACCAAGATGTATCAAATCAAACCAAACGGTGATGTTTCCGAACTGACCGCCAATACTGACAAAAACCTGTGGTTTAAGACCAATGATCAAGCTGCAGGAGACCATGTCTTCCTGGTGAAGAAAGGCGAAATTTGGTACACAGCAACGATTACCTATGAAGCACCGGAAGCTAAAACAGCCAACTTTGAAGCCATAGGAAGCATAGGTATGCATGAAGGCAAAATCTACGAAGGCTACCAACTGCTTGATGAAAATAATAACCGGATAGATTTGGTAGCAGGCAATATAAGCAGCATGAGCGTTACTGGTCCGGATGGAAAAGTTACCAAGTTAACCGTAAGTGATGACAATGATCCGTACCTGTGGTTTAATGTAGAAAAAGAAGCAGGAACATACACCTACACTATAACAACCAAAGGGGATACAACCTACGAAGCAAGCATAAACTGGTCAGCGCCTAAGAACGGAACATGGGAAGCAACCGGCAACAAAGGCGAACATGACAACAAGAACTACGTAGAATTTGAGTTAAAAGACAACGGTGAACGGGTATCCCTTAAGGAAGGGGAAGTTAAACTTATAGCCCAAAAAGTAGGGGATAATTGGGAAGAGTTAACCCCGAACACAGATGAAACCCTGTGGTTCAACAAAGACAAAGAATCCGGAAGATATGAGTTCTTTGTAGTAACAAAAGCAGGTGTAATGTACAAGGCAGTGCTGAATTGGGACAAAGAAGCACCGAAAGTAACAGCTACAGCTAGCCCCGAAACATTAAATCAAAATACCGCATCTTTAACCTTAACCTTTGAGGTAGAAGATGCAAGTGAACTGGCATTCTTAGAGATAGACCACAGTTTGGGTAGTCATTCTGGAACACCAGAGGATAAACAATTACCCGAATTCAAGCTCTATCCGAACGAAGATAATCCTTGGGGTGAAGATGGTGCTTCAAATCTAGCTAAATCAGCATACGGTGTAACTGCAGCCTATGACCCGAGCACAAAGACATGGACAATAACTTTTGAACAAGGGGATCAAGCTGACAATGCATTAGCAAGGATTAAAGAACAATCTCAATTTAGGGTTTACTATGTCGTAGAAGACATTCATGGTAATGCCTTTGGCTCAATGGATCCGACAAGTTCTGCAAACACATTGGCGATAGATGTAGAATCAGCAGAGCAAAGTGAGAGCACAGAGAGCTTTAACGTCAGCCCGCTTACCGGTGATGATGAGCTTGAAATGAACGAGCCGATCGATGAGGAAGAGCATGCTGATGAAGCAGAAGTAATAAACAACGAGAACGAACCGGCAAATGGAGAAGAATTAGCTGAAGAAGAACCGATCAATGAGGAAGAGTATATTGATGAAGAAGAAGCAGTTAATAACGAAGATGAGGCGGTAAATGAAGAAATAAGCGAAGAAACAACAGCTGATGAAGAAGAGAACTTAACTGAAGATACATCAGCTGATGAGGAAAGTGATGAGTCACAACAAGCTGCTGAAGAGAATGCACCAGAAGAAAGTGTAGAGGAAGATGCAGCTTAGAAACAATATAACCATTCTAACTGACTAATCAGTCAGAATGGTTTAAAAAGCATGAAGCCTCGCGAAAAAGTCAGTATTTGATTTTTCGCGGGGCTTTTCATTTAATCTTTTGGGTATATTGGTAAATGTATTTCGGTGAATAAAAAAGCAGGGTGTTTTTAACCCCGCCACAGCACTTGACTCGATGGTCTTTTGTCTGTTGATGATCTTGACTCTAAGGTCTTGATTCAAAAAAACATCTTCTGTTATTGAAAAGGTAAAATTATTGTTTATCTATCTACATTATTATACATTATCAAAATGTTGTCATTTTTTAAGCTGCAAAAGACTTATTTTATTAGGACTAAAGTCATAGTCGGGAGCTGGTTGGGTGAAAATACGCTGCTTTTTTGCTTGAAAATCAACTTTTCTGCTGTTTGCAAATAACCCAACATCGCGGCAGGATATTTACGCCTGTAGATGAAATAATGAATATGTATAATTAAACGGACTAGCAGGGAGGGGCGCATTGGTGAAGATTTCTGCTGCTGTATTGGCCGGAGGGAAAAGTTCCCGTATGGGTACAAACAAAGCCTTGTTAGAGCTGCGCAGCTGTCGGATTATCGATCACGCTTTAAATGAACTGCATCAAGTAAGTAATGATGTACTGTTAATTACTAATACACCCGAGGTATATCGGGGATTAACGGTGCGCACAGCTTCAGATGTACTGCCGGGTTATGGTCCGCTTTCCGGCATTCATTCGGCGCTGGTACATGCCAAAAATGATTCGGTGCTGGTGGTGGCCTGTGATATGCCGTTTGTTGATGCCAACCTGGCGCGTTTGATGATGGATTCAGCAGCAGATTTTGATGTCGTTATTCCCAAAGTAGATGGGTATTATGAGCCGCTGTTTGCTATTTACGGCAAAAAATGTATTTCAGCCATTGAGCAGTGCGTGCAGCAGGGGAAGCTGCGTGTGGTTGACTTTTTTGCATATGTAAAGGTAAAATGTGTAAACAAAAAAGAAATTGCAGCTGTGGCTGATTTGGAGCGGGTGTTTTACAATGTAAATACCCCGAAAGAATTGGCTTTGGCAAAAAAACTTATCGAAGGCGGGACATAAGATTGAGCATTTTTTATCCAGACATGTATGTCAGCAGTTTGAATAATATAGATATTGATAAATTGAAGCAGCAGGGAATAAAAGCTATTTTTTTTGATTTGGATAATACTCTGGTTCCCTGGGGCAGTGATGAGCTGGCTGATGAAACGGCAGAGTGGTTTGTTAAGCTGCGCGATGCCGGGTTTAAAACCTGCATTGTCAGCAATAACAGTGAAGATCGGGTTAGCAGGCTGTGCAGACGGTTGGGCATACCCGGTATTCATAAGGCTGCCAAGCCCCGCCGTAAGGCTTTTCGCCAAGCACTGCAAGCTTTAAATGTAGCACCTCATGAAGCGGCGATGGTGGGGGATCAGGTTTTTACCGATGTTTTAGGTGCCAATCGTTTGGGGTTGTACTCTGTATTGGTAGTGCCGATGAGCAAACACGAATTTATTGGCACGCGCATCAACCGCCGGTTGGAAAAACTGGTGCTGCGCCGCATTAAGCATTTGTTAAATTAATATAAAGTTAGGTGATGCAGTTAATGATAACCGGCAGCACCACTGTATGCGGTTTGTTTGGCTGTCCGGTGGGGCATTCGTTTTCGCCCATGATGCACAATGCTGCTTTTGAAGCATTAAAGTTAAATTGGGTGTACCTGCCGTTTAATGTTTATCCCCGGCAGCTGCCGCAGGCAGTTGCTGCGGTGCGGGCGCTTAATTTGGCGGGGGTAAATGTAACTGTTCCTCATAAACAAGCAGTTCTGCCGCTGCTGGATGAATTAACCCCAACCGCATCCGCTGTAGGTGCGGTAAATACCATTATTAATGAAAACGGTAAGCTGATAGGGCACAACACCGACGGTGCAGGTTTTACCAAAGCGCTTAAGCTGCAGGCAGGTTTTACGCCAAAAGGCAAGCGGGCTGCTGTTTTAGGCGCAGGCGGAGCGGCACGGGCGGCTGCGGTGCAGCTCGCATTAGAGGGAGCGGATGAAGTTGTGCTGGTTAACCGCACTCCTGAACGGGCACAGAGTTTGGCAGCTGTGCTGAAGCAGTTTGGTGTAAGCACAGCGGTATATACTTGGCAGCAGGCAGAGCTTTCTGCGGTGTTAAAGCAGGCGGATTTAATTGTGCAGGCCACCAAACTGGGGATGCACCCCGAGGTAGATCAATGTCCGCCGATTCCGCCCCAAAGCCTGCACGCCGGTCAAACAGTGTGTGATTTAATTTATAACCCTAATGAAACTAAGTTTTTAAAATTGGCCAAATCTGCCCAAGCGCAAACAATTAACGGTTTGGGCATGCTGCTGTATCAAGGGGTTTTGGCCTTTGAGCTTTGGACAAAAACAAATGCTCCTGTTGAGGTAATGAAAGCTGCTTTAAAGAAGCAAATTGGAGGCTAAACATGCTTAGATATTTAACAGCGGGTGAATCTCACGGCCCTGCTCTTACCGCAATTATTGAAGGAATGCCGGCAGGGCTGCCGTTAACGGAAGAATACATCAATCACCAGCTGGCCCGCCGGCAGAAAGGCTACGGACGGGGCGGACGCATGAAGATTGAAAAAGACACCGTCAAATTTTTAGCTGGTGTGCGGGGCGGCCTAACGCTGGGCAGTCCCATTGCTATGCTGATTGAAAATAAAGATTACGCCAACTGGGCGCACACTATGGCCCCCGGCCCGGAGGCAGCGACTGCTGATAAAGTGGTTACCCGGCCGCGCCCCGGACATGCTGATTTAACGGGGGCAATTAAATACCGTCACAGCGATATCCGCAACGTGCTTGAGCGGGCCAGTGCGCGGGAAACAGCGGCCCGGGTGGCGGTGGGCAGTGCTGCCCGGCGGCTTTTAGAAGAACTGGGCGTTAGAATTATCGGCTTGGTATGTCAAATTGGCAGCGTTAAACTGGAAACGGCAGATTACAGTTACCGGCAGCTGCAGGAAATGCTGGCACAGTCGCAGTTAATGTGTCCTGACCAGGCAGCGGAACAAAAAATGATCAAAGAAATTGACCGCGCCAAAGATGCGGGTGATTCGCTGGGCGGTGTTTTTGAAATCCGCGCTTACCACGTTCCGCTGGGGTTGGGCAGTTACGTTCACTACGATCGCAAATTAGACGGTTCTTTGGCAAAAGCATTGATGAGCATTCAAGCGATTAAAGGGGTAGAAGTGGGCTGCGGTTTTAAAGCTGCGGAGCTGCCCGGTTCTAAAGTACACGATCAAATATATTACCGCCAGGATGCCGGCTTTTACCGCCAAACTAACGGTGCCGGCGGTATTGAAGGCGGCATGACCAACGGTGAGCCGGTTGTTGTGCGGGCGGCGATGAAGCCTATCCCCACTTTATATCAGCCGCTGAAGAGTGTTGATTTGCACAGCAAAGAGAGCTTTAATGCTTCAATAGAACGCTCCGATGTATGTGCGGTGCCGGCAGCGGCAGTGGTAGGTGAGGCAGCAGTGGCTTTTGAATTGGCAGCGGCAGTGCTGGAGAAATTCGGCAGCGACAATCTGGCTGATCTGAAAAAAGCGGTGCAAAGCCATCATGAGTATGTAAGGAAGGTGTAAGCTTGCGTAATATTGTGTTAATTGGCTTTATGGGCTGCGGTAAAAGTGCGGTGGGCAGAAGATTGGCATCAATGCTGAATTTAGAGCACATTGATACCGACAGCGAAATTGAAAAGATTACCGGAAAAACAATAATGCAGTTATTTAAAGACGGCCCTGTTCGCTTCCGCAGTGAAGAAACGCTGCTGCTGCGCAAAATGGCGGGAAAGCAAAATCTGGTTATTTCCACCGGCGGTGGCATTGTGCTTAAACCGGAAAACATTGAACTGTTAAAAGCAGACGGGGTGCTGATTCATCTTTACGCTGATCCGGAAGTGATTTATCAGCGCGTTAAAGGGAAGCGCAACCGCCCGCTGCTTAACCGAGGCAATTTAAAAGAGCGCATAAACGAACTGCTTAAAGAGCGGGCCAACGCTTATGATGCTGCTGAACTGAGTATTGATACCGGAAAATATACCATTAATGAAATTGCTGAGCAGATTATTCAGCATCTAAAAGAAAGGAAGTATTTAAGTGCAGACTGTACTGCCGGTTAAATTAGCTGATCGCAGCTACGATATTATCATAGGCCCCGGACTGCACCGGCGGGTAAGCGAGTTTTTAAAACCGCTTGGTTTAAGCAAAAAGCTGCTGCTGGTAACTAATCGAAAGGTTGCAGAGCTTTACCTGTCAGATGTGCTTAAATCGCTGGAAAACGGCGGTTATCAAGCGGTGGTGGCAGAAGTGCCGGACGGTGAAACGGCAAAATCACTGGAACAGGCGGCAAAACTGTACGACACCATGTTTGATTTTGGTCTTGACCGCGGCAGTGCGGTTTTGGCTTTAGGTGGCGGGGTAGTAGGAGATTTAGCCGGTTTTGCCGCCGCAACTTACATGCGCGGTGTGCCGTTTATTCAACTGCCCACTACACTGCTTGCCCAAGTGGACAGCAGTGTGGGCGGCAAAGTGGCGGTGAATCACCCGCGGGGCAAAAACATTATTGGCGCTTTTTATCAGCCGCGGTTAGTGGTAACCGATATTAACACTTTAAGCACGTTAGATCGGCGGGATGTGCTTTCCGGTTTGGCGGAAGTGATTAAAACCGCCGTTATAAAAGATGCAGACTTTTTTTACCGGCTGAAAAAGCATCTTTCCGCGGTGTTGGCTTTAGAAAAAGAGGCGCTGGTTTATATTGTTGAAGCTTCCTGCCGCATCAAGGCGGAGGTGGTGGCTGCCGATGAAACGGAACAAGGTTTGCGGGCAATTTTAAACTACGGCCATACCGTAGGCCATGCGCTGGAAACGCTGGCCGGTTACGGCACGCTGCGCCACGGCGAAGCGGTGGCTATTGGCATGGCTGCCGAAGCGCGTATTGCAGAAATGCTGGGGTTAATAACTGCCGAAGTGCGTCGGGAAATTACTGACCTTATTGCAAGTGCCGGGCTTCCCACTGCTGTACCCGCTCAATTAAACTCGCAGCAGATACTTGCTTCGATGTATCAAGATAAAAAGGTGCTGGACAGCGCGCTGAATTTGGCTTTAATCGATGCCATTGGCCGCAGCGTTGTGGTTAACGATGTATCTCCCGAAGTTGTGCTTAACGCGCTGAACATGGCAGGCGCGGCCCATGAATAGTTTGGCATTATTAGTGATTGTGCTGGGTTTGGCAGTAGGCAGTTTTTTAAATGTGTGCATTTACCGCCTGCCGCGCGAGATGTCTGCCGCCTGCCCGCCGTCGCACTGCCCCAACTGCGGCCAGGCACTGCAGATTATAGATTTAGTGCCGCTTTTCAGTTATTTGTTTTTAAAAGGCCGGTACCGCTGCTGCGGGGCAAAAATATCGCTGCGCTGTCCGCTGGTAGAGCTGTTTACTGCTGCTGCTTTTTTAGTTTTTTACTTTTGTTTTGGCTGGACAAGCCAATTTTTAACCAATGCTGTTTTTTTCAGCGGGCTGCTGGTTTGTTCATTAATAGATATAGATTATCAAATTATTCCCAATAAAGTAATTTCAGTGATGCTGGTACTGGGGATACCTTTGTTGGCTGTACAGTCTGCTGAAATTTTACTGCGTGGGTTAGTTGGCGGCACGGTCGGCTTTTTACTGCTGTTTGCAGTGGCTTTTTTTTCCCGCGGCGGTATGGGCGGCGGAGATGTCAAACTGGCCGCTGTGCTCGGTTTATACTTGGGTTGGCCCAACATTCTTTTAGCTTTAATGCTCTCATTTGTCATCGGATCGGCTGCCGCTTTACTGTTAATAGCTCAACAGAAAAAGACTGTTAAAGCGGCTGTTGCTTTTGGCCCTTTTCTCAGCAGTGCGGCATTAATCACTGCGCTGTGGGGAGGCCGAATTATCAATTGGTATCTGCAGGTATTTCTATATTAACTAAGGAGCGAACTGATATGCCGCTTACTAAGATTAAAAAAAAGAGACTGGGCGATTTGCTGCTTGAAAGTAAAGTTATTACTAAAGAGCAGCTGGAACAGGCGCTGGCAAAACAGAAGGATACCAATCTGCGGCTCGGTCAAACATTAATTGCGCTGGGTTTTGTCACGGAGGAAGATATTCTAAACGTGCTGGAAATGCAGCTGGGTATTCCCCAGGTGAAAAATCTAAACAGTTTAGATCCGGATTTAATAAAAAGTGTTCCTGAAAGCTTAATTCGCCGGCACATGGTAATTCCGCTGAAAAAAACCGGCAGCCGCTTAACGGTGGCAATGTTTGATCCGTTAAATTTAATGGCTGTTGACGATTTGAAAATTGCTACCGGTTGTGAAGTTGACCCGGTGTTAACATCATACCGGGAAATTGAAAAGGTTATTCAAAAACTTTACGGATTATCGGCTTGGCGGCAGATGCTGCCGGACAATGCCAACTCAAACCAGCCCAACGACAGCACGCTGCTGCTGACTTTTGAAGATTCCGATGCAGACGAATCGCCGGCGGTAAAAGTTGTCAACAATATTATAATTCAAGCGGTTAACGAAAGAGCCAGCGATATTCACATTGAACCAAATGAAAATGATATTCGGGTGAGATTCCGGGTGGACGGCCTTCTGCACCAGGTTATGGTGCTGCCCAAAAACCTGCAGCCGTCACTGGTTACCCGGCTAAAAATACTGGCTAAAATGGATATTGCAGAAAAAAGGCTGCCGCAGGACGGACGGTTTAACATCAAGTTTTATAACGATGAGATTGATCTGCGGGTGTCTGCACTGCCTACGGTGCACGGCGAAAAAATAGTGCTGCGCTTATTAAACAAAACGGCTGCTCTGCTTAATATTAAGCAGCTGGGCTTTGATGAATACAACTTAAATCGGTTTCTGCAGTTAATTAAGCAGGCTTACGGCATGGTGCTGATCACCGGCCCTACCGGCAGCGGCAAAACAACTACGCTGTATTCGGTACTGTCTGAGTTAAACAGCACTGAAAAAAACATTGTAACGGTGGAAGAACCGGTAGAATATCTGCTTAACGGGATTAATCAAACGCAGGTTAATGTCAAGGCGGGGTTAACTTTTGCCAATGGGCTGCGGTCAATTCTGCGGCAGGATCCCGATGTTATTATGGTGGGCGAAATCAGAGACGCTGAGACGGCGGAAATAGCGGTAAGAGCGGCATCTACCGGGCATTTGGTGTTCAGTACGCTGCATACCAACGACGCTGCCGGTGCAGTTACCCGGTTAATTGATATGGGTGTGGAGCCGTTTTTGGTTGCCAGTTCGGTTTTGGGGGTGGTATCGCAGCGTTTGATACGCGTGCTGTGCCCGCACTGCAAGCAGAAATACGTTTTATCGCCCGGTGCCCCGGCTTGGCAGTTTATCGGCAGGAGAAACAACGAACCGGTGGAAATTTACCGGGCGGTGGGGTGTTCTGCCTGCAATAACTCAGGCTACAGCGGTCGGATCAGCATTCAAGAAGTGATGCCGGCAAGCGCACGGATTAAAATAATGGCCAAAGAAAAGTGCAGCTCTCAGGAAATCAAAGCCCAAGCAATTAAAGAAGGCATGGTGACTTTAAAAGAAAACGGCATTGGCAAGGTGCTGCAGGGCTTAACTACCGTTGAAGAAGTGATGAGGGTTTGTTATGGGGATGAGTAACATAGATGGGTGTAATGTGGGCAGATTAGAGAAAATTTTAAGCTGTGCCGCTGCCGCAGAGGCATCGGATGTGCATTTAACCACCGGACGGCCGCCGATTCTGCGCATTAACGGAGAACTAAAACCGCTGGATAGTCATGTCGGCAAACTAACTCCGGCGGATATTGAAGCGATGGCGGAAGAGATTTTAGACCCTGTGCGATATCAGAAATTCAGTGACTTGGGAGAAATCGATTTTTCTTATTCCGTTCACGGGTTGGGCCGGTTTCGGGTGAATGTTTTTAAGCAGCGGGGTACTGCTGCGATGGCCATTCGACTGATTCGCAGCAGTGTTCCCACCGTTAAAGAGCTGGGTCTGCCGGAAGCGGTAACGCATCTGACGCGGAAGCAGCGGGGCTTAATTTTAGTGACCGGCCCTACCGGCAGCGGTAAATCTACCACACTGGCGGCGATGATTAATCAAATTAACGCAGAGCGGGCCTGCCATATCATTACGCTGGAAGATCCGATAGAATACTTACATAGTCATCAAAAATCAATTGTAAACCAGCGGGAAATCGGACAGGATTCCAAGTCTTTTGCCGCCGCGCTGAGGGCGGCGATGCGCGAAGATCCGGATGTGATTTTAGTGGGCGAAATGCGCGATTTAGATACTATTGCCACCGCTATTACCGCTGCCGAAACGGGGCATTTGGTGCTGGCGACGCTGCACACTACCAGTGCGCCGCTGACGATTGAACGGATTATTGATGTTTTTCCCGCTCACCAGCAGCAGCAGATTAAAATGCAGCTTTCCAACACTGTGCAGGGAGTGATCTGCCAGCAGCTGCTGCCTCGGAAAGACGGCCGCGGGCGGGTGGCGGCGCTGGAAATTATGGTGGCTACACCGGCAGTAAGAAATTTAATTCGCGAAGGGAAAAACCACCAAATTATTTCTCAAATGCAAACCGGAGCCAAGTACGGTATGCAGACGATGGAGACAGGTTTAAAAAAATTGGTGCAAAATGACGTTATATCACCGGAAACAGCCAAATTAAAAGCAATGGAAATGGGAATTTAATACTAAATACTAGCACATTCGACATTATTTACCATTGACGAAAAATGGAATTTATTATTAAAATATGTAAAAGACCAAGCAATCTAATGCTTGGTTTTTTTAGAATTAACCACATTGGAGAGATAAAATGCCTGTTTATGCCTACAAAGCACGAGATATTAAAGGCAGATTGTCGACTGATACTATTGAAGCTGCATCGGACAGCGAGGCGGCTGACGCTTTGCGCCATAATGGTTTATATGTAGTTGATATTAAACAAAAAAATACCGGGTGGCTCAATTTAGATAAAAATCTCGCCAAAATACAACTTAGTACTTTGTTTACCAGGCGTAGGGTAAAGTTGAAGGAATTGGCGGTATTTTGCCGGCAGTTTGCCACTGTAATTGACGCAGGTATTCCGCTGATTTCTGCGTTAAGTATCGTCTCTCAGCAAACAGAAAACAAAGCTTTGCAACAGGCACTGTATGATGTTTTAAAAAACGTTGAGGGGGGTGACACACTGGCCGAGTCTTTCGGTCGGCACCGCGCTGTTTTTCCGGAAATCTTTGTTTATATGGTAGAAGCGGGCGAAATCGGCGGCGTGTTGGATGAAGTGCTGAAGCGCATGGCCCGACACTTTGAGCGCGAGTATGAAATGAATGAAAAAATTAAAACAGCATTAACTTATCCCAAAATTGTGGTAACCTTTTCTGTTGTGGCAGTGATATTTTTGCTGTCTTTTGTGCTGCCGAACATCATCAGTGTAGTTGAAAGCATGGGCGTGCTGCTGCCGCTGCCAACCAGAATGCTGATGGCGCTCAGCGGTGGGATAGTGAGCTATTGGTATTTGGTTTTAGCGGCCCTGCCGGTACTGTGGTTAGTTGGTTATTTGTTTAAAAACTCACCGCAGGGGCGGCAGATTATTGATACCGCTGCGCTGCGCCTGCCGATTTTTGGGTCATTAACACAGAAAGTAATTATCGTTCGCTTTGCGCACACATTAGGTATGCTGATTAAGGGAGGGGTGCCGATCGTCGCTGCCTTAGAGGTGGTGAAAAAAACAACCGGCAACACCGTTGTTACCTCTGCAATCAGTAAAGCACAGCAGGTTGTGCAGGAGGGTGGATTACTGAGTATGCCGCTGGCGGCCTGCAATGTTTTTCCGCCTATGGTGATTAAAATGATTTTTGTGGGAGAAGAAACCGGTAACTTAGACGAGATGTTAGAAAGGACAGCTGCGTTTTATGACCAAGAAGTAAACTTATTGGTTGGCAGGCTGTCTGCCATGCTTGAGCCGGTAGTGATTGTGCTGTTGGGCGGAATAGTGGGCTTTGTGATTTTGGCCATTCTGCTGCCAATGATGCAGAGCATGACGGAAGGGTTAATGTAAGCACTGATATTACATAAAAAAGGAGTATTAGGATGTTAAAAATGAAAAAAATGTTAAAAAACCAGCAGGGATTTACCCTGGTAGAATTGTTGGTTGTCATTGCCATTATTGCTGTTTTAGCTGCGGTGGTAACCCCCAACGTTTTTAAGGCAGTGGATAAAAGTAAGGTTTCGGCAGCAATTGCAGAGTATGATGCCATTAAGACGGCGGTAATTACTTACCATGCCGATACCGGTGTGTGGCCGACTGCCGGCGATGATTTGGTAGGTTTGGATGAGAACGGCAAAAATAAAGCTAATGAGGATGTTAATAACTGGAACGGCCCGTATTTAGACAGATTCCCCAAAGAGAATGCTTGGGGTGGGGAGATAAGCCTAGAAGGTAATAGTGCGAATAGTGAAGCAGGTATCGAAGACGGAGATATTGTAATTAAGTTGGTTAATTTGCCGGATGATACAATAGCTGATAGTCTGGAAAAACAATTAGATAAATCAAATACTGATGATACTGGTATCGATAAAAGCGGCATTGTACGATATCCTTCCGATAAATCAACCGTATACCTGGTAATTGTCGAAAACAACAACTAATGCGCCAATAAAACCCGACCGCAGGGAAGGTCGGGTTTTATTAGGTTGATAAGCAGGTATTTTCAGACAAAAGGCGAAATTTTTCCTCAAATGGTTTAGCCGTTCCGCCAAACAAAAGATATACGGGTTGAGATAACGCTCAGCGCGGCAGCAAACAGCAATCCGTACAGGGAAGGTGGAAATATATGACATTTTGGCGCAAAAAACCTATTATTGCGGTAGAGTTAGATGATGTATCAATAAGAATTGCCGCTGTCACTAAAAACAGCAAAGGCTTGGACTGCCATGTTTCTGCTTTTCCCACTCCCGGAACCGGCGGTGTGGAAACAGGAGACGCAGCTGCACTGGCGGAAGCGCTAAAAGCAGCTGCTAAGCAAGCAGGCTTTGCCGGCGGCAAAGTGATTTCGGCGGTTGGCGGTGAAAAGGTGATTTTGCGCCAGCTGACGATACCCAAAATGCCGGAGCGGGAAATTGCTGCTGCGCTGCGCTGGGAAGCAGAGAGATTGATTGTTACCCCGCTGGAAGAATTGGAGCTGCGGCACATTGTTTTGGGAGAAACAGTGGTTGATGATATCCCGCAGTATGCAGTACTGTTGGCTGCCGTTCCTAAAGAAACGGTGTACCGCTATTACGAAATTTTCTCCC
>CBEUVQ010000051.1:0-12451 GCA_965546615.1 uncultured Peptococcaceae bacterium
TTTAAGTAATGGGAGAGGTCTCTAGGTGTATTCAGACAAAACTTTAACCTGTAAAGATTGTGGCGCTGAGTTTATTTTTTCAGCAGGCGAGCAAGAATTTTACGCTGCAAAAGGGCTGGAAAATGAACCGGCTCGCTGCCCGGAATGCCGAGCAGCACGGAAGCAAAGAAATAACGGTGGTTATGGACGCGCACAACAAAGAGAAATGTATACCGCAATCTGTGCAGAATGCGGTGCCGAAACTCAAGTTCCTTTCCGTCCAAACGGCAGTCGGCCGGTGTACTGCAGAGATTGTTTTAACGCACACAGACGCTAATAAAAGGGGTTAACCACCCCTTCTTATTTTATAGTTTGTATTCCTGCTGAATTATTTGGCAGAACAAACAATATAACAAGCGATGTATTTAAGCAAACAAATACCTGCAATTATATGCGTACAGCTGTCTAAAAAAAATGCCTGCAGTAAAGGCAAAAGAACATAGTTTATCTTAAAACTAAAAACAGAAGGCAGCCCCGGCGGGGCTGCCTTCTGTTTTTAGTTGCATGCTGAACAGGTACTGCGCATTTCTTTTAAAGTTACCTGCATGTTGGTATTATTTAGTTTAGTCCACATCACAATAATCTGCTGATAGCTTTCCCGTGATGCCAATTCATCAGCATAAGCGTTAGCGGCATCCTCACTGTCAAACACCGCCACATCATCAACTTCATTGTTAACTATCTTTACTACGCTGTAAACTGATTGACTCATTATTATTCCCTCCCGGCATTATAATCAGGGCATTCTTCTAAGTAGGCTTTCATGGACTGCAGCGCCGTTTCCAATCCATCGGCAAAGCCCTGGTTATATTCGCTGTTTTTCATTTCCCTGGTATAATCCAAATAAACAATGGTAGCTTTTTCCCACTGCTTGATTGCTTCTACGATATCCATAGACAATGTTCCTCCAAAATTAAGGCCTTCTTCTCGCTAATATGTGCACCAACCCGTCTTCGGTATCAATTACTTTCATAATGCTGTCTTTAAAACTTTTATAATCCTCCAACTCTTGTGACTGCTTTTGAATATCGTATAACAATTCCCTAACTTTTGCATCATAATCTAAAATAACATCTTTAAACGTTTCATCAATTACTTTGTCACCCATCATTTCATTGAGCCGCTCACTTAATTGACCGAGTGCCAACGCCTTCTTGGCGGTAGTACCTTCACCAATGTAAATATAACTTTTGGGCAGCAGCGGATTTTCATTAAGTTGTTCAATAATAATTTGCTCTGCTTTTAACTGCTCAATAACTTTATGGACGGTTTCCACCGTCAACCCTAAATGATAAGCTATCGTTTCTTCTTCTTGACTGCATACCCCGTTAATGGCGTTGTCTCTGATATAAAAGGCAACTCTTCTCCGCAGTCCTTTACTGATCGGCCTGTTCTTTCTTGCCGTACTGATACCAATCACCTTCTTAAACCATTATTCCGGCCAAACTGCATCCTTATCTTTTTTAAATTTAACATCCCACAAAATTGAGAACTTCAGGGTGCCCTCATCCCAATTTCTCGGCATAACGGGATGATCGACAACCATTACATCAAAAGTTTCTTTAGCTTGGGGGTCCCCAAGCATTTTACCGGCTCCTTCTTTATCAAAAGCAATGGGCAAACGCAAACCGGTATGCCAAGTTATCAGCAAATAATACAGCTCATTTTCCTTATCGTAAGCCCATTTCCAAAGATATTCACCTTGAGCGTGATCTAAAGCACCGCCCCACTGCGGGTTGCCAATTACCATGGTAGTACGCTTGTATTCCTGCCCGTTTTCTTCATATGTTAAATCTGCCCACGCCCCAAAATCAGGGCTGTATGCCGCTCCGCCATATTCTTCAATGATTTCTTCAATCGTTTTTTCTTTTAAAAAGGAATTATCAGCCATTAAATTCCACCAACCTTATCTGTTATTTACTTTGCTATAATTATACCCTGCAGCTTTCGCTAATCTTCAAAAGATTTTTTACCAGTAGCATACCAGATTTCAAACGCAGCATCAACCTCACTTTTTTGTTTCAGCCAATAGCCGCGCTTTTTTTCCGCAGACATACGTTTAGTACAGCTGAATATATGCAGCGCACTGTCTTTCCACGGTGAGCCAAGTTCCAGCATAATCCGAAAAGCATAAATTTCCGGATACTGCCAAAGCTGAGCATACAGCCTTTGTTTTAAGCCGGGCATTATTATTTCTCCCTTAATTATCTATTTGCACTGCTTTAACAGTATAGTATTCGCTTTCTTCGCCGCCTTTAACAGACAAAGCATCGTTGTTTTTATCCCAGGTAATCTTTACTTTAACTTCATTACTATATCTGCCGATATCAACCTTGGCCTGTCTTATCCAGTCATCGGTTACATGAACTAATACCAGCTCCATTTTGTTATTGCGGAACAACTTAAAGCGCGCCTGCCCAACAATGTTGTAAAATAACGTTACTTCTTTTAACTCTCTGTTAAATAATTCGGCATCATCAGCAGTAAACTCCAATGCCCCTTGAGTATCATCTTTATCCAGCATTAATTGTGAGTAATCTCTCATTAATCTTCACCGCCTTTCATTATACCTCATTATACTTTGACATAGTTAAGCAATTTCCTTTTGTTTTTTTTGATTACCAGCAATTGCAACGAAGATTACTCTTGTTTTTTTCGACAATATGTTGCATAATTTTCTTGTGTGTTAATTTGCTAATTAAGGGAGGTTGATATCATGTTCATGGTATCTATCGATGCTGAAAAATGTGTAGGCTGCGGTGCATGTATTGATCCTTGCCCGGCTCGTCTGCTGGAAATGGTAGACGACAAAGCAGAAGTTACCGGCGATGCTGCTGAGTGCATGGGCTGCTACACCTGTGTAGAAATTTGCCCGAACGGTGCTCCCAGCGTTCAAGAACTGTAAGCTAATTTAATTAAGCCAAAAGGGGCTGCTGCCAAGCGAACCAAGTAGTTCGCAGCAGCAGTTCTTTTTTTGTGTTTAAATTATTGATATACTCTGCTTAAAACCGGAACAGGCAGGAATGAAAGCGGCCATATTATGTAAATAATAGCAGTATGATGAAAAAAGCAGATGTTTACCGATTTCCGACAATTGAAGACCGCAAATCTGCCGAAACCGCACTGGACACTTTTTTGGCTGTACAAAGCGGCAAAGCCCGCAATATAATGCTTCTGTCGCTAAAATCAATGCTGCAAAAATATCATTTATCAAAACTGCCGCTGAGCAAATGCATCATTGAGTTAAACCCTGATCAAGAAATTGTTATCAAGCCAAAAAAATTCATTGCCGGTCAAAGCTGCCCCGGCTGTGGTGAAAAATTATATACTGTCAGCTCACGTGTTCGCATCTTAGGCATTTGTGAATGGCAGCATGCGGATATTGTTACTTACGGCTGCAGCTGCGGTGAAATTTTCGGCAAAGTCGAAACCGGTCGGTTTTTTTCATAGTCAGATTCAAAACGATAAAAAGCTGCTGCTGTGAACCGTCCGGTTCACCATGCAGCAGCTTTTTATATTTACTACCACTTGTTCTTATTGACATGCGTCATTATTTCCGCCTTAACCATTTGGTTGATGATGCCGCATTGTTCTATTGCTGTCTTAAATACTTTCAAACATCCCGGGTCGAGATTATCTTCCTCCCCTTGTTTTGCAACTTTAATTGCTTTATCCATTAATGCCGCCAATTCCATATGCAGTTGATTACTAAGCTGTGCACGTCTAAGCATGCCTGCCTGCGCATCTTCCAGCACAATAAACTTTTCCTTCGGTGCACCGCATTTCGGGCAGTTATCCGGCATGTCCTCACTGTCGAGGGTAAAGTTACAAACTGTGCAGCGCCACATATTGGTTACCTCCTAACCGGTTCATTAATAATTATTAGCATTTACTTCAAAGAAGGACTGCGGGTGATTGCAGGTCGGGCATACTTCCGGAGCCTCTGTTCCGGTATGTATATGACCGCAGTTGCGGCATTTCCAAGCTACAGTTTCTCCTTTTTTAAAGACCGTTCCCTCTTCCAGATTTTTCAAGAGAGCAGCAAATCTTTCTTCGTGCTCTTTCTCTATTTTGGCAATATTTTCAAAAAGTACCGCAATTTCTTCAAATCCTTCTTGGCGGGCAGTTTCTGCAAATTCATGGTACATTTCTGTCCACTCATAGTTTTCGCCGCCAATGGCTGCCTTCAGGTTTTCTTTGGTATCACCGATGCCGCCCAAAAGCTTTAATGCCAGTTTAGCATGCTCTTTTTCATTCATAGCGGTTTCTTCAAATATTGCGGCAATCTGCTGATATCCTTCTTTTTTAGCCACACTGGCAAAGTAAGTGTACTTATTTCTGGCTTGACTTTCTCCGGCAAAAGCAGTCATTAAGTTCTGTTCAGTTTTTGTACCTTTTAAATTCATTAGCACTACCTCCTCATTGTATATTATTTATTGCTTGTGGGACTTTATTTTATCCACAAAATATGCGAAAGTGTATTCATCCAGCTCGCGATTAATACTCTGCTGTATGTTTGCCAGCGCCTTATGGATAGGACACCAAGACGCAGCATCTTTGCTGCATTCAGCATGGTTATTTAAACACCGATTTACTTCCACCGGACCTTCCACCGCATTTACTACATCTCTAAGCGTTATACTGTCCGGATTCTTAGCTAAGGTATAACCTCCGTTGACACCTCTATAGGACTTTATTATACCCGCTTTTGTTAAAAGCCTCACCGTTTTTAACAAAAACCTTATCGGAATTTTTTCCTGTTCAGCAATCTGCTTGGCTTCAATAATCTTATCAGGATGCCTGGCCAAGTACAATACGGTTCTAAAAGCGTAATCTGTGGCTTGATTAAATCTCATGATGTGCAGCTCCTTAAACTATACCTTTTTGGTATAGTAATATAGTAGCATAGATTTTTTTGTTGTCAAGATTTACAATAATATTTTTGGCAGGATTGCATTTTTCAATCAAGAATAATTCTTATTTGTGACCACAAATTTGGAGGCGAACAAATTGCTGATTGACGTGCATGCACATTTTTTCCCCGAAAAAATAGCTAAAAAAGTGAAGGCTAACCTTACTGATTTTTATGGTATTCCCACAAGATATGAAGGAACGAAAGCGGAATACCAAACCATCTGTCAGCAGCACAGCGTAGAAGCAGCTGTTTTCTTCACCGCTGCCACTGTGCCGGACCAAGTACCGCCGGCAAATAACTGGGCCATTATGAATAACAAAAACAAATTTATTGGTTTCGGCACACTGCACCCCGATTATAAAGAAATTGATCAAGAAATCACCAAATTAAAAGCAGCAGGTATTAAAGGAGTAAAATTTCACCCCGACCTGCAGCAGTTTTATTTGGATGACGACAAGGCATTAACAATGTATGAAAAATTAGCAAAAGATTTTATATTTATCTTTCATATCGGAGATGATGAAGCAGAAGGTAAAATAAACTATACATCTCCAAAGAGGCTGGCGCGGGCAATGGATTTAATTCCCGGCATGAAGGTAATTGCCGCTCATATGGGCGGCTACCAAATGTGGGATGAAGCAATGGAATATTTGGTTGGTAAAGACATATATTTTGACACTTCCAGCACTTTTGACTTTCTACCCGCTGTAAAATTCCGAAACATTATCAAAGAACACGGTTATCACAGAATACTGCTGGGCAGCGACTATCCCTTCAGCAGCCCCGGCAGAGAAGCAGCCTGCTTGGTAAAACTTGATTTAACAGACCGAGAATATACTGCAATCATCAGGGATAACGCCAAAAAACTTTTAGCCGATCTGGGAGTTTAGTATGCAAAAAACACGCATTGCTTTAGTACAAATGAATTCCCGCTTAGGAAAAGCGGTTGATAATTTAAAAAGAACACAGCAGCTTATTGAACAAGCTGCCTCTCAACAGGCAGACATCATCTGTTTTCCGGAGCTATCTGTCACCGGATATGCCCGTCACCTCAGCCATCTTTATGCTGAACAGATACCCGGTCCCGCCAGCAAGTTGATTTCGACATTAGCGCAAAAACACCGCATTACCGTGCTGGCCGGTATTGCCGAAAAAACAGCTGATAACACCAAGCCTTTCATTACTCAAATTATCGCTTTTCCGGACGGCACAATTGAAAAATATCGCAAAACCCATTTAGGTCAAAGTGAAAAACCACATTTTGCCGCCGGTGATCAGCTGCCTGTTTTTAAAACCAATCAGGTAACATTCGGCATTCAAATTTGCTGGGATTTGCACTTTCCGGAAATCAGCACCATTATGTCTTTAAAGGGTGCGGAACTTATTTTTGCGCCACATGCCTCACCGCGTATTGCCGGCGACAGAAAAGAAATGTGGCTGAAATATCTCACCGCCCGCGCCTATGACAACGCCGTTTATGTGGCAGCCTGCAACCTTATTGGTTTTAACGGAGACAGCACTGATTTTTCCGGGGGCGCCTTAATTATCGACCCGAAAGGCAGTATCATTGCAGAAGATTTTAATAATCAAGAAGCACTGCTGATTTGCGATTTAGATGCCGAACTGATTAATGAAATTCGCTACCAAAAAACTGCGAGCATGAAAAGCATCTTTTATCTGCAGTCCAGAAGGCCGGAAATTTATAAAGGTTTGGTTTAACAGCCTGCAGTTTGGAAAAGTTTGTGCAATTTGACAGTATAAAAATAAGCAGTTTAAATGACAATATATCTTGAACCTATTTTAAGAACGGGAGGGATATTATTGTCAAAAACACTGCAGCAAATTATGTCGACAAATGTTGCTACCGTCAGCCCGCAGCAGACCGTTGCGGAAGCCGCTCAAATCATGAGTCAGTACAATGTAGGTGCGGTACCGGTAGTGCAAAACGGCAAGCCGGTAGGTATTATCACCGACCGTGATATTGCTTTAAGAGTTACCGCTAACGCAAAAAATCCCGCTGCAACTAAAGTTGAAGCGGCAATGTCTACCGAGTTAGTAACCGGAACACCGGACATGGACGTACATCAGGCTGCAAATTTGATGGCGCAAAAACAAATTCGCCGCCTGCCGGTAGTAGATAATAACGGGCTGGCAGGAATTGTCGCCTTAGGTGACTTAGCAGTTCAAAACATCTATCAAGACGAAGCAGGCGAAGCGCTGTCCAGCATCTCCCAGCCGGCCAAACCGCAAATGTAGCACAGCAAAAGCCATCGATGCATCGATGGCTTTTGTTCTGCGCAAAGTTAACAGCCCGAAAAATCACTTGCGATTAATTATGCTTTAAAATTGGCTAATAGATAGATTTCTTGACCGGTTTCGTTTTTCGTTCCGTGTTCAACACCGGCGGGAGCAACCACCACGCTACCTTCCCCGCATTCTACCCGTTCGCCGTTTAAAAGCAGACTGCCGGTGCCGCTGATAAAATAAAATACTTCCGTTACATCGTGGGTGTGCGGCAGCAGCTCACAGCCCGGTAAAATCTTGACATATGCTGTTTTAAACCCTAACCCTTCTTTACCGGATAAAATGCCTTTCACAAACACTCCGGGGCTGTCCGGATGAGGCTGCCATTCATTATCCTTAATGTCTTTGATGTTAAATAATTGAGCTTCGGCCATTTCGCTCCTCCTTAAGTTTTAAAATATACAGTATAGTTTCCACATGCCGCTGCTTTTTCCTTTATTGCATTGAGCGCTGCAAAAATGTCTATAGCATATATACTTTTCCACCAAGTTTCCACTTAGCAATATCAGCAGCAAAAACAGTTATTAAAAGTCAGTTATTGGACAGCATAATACCGGTATAATTTTTATAAAGAATAAGGATGTGATACCAATGAAGTCTACAAAAACACCCAACAGGCTCATTAAAGAAAAATCTCCTTATCTTTTACAGCATGCTTATAACCCGGTTAATTGGTATCCTTGGAGTGAAGAAGCATTTGCCAAAGCAATCGCTGAAGATAAACCGATATTTCTGTCTATCGGCTATTCCACCTGCCATTGGTGCCATGTAATGGAGCGGGAGTCTTTTGAGGACAAAGAAGTGGCGGATGTTTTAAATAAATACTTTGTTTCTGTTAAGGTTGATCGCGAAGAACGCCCGGATGTAGATCACATTTATATGACAGTCTGCCAATCAATTACCGGGCACGGCGGCTGGCCTTTAACCATTATTATGACTCCCGATAAGGTGCCGTTTTTTGCAGGCACTTATTACCCCAAACAATCCCGTCGCGGAATGCCCGGTCTATTGGATATATTGAATGCCATTCAACAAAAATGGCAGCGCGATCGCCAGTCACTGACCGATATTGCGCAGCAAATTGCTCAATCGGTGAGTAATACGGGGCAGTCACTGCCCGGTAAATTTAATAAAGAAATCATTGATTCTGCCTATATACAATTAAAAAGTCAATTTGACAGCATTTACGGTGGTTTTGGCCCCGCCCCCAAATTCCCCGCCGCCCATAACTTGATGTTTTTAATGCGTTATTATAAATATTACCGGGAAAAAGCCGCTTTGGAAATGGCAGAAAAAACTTTAGAATCTATGTACCGCGGCGGCATATACGATCACATCGGTTTTGGTTTTTCCCGTTATTCGGTAGATAACAAATGGCTGATACCTCATTTTGAAAAAATGCTTTATGATAACGCCATGCTGGCGATTGCTTACTTGGAAGCATATCAAATTACCAAATCTGCATTATACAAGGATGCTGCCGTCAGCATATTTGATTATGTTTTAAGAGATATGACCTCCCCGGAAGGCGGCTTTTACTCTGCTGAAGACGCCGATTCCGAAGGTGAAGAAGGAAAATTTTACTCATGGACACCGGAAGAAATTATTAACGTACTGGGCACACAAGACGCCAAACGCTTTTGTGAGCTGTACGACATCAGCAAAGAAGGAAATTTTGCAGGCAAAAGTATTCCCAATTTAATCAAAGCCGATTTAACCGCGGCAGAATTAAATGATCTGCGTCAGCGCTGCCGCCCCAAAATTTTTGCCTATCGCAGCCGGCGGGTTCATCCCGCTAAAGATGATAAAATTCTTACTTCCTGGAACGGCTTGATGATTGCCGCTCTGGCCAAAGGTGCTCAGATACTGCAGGAGCATTCCTATCAAGCAGCTGCAGCCAAAGCGGTAGAATTTATTTTTAATCGGCTGCGCACCAAAGAAGGGCGGCTTTTGGCACGCTATCGTGACGACGAGGCCGCTTATCCCGCTTATTTGGACGATTACGCATTTATGATTTGGGGATTGTTGGAACTGTACCAAGCCGCCTTTGATTATCAGTTTTTGGAAAAGGCAATGCAGCTTAATGCCGATATGATTAATTTGTTTTGGGATGAAAAACAAGGCGGCTTTTTCTTTTATGGGAAAGACAGTGAACAGTTAATTACCCGTCCCAAAGAAGTTTATGACGGAGCCATTCCTTCCGGCAACTCGGTGGCGGCCTATAATTTAGTTCGTTTAGCGCGCATAAGCAAAGACAGCAAACTGGAAGATTACGCGGAGAAACAGCTCAATGCCTTCAGCGGCGAAGTGCAGCGCTATCCTAAAGGGTACACTTTTTTCATCATGTCGGGGTTAATTTTTCAGCAGCCTCCTTTAGAAATTGTCATCGTCGGTGATAAAAGCAGCCCAACAACCGAGCAAATGCTGACCGCAGCACAGAGCAAGTTTTTACCGGAAGCAGCCCTGCTTTACCGACCGCTTAACGGCCCCAAGCCGGATTTACCGCTGCTAAAAGACCGTATTGCGGCAGAGAATCGTCCCACTGCCTATATTTGCAAAAACTACGCCTGTCTGGCACCGATCAATGATATCCATAAATTTGAAAACGCCTTAAACTAAGCCCCGAAATGGAACATTTTTTCTAATAACGCTTTAAAAAAAACAAAGGGTTTATTTAAAAAGTATAGAAATAACAAATATATATAAGTTTTCATTATTTTTACAATGGTGAGTGGACAATATGAAAATATTAATCACCGATAATAATTTATGCCGCAATTGTTATGCTTGCGTCCGCGCTTGCCCCGTTAATGCCATTTCATTTCACAACGGCAAAGCCACCATCAACAAGCAGGACTGCATATTGTGCGGCAGTTGTGTAAAAGTATGTTCCCAAGGGGCAAAGATTCTGTATGACGACACGCCGCTGGTTAAAAATTGGCTGACAGCCGGCGAAGAAGTTGCTGCCATAGTTGCTCCCTCTTTTGTGGCTTCTTTCACCTGCCTGCCTCATCAGCTGATCAGCGGCTTAAAAAATCTTGGTTTCAGCTATGTTTATGAAACTTCTTTTGGTGCGGAAATATGTGCTTATGAATATCAAAAGCTATTGGCTGAATCCAATCGCAGAACAATTATTTCTACCACCTGTCCATCGGTGGTTTTGTTGGTGGAAAAGCATTTCCCTAATTTAATAAGCTGTTTGGCACCCATTCAATCGCCAATGATGATTACCGGCCAAGCGGCAAAACACCATCACCCGCAGTGCAAGACGGTTTTTATCGGTCCCTGTATTTCTAAAAAGGCGGAATCAGTTACCCCCTATGCCGGCAATCACATTGATGCGGTAATCACTTTCAGGCAGCTTAAAGAATGGTTCAGTGAGGAAAAAATTGACTTAAGCAGCTTACCAAACAGCGATTGGGATTCACCCGGAGCGAATGTGGCCCGGCTGTTTCCGTTAGCCGGCGGGCTGTTAAAAACCATTGGCCTGCATCAAGATGTAGGTTCGCTTGATGTAATTGAAGCCAACGGGCCGACAAAATGCAAAAGTATTTTGCGTTCTATATCATGCGGTTCATTATCTCCGGCAATTGCTGATTTGCTGTGCTGCGACGGATGCATCAACGGCCCGCAAGTTGCCAATAATGAACTCTGCTTTAACAAAACCCAAAAGGTAATAAATTACACCAACACCGAACGCCAAGGCATCTACCAATATCCCAAAGACTTCGCTCAGTTATACCCCGATTTAGACAACCGCCGCTCATTTGTCAATAAGCAGCGGATTAAAAAGCTGTTCAGCAAAGAGCAGATTTGGGAAGTGCTGCATCAAACCGGCAAATACACCGAGAAGGATTTGTTAAACTGCGGTGCGTGCGGCTACAGTACTTGTTGGGAAAAAGCTATTGCGGTGCTGCAGGGCAAGGCTGAAATTCAAATGTGCCTTCCTTTTTTGTTAAAGCAGTATAAAGATTCCTTCGACAGCATTGTCACGTTAATGACGGTCAGCAGAACTCTGGAACACAAAGCGGCTACCGACTGCTTAACGGGATTATATAACCACCGAAGATTTCAAGAAGAATTAAACAAGCAAATCGAAGCTCACAAGCTAAACGGTCAAACCTTTGCTTTGTTTATGATTGATATTGATAATTTCAAACAAATAAATGATATATTCGGCCATCAAACCGGTGATAAGGTTCTTTTAAACCTGGCATTATTAATGCAGAATTACTTTAAAGACAACTTTGTTTCCCGCTACGGCGGTGAAGAATTTGCAGTAATTTTGCCCAACACACCCCCGCAGAAAGCTTTTGACATTGGTCGAGGGTTTATTGATACTGTAAATAATAAAGCTTTTCATACACTTGATTGTAATAATTCTGTAATTTCCGTCACTGTTTCGCTGGGCATTTCCTGCTTCCCTATAAACGCCACCAACAGGGATGACTTACTGCAGCAGGCGGATTACGCCTTATACACCGCCAAAAGAACCAAAAATTGCGCAGTGCTTTATTCCACTGTGCTCGATGAAATTTCATCAGAAGAAGATGAAGCCACCATCAGTACCATTAAAACATTGAACATTGTAATCAACGCCAAAGACCAATACACTTTTAAACATTCCGAGCGCGTGGTTTATTATGCTGAAACTCTCGCCCGACATTTAGAACTGCCGGAAGATGACATTAAACTTCTGCGCTATGGAGCATTTTTGCACGATATCGGCAAGATCAAAACAGACATGTCCATTTTACTAAAATCGGAAAAGTTAACCGAAGAAGAATATCAGATAATTAAGCAGCACCCCGTTATCGGGGCGGATATTGCCCGGGAAATTCCTTCTTTAGAACAATCCATTCCGGTGATTCTTTATCACCATGAACGTTATGACGGCAAAGGATACCCCTTTGGCATCAAGGGAGATGAAATACCGCTGTTTGGGCGGATTGCGGCAATTGCAGACAGTTTTGATGCCATGACTACCGAACGCCCTTATAAAAAAGCACTGACCTACAAACAGGCTGTTGAGGAATTAAAGAGAAATGCCGGCACTCAGTTTGATCCTGTTTTGGTGGAAGAATTTTTGAAATGCGTTAAAGAGCTGCACACATAACAAAAAAGAAACGACAGCTTAAAGTGAACTGAACCCCGAATAGTAGACACTTTAAAAAAAAGTGGACCTATTCGGGG
>CBEUVQ010000052.1:0-11529 GCA_965546615.1 uncultured Peptococcaceae bacterium
TAATATGTAATAGGTATGTGGTAGTACCAACCTTCACATGCTATAATTTTACTTGTAATTATGAAATGTGTCAATCTTTTTTTACTGTTCGCAACAATAAGAATTTTATCTGCATTATAGTATTGTTTTTTTTATGAAAATTATGTATTATGCAGCTGCATTAAAATTATTTACATAAATGCACAGGACTCTGTACGCATATAACTCACTCATGTAAAAAATAAAAAAACGGCTAACTATTAGTTAACCGTTTTTTTTGGATATTTCGTTTAATAGAACAATCCGATCGGTGTCGGCACTTTAAGAGATAACGTAAAGGTTAGATATACGGCAGCTGTAATTATTATCCCAAAAACTACAGATACACCTAAAGTTTTTAGCGATCGCCCTTGGTCGTTTAGCAGCCAAGACATCAATACCAAAAATATAAAGCTGGAAGTATAAAAACCTATATATATAATGGCAGCTAAATATACTGCAGCCGCAGCGAGCATGATAAACGCCCTGCTGTAAACTATATCTGCAACCAAAGGCTTATCATTTTTACTTATAAAGCCCCGTATCATCAGTACTACACCGCTGACAGTCAAGAACACAATCAAAACTAAGGGAAGCACTTTACTTTCCACTGCCAATTCGCCCGTTTGAGAGTAAAAGGCCAATGCAACAATGATGCTGGATATCCCGGCATATATATCTGCTTTTTTAGTCGATAGCAACTTCTTCCCCTCCTTTATTGCTGCGTTTTTTCAAGATAAACGGTGTGACCACAGAGAGAGCTGTCAGCACAATCAAAATCAGCGAAATAGGATGGGTAAAGAACACCGTCCAAAGCGATCCTTCAGCCGCTGCCAAACTCAAAGATTTTCCAAGGTTGGCCTCAACAATGTGACCTAAAATAATACCTAAAGCCATTGCCCCGGAATCCAAACCAATCCGGCCGCCAAAGTGACCAATTAAACCAAACACCAGCATTACTACGACATCCACCATGCTGTTGCGGATAGCATAAGAACCAATTACCGACAACACCACAACACCGACGCCTACAAATGTAGTTGGTACATTCAAAATCCGGGCAGTACCTTTAATCAGCGCTAAGCCGACGAAAAGCATTAAAAAGTTAACCACTAACAGCGACATGATGAAAGTATACGCTACATCACCATTTTCACTAAAGATTTTAAAGCCCGGGGTAATACCGTGTACCAAAAGTCCTCCCATGATGATTGCAGCCACAGCGCTGCCCGGTATGCCCAAAGTTAACATCGGAATTAAGGAGCCGCCAATAACCGCGTTGTTGGCAGACTCACTGGCCACAACACCTTCTAACGCACCTTTACCAAAACGGCTGGGGTTTTTATCCCAACGCTTGGTTTCGTTATAGGTAATAATGGAAGCAATCTCTCCGCCGGCACCGGGCAAAATACCAATTATGCTGCCCAATACAGAAGAACGCATTAGATTCATCTTACATTTATTAAATACAAAGGAAACCACATTTCTAAACGCCCGAGGTGTTGGTTTGTACTCAGCAATAAATTTCTCTTTGCTGCCCACCAGTGAAATAACCTGAGCAAATGAGAACAAACCAATCATAGCCGGAATAACTTCGATCCCCTGTACCAGTGAATAGCTGCCAAAGGTAAACCTTGGTGTCCCCAAAATGGGATCCAGACCGATACCTGCAATTAAAAGCCCTATTGCTCCGGATATCAAGCCTTTTAAAACGTTATCCATTGACATAGCAGCAATGGTACTGAGACCAAATACGCACAGCCAAAAGAACTCCGGCGCACCAAATTTCAAAGAGAAAGTAGCCAAAGGAACAGCAACAGTTGCCAAAAGAATGGTACCGACAATGCCCCCAAAGCTGGAGGAAACCAGCGAAGTAATTAAGGCCTCATCAGCGCGCCCCTGACGACACAGCGGCCAACCATCAAAAGTTGTAGCCACGGAAGACGGCGTTCCGGGTGTATTAATGAGAATAGCAGCATTGGCACCGCCATAAATAGCACCGGAATATATCGCCCCAAGCATTACCAAACCGGAAGCAGGATCCATAGCAAAAGTAAGGGGTACCATCAGTGCCACACCCATAGTTGCAGTTAAACCCGGCAGTGTACCGATAATAATACCGCCGGCAAGTCCTAATACCGCAATCAGTAAGTTAATTGGCGCAAGAGCATTTAATAAACCGGCTATCATGTGTTCAACCATATTATGACCCACCTTCTTTCATGGTTTCTTTCATAGTTTGCTGGAAAATAAAGTCTGGGTGGGAAATTCAACATTTCCCACCGCTATTTAATTTTTGGTTTAAGTTAAATCAAGTTGAAACTCTTCAAGATATTCTCAGCATCCTTATTCTCTTCCATCACATATTTGCCAAATGCTTCGCCATCCAAGAAAGAGCTGGGCTGTCCTGCTGTTTCCATATCCTTTTGGTAATCGGGGTCATCAGCAATCTTTTTAAATATATCACGCAGGTACTGAAGCTTGGCTTCATCTATGCCTTTCGGTGCTACAAACCCGCGGCGAATTTCAGATACCATATCAAAACCAACTTCTTTAAATGTCGGTACATCAGGTAATTTCTCTGCACGCTCCTCTGAAGCAATTGCCAGCACCGTCATTTGATCCAAAGAACGCATCACATCGTTATAGTTACCCATCATTACATCAATCTCACCGCCTAAAAGGGCAGCGTTCTGGTCAGCAGCACCTTTGTAAACAATCTGTGCTACCTCAATATCGGCTTTATCTTGGAATTTCAACAGAGCTAAGTGGTTGCCGGTAAATGTACCGGTGATACCTACTTTCAACTTGCCGGGATTTGCTTTGGCATAGTCTACAACTTCCTGTGCGCTCTTAAACTGGCTGCCTTTTTTAACCACCAGCACTTGCGGGTCATTAACAACCTGAGCAATGTATTCAAAATCCTCCGGAGAGAATTGCGCACCCTGACCCAACGGCTGCAGGATAATGTGCGGCACGTTCACACCGCCAATGGTATATCCGTCAGCTTTAGATTTTGCAATTTCTGCAAATCCAATTGCGCCACCGGCACCGGGCTTATATACAAAAACCCAACGCTGATCTGCATATTTGTCCCAGTATTTCTGCATAATCCGGGCCTGTACATCACTGGAGCCACCGGCAGTAAATGCAACAATCATATTAATTGGTTTTTCAGGATAGTTTGCAGCGTCGTTAGCAGCATCGTTGTTAGCTCCTTGTCCGGCACAACCTGCCATGGTAGCCACTAAAGCAACCAACGAAAGAGCTAAAGCAATGACCTTTGTTCTGTTCACTAAATATTTCCTCCTTAATTAAGTATGTTGAATGCCGTTTCTCCGGAAGCGGCTTAAATAATGTGCTTTAAATTACTACCGAATTTTTTGAAAAAACGAAGTACTTCAGATTGCAATCTAAATAATAATTAATAAAAAATCAGTAAGGATTGAAAATACTTCATAGGTATGTGGTAGTACCACCGTTCACAACCATATTTTAAAGGTTAAACGATAAGATGTCAATAAAAAAATCTGTTATTCCGATACTTATCACCAGTAAAATAATTACATAAGCAAACTGCGTTAAAGATCTGTTTTTACTGCAGTAAGCAGTATAGTAAAGCAAACATTATACCCCTTTTCTAATTAAATGATTTTATGTACAATAACTATAAAGCGCCTTGTACCAACACCGTAAATATAGTATTATTAAGCGTAATGGTAATACCTCATATCAGTGTCACTTTTAGCTTGGAGGTTTGACTTATGTTTCCACAAATCGGTCGTAAAAAAACACTGCGAAATGAAGTAGCCAGTTATTTAAAAGAATTAATTAAATCCGGCAAATTACAGCCGGGCGACCGCCTGCCCACCGAAAGAGAAATGGCTGAAAAATTCGGTGTCAGCCGAACAGTAATCCGAGATGCGGTAAAAACATTATCCGGGATTGGTATTTTAGAGGTAAAGCATGGAATCGGTATATTTGTAGCCAGGGCAAACCCTCAAATTATCGCTCGTCAGTTATCTAGTTTGCTGGTTAATGAATCTGATACCATTGAAAATTTATTTGAAGTTCGTTTAGTTTTAGAAACAGCTGCAGCACGCTGGTCAGCCAAGCGCTGCACAGAAGAATACCGGCAAAGGATTACTAATTTTATTGCTGAAAGCAACAACCTTATTGAGAGCAAAAAAATTGATGTCAAAAGCTATCGGGAAAACGACCAAGAATTTCACATGTTGGTCTCTGAAATGACCGGTAATCCGGTAGTGGTACGTCTGATGAGCAGTATGTTGGATCTTTTGAAAAAAAGCCGGGATTTAACCCATACTATTCCCGGCCGCCCCGATCTTTCGATCAAAGAACATATCAAGATTTTAGAAGCAATTTATCACGGAAAAGAAGATGAAGCAAGTCTTTTGATGCAGGCACACCTTGTCAGCGTTCTTAACTCTATCAAGCAAACGATAACAAAAAAATAGCTCTGCACTTTAAAATATAGTTTTATATCATGCAAAACATGGTTTAAAACTATATTTTATTATAATGCATTAAATCAATAAAGATCGCAAATCCTTAGACCAAGCAGTCAAGGATTTGCGATCTTTAATTATATTTATAGAAATATTACGGTCGGCATTAAGCAGAACGATAAAGCTTGGTAATTACATATTCTACGTGACCTAACACTTCAGCTTTTGTTCTACGGCCATTAGCGGTACGCATCATCATTTCCATCAATTTGTCTCCAGCTTGATCTAAGTTTAATTCCATGCGCAGCAGACCGCTTAAATCAACGTCAATGTGTTCGCTCATAGTTTCAACAGTGAGCGGGTTAGCAGATACTTTAACCACCGGTACAATCGGGTTACCTACAATGTTGCCTTGGCCGGTAGGGAAGAAGTGCAGTACAGAACCGCCGGCACCCCACAGAGTGATAGCTTCTGCAGCTGCAGATGAAGTATCCATAAACCACAGACCTTTTCCGGTAGGTGCTTCTGCCGGCTTCAGTACGCCAACATATCTGCTTTTCTTACCGATTTTTTGAATGTTACCTAAAGCCTTTTCTTCAATAGTGGTAAGACCGCCGGCAATGTTACCTTTGGTAGGCTGTGAACCGGACAAATCTACACCTTGATCCAGAATAAACTGGTTGTAGTCACTCCAAGTTTTATAGAACGCTTCACCTACTTCCGGTGTTGCTGCACGGGCTTTAACAATATCTTCGCCACCGGTAATTTCGGAAGTTTCACCAAACATTACAGTAGCACCCAGTTCAACCATCCGGTCAACCATGTTGCCGATAGAAGGGTTGGAAGCCAAACCGGAGGTGGTGTCTGATTCACCGCATTTAACAGAGATTACCAGTTCATCCAAGCCGCATTCTTCACGCTTCAGCTCTGTTGCCCACTGTACATATTCCATAGCCTTCCAGGAAGCTTTTCTAACGGTTTCAAACTCACCGTTGCGCTCAATGGAGAAACCTGCAACCGGCTTACCTGTTTTAGCGATATTCTCTACAATATAGTTTGTCCATTCCGGCTCAATACCGATTACGATACAAGCAGCAACGTTCGGGTTAGCACCGGTACCGATTAAAGTACGGAAAGTCAAATCAAGGTCTTCGCCAAACTGCAAACGACCATATGCGTGCGGAATAGCAATGGTACCTTTTACGTTATTAGCTACTTTTTCTACAGCAGCATTAGAAATATCATCCAATGACAAAACCAACACATAGTTACGAATAGCTACTCGGCCGTTTTCACGGCGATATCCCATAAATTTTGGAGCAGTCATGTTTTTACCACCTCGCAGTTTTTAAATTGTGAATGTGAACGTGTTCGCCTACAGTAATATCTGCAACGGTTTTACCGATAGGAACGTTGTACTTAATAATCGGCTCACCTTTTTTCACATCAACTAAAGCAATTTTGTGTCCAAGAGGCACATTGTTTTTAGCTACTACTTCAATTTCCTTTCCTTCTTCCATGTAGTAGCCTTTTACTGTTTCGCCGGCTTCGATATCGACAACGGCTACACCTACAGAGTCATTGCTGTCATGCACCAAAAACTTTACCACGTAGATCCTCCTCCCCCTTAAGGGTTATTTTTTATTATTAATCTTTTACCCGCTGAACGGGTAAATTTTACAATCAATTAGTTAAAAAAGAGAAATCTAAAAAAATTACCAATCTTTGGTTACTTCAATTTAGCAACACCAAACTGATCTGCATAAGCATTCAGCTCATTTAACAATTGTTCACTTACAGGAATACCTTCTTTTAAGCGTTTTTCTGCTTTATTTGTTCTTCTTTCGCCGGGAATGAATATTTCATCCACCCCTGCCGCTTTAGGTGATGATTTAATTTCCTGTACCATATCATCTAATCTATCTTCAAAATGCTCAATCGGCATTAATTTATTCACATCTATAGCAATAAAACTGTGGCCGATGTTGACAGGCTCTGTACTTTCATCATACATCCAACCAACCTGCGGTCCATAAGCAGAGCCGCTCAAAATAGCAGACATTATTTCCACCGCCAAAGCCATGGCATAACCTTTAGGTCCGGCCATTGGCAGAACAGCACCTTTTAAAGCCGCTTCAGCATCTGTAGTCGGCTTTCCTTCACTGTCAATTGCCCAACCTTCGGGAATGCTTCTTCCTTCTTTGGCAGCTAAAATGATATGTCCTCTGGCCACTGTACTGGATGACATGTCGACAACCACCGGCTGCTCTTTACCAGGAAAAGCGAAGGCAATGGGATTGGTTCCAAAATAGGCTTGTCTGCCTCCCCACGGCGGAATACCGGAAGGAGTATTAGTAAACGCCATGCCGATCATTCCTTGAGCGGCAGCCATTTTACAGTAGTAAGATGACGCGCCATAGTGATTGCTGTGTTTTACTGTCACCACACCGACACCGGCCTCTTTGGCCAAATCAATCGCTGTTTGCATCGCACGCGCAGCCACATATTGGCCCAGCCCGTTATCGCCGTCAATTCTGGCCAGCGCCGGAGCAACCCGCTCCGTTTTTATGTTTGCTTTCGCATTAATACGACCGTTTAAAATCCTGGACAAATAGATTGGCAGGCGGCTGATTCCATGGGTATCCAAGCCTTCTAAGCTTGTTTTCACTAATACATCCGCCACCACCGCGGCATCTTCTTTCGGAACGCCGGCACCGTTAATCAGCCCGGTGCAGAATTCCTGCAGTAATTGAGATGAAAACTCAGGCATTAAAATTCCTCCCAATTTATTAAATACTGGTTATCTCACGCAGCAAGACGACGGCTGCCCCTGCAGCACTTTGCTTATTTCTTTTGCCACCAATACCGAAGTACGCACCTGCGCTTCCTCGGTAAGGCCGGCAATATGCGGACTTAGAATAATATTATCCAGTTCCGCCAGCGGCGATCCGGTCGGCGGTTCCACAGCCAATACATCTAAAGCAGCACCGGCAATTTGACCGGTTTTCAGCGCCTCATAAAGAGCATTTTCATCGATGATACCACCACGAGCGGTATTGATTATGCAAGCAGTTGGTTTCATCATGTCGATTTTTTCTTTGTCAATAAGATTACGGGTTTGATTATTCAACGGCAAATGCAGGCTGATGAAATCAGACTCCGAAAGAACTCTATCTAAAGTTGTCAGTTCAACGCCAAACTCGGTACAAGCAGTTTCATACGGCGGCAAAAACGGATCAAAACCAATTATTTTCATGCCAAAAGCTTTTGCTCTGGCCGCCAACCGACTGCTAATTTCTCCGACGCCGACCAGACCTAAAGTCTTTCCGTACAATTCCGTTAATGTAAACTGCTTACGATTCCAACCACCTTTTTTAACATCTTCAGTGGCTTTGTCCAGCTGACGCGCAAAAGCAAACATAGCGGCAAAAACATATTCCGCAACCGAAATTGCGTTGCAATTCCGCGCAAAAACTACATTAATCCCCGCTTCTTTGCAGGCAGCAACATCGATATTATCCAAACCAACGCCCAACCTGCCTACTGCCTTTAATTTAGTCGCTGCAGCCAAAAGTTCTTTTGTTACTTTAGTTTGATTCCGGACAATTAACGCATCTGCATCCGCCACTGTCTCTGAAAGGTTACCAGATTTCCACAGATCAGGATCATAAACTACTTCCCCCAGGCCGTTTAAAATTTCGATACCTTCCGGCCAAATCAGCTCAGTCACCACGATTTTCATCATTATCACCTCTAAATTTGGCTAATGTTCTAACAAGAACAATTCGGCTGCATAGATGTCATAGGTATGTGGTAATACCTTGTATGTATATTTTTATTGTAATTGGTTATGCAGTAAGTGTCAACAGGTTTTAGTTAATTTTGTAAACATATCCGCTAAAAGCTGCAAAACCGACTGCCGACACTTTCAATATTATAAACGAGCCTATAATATAGGCCCGTTTTATAATATGAATATTTAACATCACTAAGCACTGGGGTAAAGTTTTGTCATCACAAACTCTTTGTGGCCTAAAATTTCTGCATTCATCATCCTGCCGTTGCAGGCGCGAATCATCATATCTAACAGCAAATCTCCCGCACTTTCTAAATCCATTTCCCGGCGCAGCAGTCCGGAAAGGTCAACGTCAATATGTTCTGCCATAGTTGCTACCGTAATTGGGTTTGCACTTAGTTTAACAACCGGCATCACCGGGTTTCCGACAATGTTCCCCTGCCCTGTCGGGAATAAATGCACTACCGAACCGGCCGCAGCACAAAGGGTTAACATTTCTGCAGCTGCTGACGATGAATTCATAAAATGCAGTCCGGGCCCCTTCGGAGCTTCTGCTTCTTTTAGTGCACTTTTAACGGGAACTTTCTTACCGATTTTTTGAATATTGCCCAAAGCTTTTTCTTCAATTGTAGTTAAACCACCGGCAATGTTACCCTGCGTTGGCTGCGAACCGAGCAGATCAACTCCTTGATCTTCAATCAGCTTCATATAATCGGCATGCATCTTATTGAATTTTGCTCTTTCGGCATCGCTGTCAAAACGCGCGGCAACAATATCTTCTCCACCGGTTAATTCCGATGTTTCCCCAAAGATAACTGTTGCCCCCCATTCCACCATCCTGGTTGTAACTACACCAACTGTTGGGTTGGCTGCTAAACCGGAAGTGGTATCAGACTCTCCACACTTAACACTCATAGTAATATCCGCAATACTGCATTCTTCACGTCTCAGCTCGGTGGCATATTGAACAAATTCATGCGCTTTACGCGCTGCTGCTTCTATAGTTTTGTACTGACCGTTGCGCTCAATTGCAAACCCTGCCACCGGCTTACCCGTTTTGGCAATACCTTCTACCACTTTATTAGTCCAGTTGGGTTCAATTCCAATAACAACACAGGCTGCAATGTTAGGGTTCGCTCCTGTACCGATGACAGTGCGGAAGAACAGCTCTAAATCTTCACCAAACTGCAGGCGCCCATAAGAATGGGGCAGCGCAATTGTTCCTTCAACTATTTTTGCTACGCTTTCAACAGCAGCATTAGAGATATCATCTAATGCTAAAACAGCAACATAATTTCTGACACCGACACGCCCGTTTTCTCTTTTATATCCGTAAATTGTTGGTGCTGCCATAATTACCACCTCATTGTTTTAAGATTTTGTGTATGTACATGCTCACCCTGCTTAATATCTTGGGTGGCCTGCCCAATCACCACATTGTACTTCAACACTTTGCTTCCCTTAGAAATATCATTTAAAGCAATTTTATGCCCTAACGGAATATCGCCGGTTGATTTTATAGCAATTTCTTCGTCATCCTCCATCAGCCAGCCGTTAACATTCTCTCCTGCTTTGATATCTACAACCGCCACCCCTACATTATCTTCTTTTTCATGTACAAAAAAATGTGTCTGTGCCATTAAATTTTGGCCCTCCTCCCATAGTTTTCTTACAGCCATTATTATTCTGAAACGATTGACAATCTATACCAAGGAAATTTTGGTATTTTCAAGCATCGCATTGTTCATGCTTAATAATCAAACAGCAAACAGCCCTCCCGAAAGGAAGGGCTGTTTGATTATGTTAATTTTTTATTTTGCAATTAAAGCCTTGGCTAAAATTTCAGCCAATTCAGGGTTCTGGTTTTTTATTTGTGCCAAGTACATAAATACACTGCCGGGATATTCTAATTGTTCTTGTAAAACCGCGCTTTCCAAGGAATTGCGCACCAGCGAAATAACGCAATCTGAGCTGTGATTTTCCCGACACTCACGGCACTGTTTGCATGTTTCCGCCAGTGCCGCCGCCACCGATTCAGAGTAATAAGGTTTAAAATCACCGGTAGGAATTAACTTATGAGCTCCCGGGATGTCTAAAATACCCTTTTGCATAGCAAACCGCAGCACCTTCTTGCTAAAGCCGACTAAGCAGGTTGCCTCTTTGCAGTTGTCGGTATTGTGATTATCGCAGTCGCTGCACAGCAAATCCAGCTTTGTCAACATCAATCCTAAATTGACATCATTAACAACTTCAGCCATGTACATCCTCCTTTACTTATCAACTAACAGTTAACAGAACGCATCCGGCCGCTTGCTGCTTCAGCTTTATTCATCAGATGATAAAAAGCTGGCAAATTCTTCGTCAACACCAAGTTCCGCTTCTCCAGCAAAGCTTTCGGCAGGTGGAATAAATTGATCAATGCCAACACGCTCAATGGTACCGCACAACCGTTCATGGGGCTGAGCCAGTTGGATATATTTTTCTAACACATAATCCAGTACCGCAGCCACTTTATCCCCGGGCACTTCTTCCGCCACAACCTGCCCGTGAATGGGTCGGGAAGTGGAACCGCGCCCACCAATCACTATCTTAAATAAATCTCTGCCGGTAGCAACCACACCAAAATCCGCACAGTAAGGTTCGGTACAGCCGCGCGCACATCCGGCAGTAGAAATTTTAAAATCTTTTGGTGTTGATCTGCCCATATACCGTTCTTCTAACTTGATTCCCAAACTCAAAGCATCGCCAATCATCCGCGGACACAACCCTTCCCCGCCGGAACAGACTTTCACACTGCGCACCGCACTGCCAAAAGGTGATACCATCAAATTTAATTTTTCTGCAGCTTCTACCAAAGCATTGATTTTATCTTCCGCTAATAATACAACCAGAGTCTGCCTGGTACCGCATTTTATCCGCCACGCACCAAGCTCGGAAGCAGCCTTCGCTAAACCGGCCAACTGATCAACTGTTAATATTCCGCCCGGTGCAGAAATATTAACGGCAAACAAACCATTCCTTTGCTGTTGAAAAATACCTTTCCCCACAGTATATCACCTCAAAATAATTATTTGCATTATATTGACACCGCTTAGTTTAAACTAAATCAACCACAGTTTTTACGGCTGTGCCGTTATAAACTGCGGTGTATAATTCGCAATAAAAAAAGCCGACTTTAAATAAGGCGGCTTAAAATAAATGGAGCGGGTGATGGGAATCGAACCCACGTACCCGGCTTGGAAGGCC
>CBEUVQ010000053.1:0-10630 GCA_965546615.1 uncultured Peptococcaceae bacterium
GGTGACATTGAGCGCAGCAGCATCATCATGCCGGCAGCTTTAGGGCAGGCATCCAGCACATCGGTGCGCACCCCTACTTCCAGCTGCGGCACACCGCAATAACAACCGGCAATCTCCGACCGCTCGTCCACCACCCCTACGGTGACACCGGGAAATTTAAGCTCGGCAATGCCGTTAGACAATGAACGCACTAAATCCCGCAGCATAGTTGTTTTACCGCAGCGCGGCGGCGAAATAAGCATAGTATGGTAAACTTCTCCTTCTGGCGATAATAAGTGCTTAAGCAGCTTATCGGCTGCCCCGTAAACCTGCCGGGAAACCCTTAAATTAAACCCGGCAATGTATTTCATTGTTTTTACTGCACCGTTTTCAGAAAGCACCTTGCCGGTTATCCCCGCTCGATGCCCGCCGGGAAGAGTAATATAGCCGTTTTTTAATTCTTCTTCCAGTGCATATATAGAAGAATTACTGACCAGTTGGATGGTGCGCTTAATATCATCGGCGCTAACTATATAAGCCTGCACCTCATAACGGGTTAATCCACCTTCGCGATGTAAAAAGCGGTCATCGGCATCAGTACCCACCACCAGCGGACGATTCTGCCGCAGGCGTATTTCTTCAACTCTTTTCAGCACCTCGGTCGGCAGCCGCTGGATCATTAAACGCAGGTGAGAAGGAATTACTTTCAGCACACCCTGCACCGGCAGCGATAACCCGCTCCCATCAACTTTTTCTCTGCTTAACGCAGCATTAACGCCAGTCACAAGTTGTCCCCTCCCTCAAAATATATCTATGGCTGCCTCCGGTAATTTATGCCAGATACATCATTAAATGAATTGATCTGTTTTCAACACAAAAAAAGCTCCCGCCGAAAACGGCGGGAGCCTAAAAGATGCTGCAATTTACTTTTTCTGAATTTCCAAGTCGTACGGCCACATGTTCAGGCCGCCTTCCATCAATTTAACATTTTTGAAACCGGCACCCTGCAGAATGCGTGAAGCATCATAAGCACGTATGCCCATCGGGCACATTGTTACAATTTCTTTATCTTTGGGCAGTTCATTCAAGCGCTCGCGCAGTTCACCCAAAGCAATTTGCATAACACGTTCATCTTGAATATGTTTCGGAGCAAATTGTTTTTCCGTGCGCACATCCAATACAATCAGATCGTCACCGCGCTCCAGTTTTTCTTTTAACTCTTCAGGAGAAATGGTTACTGCCAATCCATCTTTTTTGTTGCGGGCAACATTGGCAGCATGTTGAATTATATCAATGGGAGATGCAAACGGTGGAGCATAACCCAAATCAAGGTTAGAAAGATCTTCTAACTTGGCTCCGAAGTTAATGGCAGTGGCAATCACATCAATCCGCTTCACCACTTCACCTTTACCGATACCCTGCGCCCCTAAAACGCGCTTAGTGTCTGCATCTACAATCACTTTAAAATGCACTATACCATGGCGTGGGTGATAATGAGTGCGATCCAAGCCGGAGTTAACAGCGGTAATTACGTTAAAACCGGCCTTTTTAGCCTGCGCTTCACTTAAGCCGGTGCGGCCGATATTCATTTCGAAAACTTCCGCTACTCCGGTACCAAGCACACCTTTAAAGGTGCTGCTGCCGCCGGTAAGGTTGTCACCCACAACCCGACCCTGCCTGTTCGCATATGTAGCCATCGGTGTATATACCTTTTGATTAGTTAAAAGATGGGTATTTTCCACACAGTCGCCGCAGGCATAAATATACGGATCAGAAGTTTGCATATATTCGTTTACTACAATTGCCCCGGTCGAACCGATTTCCAAACCGGCTTCTTGGGCCAGTTTAACGTTGGGGCGCACACCAACCGAAAGCACTACCATTTGGCATTCTATGCGGCCGTTCTTTTCGGTAACCACTGCTTTAACTTTACCGTTTTCGTCCCCTTCAATACTGAGAACTTTATCGCCTAAACAGAATTCCGCCCCTTCATCGTACATATGCCGCTGCAGTTTAGCCGCAAAATCGGCATCCAGCATACCGGGCAGCACCTGCGGCTGCATCTCCACAATGGTTACTTCCACCATTTTGTTAAACAGCGCATCCGCTGCTTCCATACCGATTAAACCGGCACCAATGATCACTGCCCGTTCAACTTCTCCGGTGTCAACCGCATCTTTTATTTTTTGTGAATCATTGGGATGGTTTAACTGAAAAACACCGTCCAAATCCACACCCGGCAGCGGCGGAACAAACGGAGAAGAACCGGTAGCTAAAACCAATTGATCATAAGGAAATTCAAGCTCTTCACCGCTGTCTAAATTAACGGCTTTAACCAATTTTTTATTGCGATCGACAGCAACTGCTTCAGTACGGGTGTAGAGTTTAACTGCTTTTTCTTTGCCGAAGTAATCAGCATCACGGGCAACCCCGTAAGATGTTGCATAAAGCTCTTTAAAATCATGAATCTGTCCTGAAATGTAAAACGGCATGCCGCAGCCGGCATATGAAGTCATTGAGCCGCGCTCCAGCATGATTATTTCAGCTTCCGGGTTGCGGCGGCGTGCCCGGGCAGCTGCTTTAGGACCTGCTGCCACCCCACCGATAATAACGATTTTTTGTTTGCCCAACTTCTATCCCCCCATTTTTAATAATGACATTTTGATATTTTCCCAAATGCTAACTGTATAGCCATAAGTATATTTTATTGAAAAGCGCTGACGGATTCAAGAGGGGGTCTACAGAATTGGCGAAATTACAACATAATATTTACAAACAAGGCGCGATTTCATCACGCCTTGTGTTGTGTATTATAAAGTAAGCTTCTTAACTTAAAATCTTACAAATCTTCGTCTTGATAATGAGTGCTGTTAGTTATGTCTTCCGGCTCAGCGGCCGATTCTGTCCGATCATCATTTACAAATACCACTTCATCGCAGTTAGGGCAAATCACTTCTATTACATCTTCGTTTTCCAGAATATCGGAATTGAACATCACAGTTTCACCACAGCTCGGACAGTCAACTTCTACATAATCATCTAAATCATCTTCTTCATCATCTTCATGATAATCAAAACCGCGCTCATCATCATCATAATACACTTCATCTTCCAGTTCATAGAGGTCTTCATCCAGAGTTTCCACATAATCTTCTAATCGGTCATATGCTTCTGACAGTTCAGTTACCTCTTCAGCAAAATCCGTTAACACATCAACAATGCCGTTAAGCAGCCTGCCTTCCTTACTGTCAGCGGGAAAATCCAGTCCGCTGGCCAACCCCTGTAAATAAGCTACTCTGGCTCTTAGGTCGTTCATGTTTGCATCCCCCTTTTGAAAATTTATACCAGTGTTGGTCAATGCTAGTATATTGTTTCTCAAAAAAGGTTTTTTTAATCACAAACATTGTTATTAGAAAATTTCACATTGAGATGCCAAAGTATTTACGCTCCATAGAAAAAGGGAACGGTCAAAACCGTTCCCTGAGATAAACTATACTCTTTTAATGTATTGACCGCTGCGGGTATCAATCTGCAGCACATCACCCACTTCAATAAAGAAAGGTACGTTTACTACCGCACCGGTTTCTAAAGTAGCCGGTTTGCCGCCGCCGGAAGCGGTATCACCTTTAATACCGGGGGAAGTTTCTACTACTTCCAGCTCAACATAATTAGGCAATTCCACCCCGATTGACTGTCCTTTAAACAGCAGATTGGTAATAGTCATGTTTTCTTTTAAATATTTAACCGCATCGCCCAACTGCCCGGTGGTCATGCCGAATTGATCAAAGGTTTCCATATCCATAAAGTAATACTCTTTACCATCATTATATAAGTACTGAACCTCTTTGCGGTCAACACGCGCCTTAGGAATTTTCTCCCCTGCGTTAAAAGTTTTGTCAACCACCGCACCGGTACGCAGGTTTCTCAGTTTGGAGCGCACAAATGCCGAACCTTTACCCGGCTTAACATGCTGGAATTCCACCACCTGGTAAACGTCGTTGTCCAATTCAATAGTTAAACCTGTTTTAAAATCATTAGTAGAAATCACTGGATTTTCCTCCTCACACTAGTTATATCGTGTTTATTAATTTTTAATTACAGCACCAGCAGCTGCTGTTTTGGTGTTTGTGTTAATATTTGATAACCGGCGGCGGTAACCAGCACAGTATCTTCAATGCGTATTCCGCCCCAACCGGGCAGATAAATTCCCGGCTCAACAGTAATCACCATACCGGGTTCCAAAAGCAGTTCTTTTTCTTGGAAAGATACCCGCGGCCCTTCATGAATAGCCAAGCCCACGCCGTGACCGGTGCCGTGGCCGAAGTAATCTCCATAGCCATATTTCTTAATTACATCGCGGGCAGCCTTATCCACTTCCGCTGCCGGAACACCCGGGCGCACCGCTTCCACACCGGCAAGCTGCGCCTCTAAGACAATTTGATAAATTTCCAACTGTTTTTGATTTGGTTGGCCGAATATAAAGTTGCGTGTCATGTCGGAGTGATACCCTTGATACACCGCACCGCAATCAACGGTAACCGCTTCGCCGCTCAAAATCTGTTTATCGGCGGCCACACCGTGGGGTAAAGCGCCGCGTTCACCCGAAGCTACGATAAAATCAAAAGCTCGGCCTTCCGCACCTTGACGGCGCATCAAAAATTCTAATTCCAACGCCACTTCTTTCTCGGTAATTCCCGGTTTAATTTGCTGCACTAACTCCGCCCACGCCCTGTCAACGATATCTACCGAGCGGCGGATAATGTCAATTTCTTGTTCATCTTTAATCATTCTTAACTTTTCGGTAATGTTTTTTACCGGAATCAGCTGCACACCTGCCAATTTTTCACTGTGCCGCCGGTAACTTTCATAGGTCACCAAATCAGTTTCAAAACCAAGTTTAGTTACATTATCTTGGTTTAAACACTGATTTAGCTTTTCAAAATAGTCATCGCCGATCTGCACTACGGTAAAATCCGGACACTGGGCTTTGGCCTGCTCAACATAGCGAAAATCAACAAAGATATAGGCACTCTTCTGGTCAATCATCAGCTTTGCGGCAGAGCCGGTAAAGCCGCTTAAATAGCGGCGGTTCTCCGGGCCTGTTATCAGCATGGCCTCAATATTGTGCTCAACAAAAGACTTCCTCAGTCTGTTCAAACGTTCTGTCATTATACTTCCTCCTGACTTTGGGCCGCTGCCGCTGCCGCCCGCAACCCCAACAAGTAGCTCTGTATACCCAAACCGACGATTTGTCCGGTGCATACCGATGCCAAAACAGAGCGGCTGCGAAATTCTTCGCGGGCATGAATATTGGAAAGATGCACTTCAATCACCGGTAAGTCTATTGCTGCAACGGCATCGCGCAGTGCCAAACTGTAATGTGTAAAAGCACCGGGATTAAACACTACTGCAGCAAAGCTTGCAGCTGCTTGATGAAGTTTGTCTATTAGTATACCCTCGTGATTGGATTGAAAGCATTCAATTTCAATATTTAACTCTTTCGCCAGCTCGCTTAATGATCGCTCGATATCATTTAGTGTAACAGTACCGTAAACATCGGGTTCTCTCTTGCCCAACAAATTCAGATTGGGACCGTTTAATACTAAAATCTTCATTAATTACACCTGCCAATTAAACCGAAAACATTTTACCATAATATTCAAATGCCTTCAATACAAATCATTGAAGGCATTGATTATTACTGTTTAAGATGTGCCGCTTACTGTCATCTGTGCAGCCCGTATTGTCGGCGCACCTTTTCCGCCGAAAAATTTGAGATCACTGCCGACAGCATCAATCGACTTTAACAGTTCCATGATGTTACCGGCAATCGCTACACCGCGAACCGGCTGAGTAAATTCGCCGTTTTCAATCCAAATTCCCGCTGCTCCCAGCGAAAAATCGCCCGATATCGGGTTTGCTGTATGCATACCCATCACTTCTGTTAAATAAAAGCCTTTGTCAATTTTAATCAGCTCTTCGGGCGGAAGTAAACCCGGTTGAATGTAGAAATTAGTTGTGCCAACCTCCGGTGTACTCTTAAAAGAACCGCGCACACCGTTGCCGGTAGACTGCACCCCCGCCTTTGCGGCAGTATAGGTATTATGTAAATACCCCTGCAGTACACCGTTCTGAATCAGCACCGTTTTAGACGAAGCAACTCCTTCACCGTCAAAGGGTGCAGAAGCAATGCCATTTGGACGGGAACCGTCATCAATAATGGTAAGGCACTTTGACGCTACTTCTTGATCTACTCTGCCTGCAAAAAGCGAACGGCCTTTTTGAACGGCCTCACCGGTTAGCGCAGGGCCAATTAAGCCTAAGAAATTGGCAGCAACATAAGAGTCGATAATTACCGGCACCCGCTGCGTAGAAACCGGTTTTGCTCCCAACATCCGCACCGCTCTTTCCGCAGCTAATCTCCCTATTCTTTGGGGATCGAGCTCTTTATACTTTAAGCTGTAGTCTAAAGCAAAGCCGGTTTGACTGTCATTTCCTTCCTCGGCAACCAGCGCTAAATACAAACCACTGTAGGCCCCTTTGTAGCCGGCCGATAGACCGTTTGAATTCACAATAAATATTTCCGCTTCCCCATCTTGGTAGGTAGAACTTTCAATGATTTTTACCCGTTTGTCGTATTCTTTAGCGGCTTGTTCCATCTGCACCGCCCGTTTAATTTTTTCTTCCACTGCCGCCGCTTTAATGGCAGGATCATATAAGTCCAGCTGCGGGTACTGTTCGATAGGCTGCGGCAGCTGATTGTATTCATCACGCTCGGTATTTTTTGCATTGGCCAATGCCTGAACAACCAACTGCCGCACCCCGTCGGCAGTCAATTCGGTGCTAAAAGCAAACCCCACCCGGCCGTCTTTAAACAAGCGCAAACCAACGCCGCGGTCTTCCGCCAATTTCATTGTTTCCACCGCACCGTCACGCACTTCTACCGTTAAATCCTTAGAACTGACGATGTAAGCTTCCGCAGCGTCAGCCCCTTGTTTTACTGCACCGGCAGTGATCCTTTCAGCAATATTTAAAAAGTTTTCACCCATTACTGCGTTGACAGCTCCCTTCTCGATCACTTAAAGTATTCTTCTTTTAAATTCCTGCAAAAACTTATTTTCCCTCTTTATTATATCCGGAGAATGTAAAAAACCATCCTTAATTTAGGACGGTTAATGAATAGTTGTGTTAGTTGTCAGCGCAAACAGCTTTTCCGGCGGAACAGGGCAGAGCTCTTTAATTGAGGCTTCAACAATCAAGTTCGGGTCCAACATAGACAAAATTGCTACCCTCTCATCAGTTCTTTGATTGGTGTAAAAGCCCAGTACACAAAACTGCATATCTTCGCCATACACTTTTATGGTCACAATGTCTCCTATCTTCACAACCGCACCCCCCAGCTTCAGTCCGGCCTTTTAATCTTTATCTTCACTCTTGAGCTTTGCCATACCCGAAAGGTTAATTGCTGCCCTGCTGTAACATATGTTTTAGAAGCTGCAGGTGTGTATGGAATAACTTTGCTGTTTCGTTAAGGATAAAACTGAGTAGGCGGATTGGTGGAGTACACCCGCACACAGTTGCCCTTTGACCCTCGAAACATTACTTTGTAAAAACGGTCAAACTCATCTTTTTTCATTGAAATAGGCTGATTTGGAGTAGTCAATACATTATTGACATAAAAATAGAAATGCACATAGTGCTCGCTTTCCATAACAATCTCAACGACATACTTGTCCATGATTATTCACCACCTAAGGCAGAAATATTTTACAAAGCGCTGCAAATTGCGGTGATAAATACCGCTGTTACCAAATTTTCAGCAGGATTAATAAGAGAATGTTTGTATAAAGGGTTTTCCTAATTAATTAATTCTGATACAATTTTACTAAAAAATATAGGAGGAATAAACCTATGCTTGCCGGTTTTATTTTTTTAAATGTTCTTGGTGCAGCCGCACTGCTCAGCTTTTTCTTAGGTTATATCAGTAAAGGGTACAGTCCGGACGGCCATCGTGATCAACAAACTATGCGCGGCTAAAGGCACTGCATAAATAGAACCCGAGTTCTTCTCGGGTTTTTTTATTTCAATGAATAGCAATACCTCTTTATTGGGTATAATTTAAACAGCATAATACAATTTTCACTTGAACTTATCCACCCTAAATCTGCCGGACTTAATGTCCGGCATTTTTTACTGCAAAAAAACTTGCTATAATAAGACAAATAAGGTGGTGAATTTTACAGTGAGCAGTACTCAAATTCTTTTTATTACTTTTTTAGCACTAGTCGGCATCGGCGGCTTTCTGTGGGGCTTTTTGGCAGCACGCAAAAAACAGTAAAAATTTATTCTGCAGCGTAATCAATCAGTATTTTACTTCCTTCCTCCCGGCGAAAAGCAATTGTTGCCCCCCGAACGCAAAAGGCCTTCGGATCGCCAGCCGGACTAATCCGAACAGCCCGTACCGGCGTACCGGGAACCAGCCCCAAATCCATCATTCTGCGCCGGGTAATCCCCTCTGCTAAAATCGTGTTAACAACTGCCGTTTTCCCTATCGGCAGATCACTCAGAGTCATGCGCAACACAAAACCCTCCTCTTAATTGTTAGCCGGCGTTAACAGTCTTATCTATCATATGAAATGAGTATTACAATTGTGCCTGATTCCGGCAAGAGCAGCCGGCATCATTTTCAGTACTTTTTGGGATTACTAAAAAACACAAGCTGCTTATAATTGCAGGTAATTTAGCACACTTCTGTTTTGCAGAAAATTATCGTTGATTATCTTAAATTCAAAATGTTACAATTTTTTTGATCTCTGCTTAACTGAGGAGGCCTGTCATGAGTAAAATTATTGCCCATTCTAAAGATAATCTGTCCGGCGGCAAAAAGATTAAGCTAAGCGATTTTAACATATTGCCGAAAGAGCCCAACACTGACGAAGCCCTGCTGTTTTCTTCTGAAGAAGGTTATAAAATCATCCCTTTACGACGGGATATTAAAAAGATATACATTGAAGTAACAACCTTTTGCAACTTTAGCTGCACCACCTGCATCCGCAACTCCTGGCTGGATGAACAAGGCCAAATGGAATGGTCTACCTTTGAACGAATATTAACTCAACTTAAGACACTGCCCAAATTAAAGACGGTACATTTCGGCGGCTTTGGTGAACCAATGAGCCACCCCCGCATATTTGATATGCTTAATGCAGTAAAATCTCTGGGGTTAAAAGTAGAAATGATTACTAACGGCTCTTTCCTAACCCCTAAGAATATAGAAAAACTCATCAAACTACCATTAGATGCAATATTTATCTCGCTTGACGGGCCCGATGATGAGGAATACAACCAAATCCGCCAAGCGGACTTTGCACCGGTTTTGGACAGCATTAAATCATTAAATGAAGCTAAGGAGGCAGCTAACAGCAAGCTGCCGGAACTCGGCATTGAATTTGTAGCGATGAAGAAAAACTTCCACAAGTTACCCAAATTAGTCCGTTTATCGCTGGAGTTAAAAGCCCGACAAGTAATAGTTACCAACGTACTGCCCTACAATGAAGAAATGAAGGATGAAATCCTTTATGATTTGGATGACACTTGGTTAGACCACGGCAAAGACACCATTTTGGTTAACTCATACGCCAAAATGCCTTATATGAAAATACGCACCGACCGTCAATGTAAGTTTGTAGAAGATAATGCTGCCGCCATTACTTACAGGGGCGAAGTAGCGCCCTGTTACGCCCTAATGCACGCTTACAATTGTTACATCTATGGACGAAAAAAACAGATATATCCGTTTTACCTCGGAAATGTTAATAAATCTACAATAGGTGATATCTGGACTGACCCGGCCTATGTCAAATTCCGCAGTTTGCTGAAAGATTTTAAATTCCCTTCCTGCACAGATTGTAAATATGTGGACGGCTGTTCTTATACCGACACCAACGAATCAGACTGCTGGGGCAATAATCCTTCTTGTGCTGAATGCCTTTGGTCAAGACGAATCATCGCCTGCCCTTAAAATCCCCTAAAATAAGGTAAGGACAGGTATTTTATGACCTGTCCTTAAACAATGATTAAATAGTTGTTTGATAATATTTTTCTTAGATAATTTCTCTATAAAGCCACTCCCTTTTTAAAAGAAGTGACTTTGCTGTAAGCGTTAAGCCGTTTTTTTACAATTACTTTGCTTCTTCAATAAGTTTTTTAATTTCATCTTTGCTCGGCACCCGGCCGGAAACCTTCACTTTGCCATCTATCACCAAGCCGGGGGTTGACATTACACCGTATTGAACAATTTGGGCAATATCTTCTACCTTCTCTACATCAGCAGACACATTGGTTTCTGACAGCACTTCCTGCACCCGGCTGTCAAGTTCTTTGCATTTCTTACACCCCGGCCCCAGCACTTTAATTTCCATATAATTAACCCCCTTAATATTTTAATCCAATATAATATAAGTATTTTATAATATAATAACATTATGTTATTGCCTTGACAACAGCACCCCACTATTTCCTCGTCATCCAAAGGCTGCAGAATAAAAGGAGCGAGACTCAAAATCATTGTGCCGGTTTACTTTATATGCAAAAAATTCGACTGACAATCAATAGTATTTTTTATCGACTTAAGTGAACACTTAAGCTATAA
>CBEUVQ010000054.1:0-9867 GCA_965546615.1 uncultured Peptococcaceae bacterium
TTTACATATATCTTAAACCCTGAGATTACACCAATCTCAGGGTTTTGTTGTTTTTATGCTTAGTAAATGTTTCAACCTGTAACGTAAGTATGAATATCGCTGAAGATAAATGTATATGTTTGTTAAAGAGAACTTCAATTGAGATAATCATAGGGCGGGGTTATGGATGCAGATGATTTTTAAGGGGGGAGTGAATAGTTGGCGGCTAAAGTCTTAATCGGAAGTACAATACGTCAAAAGCCGGCCATATTAAAGGAATTCTTAAAATCGCTGACAGAACTTGACAGGACAAATTTAACAGTTGATTATATGTTTGTTGATGACAATGAACTGTTGGAATCAGGAGATATCTTAAGGAGCTTTAAAGCAAATTCATCAAATGTATATTTAGTTGATGGAGATAAGAGCGGCAAATATAACTGCAGTGAAGTGCATCACGAGTGGAATGAATCTTTGGTTTGGAAAGTGGCTGCTTTTAAAGACAGAATAATAGATTATGCGAAGCAAAAGAACTACGATTATTTATTTTTAGTGGATTCTGATCTGGTGCTTCATCCCAAGACACTGATTCATCTTGTTTCTACAGATAAAGATATCATTTCAGAAATTTTTTGGACAAAATGGAATCCGGATCTTCCGGAGCTGCCCCAGGTGTGGGTTAGTGATCAGTATAATCTTTTTTACCATAATCGAGGTAAAAAATTGCTTAAACAGGAAATAGAGAGCAGAACAAGAGGATTTCTGTATTGTTTAAAAATCCCTGGTATATATGAAGTAGGGGGGCTGGGTGCCTGTACGCTGATAAGTAAAAAAGCACTTCAGTCGGGTGTTTGTTATAAAGAAATTAAAAACTTAACTTTTTGGGGTGAGGATAGGCATTTTTGTATCAGAGCAGCAGCGCTGGGGTTTAAGCTGTATGTAGATACTTTTTTTCCTGCACTGCATATTTACAGAGAGTCGGAATTAGAAAAGGTTGCAGCGTATAAAAAATCCTGCAAGCAAATTAATGTGAGCACCGATACTGTAATACGCACAAAAACTAAGTCCCAAAACAATAAACTTACACTTTCCATGTTGGTAAGAAATGAAGCTGATCGATATTTGGCCGCTGTATTACAGCATGCGCGGCAGTATATTGATAATGCAGTGATTTTGGATGATGCCAGCGAAGATAACACAGTAGAAATGTGCAAAGAGATACTTAAAGGTATCCCCTTAACAATAAAATCGAACAAAAATCCCGGATTTGGCAACGAAGTGCTGCTGCGCAAACAGCAGTGGGAACTAACGATCAGTACCAATCCGGATTGGATTTTATGCCTGGATGCGGACGAAATGTTTGAAGATAAAGTAAAAGACGAGATACGCTCGTTAATTAACCAACCTTATTATGATTATTTCTCTTTTCGCTTATACGATTTTTGGAATGATACCCATTACAGAGAAGATACTTACTGGCAGGCACACAAGTTCTTTCGTATTTTTTTGATTAGGTATCAACCTACTTATAAATATATCTGGCATGAGGCCCCTATTCACTGCGGTCGGCTGCCGGCAAATATTGCTCAACTTCCCGGAGCAGTGAGTCATTTAAGAATTAAGCACTTTGGATGGGCGGATTTAGAAGACAGAAAAAGAAAGTATAAGCGATATATGCAGTCAGATCCTGACGGCAAATATGGGAACATAAAACAATACCGGTCAATATTAGATGCTGATCCGCATTTGGTAAAGTGGCAGGAATAACAGAAAAAAGGCAGTTGATATTTGTGGCTATCAACTGCCTTTTTTCTATGCCTGTGATTTATGAGCAGGTTGTGTCATCAATACAGATAATTGTTTCGGCGCACAAGTTATTAAGAGTAAAGTTGAAGGTTAAAGGTCCGGATACACTGGTGGGTGTGGTGGTGATAGCTGCCGGGTCACATGTGGCAGAGGCAGTCATAGTAAAAGCAGTACCGCAATTACAAGAAGAAATGTCAGAATCAAAAGTTATTGATCTGGACTGGCTGTTAATGAAGCAGAAATCTTCAAAAGTCACACCCTGATGCATGTAGGAATATTTAAACTGAGCGTCATAGGAATAAGATATAGTCGGTATCGGGTCGGTTGTGAAAGCTACGTTGTATAAAGCGACGTTGCACTCTGAAGGATTTGCCGCACTCAACGGTGAATTAGCAGGACTGGTGCAGGTTGCTGTGAAAGCATCTGTTTTGGTGACATTTGTAATTTCTTGCACGCAAATTTTTCTCAAAGCCATTTAATAAAACCCCCTTTATTTTTTTGATATAATATTCCAAAATACAGCAAAGGTTACATTTTTTTCTTTAAATGCATAAATTTTTATTACCAACAAAATCCTTTTTTGCATAGCATAGTTATTAAAAATGGGGGTGGTTTTTTGCACGGCCAAAACCGTCCGCTGATCAGTCTCTGCATGATTGTTAAAAACGAGGAAGAAAACATCGTGCGCTGTCTAAAAAGCGTGCAGGATTATGTTGATGAAATAATAATTTTAGATACCGGTTCCACTGATTGGACACCGCTTTTAGCTAAGGAGCTGGGTGCCACTGTTTATTTTGCCAAATGGGAAAATGATTTCAGTAAGGCGCGCAATCAAAGCATAAAGCCGGCTCGGGGAAGGTGGATTTTATATTTAGATGCGGACGAAGAAATTTCAGCGGAAACAGGTAAGAAGCTTCGCTTATTAGCAGAAAGCGCTGATGCAGATGGATTTTACTTCAGCATTATTAATTATACTTCTAAAGATAAAAACGCTCAAAAGCAAATTGGCGTTAATTTAAGAATGTTTAAAAATAACGCTAATTATAAATTTGAAGGATCTCTGCACGAGCAAATTAAGCCAAGTATCCTTAAGGAAAACAGCAACGCTAAAATTATTCATTCCGGGCTGTCAATTTTACATTACGGTTACTGCAGTGATAATGCTAACAGAAAGCAGAAAACCAAGCGCAACATTGATATCCTGCAGCGGGTTGTCAAAAATAACCCTAAAGACCATTTCAGTCACTACAACTTGGCTGTTAGTTATTATGTAACCGGTCAATTGGAAAAAGCTAAGTATCATTATTTATTGGCAAAAAAACACCTGCCGAAATCAGCTGACTATTTACCTGTTTTTTACCGCAATTTTGCTGTTTGTCTTTATGATTTGGGAGAATACGAAAATGCTCTTAAACTGCTTACAGAAGGCTTGGCGTTATTTCCTGATTATCCTGATCTGTATTATTTACAGGGGCAGATATTTGCCGCTTTAAACCTGTTTGAGCAGGCAAAGAATTCTTTTTTATCCTGCTTAAAGTTCAAAAAAATTAACCCCAATTATGTGTTCACCGCAGGTGTAGAAAGTTTTCTCAGCTGTGAGCAGCTGGCAGATATTTATTTTATTTTAGGGGATTGGGCTCAAGCACTGGATTATCAGTTAATGGCTGTAAAAAGCGGGGCAAAATCGTACAAATCAGTGCTGCGTCTTGCGCAAATGGCAAAGCGCTATTTTGTTAAATCCGAGGAAGTATACAATTACCTGCAAAAGAACCTTTCTGAGCAAAGTGAGCATCAACTGATAAAAATTATCTATGATGCAGGCTTGTATGAGCTGGTTCTGAAAAAAGTAAAGCAGCTGCCGGATAATGATGATGTTGAGCTGCTGCTTATAACTGCCAAGTCATATATGCGGATAAAAAACTGGCAGCAGGCAGAAAAAGTATTACAAAAAATAACGCAGCCTTACAGTGACTCGGAAACTTGTAAGAGAATAACGGAATTTTTTATCGGTAACCCCAAAAGTCGTCTTTTAGCAGAAGATTTCGAGCTGTTCGATAAGTTATTGCTTTATGATCAATACAGAGCAGAGAATATTTTAAGCAGCTGCTTTGATAAAAAGCAATTGACAGATATTTATTATTCTTTGAGCAAAAAGGCTTTTCAGCACCGAGAATACCGTCGGGCGGAACGGCTGGTGCTTTTGGCTTTAGCATATGGAGGTCGCAGTGCGGATATTTATCGGCTGTACGGAGAAATATGCTTCTGCTTGAACAGAATGCAGGATGGAATTTATTTTGTAAAGCAGGCTTGTTTAAAGGAAAAAAATAATGCATCTAATTACCTTTCCTTATTGAAAGTGTTAAGCGCATATATGCAAGAAAAAGTAAAAGATACGGTTATTAACAAATACCCAAGTAATCAGTTAGCTTATCACCATATGCTGTCATTGGCAGCATTTAATGCCAAGCTTGCGTTCAGGAGGGGCGGTTATGAGTAAATCTGTCAGCCTTTGTATTATTGCTAAAAATGAATCAGATATGATTGCCAACTGTATAAAAAGTGCGCTTCCCTATGTTGATCAAGTAGTGGTGGTAGATACCGGTTCCAGTGATAAAACACCCGAAATTGCCAAGGAGCTGGGGGCTGAGGTATGGAATTTTAACTGGAATAATGATTTCAGTGCTGCACGCAATTTTTCTTTAGAAAAAGCGCGTGGGGATTGGATTTTGTATATGGATTGCGATGAAGAAGTAGTTCAAAATACCGGGGATAAGCTGCTGGAAGCGGTGCAATCGACGGATTTTGATGCTTATTTTATCAGTATTCGTAATGTTTTGGCCGGAAATCAGCAATTAACATTCAACTCTATTCGCTTATTTCGTAATTTACCGCAGTTTAGGTTTGAGGGTAAAATACATGAGCAGATTTCCTATTCAATTATTAAGTATTCAGGCAGTTCCAGGATTGGTCGAACTGATTTTACTCTGCTCCACCACGGTTATAACCCGGAGCTTGTAAATATTAACGCGAAAATTGCAAGAAACGTAAAACTGCTGGAAGAACAGCAGCAAGCGCAACAAACACCTGACGGCTTTTTACTTTATAACATGGGTATAGAATATGTACGGCAGGGAAAGTTTCAGCAAGCATTGGAAAAATTTATTGAGTCGCTGAAAATAAGTAAAATAAATTGTGGTTATGCGCCAAATTTGGCAAATAAAATAGTTGTTTGTTTAATTGAGCTGCAGAGATATCGGGATGCTTTGGAGCAGCTTAAATATTTTCAAAGTATATTTCCGGACTATCGCGATTTATATTCATTAGAGTCTGTTTGCCATATGCGCTGCGGTCGTTTTTCTTTAGCTGTCAATAGTTTAGAAAAGGCGCAAAGCATTTCGCACAGTGATGCAAAATATCCGGTTGAGGGAAATGTCTTTGGCAGGTCTCCGGAGGAACTGCGTAATGCTTTGAAAGAATTAACGGCAGCAAGTTTAAAATCTTTTAAAATTACGATATGTATTCTGGCAGAAAATCACGAAAAAAACATCGCCAAATGCATGGTCAGTATAGGCGAATTGGCGGATAAGATTATGCTGGTAACTTCCGGCTGCAGCGATAAAACGCTGCATATAGCTTTTCAAATGGGTGCGGAGATATACAGGCTTGAGGAAAATAGCAGCTTTGCCAAGCTGAGAAATTTTGCCCTGCAGCAAGCTAAGGGAGATTGGATATTGTTTATCAATGGTGATGAGGAATTAAATCAATCAGACGTACAATCACTAATAAGCGAATTGAACAAAAGTAAATTGGCGGCCTATAAAGTTAGGTTAAGATCTTTTTATCAAACGGGTTTGTATACCGATTATGCTCTCTGCCGAATTATTCGCAATGACAAAGAATTAGCTTATCAATCATCGTTGTTGGAGGATATTGACAGTTCTGTCATAGAAAAATATGGTGCAGACAGTATTGGTTGTTTACCTGCTGCTGTTTTTAAGTATGGACAAAAATTATCCCCCGGCTTGAATACAGCTAAGTTCAAAAGAGATTTGTCTCTTATCATTCAAGACAAAACAATAATCAATCCGCTTCAGTGGCATCAAGCGTTAGGCTGTGAGTTTATGAAGGCGGATAAGCATAAGGCTGCCCTTGCTCATTTTAATAAAGTGGTAAAACATCATAAGGGCAAAAATTATCCAACAGCTTGGTATTATGCCATTAAACTATCAAGTAATTTGCGTAAGTACAATGATGCTTTAAAATTATGTGAAAAGGCGGTTAAGTTCTTTCCTGATTATACAAATATATTCTACCTTCGGGGCTGCTGCAATTTAATACCGGGAAATTTAAAAGAAGCTGAACAATATTTTAAAATCTGCTTGGAAATGGGGGAGGCTCCGTGGGAAAAATACGTTGTGCATCCCGGCGCCGGCAGCTACTTGGCAAGATGTGGTTTGGCAGAAGTGTATTCTAAACAAGGGGCGATTGATGACAGCATAAAAAATTATACTATATCCGCTCAGTATTCCGAAGGGATTGATTTTGCAGTTCCTCCTTTAACAAATCTTATCATTAAATATTACGGTGCGGATATGGTTTTAAATTATATGAAGGATAAGGGATTAACCGGTTCCCGACACTTATGTAAAGCTGCTGCTGCGGTTATGGAAAATGGCTGTTTAATGGAAGCATTAGCACTATGGCAGGAGGCATTGGAAAAAGCGGCTGATTTAGAACAATACAAGTTAATTAGTTCCACTATGTTTCAAATCTTAGGAAGTGCGTATCATGAGGCCTGCTGTAATGTTGTTAATGATGACGCTCTGAACCAGTTGGCACCGTTTTTTAAAGAGATATAGTAAGCTTAATTATCGTGCAATATGTAAAACGATACTTAAAACCTGTTAGTCAATATCTAAACAGCACCCTATGAGATAGATGCTTAAAAAAAGCCCATCTTATAGGGTGCTGTTTGTTTTACAATAATAGTTTTATAACATTGGTTTGTGCTGCCTTTTCTTGTTTATTGCCGCTTGGTAAAGTTTATTTTTAGCGATAGATTTTTTCTTTTTATTTGCAGCGGCACTGTCAATATCCCCGTCTGTTGAAGCACAGCCGCACTCACAATCAATTGGCTCACAGCATTCTTCACTGCAGTTCAGCACAAAGATGTCATAAATTCCCGGTGGTACGCAGATGGCATAGAACCCGTTATCGTCGGTGACACCGAGATAGGTATCATCAGTTTCAGTGTTAACAGCCTTAACAATACAACCTGATACAAATCCTTCATTAGATTCACATACAACAGTACCTTCTAAAACACCGCAGGTGAATTCATACTGCTGCACATAAAGAACATTAAACACCTGTTCCTGTTCACCAACAGTTACATCTTCAATTAAGTTGGTTCTAAAAGCAATACCCATGGTAACACTCCCTTAATATTAGTAATTGGTAAATCCTGCTGATATAAAATATTCTTGATTACCAAAAAATGTTACTAAGAGCAAAAACATTATTAGAGTTTGCTGTTAACTGCTCAGTTAGCGAATAAATCAGTTTTTAAATTGTCATTCGTATATTCTCAAATTCAAATTACCTATTGCTGTGCTGCTGTTTTAATAAAGCTTAGAAAAAAACCGGCACTGCTGCGCTGAGCTTGGGGCAGTACAATAGCGGAAGTTCTATGATACTGTTCTTCCGAACGCCAGCTGCTGATATTGGGATAATAAAGCCAGGCCAGCTTGGCGTTGAGATTAATCCAATATTCCGGTGCAGCAGACAAATGATATATTCCGCCGTCATTGACGGCATATTTTAAATGGTGGTGCTGAGCCCATCTTTCATAGGTGCTGTGACCTGCTAACGCCACACAGCGGGCGTGATAGGGATTGCACATATCCTGTACCAGGTGGACGGCTGCTCCCAAAAAAAACATACTTTTGTCAAGCATTCCTTGCTGCCAGTGGGTTAATGCTTTTTTATAGTAATTCCGGCATTCGCTCCGGGCGTCCGGCCAAGGCCATATCCCTCTGTTTTTAAGGGGGTTAAAATAATGGGCGAAGTTTTTCCAATTTTTATCTGCCCAGATTACGCCGCTGTTGATGATTTCCAGTTGGCTGCTTAGATACCGGGAAATGCTTTGATATCCGTCATTATAAAGAATTTTTACTGCTTGCCGATTAAAAAAAATGTGGGTATCAGCGGGCAGATGGTCAATAATACGTTGAATGGGGGAGGCGGCATGCAGTAGAAGCTTGGCCGCAGTCCAGGTATAGTTGTGCAAAAGTTTCCCTCTTTTCTTAAAACTTTTTAACACCATTTTGCCCGTTAACAGAAAATTTAAATCTCATGTTAATCTGCTATGTTCCGGTAAAAATACTTCCGCTTGCTTCTAATGTAATAGTAAAATCGATTGTAGTACTTGGATTTAAAAATATAGTTAGCTCGACAGCGGCAGAATTCCGTTCTGTACCTGAGTAGAACGCTAAGTCAAAATCAATACCTGCCTTAATCAGAAGTGCGATTGCGGCCTGCAGTTGGTTTATTTTTAAGAGGTCATTGTTAATAATGCACTTAAATACATCGGTGCCAAAAATAACCTGTAGTTCACGCGTTAATTTCTCAAATACCGACATTAATAGATCCCCTCAGTTACTTTTTACTATCTTATGAGGGGGATTTTTTTTTGCCAACAAATTTAAATTTCGTTAGCAGTAAATAATAATACCGCAGCAACTATTACATGGCAGGTGAACAAAATATATGGTGAGAGATTATCGGGAAATATCTAAATGGCGTAATGTACCCGCTGCAGATTGGAATAATTGGCTGTGGCAGGTGCAAAATCGCATAACAACACTGGAAGATTTAAAAGAAGTTGTTAATTTAAGTAAAGAAGAAATCAGCGGAATTAATAAATCTTTAGGATCATTAAAGATGGCCATTACCCCCTATTATGCAGCTCTGATGGACAAGGATGACAGCAGCTGCCCTATCCGTAAACAAGCGGTGCCGGTATCAATGGAATTACAACAATGCCGTCATGATATGAAAGATCCGCTGCATGAAGATGTTGATTCACCGGTACCCGGCCTTACTCACCGTTATCCCGATCGCGTTTTGCTGTTGGTTACCGATCAGTGTGCAATGTACTGCCGCCACTGCACGCGCAGAAGGTTTGCCGGACAAACAGATCAGGTGCGCTCAAAAAAGGAAATTGATCGGGCAATAGCATACATTAGGCATACACCGCAGGTGCGCGATGTAATTTTATCCGGTGGCGACAGTCTGTTAATTTCTGATGATAAATTGGAATATATTCTTGGGCAGCTTAGGCTGATTAAGCATGTGGAAATTATACGCATCGGTACACGCACACCGGTTGTAATGCCGATGCGCATTACTAAAGAACTGTGCAAGATGATTAAAAAATATCATCCAATCTATTTAAACACACACTTCAATCATCCCAAAGAAGTAACTGATCAGGCTCGGACAGCATGCCAGCGTTTAGCTGATGCCGGTGTGCCTTTGGGCAACCAAACGGTGCTGCTGAAAGGCGTAAACGACTGTCCTTATACCATTAAAAAATTAATGCATTTACTGTTGATGATGCGGGTTAAACCGTATTATATTTATCAATGTGATTTGTCGGCAGGCGTTGAACACTTTCGCACTTCAGTAGCAAGAGGTATCGAAATTATTGAATTACTGCGCGGTCATACCTCCGGTTTGGCGGTGCCAACTTACGTGATAGATGCACCCGGCGGTGGGGGAAAAATTCCCGTCGGACCACAATACCTAATTTCACAGGCAGATGATAAAGTAATTCTGCGCAATTACGAAGGAGTGGTATGTTCTTATCCGCTTCCCGCTCATAAGGACTCTGAACACAAAACGATTGACAGATCGATTGGGCGAAGGGAAGCGATTGGCTTAGAAAAGCTGCTTAATGAGAACGACATTAGTTTAGTTCCGCAGGGCAATGTGCGGGAAAGGCGCCGCCGAAAGTTTGCCGGATTTATCAAAAAAGCGGAAAGGAGTTATTGATGTGAGCGCCGGTTTAAATTACTGCGG
>CBEUVQ010000055.1:0-8797 GCA_965546615.1 uncultured Peptococcaceae bacterium
CCTGATGCAGATGTAATGCGCGGCTTAATATCCCGCACTCCTTCAATTTGATAAGCTGCTTTTTTCACCAGTTCCTCGATTGCCGATAGCGTAATGCGCACTTGACCCAAAGTGAATTCATGTACCACCGATCGCCTTTCACCCGCTGACCGCAGCGCAACAAATAATAGGCGCAAACCGGCCAAAATCAGCAGTGCTGCTGCCGTCCACAGCACTGTGCTGCCCTCGGGATCAGCCGGGGCATCCAGCAAAATGTCCAACGGCTTAAGCCACCAACCGGAAAGAACAGGGATGGCTATCAGCAGTAAAATTGTTACAATCAACGAATAAACAGCTAATAAACCGCGGTCAAAAAAACTCACCGACGGCACCTCCAAGAATTTAATAATAAATCCAACGCCAAACAAGAATAGAAGTGGGTTAAACAATGCCCCACTTCTTGTTGTCCTGTGATTATGTCGGTTACCGCAGCAGCTTATCTGACGCGGGTAACTTCTTCATCACGTTCTTCAGTTGGAAAAGCCACACCTTGCACATGGATATTCACTTCAACCACTGACAGCCCGGTCATTCCTTCAATTGCTTGCTTTACATTGGTTTGGATATTGGCCGCTACATCCGGAATGCGAACCCCAAACTCAACAATAACAAATAAATCCACTGCCGCTTCTTTTTCGCCTACTTCTACTTTTACCCCTTTGGAAAGGTTTTTTCGGCCGAGCATTTCAGCAATGCCGCCGCCGATTCCGCCGCTCATTCCCGCAACGCCGGGCACTTCTGTCGCAGCCAGACCGGCAATTATACCGACAACGTCATCCGCAATGCGAATTGACCCCAGGGAAGTGCGATCATAAACATAAATATCCTTTTTTTCCAAGGCTGCTTACCTCCATACAAATATTATCAGTTAGCATACGGTAGTTTGATTATACCAAACAATACCAATTACCGCAACTTCAGATCTTCTTCAGGTAAAATTCGGCGCTGAATGAAGTTGGTGTATACCTCACCCCGGCGATAAAAGGCATTTGACAAAATCCTTTGATGAAACGGTATCGTAGTGGGAACGCCTTCAATGATCAATTCACTTAACGCCCGTTCCATGCGGGTTATTGCTTTCTCCCGGTCGGTGTCCCAAACAATTAATTTGCCAATCATAGAGTCATAAAAAGGAGGTACGCTGTAACCTTGATAAACAGCACTGTCTAACCTTACCCCCGGGCCGCCCGGCGGGAAAAAGGCAGTAATCGTTCCCGGGCAGGGCATAAAGTTTTTGGCCGGATCTTCAGCGTTGATGCGGCACTCTATCGCCCATCCGCGGATTTTAATATCACTCTGCTGATAACCCAGCGGCTCGCCGGCAGCAATACGAATTTGCTCCTTGATTAAATCTATTCCGGTGACCATTTCTGTTACCGGGTGTTCCACCTGAATGCGGGTGTTCATTTCAATAAAGTAAAACTTGTTGTGCTTGTCCAGCAGAAATTCCACTGTTCCGGCGTTGTAATATCCCACCGCCTGCGCCGCTTTAACAGCCGCTTCTCCCATTCTCCGGCGCAAAGAGGGGGTTAATGCTGCAGAAGGAGCTTCTTCCAGCATTTTTTGGTTGCGCCGCTGAATAGAGCAGTCACGCTCACCTAAGTTGACAATATTACCGTGTTTATCTGCTAAAATTTGAAACTCTATATGACGGGGCTGTTCGATGTATTTTTCGATATACACACCGTTATCACCGAAAGCGGCCTGTGCTTCTGCTTGAGCCGCTGCAATAGAACGGGTTAAATCATCGCGGTTATGAGCAACCCGCATGCCTCGCCCGCCACCGCCGGCGGATGCCTTAATCAGCACCGGGTAACCAATTTGCTCCGCTATTTGCTCTGCCTCGGCAGCATCGCGAACGACACTTTCCGAACCCGGCACCACCGGCACGCCCGCTTCAATCATTGTTTGGCGGGCCAGTGCTTTATTACCCATTTTTTCAATAGCTTCCAGCGACGGGCCGATAAAAGTAATACCACAGCTCTCGCAAACATCGGCAAAGTTTAAATTCTCTGCTAAAAAGCCGTAGCCGGGATGAATTGCTTCTACCCCGGACAGTTCGGCAACACTGATTATGTTGGCGATATTTAGGTAGCTTTTATCTGAAGTTGCCGGTCCAATGCAGTAGGCCTCATCTGCCAAGCGCACCGGCATGCTGTCACGATCCGCTTCGGAATAAACAATCACGGTGCGGATACCCATTTCCCGGCAGGCGCGTATAACTCTTAATGCAATTTCGCCCCGGTTTGCAATTAGTATTTTTCTAAACATTGTGCCTCCTTGATTACTTCTTAATCAAAAACAGCGGTTGGCCATACTCTACCGGTTGGCCGTTTTCCACCAAAATGTCGACTACTTGACCGGATATTTCTGCTTCAATTTCATTCATTAATTTCATAGCTTCAATAATGCAGAGCACTTGACCGGTCTCTACCTGCTGTCCCACCTCAACAAAGGGGTCAGCATCAGGAGCCGGCGCGCGATAAAACGTACCCACCATCGGCGCGGTAACAGTTTCCACATTTTCCGGAATTGCCTGCTCGGCTGCTGCCTGTTCGACAGCGGGCACAGCAGCTGCCGCCGGTGCCGCTGCTGCATCGGTTACTTCCGGCTTGGTGACGGTAATTTCACGATTAGCACCTTTTTTAATAGCTACTTTCATTCCGTCACTTTCTAACGAAATTTCCGCTATATCAGTTTCATTTAATACCTTAATTAATTCCTTTAACTCTTTCAAATTCACTTTTTTTGCCTCCTTGGGGCTCTCGGCACCCCCGACCTTTATTTCTTTGCCGTTCTTTTTCATGATTTTAGCCACTTCCGCCTGTGCCTTATCAGCAAGCTCTCCTCTTGCTCTCGCTTGGAAAAAGCGGCGTGCAATCTGCGGAAAAATAGCGTAAGAAATAACATCTTCTTCAGAAGCTGCCAAATCTTTAACTTCTTCTCTAAGTTTATCCAATTTTGGCTCCAGCAAGTCAGCCGGGCGGCATCTGATCATTTCTTTATCTCCCAGCACTTTACGGGAAATTGCCGGATCTATCGGTGCCGGCGGTTCGCCATAGAGCCCTTGAACATAGGCGCGCACTTCACCGGGAATTAACTTATAGCGCTGACCGGTTAACACATTTAACACCGCTTGGGTACCGACAATTTGGCTGGTTGGTGTCACCAGCGGCGGGTAACCCAATTCTTCACGTACTTTCGGAATTTCCTGCAGCACTTCATTTAAACGGTGCAGCGCCTTTTGTTCTTCCAACTGACTGACCAAGTTGGTAATCATGCCGCCGGGCACTTGGTGTTCAAATACCCGCATATCATTAATGCGCGTTACCCCACGCTCATAGCCAAGGCTTTTTCGCAGATTCTCAAAATAGTCTGCTGCTTCAAACAATGTTTTTAAAGACAAACCGCTGTCGTACGGTGTCGCTTTTAAGGCGCGAACCACAGTTTCAACAGGTGGCTGAGAAGCACCAAAAGCCAGCGGTACTGACGCGGTGTCAATCACATCCACACCTGCTTCAATAGCTTTTAAATAAGTACCTACTGCCATGCCGCCGATGTAGTGACAGTGCAGCTGCACCGGCAGACCGATTTTCTCTTTAAACAGCTTTACCAACTCATACGCCTTATATGGTGCAAGTAAGCCGGCCATATCCTTAATACAAATGGAATCTGCACCCAGCTCGGCCAACTGCTCAGCGGTCTGCAGGTAGTGCTCGGTAGTATGTACCGGGCTTACGGTATAGCTCACTGTAGCCTGGGCATGACCGCCTGCCGCCTTAGTGGCTTTAATCGCTTTTTCCATGTTGCGAACGTCATTTAAGGCGTCAAAAATGCGAATAATATCTATGCCGTTTTCTACCGATTTATGGACAAATGCTTCTACAATATCATCGGGGTAATGGGTGTAACCAACCAACGATTGTCCCCTCAAAAGCATCTGTAACGGGGTGGTCTTTACAACCTTTCTGATGGCTCGCAGTCTTTCCCATGGGTCTTCATACAAGTAACGCAAGCAAACATCAAAGGTAGCTCCGCCCCAAACCTCCATGGAATGATAGCCCATTTGATCTAACTTCTCTGCAATCGGCAGCATATCCTGCGTGCGCATACGAGTGGCCCACAAACTTTGATGGCCGTCACGCAGAGTTGTATCGGTAATTTTAATACGTTTATGTTTCATTTCAACCGTCCCCCTTACAAGACACAACTATTATAGTATAACCAATATTAATTGGGAACAGTTTCACTGTAAGTATACATAATATTTAATTAATTTCTGGGAATAATTACTATATCGCTGAGCATTATGCCGGTATTTCGGCTGACAATTTCCGCAATGCGGGCAGCCTGCGTCTCGTTTAGTTCTTCAGCCTGCACCACCACTGTAGCCCCTTTTTCTTTAATAAGCACCACTGCATCTTTAAATCCTTTGGCGCGGATTAAGTTTTCCACTTCCATTTCTTTGCCAATATTGTGAGTAATGGTGTATAAGTCCTCCTGCGATTTTTTTCGAGTTTCGGCATCGGCATTGGGGTCGTTGATAATTTCACGCAGCAGCTCTACCTGCTGCCCCCTGGTGCGCTCGCGTTCCAAACGATATTCAATAAAGAAATTCTCTTTTTTCGTTTCTGATTCAGCTTGATTGTTCACCGCTTGATTTTCCGCAGCGTTATCTTCCGGCTGTTTTTCGGTAATAGTGGCAGAAGTTGTTTCGATAGTTTTTTTATCGCCTACTCCGTTATAGCCAATGACAATCAGCGCCAACCCAATGATAAAAAGTGCCGCCAAAAACATTCCGCGCTGTGGAACAATTATTTTCACCATTATTCACTCCCTACATCTTGATTATTACTGCTTAGAAAGCACCAAAATTTTTTGAGGTTCCACCCCCAGGCCCACCTGCACCGCTCGAAAAAGTTCCGCTTTAATCTCGGGGGTACCGGCTCCTTCAGCCACTACCAGCACACCTGATACCTCAGGTGCGGTTTCCTGCTGCAGCACCGGTATTTCAGTGCCGTCTTTACCACGAATAAGTACCAACTGCCCGGTATCTGTGTCTTCCGTTAATACCCTGGTGCCTCCTGCTTGGTCTTTTTCCTGCGTGGTTTTAGTACCGGTAGAAGTATTAATGGCGTATTCTGAACGGGATGAGCTTTTTAAACGCACCGTCACTTCCACCTGCCCCGCTCCCTCGACTTGTTCCAACATCTCTTTTAATTTATTGGCTAAATACTGTTCCTCTTTGGCCATACTTGGTTGAGCAGACTGAATATCAGCAGTTTGCTCAACGCTATCCTGCGGTGCCGCCGGCAGCGGGGCAGCCGGTTTTTCTGCTACATCTAAGGGATTGCCGTCAATTATTAAAAACAGTCCGATGAGCAGCGCAAAGATAACAGCGGGCCATTTTATTTTATCTTTTTCCCAATTCTTAAAAATATCTTTAAACAAATCCATTACCTCCCAACTTAATATGAATTTTTATAAATAATCTGCACCCGATCACGGGGCAGGTTATAAAAGTCAGCTACTGTGGCCGCAATTTTATCTGCCGCCTGAGCTACCTCGGGGGATGGCTTTTCTTCCGCCTGCTCTTCACTAACCGCTATCTCAACCGGTGAAATTTTTTCTGTTTCTCCCGGCTGCAGTTTTTGCGGGTAAACAATTATTTTAATTGACTGCAGACGGCCAAAATTCTCACCTTGTTCGGTATTTATTTCCACTTCAGCCCCCGCCACCGTTACCTGCTGATTTAGATTGGCCAGCGCCAAAACCTGTTTACTGATCCCCTGGCGGTAATCTTCCAGTGATTTACTCTGGTAATGTTCAGATAACATTTCAGCGTCAGCCTGAATTTTTTCCAGCACTGCCGGAGGATTAGAAGCAATTTCCGGCACCTGCATGCTGAAATCGCTGTTCAAAAACTTAAATACCACCTGCAGCACCGCAATAACCACTAAAAGTCCCATCACCATCTTGACATAACTTTGCATACTGCCGGAAGGTAACAGCAGTTCTAAAAACACCGCCAGCATAATGATGATTACTAAACTTTGCACCAGCCGGTGCAGTTCTTCCACCCTTCTCACCTCCTAGCGCAGCATCACTGTGAGGTTGCCCATTCCTACAACAATGGCTATCGCAAAGAAATATAATATTCCTACCGTTGCCACTACACCAAAAACAGTTATTAAGCTGTTTCCCAAAGAAGTTAAACAATCAGCAATTTGCCCGTCGCCAAGCGGCTGCACCAACGCCCCTGACAAGCGATAGACAAAAGCAATTGCCAATATTTTCAATAACGGAAGCAGCGTAATCAGCGCAACAATTACTACTCCGGCAATGCCAACGGCATTTTTCAGCAGTAAGGCTGACCCCATCACTGCCTCCAGCGCATCAGACAGCATCCCACCGACCACCGGAATAAAAGCATCGGTAGTAAACTTGGCAGTGCGCAGCGCTACCCCGTCGCTGACAGCTCCGGCAACACCCTGCACCGCTAATACCCCTAAAAACACCGTTGAGCACAGCCCCATCACTGTAAGCCCCACTGTTTTAAATAAATCAGCCATGCGCGAAACGTTAAATTTGGCGGAAACCCCGTTTAAAATATTCAGTACCGCAGCAAAAAAGATTAACGGCAATACAATGTTCTTAATTACTGTACCTATCACCGCTATACTCCCTAAAATTAGCGGATGAAAAATGGTGGATGAAGCAATACCCCCCATTGCTATTAACAGCGTCAGCAAAACCGGCAGCAGAGCCTGCATGAAGGAGACCATATCGTCAACTGCTTCCCGGCCGATATTAATGGCTAACGTAAAGGTGCTTACCGCCAAAGTAATTAAAACCAAATAACAAACAAAATATGCCAATTTGCCGGTAGTGGCTTTTTCAAAGGCTGCCATCAAATTTTGCAAAACGGCGGTGATAATAGCCAATACTACCAGCTTAGTTAATAACGAAACATTGGCCAGCACCTCGTTAAAAGCAAGTTTGGTTATCCCCTTAAACATTTCAGCGACATTCCATTCCATTTCACCCTTAGCCAGTTTGGTGACCATCGTCCGAAAATCCATCCCCGGCAAAGCCTGCTGAATTTCTTCATCAAACTGCCGTATCACCTGTTCTACCGCAGCTAAGTCCAGTTGAGACGGGTCTGCCGCTGCTTGGGTATCAGGTTGTCCTCCTTCATTCGATTCGGCAGCTGCTGCCGCAAACGGGAATAAAGTTACGAATAATAAAAGTATTGTTAACATCTTCATCTTTATGTTCATTAATCATCTCACCTTTAAGAAGGGATAATTTTTAACAAAGCCTGCATTACCGCCACGATAATGGGAACCGCCAGCAGCAGTACCAGTATTTTAGCGGCAAACTCAACTTTCGCCGCTAATGCTCCCTCACCGGCATCGCGGCATATTTGCGCCCCAAAATCGGCAATATAGGCAATACCCACTATCTTCAGGATGGTACCGAGGTAAGCCATGCTGACATTTGCCTGAGCGGCTAACTCTTTGAGCACTTGAAACACCGAACCGATTGGGCCGAGCATCATAAAAAAGATGATAAAGCCGGCAGTTAGAGTTAACAGCACACCGGCGTCTTTTTGTCCAACCTTAACGATACCGGCCAATATTGTCGCCACCAACGCCAACCCAATGATTTGAAATATTTCCATAAAGCTTCACCCTTAAGCAGTTAAAATAAATTAAACACCGACTTAACTTCATTAATAAATTGATCTAAAAACTGCACAATCCAAATCAAAATCACCACTATGCCGCCAACAGTTGCCCAATGGGCATATTCTTCTTTGCCGGCATGTTTCAGTACTGTGTGCAGCGCTGCAACGATAATGCCGATACCGGCAATTCTGAAAATAATGTCTATCCCGCCCATAGCCATTCCTCCCTGAAATCTTGATTAAATAAAAATGAGTACAATTGTTAAACCGCCCAAAAATCCCAAATAGTTATACAGCTTGACATTTTTAGCCGCTTCGTCCTCCGCCTTGGCGGCTTCTGTTCTCAGCTGTTCTTGGGCCAAATGCAGGTGTTTAATTTGATCTTCCCGATCGGAAATGCCTAAGTTCACGCCTAACGATCTTAAAATTGCTGCATCACCGCTGTTTAAGGCACTTTTTCTTTGAAATCTGTTTAATGCCTCGTTCCACGCTTCACCTGCCGTTATTCCGTCACCACCGACCAGCAGTTCTTTGGTCAGTGCAAACAGCGCGGCCACACTTTTATCGCAGCGTGCGGCAACCAGTTCAAAAGCATCCGGCAGCGGCGTTGCTCCGTAAGCTATTTCTGTTTCCAGCATTTGCAGTGCAGAACGCAAAAAGCGCAGCTCTTTCGGGCGCAGGCGGTATTTTTTTGCCACCGCAAAGCCGGTATAGCCGCAAGCACCAACAATCAGCAGCGCCCCGATAAGCTTCAGCATTTCTTCACCTCCAGCGGGCGGTAGGTGCGGCCGTCTATAATTTGTTCCACCGTTCCGGCACCTTGACTTCGCCCCAAAATAACAAAACGTTCAATTGCATGCAGCTGCAGCAGTTTGGCTAAAGCCGGCCGGCGGTGCAGTTCCTCAAGTGATGCACCGTGCACAGTCGTGACCACTTTAACCCCGGCGTTCAGCACTTCTTCTAACGCAGCGATATCTTCACTGCAGCCTATTTCGTCAGTGGCTATTACCTGCGGTGACATTGAGCGCAGCAGCATCATCATGCCGGCAGCTTTAGGGCAGGCATCCA
>CBEUVQ010000056.1:0-8691 GCA_965546615.1 uncultured Peptococcaceae bacterium
CCCAAGCAATTCTCTTGTAAGCTTCCGCAATTTCGGGATATCCTTCACGGTCTGCTTGGCGGCTCATGGCCAAGTACATGCCCACTTCGGTGCATTCACCCATAAAGTTGTCTTTCAGACCTTGAACTACTTCCGGGTCTAAGCCTTTAGCTGTACCTACTTTATGCTCATCGGCATAGGATAACTGTACACCTTCCTGCTTTTCCACAAACTTCTCAGCACTGACTCCACATTGCGGACATTTTTCCGGAGCGGTTTCTCCGGTATGTACGTAGCCGCAAACAGAACAAACAAATTTTTTCATCGAAAATCTCTCCTTATAATAATTTTTATTTTAAATGAATGTGGCTGTTAAAAAGTATTTATTTTAAGTTTGTAATGATTACATTTTTATTATAAGTACAATTTTGCGTAGTGTCAACCGTTTTTTGGTTTTTTTGCAGAAATTTTTTGCTGCATTCAGTATTAATTTGCTAAAACAAAAGGGCGTGACACAAATTGCCACGCCCTTTTTTATCCGTAAAGACAAACAACTAAGCTGCCCCTGGGGAGGTGAAGTATTTTTTCTTAAATTTTAAAGCCACGTTTACCAGACCGATCATTACCGGTACTTCAATCAGCGGGCCGATAACTGCGGCAAATGCCGCTCCTGATTCAATGCCAAAGATAGCCACAGCCACCGCGATAGCCAGTTCAAAGTTGTTGCTGGCAGCGGTAAATGCCAGTGTAGTGCTTTGGCGGTAGTTAACACAACTGCGTTTGCTGATAAAGAAAGATATGAAAAACATAATGGTGAAGTAAATCAATAACGGAATGGCGATGCGCACTACATCAAGCGGCAGCTCGATGATGTACTTACCTTTTAAAGAAAACATAATTACAATGGTAAACAATAATGCGATCAGAGCAAGCGGACTGATTCGAGGGATGAATTCTTTCTCATACCACTCTTTGCCCTTGGCGGGTATCAATAAAGTTCGGGTAATTATACCGCCGGCAAAGGGAATGCCCAGGTAAATCAATACACTCTTAGCCACTTCCATCATTGAAACATGAATCTCAATGGCCTCCATACCTAACCAGCCTGGTACCAGCGTAATAAAGAAGTAGGCATAGACAGAGTAAAACACCATCTGAAACACAGAGTTTACCGCTACCAAGGCGGCAGCATATTCATTATCACCGTCAGCTAAGTCGTTCCAAACAATCACCATGGCGATGCAGCGGGCCAGGCCGATTAAAATCAGTCCAATCATGTATTCAGGATAATTTCGCAGAAAAATAATTGCCAAAAAGAACATCAGTGTTGGCCCGATAATCCAGTTCTGAACGAGCGACAATCCCATTACTTTAGTGTTTTTAAAAGCTTTGCCTATTTCTTCGTACCTTACTTTGGCCAGCGGAGGGTACATCATGATAATTAGACCTAAAGCGATAGGAACCGATGTGGTGCCTACAGACATTTTGTCCAGCAGTTCAGCAATACCGGGAAAAATGTATCCCAAACCAACCCCGACGGCCATTGCTAAGAAAATCCACAATGTTAAAAAACGGTCTAATGTAGAAAGCCTTTTTGCAGACATAAAATATAAAGCCTCCTTACTCTTGTTCGCAAATAGATTTTTTCAGCCCCATTAATTCGCAATAATTGGGATTTTCGCGCAGTGCTGACGGCTTGGTTTCAGCTGCGGCAGAGCACAGTAAATCGCTTAAGTGATTTCTTATTAACGGGTAAATCTCTTCCAATCCGCAATAATTTAGGGTGTAAAGTACCAGCTTACCATGTTTGGTGCTTTTGACAAAATTTCCCTGCTTTAAAATTCTCAAATGGTGTGATACTGCCGGTTGGGAAAGATTTAAACGCTGCATAATTTCGCAGACGCTCAATTCATGTCCGGTAAGCATTTTTAAGATAGCCAAGCGCTGAGCATCGCCGAGTGTCTTATAAATAGTTACTAAATTATCCATTTCCACCTCCTATATATATTTAAATATTTAAATATTTAAATATGATTATTGATTATATTACTATTTTATTATATAGTCAAATATAAATAAAAACAAAAATTCTTATAAAAAAGGAGATTTGACGGTATGAAAATAGCTGTTTTTGCGGATATACACAGCAACTTATTGGGTTTAAGGGCAGTGATGGCTGATATTCGAAAAAGGGGTGCGGAAACAGTTTACTGTCTTGGCGATTTGGTTGGTTATGGCCCTAAGCCCAATGAAGTAATTGCACTGCTGCGTCAGAATAATATTCCCACGGTTATGGGTAATTATGATGATGCTGTAGGCAATATGCGGCTGATCTGCGGTTGTGACTATAAGGATGAAAAAGCGATGCAGCTTGGCGAAAGGTCGATCCGCTGGACAAAGGAACATACTTCAGATGAAAACAAAGCCTGGCTGCGTCAGCTGCCGCAGCGGCTGGAATTTACAGCCGGGGGATTAAAATTTCTGTTGGTGCACGGCAGCCCTCGGCAGCTAAACGAATATTTATTTGAAAATACCGATGAAGAGCTGCTAAATCAATTCTTTATTGAAAACCAATGTGATGTACTGCTTTGCGGTCATACCCATTTACCCTATTATAAACAGACAGCGAAAGGGCATGTGATTAATGTGGGCAGTGCCGGTAAACCAAAGTATGGCAGTCCTAAAGTTGGTTATGCCCTTTTGAATGTGAATGAAGGCCATTTGACAGTAGAATTAATCCGGGTAGATTACGATTTTGAGCAAACCGCAAGAGAAATTGAAGAAGCGGGTTTGCCGCAGGAATTTGCCCGAATTATTCGTACCGGAAGGGCATAATACTGCCTTAGCGCCTGCCGCCAACTGGTTTTGTTTGAACATATATCATATAATAATATTTAGAATAAAACAGGCGGTGAAATTATGCAGGAAAAAAATGCTCAGTTAAAAGCAGATTTATTTAAAGCAATTGCGCATCCAACCCGCATCCGCATTTTGCAATTGTTAAGTGACGGCGAACATTGTGTGTGTGATATTTTTGAACAGCTTAATGTTGAGCAGGCCAATACATCGCAGCATCTTTCACTGATGAAAAAGCATGGTGTTCTGCAGAGCAGAAAAGAAGGGCTGCGGGTAATTTACAGTATCAAACATCCGGAAATTTTAGAGATTTTGAACATTGCGGATGAAATTCTCAAAAAACAAGTTGACGAAATAATGAGCGCTTTTAAAGATAAAACAAAAGCATAGATAGCGTGAAAGTTTCCGGTAGGATGCCTGCTGCGGAGGATATTGCTGAAGTGATACAACCGGGAAAGAGCGTATGTTTACTTAAAGTCATTTCCTTTTAGTAAGGTTTGGGTAAAAGGAAATGACTTTATAATTTTTAGGGCAGCTGAGCATCTTTATTATCATAAAAGCAGTTGACAAAAGCAAATTTTAATCATAATATTAGAATATAATTATATAATTGCAGATGTCAGGGGGTAATGGCAGTGTTTGTTTGGCTCGATAATTTAATGCAGCTATTGGTGACGAAGGTTTTTGGTTTATCAATGCAGTCGCGCGTAGGGGCCAGTGTGCATTTTTTCTTTTATGATACCGTAAAAATTATTATTTTATTGGGAATAATGATTTTTGTCATTTCGTATATTCGCAGTTATTTTCCGCCGGAGAGAACCAAAAGGATTCTCACCCGTTTTAGCGGTCTAAGCGGAAACGTTATGGCTTCGCTGTTGGGGGCGGTAACCCCGTTTTGTTCCTGTTCTTCGGTGCCTTTGTTTATTGGTTTTGTAGAAGCGGGTATTCCGTTGGGTGTGACATTATCTTTTTTAATTACCTCACCTATCGTTAATGAAGCAGCTTTTGCTATTCTCATCGGCAGTTTTGGTTTCAAAACAGCTGTTATTTATGCGGCAGCAGGCATTATCTTGGGTGTAATAGGCGGAACTGTTATCAGTAAGTTAAAAATGGAAGACCAAATTGAAGAATATGTTAAGCAGATTAAAATGGGCGAGGCAGAAATTGAACAGATGACTGTCAAAGACAGAATTTTATTTGCCAAAGATAATGTTGTAGATATTGTAAAAAGAGTATGGATATATGTCTTGATTGGTATCGGTATTGGTGCTGCTATTCACGGATATGCCCCGGCAGAGCTGCTGGCTAAGTTTGCCGGACCGCAGAACCCATTGGCAGTTATCGTGGCGGTAATTTTTGCTGTGCCTCTTTATTCCAATGCGTTAGGTACAATTCCCATCGCTGAGGCGCTGATTAACAAAGGAGTGGGTTTCGGTACCGCAATGGCCTTTATGATGGCCACTACAGCACTGTCACTGCCGGAGATGATTATTCTGCGCAAAGTGATTAAACCTAAATTAATTGCCGCTTTTGTAACGATAACGAGTATTGGTATTGTTATTATTGGTTATCTGTTTAACTTTTTGATATAAATATAAAGCCGTTTTGCGATTTTCAAACCAGCGGCACAGCCTGTCTGCGGGTGAAGACGTGATTATAAACACTGAATTCATTTAACAGTTTTAGTGCATCGTCAATATGGTTTCCCAACTCGTTCAGTGCGTGAGCATCGGATCCCACTGTAAAAACTTTGATACCGGATTGAACAGCAGCGGCAATTATTTTTCTTGTCGGGTGAAATTCTTTTAATCCCCGGCGGAGGCTGGAAGTATTAATTTCCAAACCCATATTCCGCCGGGCCATTTCTTTAAAAATCGGTTCGATAATTCCCTGATGAATGGCTGCTATCTGCGGTCCGTAATGTTCAGCACCGTATCGTCGGTAAATGTCCAAATGAGCTGCGCAATCAAAAAGGCCGCTTTTCACCATGCCTTCCAGCGCGTCAAAATAATCGCGGCGCACTGCTGTTAGGCTGCGGCTGCCGAAATAATGCGGACTTTCTTTTTTAGAAGCAATGGAAATGCCGTTTAGAGAGTGAACTGCTCCCAGCACGTAATCAAAGGGGTAGCGGTTTATAATTGCTTCTGTTTCTTTTTCGAAAGCTCTTTGATACCCTACCTCAACTCCCGCTTTAATTTTTAACCCGCTGTTTTTAAATTCTTGTTGAGCTTGAGCAATTTCATAAAAGTAGCTGTCAAGCCATGACTCATGGTCATAAATGCTGCATTCCGGAGGAAATTCCAGATGGGTAGTGAAGCAGATTTCTACCAGTTCTATTTCCAGTGCACGTAAACAATATTCTTTTATTTTTATCGGAGCGGCGTCCGGGGAATAGTTAGGATGTACATGGTAGTCAGTTCGTTGTTTTTGCAATTGTTTGTCACCTCTTTTCGGTAGAATAGCAGCTTTACAACAAAAATGCAAAAAATTCATTTGCAGACAGTTTAACTGTAACCTGAAAAAGCAGTATTAAAAAATATTATACAAAAAGTTGATATAAGCGTTAATTTCCATTAACTTGCATTTATATTGATAATTTTGGTATAATGTTGGCAGTTTTTAGATAGGAAAGAGGTGTTTGCAGTTGATAACTAAGCAGGATGTTGAACATGTTGCTTTGTTGGCCCGTTTAGAGTTGAGTGAAGAAGAAAAAGAAATTTATACAAAGCAACTAAATGATATATTAAATCATGCCAAAGATTTAGAAAAAATAAACACTGATGATGTGCCGCCTACCGCTCACGTATTGCCGATTAAAAACGTTTTTCGGGAAGATGAAGTAGGTGAACATCTGCCGAATGAAAAAGCTGTTGCCAATGCTCCGGAAGCGGAAGGCAGCTTCATCAAAGTACCGAAGATAGTATAAAGGTATAAAACCAGCCGGTCAAACCGGCGTTTTGTGCTATTAAGGTGCTCTAATTTGCTATCTGTATTGTTGTTGTGATGCTGTTGTTGTTCAATGAATTGAATTTTTACATACTTTTAAATAACGTTATTTATTTGTAAGGGGTTGAAAGAGAAATGTCTCTGAACCGGTTGACTGCCCATGAACTGCATGAAATGCTGTTAAAGAAAGAAGTCAGCGCCGAGGAAATTACTACAGCGGTATATCAGCGTATTGAAGAAAAAGATGAAAAAGTAAAAGCTTATCTAACGTTAAATCAACAACAAGCGTTGGAAAATGCTCGGAAAGTGGACAAGCAAATTGCCGCCGGTGAAAAAATTCCCCCGCTGGCCGGTATTCCAATAGCCGTTAAAGACAACATTTGCACCGACGGTTTGCGCACTACTTGTGCCTCGAAAATATTGGCAAACTTTGTGCCGCCTTATAACGCTACGGTGGTGGAAAAACTCAGCATCAACGGAGCGATAATTGTAGGAAAAACAAATATGGATGAATTTGCGATGGGTTCATCCACCGAAAACTCCGCGTTTCATACTACGTACAATCCGTGGGATTTAACACGTGTTCCCGGCGGGTCCAGCGGTGGCTCGGCAGCGGCAGTAGCTGCCGATGAATGTATTGCTGCGCTTGGCTCGGATACCGGAGGCAGTATTCGCCAGCCGGCTGCTTTTTGCGGTGTAGTAGGCATGAAACCCACCTATGGAGCGGTATCGCGTTATGGATTGGTGGCTTATGCTTCTTCGCTTGATCAAATTGGCCCGTTTACCAAAGACACAACCGATATGGCTTTAATGTTGAACGCTGTTTGCGGACATGATCCGCTTGACTCTACATCGGCTGATTTTAAAGTGCCTGATTATACCAAATGTTTGGTGAGTGATATAAAGGGTTTGAAAATTGGCGTGCCTAAAGAGTTTTTAGCTGCCGGCATAAACAGCGGCGTTCGTCAAGTGATTGAAGAAGCAATTGTTACTTTAGCCCGCTTGGGAGCGGTGGTGGAAGAAACCAGCTTACCGCATACCGAATATGCACTGCCGGTATATTACTTAATTGCTCCGGCGGAGGCAAGTTCAAACTTGGCACGTTACGACGGTGTTCGTTACGGTTACCGCGACATTGAAGCCAATGACGTGGTGGAGATGTTTATTAAAAGCCGCAGCAAAGGATTTGGAGATGAAGTAAAGCGCCGCATTATGCTGGGGACATATGCCCTTTCAGCAGGCTACTATGATGCTTACTACTTAAAGGCGCTGAAGGTGCGGACATTGATTAAGCAGGATTTTGACAAAGCGTTTGAGAAATATGATTTAATTCTGTCACCAACCACACCGACAACGGCGTTTAAGATTGGTGAAAAGATTGATGATCCGATGCAGATGTATCTGCAGGATATCTTTACTCTTTCATTAAACCTTGCCGGCTTACCCGGTATCAGCATACCCTGCGGATTTGACGACGGTCTGCCGGTAGGAATGCAGTTAATCGGCAAACCGTTCAGTGAAGCTACACTGCTTCGGGCTGCTTATACATTTGAACAAAGTACAGAATTTCACCGGCAGCGTCCGGCCCTGTAAAGGAGGTAGGATTTGTGGCTCAGTGGGAAGCGGTTATCGGTTTAGAAGTACACGTTGAACTGAAAACCAATACAAAAATCTTTTGCAATTCCTCCACCGAATTCGGCGGAGATCCCAATACCCATGTTTGCCCGGTTTGCTTGGGGTTGCCCGGTGTTCTGCCGGTTCTTAATAAAAAGGTGCTGGAATATGCTGTTAAAGCCGGTCTGGCTTTAAACTGCCAAATTGCCCGGTTTTCTAAATTTGATCGCAAAAATTATTACTATCCGGATTTGCCAAAAAACTATCAAATATCTCAGTACGATTTGCCGATTGCGGAACACGGTTATATAGAAATTGAAGCAGGCGGCCGCCACAAGCGCATTGGCATCACCCGTCTGCATATGGAAGAAGATGCGGGTAAACTGGTGCACCAGGGAACGATTATGACAACCCCGTACTCACTGGTAGACTATAACCGTACCGGTGTGCCGTTAATTGAAATTGTATCTGAACCGGATATGCGCACTCCGGAAGAAGCACGGGCTTACTTGGAAAAATTAAAATCAATCATTCAATATACCGGTGTATCCGACTGTAAGATGGAAGAAGGTTCACTGCGCTGCGATGTGAACATTTCGGTGCGTCCGGCAGGTGCTGCCGAGCTTGGCACCAAGACGGAAATTAAAAATATGAATTCTTTTAAAGCGGTGCAAAAGGCATTAGAATATGAAATTCAGCGGCAGATTGATGAGCTGGAATACGGTGGGCGTATTGTGCAGGAAACCCGCACCTGGGATGAAGCAAAAGGGGTAACGGTATCAATGCGCAGCAAGGAAGAAGCCCACGACTATCGCTATTTTCCCGACCCCGATTTAGTGCCGATTGTGATTGACGAAGACTGGCTTCAGGAAGTAAAGGCTGCTTTACCGGAGCTGCCTGATGCCCGCCGCGCCAGATATGTTGAACAATATGGTTTGCCGGAATATGACGCCAATTTACTTACATTAACCAAAGAAATGGCGGACTTTTTTGAAGATGTGCTGGATTACTATCCGCAGCCAAAAATTGTCAGCAACTGGATGATGGGTGATTTTACCCGTCTGCTTTACGCCAACCAATTGGAAATAACTGACAGTCCGGTTAAACCAAAACAATTGGGTGAAATGTTAAAGCTGATTGACAACGGCACGATCAGCGGTAAGATTGCGAAAACGGTGCTGGAAGAAATGGTGGCCACCGGTAAAGATCCGGCGGTAATTGTAAAAGAAAAAGGCCTGGTGCAGATTACCGATACCGACGCCTTGGGCAAAATCATTGATCAAGTTATTGCTGACA
>CBEUVQ010000057.1:0-8396 GCA_965546615.1 uncultured Peptococcaceae bacterium
TGCAGCAGGAAGGATACCGCCCCGATGTGGTTGTGCTCGACCCCCCCAGAAAAGGCTGTGCGCAAGAAACGCTGACCGCACTGGCCCAAATGGCGGTACCGCGCATAGTGTACGTATCCTGCGACCCCGGCACACTGTCCCGCGACCTGGCTTACCTAAGCAGCAGCGGCTACAGCGTGCGGGAGGTTCAACCGGTAGATATGTTCCCCCAGACGGGGCATGTGGAGACGGTTGTATTGATGTCACGTATATATGGTGATAAGTGAAATCATCGGGCACTATATCTTGTGGTTAAGCAGCACCTAAAACAGAGAGAATGAAAGCAGAAGCGAAAATATCCGTATGGGATTAAGCTTCCGGGCGGCTAACGGCACATCAGGTTTATATAAACGAAAGCTCTATGGATATGCCAAGAATGAAGATGGTCAACTGGTTATCGATAAAGGACAGGCTCAGGTGGTTCGTGATGTTTTCCGGTGGTATCTTGGTGGTGATAGCGTATTGGGTATCATTAAAAAGCTATCTGATGCAGGCATCCCTTCTCCTACAGGCAAGGAGAAGTGGAGTAAGCGCTCCATTGAGAAAATGCTTGAAAATGAGAAGTACACAGGTACTGTTACGCTTTTGGATTCATCTACGCAGGAATATGAATATCAGATAAAGGATAATCATCCGCCAATTATAACAGAGAATGAATTCAGGTCAGTACAGGAAGAAAAAATGAAGCGAAGCAATATCGTTATAGGTGATAGTGGCACGCATCGCAGTAACAAAAAATATAGTTCAAAGAAGAAATAACAAATTAGAATTTAGTGGAGGATAAGACATGATTGTATTGGCTATTATTTGTACTTTAATTGGTGGAGCAATCGGAGCATTCATGGAACCTGTTTCCTTTTCTATTTCCATCCCCATTGCAATTATGGGTGGATTCATTTTGTACGCATTGAAAGATAATGATAAAAAGGACCGATAAGTCTTAATTTAAGGAGGTAGCACTTATGAAAAAAGTAATCGCAGCAATGGTGGTAATGTTCCTACTTATTGGCTGGCCTGGTGCAGGTATATGGAGTATTTTTTCAAAGATTTTAGGTGGTGGAGTTTCCGAAACCTATATCTATCCTATTTATGGCGGTATCATTCTTCTTACTGGACTTATTGTAGGTTGTACAGTGGTCATTTTGGAAGAAATAAAATCCCTCAAAGAATAACCCTACCCCAGATTGATGGACACGGTAAATGGCTGGTACAATAAAGCCAACCAGTGAGAGAGGTGTCCATCTTGAAACGTTATGATAAACAATTTAAAGAAGAAGCAATCAAGTTGGTATTAAATCAAAAGCGACCGGTAGCAGCAGTAGCCAGGGAACTTGGGATTCATCACACAACCCTTCATACTTGGATTAACCAGTATAAGAAGCACAAAGAAGATGCTTTCCCTGGCAGCGGCAACCTAAGAAGCGAAGACGCAGAAATCAGACGCTTAAAGAAACAGATAGCCGATTTGCAGGAGGAAAACGCTATTCTAAAAAAGGCCACGGCCATCTTTGCAAAACACCAGAAATAGCTTACAAGTTTATTTATCAACACCGCTTCGAATTTCGGGTGAAGAAGATGTGCCAGGTAATGCAAGTATCAAGAAGCGGTTATTATGCCTTTGCTTAATCAGCAATTCAATGTTGAACATCCTAATCAGGTCTGGGTCGCTGACATCACATATATACCAACCGATGAAGGGTGGTTATACCTTGCTGCCATTGAAGATTTGTTCCACCGCAAGATAGTGGGCTGGGCTATGGACAGCACCATGACCAGGCAATTAACTCTGGATGCTCTAATGCAAGCAGTTCGGAGATATAAACCGTCACCAGGTCTGATTCATCACTCAGACCGTGGAAGTCAATATGCCAGCCATGATTATCAACGGACATTGAGAGATAATCAATTTATCACAAGTATGAGCCGTAAAGGCAACTGTTACGATAATGCCTGCATGGAGTCGTTCTTTGGAACACTAAAAATGGAGTTAATCTATGGCAATCGCTTTAAAACAAGAGCTGAAGCCCGTCAAGCCATTTTTGAATACATTGAGGTATTTTATAACCGCATAAGACTGCATTCATCGTTGGGGTATATGTCCCCGCTGGAATATGAGCAAACTTTCAAGTTAGCTGCCTAATTCTTTAACCGGCAGCAGTTGTTTATATGTTTTCATTATGCTTTGGGTGAGTCGCAAATTCAATTAAAGCAGCGCTTTTGATAAGTCTTTACAGCCGGGGTTTCCGAATATGGTACAATATCGTTTCCGACGGGAAGGGATAATTTTCTGCATGTTCCCAGAGGCAGCCGTTGGCAGTAGTTACCAATCATACGCGAGATGGCTGTCAAGACCGCTGTTTTACATTTTTTTGATTTAGTTTATAAAGCTAACGGTGATGTTTAAGCAATTCTACGAAAACACGAGAATACTTGCCATTTGTTGTGTCTATTTTTCCGGGGGAAATTCAAGCAGTGGCTTTGCCACTGCTAACTTATTTTTTAATATTTCTTTCACTTCCAAAATATTTTTTGTTTTTTTGAGATTATAGGCAAAAGAGTTGATAATGGCAAGGGGACGTTTTGTTTGGCATAAAATTTCAAAGGTGACTATAAAAAGTTTTTAAAATTATATTGCAAGAGAAAGAATCCACACCCAGCCGGTCATCACAGCTTTGCAAGTCTCAGGGTCGCACGCTGAGCGGGTGTGGTCAAGACTAATATCAAATGCGTTGTAGATCGATTAGTAAGGTAATAATTACTCTTATCTGATTAAAACAAAAAAATAATTAAGAATGACAACTCAAATAGTATTAATAATGTTTGAGATAACTGATGCAACTTCATTCCTGTCAATAATACAGTTATCTGCTGTAAATCCGGAATGTATGAAATCTGAAAAGCTTTCAACAATTCCTTTATTTCTGATTATAATATTGTCTGATATTTTAAAATCGGTGTATGACGGTACAATATAAAGAAGTTCATTCCCTATTACATATATAGCAAAATCACAATTATAAAAGTGATTTTCTTCTTTCATAAGGTAAAGGCTATAGTTTTCATTCGTCTTTACAAATTTTAAGAGGTTTTTTAAGATTTCAATACGTTCATTCTTGTTAAACTTAATATTTCTATATATGAGAAACTGTCCGGTTGCGGCAAAGTGTCTAAGCCCTTTAAGAGAAATTATTTCAAGGAATTTACTCTTTTTCAATCTGTAGTTAAAGATTTCTATTCTTTCTTTCAATATATTAGAATATTTTTTTTCAGATATTTGATTGATTTTTTCAAAAAAATCAATAGGAAAGGTATAAAAACCATTTTCTGGATGAACAAGGCAGGTTTCTAATTGAACTATTCTTTCATAGTTAAGCATGTAATTTAATTGTTTTTCATAGGTTTCAAAGTTGATAAACAACGGGAGGCAATCCTTTTGAATCTTATCGAACTCTTCATTCATCAATTGGATTGACTCCTGACATTTTGCAGTATAGAGAAGGCCATTTTCATAGTCCTCCGAGAAGGTGAAAGCAGTATGAGAATCAATGCTAATAAAATTTGGAAGAAATGATTCATAAGCCCCTGATGTTAAATTTTCACATGTATAATATATTCCATATATGTTTTCAAAAAAAGACAGAGGAAGAAGTGAGTTTAATATTTCTAAATTATGGAGTTTGTTTTTAGGAATTAAAGTATTTTTAAAACGGATAATATGTTGTATAGATATATCTCTTTTATTATCAGAAATTTTGTTTAATACATTGGTTAAAACATTGATAAATTCCTGCATATCTGGCTGTAGAATTATTTTAACAGTAGATAAATTTGAATTTTGTACAACTGAATCTAACATAGATAAAACTAGATTTATAACATTTGCTTTACCTTTAATTGGCATGACACTGACACTTTCATTTACCGCTGTTGATGTCTTTAAGGTATATTCATATGCCAAACTCTTTCCATTAATTTCATTACCCAACTTGTCGAGCATTTCGGTTATTAGTTTTCTGCCTTTGACAATTTCCCAACCATATAGAGTGCATTCGTAGCTTTCTAAAAGCTTTTTCTTTTCGGACATTCTCAAATTGAGCTTTTGTATTATTTCATCTAACTGATTACAATCAGGCAACTGTTCGCTGTTTAAAAAACGGTAAAGTAGTGAACGATTTATATTCATAGTAGCAGCAAAATATTTTTTATCGATACCCCTTAAAGTTAACAGTTCATTCAGGTAAGAACCAAAGCTTGTTATTTCATTCATGCTTTTTCCCTCCAGTAAATTAGCTAAGATTATTATAGATTAACCGGTATTAAAAACGCAATGTGTTCACATAAATTACGAAAAATATATGTCAAATAATATAATAAAAATTCGAAAAAAATACAATTGTGATAAGAGCGGTAATCACATATAATATGGTTAAATTTGTTGTTTGTTGTAATCGAAAACAAATAATTACTTAATTAAATGACCATTCTTACCATTATTATCATAAAGATAATGATGAGTAGAACCATAAATAAGGGCAAAAAATTCCTCTGTTACCGATTTACCCTTTCGACGTTATTGTTTTTTGTTAAAAAATAATAGTGAAGCCCTTAAAAATAAAGGTTTATAAATAAAAATAGGGGTGTTAACCTTGACACTACCAATAAAGAAAGGAGAAAACAGAGAGAATGAATAAAATGAAAAAAATAAAATGTTTGATGCCCATGTTCCTTTTGGTTCTATTTGCGTTGGCTATTGCAGCAATAAACCCGGTTTTAGCAGCATCACCGGAAGAAGATTTTGAATTTGACGCTGCTGAGGGTACGATTACAGGATATATAGGTCCTGGTGGAGATGTGGAGATACCTTCTTCTATCGGTGGAGTGGATGTAACCAGTATTGGCTATGGGGCTTTTGCAGGTTGTACAAACCTGGAAAGCATAGATATCCCTGATAGTGTAGAAGAAATTAGCGATTTGGCTTTTAGAGGTTGTACAAACCTGGAAAGCATAAAGATCCCTGAAGGTGTAACCGAAATTGGCTTTCGTGCTTTTGATTGCTGTACAAATTTGAAAAGCATAGATATCCCTGACAGTGTAACCAGTATTAAAATGTGGGCTTTTTTAGGTTGTACAAACCTGGAAAGCATAGATATCCCTGATAGTGTAACCAGTATTGGCGATTTGGCTTTTTTAGGTTGTACAAACCTGACAAGAGCTAAATTTAGAGGGAATGCCCCCACAATGGAGCCTGATGTGTTCCATGATGTTTCTTCAAATTTCAAGGTAGGATATCTTTATGGGAATGACACCTTTGTACTTAAAAACGGCAAATGGCAGGGTTATGACGTTGTTCCCTTGTTTACCGTGACCTATGATGGCAACGGCAGCACATCAGGTGCTGTTCCTGTAGATGAAAATTTATATGAAATGGGAGAACCGGTAAAGGTACTGGGTAACACCGGAGCACTGGAAAACCCCGGCTGCGGCTTTGCAGGGTGGAATACTGCCGCCGACGGCAGCGGAATCAATTATAAAGAGGACGACACATTTAATATTGAAGAAACAAAGCATATAACCCTTTATGCACAGTGGATTGCTGCCCCTGAATTAAAAACTGCAGTCGCCGGGGATAAGCAAGTAGAGTTAAGCTGGAGTCCAGTGGAAAATGCTACAGCGTACAATATATATGTAAGTACAACCTCCGGTTCTTATACTTCACCAGCAAAAACTGTAACAGAAGCAGTATATAACGATAATATAACGGCTCTTACCAGCGCTAGTATCTCCGGTTTTTATGCTTCACCAGCAAATACGGTAGCAGAAGCGGTATATAACGATAATATAACGGCTCTTACCAGCGCTAGTATCTCCGGTTCTTATGCTTCACTTGCAAATACGGTAGCAGAAGCAGTATATAACGATAGTGTAACAGGTCTTACCAATGGTACCACATACTACTTTGTTGTCACCGCATCCAACTGGGCGGGTGAGAGCCCCTATTCCAATGAATTGAGCGCAACTCCTAAAACAGTTCCAGGAATGCCAACCAATGTAACAGCCACTGCAGGAAACGGAGAGGCTACTGTGAGCTTTGACCCACCGGCGGATAATGGCGGAAGCCCCATAACGGCATATACGGTGACATCCAGTCCGGGAAATATCACAAAAACCGGTACTGATACTAGCATTACCATCGACGGGCTGACAAATGGAACAACCTATACCTTTACGGTAACAGCAACAAACGCTGTGGGAAGCAGTTCGCCCTCGGCACCTTCCAATGAGGTAACGCCTCGCAGATCATCAGGGGGAGGATCTAGCAAAAGCAGTTCATCAAAAACTACCCCCGAAAAAACAGAAGCTGCAAAGACAGAGACTTTTATCAATGGTAAAAAACAAACCTTTGCTGTGATAACCACCGAACAGGAATACAATAAGACGGTTACAACCGTTGTCTTGGATGATAAGAAATTAGAAGAACAGTTAGAAGCGGAAGGAAGCAATGCAGTTGTAACCATTCATTTTAGTGATGAAGTAGATACTGCCGTCGGAACCCTAAGGGGACAAACCATCAAAAACATGGGAGAAACAGAATCTGTCCTCGAGCTAAAAACCAATGATATTACCTATACCCTGCCTGTACAGCATATAGACATTGATGCGGTCTCTAAACTGATAGGAGAACAGGTAGAACTGGAGGATATTAAGATAAGCATAGAAATATCCCGACCGGACAGCGACACAGTAAAAATAATACAAGACACAGCAGACAAAAACAATTATCAAATCATCGTTGAGCCTGTTACCTTTCAAATCACCTGCTCAAAGGGAGACAAAACACTAGAGGTAGCCAGCTTTAATGCCTATACGGAAAGGATGATTGCAATACCTGAAGGCGTAGATCCTTCCAGTATTACTACCGCTGTTATCCTAAACAGCGACGGAACCTTCTCCCACGTACCAACGGTCATTACCATGATTGATGGGAAATATTATGCGAAAATCAACAGTCTGACCAACAGTACCTATTTGGTTATAGGAAACCAGAAAAAATTCAAAGATATTGAAAACCACTGGGCAAAAGACGTATTGAATGATATGGGGTCAAGACTAATTGTAAGTGGCATTAGTGATGATGTATTTGAACCTGACATTGACATTACAAGGGCGGAGTTTACAGCCATTGTAGTTAAAGGCCTTGGGCTTATGAAGATAGGAAGCGGCAGGGATATCTTCAGTGATGTAACAGCAGAAGACCGGTACTATGATGCCGTCGCGATCGCCCATGAATATGGCATCATATCTGGCTATGACAGCGGAAAATTTGGGCCGGCGGACAAAATCACCCGGGAACAGGCTATGGCCATAGTAGCAAGGGCAATGGAAATAACCGGTTTAAAGATAGAACTTTCTAATGAAGAAAGGGAGGAGATTCTTAAATCCTTCAACGACTCAAACATGCTGGCAGATTACGCAATACAGAGCTCTGCCGCCTGTATTAAAGCAGGAATCGTTACAGGCAGGAATAATCAACTGCTTGCACCAAAGGATAATATAACCAGAGCAGAAGCAGTGGTACTTATTAAAAGGCTGTTACAGGCATCACACTTGATTTAGCCAATGTTAAAAATTATTAATATTTCAAAGGATAAGCAGCTGCAAAACTCTGCTTATCCGCTTTCTTTATTTATACATCTTATATCTGGCAGCTCTAGATCATTGAGCTTCCCCCAGAAAAATAGACACAACAAATGGCAAGTATTGCCGTATTTTCGTAGAATTGCTTAAACATCCAGAAAATTATTCCCTCCCGTTGGAAACGATATTGTACCATATTTGGAAAAACCGGTTACAAAAACTTATTAAAGGCGCTGCTCTAATTGAATTTGCGACTCACTCAAAGCATAATGAAAACATATAAACAACTGCTATTGAATTGCTGATTAAGCAAATTTTCAGCAACCGGATAATTGTGCTTTGAGTTAGTTGCAGTCTTAAACTTTCTCTTAGTCTTGCCGCCAATACCATTCTCACGCATTATACGGGCTATCCAGTTTTTTTACATGTAACACCTTGTTTCCTTAGTGCCCTGGTAATTCTGCTTCTTGATACTTGCATTACCTGGCACATCTTCTTCACCCGAAATTCGAAGCGGTGTTGATAAATAAACTTGTAAGCTATTTCCGGTGTTTTGCGAAGATGGCCGTGGCATTTTTTAGAATAGCGTTTTCGTTACAGATGATGGCGGCACGCATCGCAGTAGAAAAAATACAGTTCAAAAAGAAATAACAAATCATAATTTGTGGAGGTAGAATATGAATAAAAAAGTTATTTGTGCAATTATTTCAACGGTTTTTGCA
>CBEUVQ010000058.1:0-8307 GCA_965546615.1 uncultured Peptococcaceae bacterium
AAAAACAGCAGTTACTTAATGCATTTCCTGCATGTGCTGATGGAAGAGCTGAACAGAAAAGTGGGCGCGATTACAGCAGGGGGCATGGCATGGAAAATATTTATAAATAATTTACTGATTTCACTTGCGCCACTAATTATCTTTTCATTACAGCTGCTGCGAAACAAATATGTACGTATTGCTGCAGTAACTGTGGCGCTGCTGGTAGGCATTTTTATTTTTGCTTTTAACGGAATTATTGCCGGTGCAGCTATTGGGGCAATGAGCATCAAATTAAACATTAACTATGGCAGCTTGTTAACGGTAACTATGGTACACGGTGCCTTTGAGCTGTACGCGCTGGCCTGCGGCTGTGTTTTTCCGCTTTATTTCCTGTTTCAGGTGCTAAAAAGAAAAGCGTCTTTTGAGCAGCATTTTTTAAATCTCTTTCAGCCTGCGCAGCAGCTGATAAATAAGCTAATTCCTGTATTAATTATCACGCTGGCCGCAGCGGCGGTAATAGAAGTTTATATTTCTGCACCGCTGGCAGAAAAAATTACCGGTTTCTAACATTCCACCTTCTTGGGTGGAATTTTTTTATTCTTTAATTCGCAAAAAACAGTCAAAAAAAACGCTGTATTTAATCCATATATTGACAAAGATAACAATCATTGGGTTGTATAATTAAAGCATAATATTTATTTTCTGTAAAAGGAACCGGATGGAAAATTTGTCATAGTGATTACCATTGGGCCATATACTGGTAACAGAAATTTCCGTGTATTTTTGGGCCCTAAAGTTGGGGGCTGTTAAATGAAGTATGTGGTTTATCTGGACGTGGTGCTGGTAGGTAACATTGTGATGAACTATGTAATCCTATGGACCACGGCCAAGTTCGCCAGGTATAACCCCAGTCGCTGGCGGCTGTTTTGTGGTGCAGCGGTGGGGTCAATTTATGCCCTTAGTGTATTTATTCCCGGTTTACAGGATTTGCTGTTTTGGCTTTTTAAGCTGGCTGTTTCTGTTTTAATGGTTTTATGTACATTTGCGCCCCTGCCGTGGCGCCGCTTACTTGTTGTTTTGGGCTACTTCTATTTGGCGGCATTTGGTATCGGCGGTGCTGCTGTGGGCATTATTTATTTTATTGCCAGTAACAATTATCCGCTTAATTCTGTTTTATCTTCAATCCGCAGCTGCTTTTGGTACGGTATAACCGGAGCGTTATTGGCTGCTTGGTTGGTTGGTAAAGTGGGAGCGGTGGTTTATCACAAAAGAACAGCACAAAATTCTTTTAAAACCGCAGTGACAATAAAACTATGCAGACGACAAGTACAAGTTGATGCGTTAATTGATACCGGTAATTCGTTAACGGATCCGATGACAGGTTTACCGGTTATGATTGTTGAGTTTACTGCTGTTAAACCAATACTGCCGAAATGGCTGTGTGAAGTGTATGAAACTAATGATCAAACGAATTTTTTTCAAATTCAACAGTCTTTAGACAGTATTTGGTCGTCGCGGATCAGATTTATTCCTTACCAATCATTGGGTAAAAAAAATGGTCTGTTATTAGCCTTTCAACCGGATGAACTGCACATTCAATACATGAAGAATAAATTATGCGTTTCCAAAGCTTTAGTGGCTGTTCACCATGGTGAGCTCAGCCCGGACAACGGTTATCGGGCTCTTCTGCATCCGGAATTACTAAAAACGGCTTGATTAAGTGACTCGGGGAGGGGTTGGAATTTTGAGGAACCTTAACTATATAAAATTGGTAATGCGGCTGACGATATCACGGTTCCTGCAGTGGTTGGGTCAAGAATCTGAGGTGCACTATGTAGGCAGCAGTGAAACGCTGCCGCCGCCGCTTACCTCAGATGAAGAAAGCAGCCTAATTCAACAGTTAGAACTGGGTGATGTCTCGGTTAAGAGTGTGCTGATTGAAAGAAACCTGCGTCTTGTGGTGTATATAGCACGAAAGTTTGAGAACACCGGTGTGGGGATTGAGGATTTAGTTTCTATAGGTACAATTGGATTGATCAAAGCAGTTAATACCTTTGATCCAAACAAAAGAATTAAATTGGCCACATATGCTTCGCGCTGCATTGAAAATGAAATATTAATGCATTTGAGGAGAAACAATAAAACCAAGTCGGAAGTTTCTTTTGATGAGCCGTTAAATATTGATTGGGACGGCAATGAGCTGCTGCTTTCCGACGTTTTAGGAACTGAAAATGATGTAATTTATAAATACATTGAAGAAGAAGTGGATAAAAAGCTGCTGTACATGGCACTGCAAAAACTAACCGGCAGAGAAAGGCGAATTATGGAACTGCGCTTTGGCTTAAACAACTGTGAAGAAAGAACGCAGAAAGAAGTGGCCGATTTGTTGGGGATTTCTCAGTCTTATATTTCGCGTCTGGAAAAAAGAATTATCCGCCGCTTAAAAAAAGAAATTCACCGCATGGAGTAAACCCGGGAGAAACCTGGGTTTTTGTTATAGTTTAGCAGCAATGTATAATTAAAAATCACCGAGGTAATAATTGAATTAAGCAAGTGAATATGTCAAAAAAGTGGGGGACTTGATATGCTGGTCAACAAAGTAGAAATCTGCGGTGTAAACACTTCAAAACTCCCTGTACTGTCCGGCAAGGAAATGCGGGCTCTTTTTGAGGCTTTAAAAAAAGGTGACAATAGCGCCCGCAACCAGCTTATCAATGGTAATCTGCGTTTGGTATTAAGTGTCATCCAGCGATTTACCAACCGGGGTGAATGTGTAGACGATTTGTTTCAGGTAGGCTGCATTGGTTTAATGAAAGCGATAGATAATTTTGACTTAAGCCAAAATGTAAAGTTCTCCACCTATGCAGTGCCAATGATTATCGGCGAAATTCGTCGTTATCTAAGAGATAATAATCCGATCAGAGTAAGCAGGTCGCTCCGCGATGTTGCATATAAAGCTTTGCAGGTGAGAGATTCGTTGGTAAACAAACACTCTCGTGAGCCGTCGATCAATGAAATTGCCGGTGCGTTAAAAATGCCCCGGGAGGAAATTGTTTTTGCGCTTGATGCTATTCAAGAGCCAATTTCATTGTTCGAACCGATTTATCACGACGGCGGAGATCCAATTTATGTGATGGATCAAATCAGCGACGAAAAAAGCCTGGATCTAAGCTGGCTGGAAGGCATTGCCATCAGAGATGCTTTAAGCCGCTTAAGCGATCGGGAAAAACATATCTTAACGCTGCGTTTTTTTGAGGGAAAAACCCAAATGGAAGTAGCGGAGGAAATCGGTATTTCACAGGCTCAGGTTTCCAGGTTGGAAAAGGCTGCCCTAACCCATATGCGCAAGCATATTTAAAGGGGAGAGAGGTAAAATGTATAAAATTGCTGTATTGATAGTTTTGGCACTGTCAGCAGCAGGCGGTAACTTACAACCGGACGACATTCCGGCTTATACTACTGATAATTTATATATTCAACAACAAAGCATTACTACAGAGAGTACGAATAAAGAATGGGCAATCTAGATTGATTTACTACGCCTGTTTCATTTGCATTGGTAAATAATTTGCAGTCGGGAAAGCGTATTCGGTCACGAAAATAAATAGTTCAAAAACAACCCCCCTGTACATATACATTAGTACAGGGGGTGATTGTGTGAATATGGTAAAAATTTCCGAACTGCGTACCAGGGAAATTGTCAACGTTGCGGACGGACGCAGATTAGGAATTATAAAAGATATTGATATAGATTTAGAAAACGGTCGGATTAATGCTTTAATACTGCCCGGTACAGGCAGAATTTTAGGTCTTTGGGGCAAAGAAGATGACTTTGTTGTTCCTTGGGACAAAATAGTAAAAATCGGCATGGATGTGATTTTGGTAGAAATTAGCTTCACAGGCGATCGACGGGAGCTGCCGCGTTAATAATCAGACAAAATATTTGATTTCTGAGTCGGGAAAGAAATTGCTGATAGTGCTGACGAAAAAATCTTTTGCTTCTGCTGTCAGCTCTTTCGGATAAACATATTTTCCATAGCCAAATTGCCCGTACTTAAAAGTTCGGCTCTCTTCGTCCATATTTAAGGCAGAGTTAGGGAATATTTCATTAATTGCCGCTTTAGCCCGCTTGGTAAAGCGGTGGGTAATTAATTCAAAAGTTATTTTTTGTGCTGTGTTCGGAGGAATTTGCTCCCGTAATTTTTCAATCAGCTTTTGATAATCATGCTGCCAATTGCCGTCCAAAATTATTGGGGCGATAATGAATCCCAACGGATAACCGGCGGAAGCTGCTTTGCCGGCAGCAGCCAAGCGTTCTTTTAAGTTGGGAGTATTGTGCTCATAACCGGCAATTACCGGGGCGCTGTTAATACTGAATCTAAATGTGGTGTGCCCGTTATGATTAATGTTTAAAAGTGAATCTACAGCTGTAAACTTGGTAACAAAGCGGAAGCGGGCCAATTTTTCCCGGGCGAAAAATTCTATCGCCTTTTTTAATGCCCCTGTATAAGGTTCTACCGGGATGGGGTCGGATGTAGCCGCCCCTTCAAAAACAGTAATCTCAGGGCTGCGTTTCTTAACATACTGCAGCGCTTGATGTAAAATTTCATCTGTATTGACGTAAAGGCGCAGATAAGGTTTTTTAGCTAAATTAGTGGCCAGATAGCAGTATTCACATTTGCCGGGGCAGCCGGTTACCAGCGGTAATTGATAATTGGCAGACGGTTTACAAGTTTGAAAATCGAGTGTACGCCGCACACCTACCACTAAAGTGCGTTTTCCTTCCAAATAGGCTTCCTGCGCTGTTTTTCCAGGTATGCCGGTTACCCGGTTATGGGAAGAAGTGTATTTTATCTCTACCCCCATCTCAGTAAATATTTTCATCAACTTTTTTCCCAAAGGATAATCCAATGACTTTGGTTCAAAAAAAACTCTTTTGGGGATAAATGTATATTTCAATTTGCTCACCTCATGCTTTTCACCAATTTAAAAACTATTGTGCCCTAAACAGCAATTTCCAAACTTTAATGTTTGCGGAAAATCCTGTATAATAGTCGAGCTGCCGTATTTCAGGCTGCAGGAAAGCAAGGACCTTTTTACTAATTTTGTACAGATTGGATTTAGTTTGCAAAATGTCATTGACTAACTAGATATTGTGTATTAGAATTATTTTGCACACTAGATATTGTTGTTTTGGACGAGAGGAGTGTTGATATGCGCTGTCCCTTTTGTGCCCATCCCGAGAGCAGGGTTCTTGATTCCCGGCCGGCTGATGAAGGGGCAACCATTCGCCGCCGACGTGAATGTGTTAGTTGTGCTAAACGTTTTACTACTTACGAGCGAATTGAAGAAGCACCGCTGCTGGTAGTGAAAAAGGACAGCTCCCGCGAGCTGTTTGACCGCAATAAACTGCTAAACGGTTTAATTAAAGCCTGTGAAAAGCGGCCGATTTCGGTGGAACGCTTAGAAAGGCTGGTTGTGGAAATTGAAAAAGAACTGCGAAACAAGATGGAATCCGAGGTGAACAGTTCGGTAATCGGCGAGATGGTGATGAACTGGCTGCGCGATGAAGATGAGGTTGCATATGTCCGCTTTGCATCCGTTTATCGCGAATTTCAAGATATTGACAGCTTTAGAGAAGAGCTGGAAAAATTTTTAAAGCGAGATATTAAATAGTATTAAGGGGGCTTATATGTTGTTTAAAACGATTAGAAAAAGAGACGGACGGGAAGTTCCTTTTGATGAATCTAAAATTACCGATGCTATTTTTAAAGCAGCGCGGGCGGTAGGTGGAGAAGATCGCACCATTGCCATGGAATTAACTTTGGAAGTGTTAAAGCTGTTAAAAAAGCAGTATAACGGCAATCTTTTTGGCGTTGAAGAAGTGCAGGACGCCGTTGAAAAGGTATTAATTGAAAATGGACATGCCCGTACTGCTAAAGCTTATATTTTGTACCGCGATAAACGCACCCGTATGCGTGAGGCAAAAGGCGATTTGATGGATGCGGTGGAGGAGATTTTAGAAGAAACCAGCAGAGAAAACGCAAATGTCAGCAACTCTCCTTCCGCTAAGATGCTGCAGATTGCCAGTGCTGCTAGCAAAAAGTATTATCTCAGCCGATTGATACCGGAAGAAATGGCTAATGCTCATACCCGCGGAGATATACATATTCATGATTTGGATTTTTACGGGAAAACATTGACTTGTATCCAGATTCCCTTAAATCGCTTGTTAAAAGAAGGATTTAATACCGGACACGGTTATATTCGTTCACCCAAGCGTCCGACATCTGCCGCTGCTTTGGCTGCTATTATTTTACAAAGCTCGCAAAATGACATGCACGGCGGTCAATCATTTGCCTTTTTTGACCGGGATATGGCTGATTTTGTGAGGGATGCGGACGACTTTGAAACTTACCAAGCAATGGAAGCGCTGATTTACAACCTAAACAGCATGCACAGTCGGGCAGGTGCACAGGTGCCGTTTAGTTCTATTAATGTTGGTACCGAAACTTCAGAAGCCGGCCGCCGGGTTACCCGTAATCTTTTGTTAGCTTACGAAGCCGGTTTGGGGCGGGGTGAAAACCCAATTTTCCCCAACATTATCTTTCGCTTAAAAGAAGGTATTAACTTAAATCCGGCCGATCCGAACTATGATTTGTTTAAGTTGGCGCTGCGGGTAGCGGCTAAACGCTTAAATCCCAGCTTTAGTTTTATGGACAGCTCTTTCAACAAAGAATACGGTGATATGGTCAGCTATATGGGCTGCCGTACCCGGGTAATGGCTAATCGCCGGGGCCCGGCAGTTACCGACGGCAGAGGGAACTTATCTTTTACCACTATTAACCTGCCTCGAATAGCAATTAAGGCGGAACGGGATATCAAAAAATTCTACTGGATGCTCGGTGATATTATTGAGTTAACCAAGCGCCAATTGCTGCACCGTTACCAAGTACAGGCTAAACTTAAAGTTAAGGATATGCCTTTTGTAATGGGGCAAAAGTTATACCTTGGATCAGAAGGGCTGGGTCCGAATGATCCGATTGAAGAAGCAATTAAGCATGGTACGTTATCCATCGGATTTATTGGTTTGGCAGAGGCCTTAACGGCATTGATCGGAGTGCATCATGGACAGAGTGAAGATGCTCAGGCATTGGGAGATGAAATTGTTTCCTTTATGCGCAATAAAGTGGATGAAGCTTGCGAAGAATTTGACCTTAACTTTACTTTTTTAGCTACTCCGGCAGAAGGATTGTCCGGTCGGTTTATAAAAATGGATCGCAAGGAGTTTGGCATTATTCCGGGTGTAACTAATAAAGAATACTATACCAATTCTTTTCATGTGCCGGTGGATTTCTCCATTAATGCTTTTGAAAAGATTGCTATTGAAGGCTCTTATCATAAATATTGCAATGCCGGGCATATCAGCTATGTTGAACTGCCCAGTCCGCCGACTCACAATCTGGAAGCAATGGAATCAATTGTTCGGTTTATGCGCGAGTCGGACATGGGTTATTCCGCAATTAACTTCCCGGTAGATTTTTGCACCAGCTGCAGTCTGTTGGGTGTAATTGAAGGGGATACTTGTCCGCGCTGCGGTTCGGCATTTATTCGTCGGGTAAGACGGATCACCGGTTACTTAAGTACTACCGACCGCTTTAACGACGCTAAACTTGCTGAGTTATCCGATCGTGTTGTACACAACTTATAATCTGCTCACAATCTGCTAAGGTGGTTTTGAAATTGAAAGTAAATGTGGCAGGTATAACCAAAAACAGTGTTGTGGATGGCTTAGGTATTCGCACAGTAGTTTTTTTTCAGGGTTGTCCCAGGCATTGTCCGGGCTGCCATAACCCTGACACCATTCCTTTTGCGGGCGGTCGGGAGATGAGCGTTAACGATTTGGTTCAGGAAATCTTTAAGGCAGCCACGCCGCTAACCAAAGGGATAACTTTTTCCGGCGGGGACCCATTGGCTCAACCGGAAGGCCTGCTGGAAACAATTAAGATGATTAAAAAAGAAAAGCCGAACTGGGATATTTGGGTTTATACCGGCTATACTTTTGACCAGGTGAAGGACTTACCGGTGATGCGGTATATTGATGTGTTGGTGGACGGGCCGTTTATTGAGGAACAAAAAGATTTAAGCTTGGCTTTTCGCGGCTCCGCTAATCAACGGCTGATTGATGTACCGCAAACACTTAATGAAGGTAAAGTAACACTGATAAAACTGGAAACAGAGCAGTAAAAATAAAAGCATCGAACCGATTTGTGAACTGAACCCCGAATAGTAGACACTTTAAAAAAAAGTGGACCTATTCGGGGT
>CBEUVQ010000059.1:0-7977 GCA_965546615.1 uncultured Peptococcaceae bacterium
GTTTAACATTGCTGATTTAAAATACAACGAAGCGGGGTTAATCCCCGCTGTTGTGCAGGATGCAGAAAGTAAAGAAGTTTTAATGATGGCTTGGATGAACAGGGAAGCGGTGGAAAAGACACTGTCCACCGGTGAAACCTGGTTTTACAGCCGCAGTCGAAAAAAGATGTGGCACAAAGGAGAAGAAAGCGGCCATGTGCAAAAAGTAAAAGCACTGTATTACGACTGCGATCAAGATACGCTGCTGGTATTGGTGGAGCAAACCGGTGCCGGAGCGTGCCACGAAGGATACCAAAGCTGTTTTCATTACCGCGTTACTGCCGATGGCAGAGTAACCGTTGAGGGGAGCAAACAATTTAACCCTGCCGAAGTTTACAGCGATAAAGCTGAAAGCGAAAAAGCAGATGAAAAAATCATTCAAACGCTTTACCGGCTGATTCTCAAGCGGCAGGAAGAACGCCCCGAAGGCTCTTACACCACCTATTTGTTTGACAAGGGAACTGACAAAATTTGCAAAAAAATCGGTGAAGAATCTGCCGAAGTGATTATCGCTGCCAAAAACAACAGCGCTGAAGAAGTAACCTACGAAGCGGCTGATTTAATTTACCACCTGCTGGTGCTGTTGGCAGATCAAGGTGTTGCTCCGCAAAGTATTTATAAAGAGTTGGCTAAACGAAGAAAATAATTAAAACGAAGAAAATAATTAATAAGAAATAAGTGGCCGGCATTCCGGGAAAAACCAATTTGATAGCATTGAAAAAAACACTGATAAGTATTACTATATATAACCTGGGGGTGAAAGAATGTATTTGGAGCCTGAAATATATCTTAGAGTGTTTCTTTCAATGCTGATAGGTATTGTTATCGGTGTAGAGCGCACCTTGTATAATAAACCGGCCGGCGTGCGCACTTTTTCGCTGGTGTGTATGGGTTCCGCTTTGTTAATGATAATTTCTGTTGAAGGAGCCGCTTCAGTGGGTTACAGCTCAATAAACGACCCTTTGCGTATTGCAGCCCAGATTGTCAGCGGTATCGGTTTTATCGGGGCCGGTGTAATTTGGAACAGCAAAAACGACGGCATGAAGCATGGGGTTACCACCGCGGCGGAAATTTGGGTGGCTTCAGCTATTGGTATGGCGCTGGGACTGGGGATGTACAGTCTGTCCGTTATGGTGGTGGTATGTATTTTTATCGCTATCTTTCTCGGCCGCAAATTTGACGACTACGCTGAAACGAAAGAACTGAAAAAGTAATCCCGACAGCCCGCTTATCATATGAGATTATTAGTATGTTTTCAGAATAAAGGGATATTTTGCGAAATTGGAACTTATTTTAAGCAAATTGACACTAGCTCCCCAAATTGAGATAATAGGCACAAAGGTAGAGTTTGGGGGGATGAGGATGAATCCGATATCGGAAATTACCAAACTGCGTCGGGATGTTTTAGAACGAGTTGCTCAATGGGCATTAAGTTACGGTGAACAGTACTGTTCTGATCAAGAAGTTCAGAAAATGGCCAAAGAAATGATTCCTGACGGTCCGGCGCGTTACCGCTGCTGCATTTATAAAGAAAGAGCAATTATGGAAGAACGGATACAGATTGCTTTGGGGAAAAAAGCAGATGATCAAGCGGTTACGGTGATTAAAGAGGCCTGCAACGGCTGCTCATTAAATAAGTATGTTGTTACCGATGCTTGTCAAAACTGTGTAGCTCACCACTGCCGCAACAGCTGTCCGAAAAAAGCAATTTCGGTGGTAGAAAACCGGGCATTCATTGATCACAATACCTGTGTAGAATGTGGTATCTGTGCGAAAAGCTGCCCTTATCATGCCATTGTGGAAATCAGTCGTCCCTGCGAACGATCTTGTGCGACAGGGGCGGTAGGTTTTGATGAATATCGTCGTGCAGTTATAGATTATGAGAAGTGTGTATCCTGCGGCATATGTGTTACTGTTTGCCCGTTTGGAGCAATTACTGACTCTTCGCAAATTGTAGATGTTGTTTGCGCTTTAAAAAATAAGGAAAAACCGATGGTGGCTGTTATTGCACCTGCGATTGCCGGTCAGTTTGGTGTTAAAGTAACCCCGCGCCATGTAAAAACCGCTCTTATGCAATTGGGGTTTGCCGACGTATATGAAGCGGCTTTCGGGGCGGATATTGTTGCGGAAAAAGAAGCAGATGAGCTGAAAGAGCGCTATCAGCAAAAACTGATGACCAATTCCTGCTGTCCGGCACATGCTAAAGCGATAGCGGTAAAAATGCCGGAACATACCGATAAAGTATCGGCCACTATGTCGCCAATGCGGGTTACCGGCCAATTGATTAAAGAAAAGTATCAGGGTGAAGTTACCGTTGTATTCATTGGTCCGTGCATAGCTAAAAAGGCGGAGGCAAAATTAGGTGAAGAAATTGATATGGTAATTACCTTTGAAGAAATAACCGCTATTTTCGCTGCCGCTAAGGTTAATCCCGCTGACTGCTCGCCCACCGATATGACCGGCCCGTCAGCTTACGGACGCTTGTTTGCCAGAAGCGGGGGAGTTGGCGATGCCGTTGTACGGCATTTAAGTGATTTGCCGGTGGAAGTTATTGCTGCTCAAGGTTTAAGAGACTGTCTTAAGGCCTTTAAAACCGCAGTTAACAAAAAGGATGGCGAAAAGTTTCTCTTTGTAGAAGGAATGGCCTGTGAAGGTGGCTGTATCGGCGGTCCCGGTACACTGGCTAAGCCGACGCTGTCCTGCCGGGCGTTGGAAAAGTTTGCTAAAGAAAAGGAATAATGTATATAAAAAGTTACAGCTTTGCTGAACACAGAAAACACTGCGCTCTTGAGAGAGGCAGTGTTTTCTGTGTTCAGTTACTATATATAACCGCTTGATTTATGCTATACTGTCAAAAGTAGATACCAGCATTTTTTTTGGAGGTTTTGTAGGACATGTCTAACATTTTGGAAAATCTTAATTCGGCTCAAAAAGAGGCCGTTCAGCATACTGAAGGACCGTTACTGGTGCTGGCCGGTGCGGGCAGCGGTAAAACCAGAGTACTCACCCATCGCATTGCTTATTTGTTAGAGCGGGGGGTGTCTCCGTGGAATATTTTGGCAATTACTTTTACCAACAAAGCCGCCCGCGAAATGCGCGCCCGGGTGGAAAGTTTACTGCCGGCGCAAAAATCGCACGATCTTTGGGTCAGTACCTTTCACTCTGCCTGCCTGCGCATTTTGCGCCGCGAAATTCACGCTTTAGGTTACGATCAAAACTTCGTGATTTATGATGATGCTGATCAGCAAACGGTGCTTAAAGAATGTCTAAAAGAATTAAATATTGATGACAAGCGTTTTTCACCTCGCAGCATATCGGCCGCTATTTCCGGCGCTAAAAATAATCTGCTTGATGCGGAGGAGTATGATGCGCAGGCATTTGATTATTCTGAGCAGGTGGCGGCCCGGGTGTATAAGCTCTACCAACAAAAGCTTATCGGCAACAACGCGCTGGATTTTGATGACCTGCTGGTACTTACCGTACGGCTGTTTCAGCAGTTTAATAATGTGCGTACCTATTACCAAGACCGGTTTAAATATATTTTAGTGGATGAGTATCAAGACACCAACCACGTACAGTATGTGCTGGTGAATATGCTTGCGCAGCGGCACAGAAATATATGTGTTGTCGGTGATCCCAACCAGTCAATTTACGGCTGGCGGGGAGCGGATATCAGCAATATTTTGAGTTTCGAGCGGGATTACCCCGAGGCTAAAATAGTCAAGCTGGAGCAAAACTACCGCAGTACACAAATAATTTTAGATGCTGCCAATGCAGTGATTGCCCAAAACGCTGAAGCGAAAGAAATGAACTTGTGGACGGCATTAGGCAGAGGTGAGCGGATTGATTTGCAGTACTGTGAGGATGAACGGGATGAAGCTTTTTATATAGTCAGATCGATTCGCCAGGGTATTGACCAGGGCAGAAAGTACAAAGATTTTGCCATTCTTTACCGTACCCATGCGCAATCCCGGGCCATTGAAGAAAGTTTGGTCACTGCTAACATCCCTTACAGCATTGTCGGCGGCGTGGGCTTCTATCAGCGCAAAGAAATCAAGGATTTACTTGCTTACCTGCGTTTGGTGGTTAACCCCAACGATGCGGTCAGCTTCCGGCGGATTATCAATGTGCCTAAGCGCGGGATTGGTCCTGCTTCGGTAGCCAAGATTGTTGAATGGGCAGAGCAAAACAACCTCAACTTAATTGCGACTCTTGCCCGAATTAATGAAATACCGGGATTGAGCGGTAAAGTGCGTCAAGCTGCTGCTGCACTGGCAGATATGTTTACCAACTTACATCAACAAACGGAATTTTTAAGCGTGACTGAGCTGGTGGAAGAAGTACTGCAGCAGAGCGGCTACCGCGGTGAATTAGAGGCGGAAGAGACGGTGGAGGCACGCACCCGTTTGGAAAACTTAAAGGAATTTATTACGGTATCCCAAGAATACGATCGCAGCACCGAAGAAGGCAGGTTGGAAGACTTTCTGGCCTTTCTCTCTTTAGTCACCGATCAGGACAAATACAATGAGACGGATGACACTGTTTCATTGATGACGCTGCATACAGCTAAAGGCTTAGAGTTTCCGGTAGTGTTTTTAGCCGGGATGGAGGAAGGGGTATTCCCCCATATGCGCTCACTGGACAGCCAGCATGAGTTGGAAGAAGAGCGCCGTCTTTGCTATGTGGGTATCACCAGAGCGAAAGCAAAGCTTTATTTAAGCCACTGTTTCTGCCGCAATTTGTTTGGGCGCAGCCAAAACAATCTGCCTTCACGTTTTTTAAGCGAAATTCCGGAAGAATTAATAAACGGCAATCGGGCTAAAAACGGCCGTAAAATCGGCACCGGTTGGAACAGCTCTGAGCCATCGGCTGACAGTGCTGCCAACAAAGAAGTGCCGAGATTTGTGCTGGGTGATAAAGTGCGCCATAAAAAATGGGGAGAAGGGGTTATTGTAGCGGTGAAAGGAGAAGGACCGGCGGCGGAATTGAAGGTCACTTTTCCCAACCAGGGTATCAAAACGCTGATAGCGGAATATGCACCGCTGGAAAAACTGTAAAACAGACTGCTTCTGCTTTAACCCGGCAATAATGGTTAATGGGGCGGCACGCTGTTAGCGGCGGTGCGGCCTAAAAATAAGGGGGTTCTTTAATGGCGGTACCAAAAGAGGTGCCGGAGCAGATTGCTGAACTGCGCCGGCAAATTGAAGAGCACAACTACCATTACTATGTTGAAGATAACCCGCAAATTACAGATGAACAATACGACCGTTTAATGCGGCAGCTGATAGAGTTGGAAGAAAAATATCCGGAACTGATTACCCCGGATTCTCCGTCTCAACGGGTAGGCGGAAAAGTGCAAAAAGGTTTTACTCCGGTGAAACACCTGGGGGTAATGCTGAGTTTAAGTAATGCCTTTGATGAAGGAGAACTGCACGACTTTGACCGCCGGGTGCGTTCGGTGCTGGGCGAGCAGCCGGTGGAATATGTGGTTGAACCTAAAATTGACGGATTGGCGATATCACTGATTTATGAAAACGGTATTTTAGTGCGCGGTGCAACCCGCGGTGACGGCGAAACAGGTGAAGACATCACCCAAAACTTAAAAACCGTTGGCAGCGTTCCGCTGCATTTGAAAGAAAACATTCCGCTGTTGGAAGTGCGCGGTGAAGCTTATATGCCTAAAGCTGCATTTGCCAAATTAAATCAGCTGCGTGAGGAAAACGGCGAACCGCTTTTTGCCAACCCGCGCAATGCCGCTGCCGGAAGCCTGCGTCAGCTTGACCCGAAAGTAACTGCCGGCCGACAGCTGAGCACTTTTATATATGCCTTGGGCTCAGTGAAAGGGCATGAGGTAAAAACCCACAGCGGGGCGTTAACGTGGCTGAAAGAACTAGGCTTTCGCGTTAACCCGGAGATAAAAATCTTCGCTGACATATCATCAGTTATAGAATACATCCATAGTTGGCAGGATAAAAGATATCAACTGCCTTATGCGATAGACGGCATGGTGATAAAAGTAAATGCACTTGCCCAGCAAAATATATTGGGTACTACCGCTAAAAGCCCGCGGTGGGCAATTGCATTTAAATTTCCGGCTGAAAAGGCGATAACCAAAGTAAAAGATATTAAAATCAGCGTAGGGCGCACCGGAGTGCTTACACCTACCGCTTATCTTCATCCGGTAACAGTTGCCGGCAGTACTGTTAGCAGAGCGGTGCTGCACAATGCCGATATCATAAAAAAGAAAGATATTAAAATCGGCGATACCGTAGTGGTGCACAAAGCGGGCGATGTCATTCCGGAGATAGTGGAAGTGCTGCCGGAAGAACGCACCGGTCAAGAAGTTGAATTTATCTTTCCGGAAAAATGTCCGGAATGCGGCGCGGCGATAATCCGTCCGGAAGGTGAGGCTGCACACCGCTGTACAAATAATGACTGTCCTGCCCGCAGCCGGGAAAATATTTTTCACTTTGTTTCCCGCGGAGCAATGGATATTGAAGGTTTGGGGCCGGCAGTGGTTACTCAACTGCTGCAAAATAACTTGATTAAAGATGCTGCGGATTTGTACCGCCTTAATTTTAGCGATTTAATAAATCTTCCTCGTTTTGGACAGAAATCTGCCGCAAACTTACTTAATTCTATTGAAGCCAGTAAAAAACGCCCGTTAGGGCAGCTGATTTTTGCCTTGGGAATTCGTCATGTCGGTCAAACTGCTGCTAAAAAACTTGCTGAGCATTTTCGATCTTTAGAAGCACTGGCAAATGCCGCTGAGGAAGAACTGCTGGCCGTTCCCGAAATAGGACCGAAAATGGCGGAAAGTATTGTTCGGTGGTTTCGACAGCCGGAAAACATTAATTTCACAAACAAACTAAAACAAGCAGGAGTTGCTGCTGAAAGCGGCGAACCAAATAAACCTAAAAGCAGCCGGTTAGCCGGTAAAACTTTTGTCCTCACCGGTACTTTAGCTGATTTTACACGCGATGAGGCTAAGGCGTTAATTGAAGAACAAGGGGGCAAAGTCCTATCCGGCGTAAGTAAAAAAACCAGCTATGTGGTTGTTGGAGAAAATCCCGGTTCAAAATATGAGAAAGCAAAACAATTAGGCATTGAAGTTCTAAATGAAGTGCAATTTAAGAACTTGATTCAAAAATTATGACACAGGAGGTAATGAAAATTAGCAAAAAAGTATCTATTATGGTATTTGGCGGGAATATACCGGCTTTACACGTTGGATGAGGCCCCGCTCCGAGTGCCGGTTGCGGTGCTCCCGATTCGAAAGAAGAATATGAGAAGTTTGCCGCTGAAATGAAGCAAAAATATGGCGAAGATGTAGTGTTGGGGTACGTGGATTTAATGAAAGATGACATGACCAAATACCCCGACGTGCAAAATATTATGGGTAGATTTACTCCGCCGCTGGTAGTGATTAACGGTGAGCCTCGTTTTCACGGCGGCCTGTCGGTGGAAATGATTTCCGAAGTGGTAGATGAAATAAGAGAAGAAAAAAATTAAACGCTGTGTTTCATTTGCCAGCATAAAGGACTATGTCCTGATGATCCAAACGACGGGTGATAACCGTCGGCTAATAATTTCAAAATAAAAAGAGAAATGCCGCATCAGCGGCATTTCTCTTTTGGTTGGAGGGTTAGTGGTAACTTGGCAGTGTTTAACCAAAATATCTTTTTAACAGGCCGTTAAAAGCGCAGCCGTGGCGAGCTTCGTCTTTGCACATTTCGTGCACGGTGTCGTGAATGGCATCATAGCCCAGCTGCTTAGCTTTGGTGGCCAAATCTTTTTTACCTTGACAGGCGCCGTGTTCAGCTTCAACCCTTGCCTGCAGGTTGGCTTTGGTATCGGCGGCTACCACTTCACCTAACAGTTCAGCAAATTTAGCAGCGTGTTCTGCTTCTTCCCAAGCAATTCTCTTGTAAGCTTCCG
>CBEUVQ010000060.1:0-7899 GCA_965546615.1 uncultured Peptococcaceae bacterium
GTTGTCTGACTTCATAATAATAAAGTCACCAATGCCGCTGCTGTCAAATTCCACCTGACCGCGCACTTGGTCGTTGACGGTAATAGTTTGATTTTCCGGCACTTTAAACCTAAGCACCGGCTTTCTTCCTTCCGCTTCCAGTTTAGCCCTTTCTTCCGGAGAAAGGTTGCGGCACTTTCCTAAGTAGCGCGGCAGTTCCCCTTTAGCCATCAGCGCTTCGCGCTCTGCTGCCAGCTCTTCTTCGCTGCAGTAGCAGTAGTAAGCATATCCTTCATCCACCAATTTTTGCGCCAGGCGCCGGTAAATATCCAACCGCTCTGTTTGCCGGTAAGGGCCGTTGGGGCCGCCGGCTTCAATCCCTTCGTCCCAATCAATTCCCAACCAGCGCAGTGCTTTTAAAATGTTTTCCTCTGATTCCCGTGAAGAGCGTTCCAGGTCGGTATCTTCAATTCTCACTAAAAACTTGCCGCCATGGCGGCGGGCAAACAACCAATTAAAAAGTGCCGACCTCGCTCCGCCGATATGTAAAGGCCCCGTAGGACTGGGGGCAAAACGAACCTTGACTGTCAAAAAGCATCCTCCTTCATAAGCAATAATTAGCAGTTCTCTAAATTGATATTATATCATCTTTCACCGACTTGTACACAACAAACCCCTTCTGTGACGAAGGGGTCAAAGTTAATGGTTTTTTGATGTTACTTTTTTTGCATCTTCGCCCAAGAATCTTTTAAAGAAACAATTCGGTTAAATACCAACGTGCCGTTTGCCGTATCCGGATCTACACTGAAGTACCCTTGTCTTAAAAACTGATAGCGATCAGCCGGTTTGGCATCGGCAAGGCCGGGTTCTACCAAACAAGCGCTCAGCACTTCCAAAGAATTGGGATTGATATTTTGTTTAAAATCCCCATCCTCCTCCGGATTAGCTTTGGTAAAAAGGTGATCGTAAAGACGCACCTCAGCACTGACAGCATGAGCAGCAGAAACCCAGTGCAGCGTTCCTTTAACCTTTTTCCCGGAAGTATCCATCCCGCTGCGGGTAGCGGGATCGTAAGTACACCGCAGTTCAATGATTTCCCCGGTTTTTTCGTCCTTAATCACTTCTTCACACTTGATAATATAAGCATGTTTTAATCTTACTTCTCTTCCCGGAGCAAGGCGGAAGAATTTCTTGGGTGGATTTTCCATAAAGTCACTTTTTTCAATGTAAATTACCCGGGAAAACGGCAGCTTTCTACTGCCCAACTCGGGGTTGTCTTGGTTGTATTCCGCATCCAACCACTCAACCTTATCTTCAGGGTAATTCTCAATCACTATTTTCAGCGGCCGCAGTACCGCCATCACCCGAGGCACTTTAAAATTCAAGTCATTCCGAATGCAGTGCTCCAAAAGGGCGATATCCACCATGCTTACCGCCTTGGCCACGCCAATCCGTTCGCAGAAGTCACGAATTGCCGCCGGTGTGTAACCGCGCCGCCGCAATCCGGAAACAGTTGGCATTCTGGGGTCATCCCAGCCGTTAACATACCCTTCTTCCACCAATTGACGCAGCTTACGCTTACTCATCACGGTATGGCTGAGATTAAGTCGCGCAAACTCAATTTGCTGGGGCTTAGAGTTAAGTCCGGTTACATTTTCAATCACCCACTGATAAAGCGGGCGGTGATCTTCAAATTCACAGGTACAAATGGAATGCGTTATTCCCTCAATGGCATCTGAGAGAGGATGAGCAAAATCATACATCGGATAAATACACCATTTATCTCCGGTGCGGTGATGATTGGTATGCTGAATGCGGTAAATTACCGGATCGCGCATATTCAAATTCCCTGAATTCATATCAATTTTGGCGCGCAGCACTTTAGCACCGTCCGGAAACTCACCGGCGCGCATCCGCTCAAATAAGTCCAGATTTTCTTCAACCGAACGGTTGCGGTACGGGCTTTCTTTGCCCGGTGTCGTTAGCGTTCCGCGATATTCTCTGATCTCGTCGGCACTCAAATCATCAACATACGCTTTTCCCGCCTTGATTAACTGCACAGCAAATTGATAGAGCTGTTCAAAATAATCGGATGCATAAAACACCCGGTCATCCCAATCGTAGCCTAACCAGCGAACATCTTCTTTAATTGATTCCACATATTCCACATCTTCTTTGGTAGGGTTGGTATCGTCAAAGCGCAAATTGCACAGACCGTTGTACTCCTCCGCAATACCAAAGTTTAAGCAGACTGATTTAGCATGTCCGATATGCAGGTAACCGTTCGGCTCAGGCGGAAACCGGGTATGCACCTTAGAGTTATTTTTTCCTTCTTTTAAGTCTTGATCAATAATGTCATGAATAAAACTGGTAAACTTATCACTCATTACTTTTAGCTCCTCTTCGTATTTAAACTACAGTTTAACAGTTATATTGCTATGAGATGTCTACTTTCAACATATTTTCCCAAAATCCTTTTTCTTATAAGCAAATATCCCAACAGCGGGCTATTCTATCGTACATACCGCATAAGCGGCAATTCCTTCTCCCCGTCCGGCAAATCCCAAGTGTTCGGTGGTAGTGGCTTTAACATTGACTGCCGAGCAGTGAATATTCAAGACGCGCGCAAGATTCTCCCGCATTGTGCTGATATGCGGCGCCATCTTCGGCGCTTGGGCCACCACTACCGCATCCACGTTATTCACTTTATAACCCCGGTCCGAAAGCTTTCTTTTTACTTCGGACAGCAGTTTAATGCTGGAGATACCTTTATATCGGTCATCACTGTCAGGAAAATGCTGTCCGATGTCGCCCAGCCCCGCTGCCCCCAATAAAGCATCCATAATCGCATGGGTCAGCACGTCGGCATCAGAGTGCCCGTCAAGCCCTTGTTCAAAAGCAATGTCCACCCCGCCGATAATTAAAGGGCGGTCAGCAGCCAGGCGATGCACATCATACCCAACACCTACTCGCAATTGGCCTTCCTCCTCTTTAAAATCTCCTCTGCCAAAAGAATATCTTCCGGCGTAGTAATTTTAATGTTTTCGTAGCTGCCGCGCACCAAATGAACAGGCTGCCCCGCTTTTTCAACCAATGATGCATCGTCTGTTCCGAAGTAATTATTCTGTTCCGCCTGCCGATAAGCATCAAGCAGCAGTTGGTACTTAAAAACCTGCGGCGTCTGCACCGCCCACAAACGATCTCTCGGCGGGGTACTGAGCACCTGCCCGTTGGTATCGGCCAGCTTAACGGTATCTTTGACCGGTACCGCCACCACCGCACTGCCTTTTTCTTGGGCAGCAAAAACAGCATTTAATAAAATGTCAGCGGTAAGAAGCGGCCTCGCCCCGTCGTGCACAACCACAACATCATCCGCTTTGGCGGGCAGTGCCTTTAAACCGTTATATACCGAGTGCTGGCGGCAATCCCCACCGGGAACTACCGCCAGCAATTTTTGAAAGTTATATTTACCCGCAATTTGTTCTTCGCACCACGAAACATCTTTCTCTCCAACCACCAAAACAATTCCTTTGATTACCGGGCAATCTTCAAAAACCGACAAAGTATGCGTCAGCACCGGCAGCCCGCAAATCTGCAAATATTGTTTTTTTACCTTTGTACCCATCCTGCTGCCGCTTCCCGCAGCAGGAATGACAGCAAATACATCAACCAATGGCATTCACTCCGCTATTCTGATGTGTTGAATCAACCCGGCGGCCGCCGGTTTTAGGTTTGGCAAAAATCATCCGTCCGGCAGCAGTTTGCAGCACACTGGTCACTTCTACCACAATTTTCTGGTTCATATGTTTTTTGCCGCCGTCTACTACAATCATGGTACCGTCATCTAAATATGCCAGCCCCTGGCCGAGCTCCTTACCTTCCTTCACCACCTGCACATTCATTTCTTCACCGGGCAGCGCAATTGGTTTAACAGCATTGGATAACTCGTTGATATTCAGCACTTTAACACCGTGCAGTTCAGCAACTTTGTTTAAGTTGTAGTCATTGGTCAAAATTTTGGCATTCAGCTTTTCCGCAAGTTTAACCAGTTTAGCATCTACCTCTGCAATGTCATCCAAACCTTTCACGTTTTCATAAATTTGCACTTTTATATCCGGCAAATTTTTGCGCATATAGTTTAGAATATCTAAACCGCGCCGCCCCCGATTGCGCTTTAAAAGGTCGGAAGAATCCGCAATATGCCGCAGCTCATCAACAACAAAAGCGGGAACAAGCAGCACCCCTTCAATAAAACCGCTCTCACAGAGATCAGCAATGCGCCCGTCGATAATTACGCTGGTGTCCAAAAGTTTTACAGTGCTTTGCGCTTTCGCTTCGGATTTAAACAGCCGTTCCTTTCCGAAGCGGGGAAAGCTGGCAAAAAAACTTGTCAATTCTTCACGCTTCTTAATGCCCACTGTCAGGCCTAAATAACCTAACAGCATGGTTATTAACAGCCAAACTACCTTTCCTACCGGGCCAATGGCCGATAAGGTAGATCCTAATAAATTAGCAATTATAAGTCCAAAGATTAATCCGATTGTACCCATTACTAAATCTAAGATCGGCATTTTAGCTAAGTACTGATCGATATAAGCGGTAAATTTAAGAGACAGCTTGATAATCCACGGGGAAAACAAAACGCCGGCCAATCCCCCAATGAAAGTACTGAGGATCAGCAAACCAACCTTTAAATGCGGCACGTCCTGCACAGCAGTGATAATTTGTTTTTGTTCAATGTAAAGACCGACATACAAACCCAGTACCGAAAACATTAACACCAGCAACCCATAGACTGCTTTTCTTAACACTTTTTCACCTCCTTTCAAAAAGCAATATAAAAAGCATTATAAAAAAGCATTATATACATTATAAAAAAATAATCGCATTTAATTCAACCATAATTTGGCGAATGATGCCGCCGGATAAGAAAAACGTCAGAACTAATTCTGACGTTGTCTATGCCAAGGCCTTTTCAATTAATGACTGCGCTTTGTCTTCTTCCAATTCGGTTGCCAACACAAGTTCACTGATCAATATTTGCCGGGCATTTTCTAACATTTTTCTTTCTCCGGAAGATAATCCCTTTTCTTTTTCCCGCTTAAAGAGATTACGCACTACCTCGGCAACCTTATAAATATCGCCGCTTTTAATCTTTTCTAAATTCGCCCGATATCTTCTGTTCCAATTGCCCGACATAGCGGTTGTCTCTTTACCGAGAATGTTCATTACTTCCTTTACGTCCTGCTGCTTGATTACCTCGCGCAGTCCCGTGTTTTTGCCTGTTATCGGTATCATTACTTTCATATCTCCGACAGGAAGGCGCAAAATATAATACCGACGTTTTTCACCCAACACTTCTTTTTCTTCTATGGCTTCAATAATCCCAGCACCATGCATAGGGTAAACTACTTTGTCCCCTATCTTGAACAAGTTCAGCCCCCCTTTTCTTTTACCAGGTTTATTATAGCACAAAAAGCACTTCCTGTCAAAGTAAACTATGATTATAGCACAGGCATAGTTTACTGTCAATAAATTTTTGCACACAGCAGCATGCAGCTTGCAGATTTAACCGTCTTACATTATTTCACAAAACGCGGTATATCCTTTTAAGCAGCCGACGCATATTTTCGCTGCCCTGCTGAACACTGTTTATCCTTGAGCTGTTTTGGGCGTTATTTCGTGAAGTTCTGACTTAAGCCGTTCCCATTTTTTATGCTGCGAAAATTTATTTTTCAGCTTACCGCAGCAGTACGTTTGACAAATGCCTAAAATGACGGATATAATTTATTTGTGTTCATCACTTTATAAGGAGTGAATGCCTTGTTAAAAGATTTAATAACAGATGACTTTCAGTACACTGTATCCGAGCAATTGATATGCAATCGCAGCATTTTAGATATTCTGAGCCGCCATCACGAATGCACAGCCAAGTTAAACAGCGCTGTCGTTAAAACGGTAACCGGATGTGGCTGTTTAAAAATCGAAGCCAAAAAAACCGCTGTTCCTGAAGATTTATCGCTTGTTGATTTAAAAAATCTCTTTGACTCTCATCTGTACGGCAAACTTTGTCCTAAATGCCGGGAAAAAATCGAAAATGAAATCGGCCGCACCATGGTTTATTTGGCGGCACTGTGCAATTCATTAGACTTAAATTTATTTGACATCATCATTAAAGAACATAAAAAAATGAAACTGCTCCGACAGTACAATTTAACATAATCTAAGGGGGCAACTTCCCTTAGATTATGTTAAACCTCAGCTGTTAATCAGGTATTATCAACAAGTTAATATTTAGTTAAACAACGAGGTGCTTTTCAGCACCTCGTTGTTATTTTTTACTGCCGCTTTTCTTTTACAGATTGCGATCCTGCAGCAATTTATCCCGATAACGCCGCAGCCCGTCTTTAATAGAGCGGGCACGCACCTCGCCGATGCCCTCTACATCATCCAACTGTTCAATACTGGCGTTTAAGATATTCTGCAGTGTGCCGAAGGCAGAAACCAAGTTTTCAATCACCGGTACCGGCAGGCGAGGAATTTTCCGCAGTACCCGATATCCTCTGGGGGTAACGTTTTGGTCAAGAATGCCTTGACTGCCGGAATAGCCGAGCGCCCGTGCAATCAGCACCATGTCCAGCAGATCTTCTGCCGGCCAACCGGAAATCACTTCCATAATGTTCTCGGCCGATTTGTCCGGTTCTGTTGCATAGTCCTGAATAATCAGCAGCCCTTCAGTGGCTACATTAGCCACTAACTCTTCCATCTGCATGGTAATTAATCTGCCTTCAATGCCCAATTCACTGATGTACCAAGCAATTTCTTTCTCTACCCGCAGCACCATTTCCACCCGCTGAATTGCTTTAGTAACATCATACAGCGTAACGGCATCCTGAAATTCTAAGTTAGATAACTCCAGCACCACTTGATCAAGCACTGAACGGTACTTTTCCAAAGTTTGAATGGCTTGATTGGCTTTGGCTAATATCACACCGATATCTCTCAATACATATTTCAACGAACCTTTGTATATTGTAATAACGCTGCGCCGCTGAGATATTGAAATAACACAGGCACCTGTCTGCTTTGCCACCCGCTCGGCGGTACGGTGCCTAATCCCCGTTTCTGAAGAGGGGATGATTAAATCAGGAATAAGCTGTGTATTGGCTGCAATTATTTTTTTAGCATCGTCAGTCAGGATTATCGCCCCGTCCATTTTAGCCAACTCATACAGCGCAGCGGGAGAAAAGTCAGCATTAATCGCAAATCCGCCTTCAGCAATATTAGTAACTTCCGGATTATCGCCAATAACAATCAGTGCCCCGGTTTTGGCCCGTAAAATGTTTTCCAGCCCCTCGCGAAGCTGCGTACCGGGAGCAACTTGTCTCAACACCTGCAGCAGCTTATTATCAAATTTTTCATCTTTAACCATGTTGCCACCCTAACCCTTCAACCCTATTTCTATCGCTTCCGCTACGGTATTAATTGTAAATATCTGCATATCAGGTACTTTTATATTATTTAACCCTTTTGCCGGCACTAATGCCTTTTTAAAGCCCATACTGGCAGCTTCTTTTAACCTTCTGTCCAAAGCATTGACCGGCCTTACTTCACCTGTCAAACCGATTTCCCCAATTACAACCATATCGTTTGCCACCGCTTTTTCCCGATAGCTTGAAGCCAAAGCAAGTGCTGCCGGCAGATCAACAGCAGGCTCAATTAAGCGCACTCCGCCGACAACATTAACATAAGCATCATGATTACCTAAGCGAAATCCTACTCTTTTTTCTAAAACGGCCAAAATTAATGCAACTCGGTTATGATCCACACCTGCCGTCATTCTTCTGGGAACACCAAAAGAATTAGGACACACCAATGCCTGTATCTCCACCAACAGCGGTCTCGTTCCTTCAATGCTGG
>CBEUVQ010000061.1:0-7728 GCA_965546615.1 uncultured Peptococcaceae bacterium
CGCCAACAAAATGCTGCCTTTGTGTGAACGGGCCGGCATTAAATCCACAAAAACCGTACACATACCACCTAACGGTAGGGAACGGCCTTGGCCGTTCCGCCAAAACAAACTGAACGGGTTACAAAAACCCGCTTCAATAAAAAATGCGCATCTACATGCAGCACAGGTAGGGAACGGCGCCCTCGCCGTTCCGTTAAACGCAGCTCTTACCTTTTTGGTCACACCCTTTCCCTTTGATGCAGCCCTTTCTGTTTAACGAAACACGGCACTGCAAAGTTAAATAGGGCAGGCTTGGAAACCTGCCCCTTACAAAAAAACCGCCGCCATAGTAATTTAAGCGGCAGTTACTTACATCATGCCAAGCTTTTCAATCCCTCATAGGTAGGCTACAAACGGTGTTATTACCAAAAGCGGAAGCTGGTATTCTTAGTTTCAATCCCTCATAGGTAGGCTACAAACCCTTGTTATTGATGATTATGACACAGCGAGAAAAGTTGCGTTTCAATCCCTCATAGGTAGGCTACAAACGAAAGACTTTGCTGTTATTGCTGTATCTTTTGCTGACGGGTTTCAATCCCTCATAGGTAGGCTACAAACTATTACGTTGCCATTTTTCCCGCCTTTTTCGGCTTCGTTTCAATCCCTCATAGGTAGGCTACAAACCCTACCGGTGACAACGCCGGCTTAGCGCCGGCGGTGTTTCAATCCCTCATAGGTAGGCTACAAACCCATTTTATTGCGTTTTTTGCGTGTTTTCAAGGTGGTTTTTGGGGGTAAAAGCTGCTTTTTGGCAGGTTTTTGGCGTTATCTGCCTGTGTTTTTGCGTATTTTTGGCAAATTTAGGCAGCAAAAGGGGTGAATTTTTCCGTCGATCCCCGGGGGTTTTTGCACTATTGGGGGTCGACGGAAAATTTTTTATCCGTATAAACCGGCGGCAAATCACTCGCAATCAACCTGCTGCCGCTGCCGCCCCGACAAAATACCGGGTGCTTCTGGAGCCCGCCAAGGCATTACTGCACAACCCTTCCGTTTAACGCAGCACCTTCCACCAATGCGTAGGGAACGACGCCCCCGCCTTCCGCCAACAAAATGCTGCCTTTGTGTGAACGGGCCGGCATTAAATCCACAAAAACCATGCACATATCACCAAAGTAGGGAACGGTCTTGACCGTTCCGTTTAACGCTGCCTTTCATTATTCCACCCCTCTGCTGCTCTAAACAGTAACGGTTAGTAAAACGGAGCAGTCAAGACTGCTCCCTACAAAAAAACCGCCGCCATGGCAATTTAGCGGCAGTTACCTCCATTATACCAACCTTCCCAACCCCTCATAGGTAGGCTACAAACTTCTTTACGGACGATTATTGGACTGCAGCAGCTATGTTTCAATCCCTCATAGGTAGGCTACAAACGGAAATAAATGTTTTTCCTGTTCCTGCGTGTCCTGGTTTCAATCCCTCATAGGTAGGCTACAAACCCATTTTACGGCGTTTTTTTGGGGGCTGCAAGCGGGTTTTTGGGGGTAAAAGCTGCTTTTTGGCAGGTTTTTGGCGTTATCTGCCTGTGTTTTTGCGTATTTTTGGCAAATTTAGGCAGCAAAAGGGGTGAATTTTTCCGTCGATCCCCGGGGGTTTTTGCGCTATTGGGGGTCGACGGAAATTTTTATCCCTACAAACCGGCGGCAAATCACTCGCAATCAACCTGCCGCTGTAAAGAGTAACAGTTAGCAAAACGGAACAGTCAAGACTGCTCCCTACATTAAAAATGCTGCCCACCGCTTAAAAACATTGCCGCTGTAAGGGCGGGGTTTACCACGCCCGCTAAAGCGCAAACCTTCCGTTATTTCACCCTGCTGCCGCTGTAAAACGGCAGCAGTCAGCAAAATACAGCAGCGTAGGGAACAACACCCCCGTCGTTCCGTTTTTTGCGGCGCCAACTTTTGTCACTCATGCCGGGTGTCAATACCCAATTTGTGTATTTTTCGCATCAGCGTTGTGTAATCTATTTCCAGTGCTTGGGCCGCTTCTCTGGTGCTGCGGCATACTTCAAGAGCATGCGCAATGGCGCGGCGCTCTGCTTGGTTAACGCTTTCTTTCAGCGGCGGCACTTCTTCGGCAGGTATTGTTAACAGATTTTTTTTAAAATGTATCGGCAGATCGTCAACGCCGATAACTTCGTTGTCTGTTGTTATTAGCAAAGCTTCCACCGCATTGCGCAGTTCTCGCACATTGCCGTACCAGGCGTAATTTTTAAGCACTTCCTGCGCTTGGGGGGAAAGCGTTTTTTTGATGTTAAATTCCGCCCCCAGCACCGCAAGAAAATGCTGCAGCAGAACATCGATATCCTCTCGGCGGCTGCGCAGCGGCGGTATCTTAATTTCCACAACCTTGATGCGGTAATAAAGGTCTTGGCGAAAAACCCCTTTTTGCACCATTTCCCAAAGGTTTTGGTTGCTGGCGGCCAGCACACGGACATCCACCGCTTTTGACCATGTTCCCCCAACTCTTCTTACTTCTCTTTCCTGCAGCGTGCGCAGCAGTTTTGACTGCGCTTTGGCAGGCAGTTCGCTGATTTCATCCAGCAGGATGGTTCCTTTGTCGGCCGCTTCAAAAAGCCCCTGTGCGCCTTCGCGGCGTGCGCCGGTAAACGCTCCCGGCTCATAACCGAACAGCTCGGATTCCAATAAGCTCTCCGGTATTGCACCGCAGTTAACCTTGATAAAAGGCTCGTTGGCGCGTTCGCTGTGCTGATGAATGTAAGAAGCTAAAACCTCTTTGCCCACGCCGGTTTCGCCGGTTATTAAAACGGTAGAGGGGTAGGGGGCGACCTTTTCGGCCAGTGCCATTACCTGCTGCATCTGCTGCGACGGAAGGGCAAAATTATGTGGAAAAGGCATTGTCTGACTCCTTGTGTTTTATCAATTTAAGCATTTTTTCAATATTGATTGAAAAAATGCCATAACGAAAATACCCATAATTACTGTGCTTTTTAATTATAATTGCATTTTTGCAAACAATCAATGCCGCTTTAATTGGTGCAGTTAAGCACAATGTCCGTTTTGACGGGATTTTTGTGCGCCGGAGAGATGCAATAAAGTTGGCATGAAAGTTGCAATAAAGCTGTAATATAGCATTTTTGCAAAACCGCTGCAAAAATACTGCATGATAGGTTGGTGATAATTAATGCAGACAGATTTGGTACAGCACATCAGAAAACTGATTCAGCAGCATCAAATACACACCATAAGGCTTACTTTAACCGATAACACCAATATTACCCGTTCGCGTTATGTGCCTGTCAAAGCGTTTTTGCAGTCCATCAACGAACAGGGGGTTAATTACCCCTCGGCGGTGTTTTCGATGGACACTTCCGCCCGGTTGGTTGTTGATGCCGGCGCGGGTTATGAAGGCGGCTATCCCAGCTGGGTGTTAAAACCGGATTTATCAACCTTTATGGTGCTGCCTTGGGTACCCGGCACCGCCAGAGTAATCGCTGATATTGTAACTGCCGACGGCACGCCGGTTAACGCATCTCCCAGGCAGGTGCTGAAAAATGTTCTTAATTTGGTAGAAAAGGAAGGCTACCGGGTAAAAGGCGCATTTGAGTTTGAGTTTTATGTATTTAACGAAACAGACGGCAGAACAGAGCCGGCCTGGCAGGGTTTGAACTGTTTATCTGATGTCAAACAATCTCAGGTGGCGGATATATTTAACGCAATTATCCAAGGGCTGGACGGTATAGGCGCCGGGCCGGAAGTTGCCAACACCGAGTACGGTCCCGGACAGTTTGAAATAACCAATTCTCCCTTTATGGGTTTAGAAGTGGCGGATATGGCGGTTTATTATCGTTCCGCAATAAAAGAAATTTTAAGCCAAAAGGGTTATCAGGTTACATTTATGGGCAAACCGGTGACAAATGCCAGCGGCAGCGGCGGGCATTTTCACTACTCGCTTTTAGACGGCGATAATAACAACGTATTTTACAGCGCCGCAAGCGCTGACGGATTATCCGACATCTGCCGCTGGGCGATCGGCGGGCAGCTGGCACATGCCGGTGCGCTGTGCGGCTTGATAAATAACACCGTCAACAGCTATAAGCGGATGCAGCGCTACAGTTTTGCTCCGATAAATGCCTCCTGGGGGCATGAGCACCGCTGTGCGATGATTCGGGTGCCTCATCACCGTGGCATAAACACCCGCCTGGAAAACAGACTGCCGCCTGCCGATACTAACCCGTATTTGGCGATGGCGGGTATTTTGGCGGCATCTCTCGACGGGATAAAAAATAAAATTGAACCGCCGGAAAGCTGTGACGGGCAAAATCCGTATGAACAGCAGCAGTACAAGCCGCTGCCTGATTCGCTGCCGGCGGGGTTGGCAGCGCTGCGGCAGGATGAGGTGCTGGCAGGATTTTTGGGGCAGGAGTTTTTGGCTCATTATACCGCACTGCGCTTATCGGAATGGCAGCGCTTTCAAAATTACGTAACCGATTGGGAGTTAAATGAATACTTTGAGCTGCTTTAAATTCTGTTCAGCTGATTTAAGTTTACCGTTATTTAAATGGTATTAATAAATATGAAAAAGGAGTGATTTAAACATGCGCATTTCCGTCCACAATGTTGTTTACAGCATGGACAAAAACAACAAACCGGCGGCTGAGGCTGAGCTGCCGGTGCGGCTTACCTTTGAAACGGCGGATTGTTTTGAAGGGCAGGTGAAAAGTGAAAGCGACACCATTGAAAAGCTTGATTTTAACCGGGTGAATCCTGCTACCGGTCCGCTTTACTTAAAAGGTGTGAAAGCGGGCGATGTTATTGCGGTGCATATCAGAGATATTAGGGTGCACTCTCCGGGGGTGATGGTGGCGGCACCGGGGGCAGGTGTGCTGGGTGATTTGGTGAAAGAATCGCAGACGCTGATTGTGCCGCTGGAAAACGGCACTGCCAGGTTTAAAGATTTGCAGCTGCCGCTGAACCCGATGATTGGGGTAATCGGCGTTGCACCGGCCGGGGAAGCGGTGCCGTGCGGTACACCGGGTGCTCACGGCGGCAATATGGATACTACGCTGATTGCACCGGGCAGCACGCTTTATCTGCCGGTGCAGGTAGAAGGTGCGCTGCTGGCGATGGGCGATCTGCATGCAGCGATGGGCGACGGTGAAATTATGGTCAGCGGCATTGAAGCGGCGGGAGAGGTGGATGTTACCGTTGAACGTGCCGCCGGCATGGATCTGCGGCATCCGCTGGTGGTTACCGATGATGCTGTTAGCGTTATTGTTTCTGCCGAAACGCTGGATGAAGCGGTAGAAACGGCGACAAAAGAAATGGCCCGCTTTGTTGAGCGCCATACCGACTTAACCCTTAATGAAGCCGGCATGCTGATGAGCGCCTGCGGCAGTACCGAGATATCTCAGGTGGTAGACCCGTTAAAAACGGCGAGATTTTCAATGCCGCGCAGCATTATGAAAAAATTGGGCGTAGCTGCAGCTTTTTAAACTTTAATTAATTGAGGAGGAAGAAATATGGCAGAGGACAGAGAAACGGTATCCGGTTCGGTGGAAGAATTCGGATACAAGCAGGAGCTGAGAAGAGCACTGACATTTAAAGACTTACTTTTTTACGGTATGGTTTTTATGGTGCCTATTGCACCGATGGGTATTTACGGTTATGTAACGGAAGTTTCTAACGGCATGGCGCCGCTGGCTTATGTGATCGGCATTATTGCCATGGCTTTTACCGCACTGAGCTATGCCCGCATGTCGCAGGCGTTTCCTATTTCCGGTTCGGTTTATTCCTATGCATCGCGGGGCATCAGCCCTTATGTGGGCTTTTTTGCCGGTTGGGCGATGCTGCTGGATTACATCCTTACTCCTGCATTGGTATATCTCGTTGCCGGTTATGCGCTGCAGGAGATGTTTCCGGTGCTGCCGTTTTGGGGCTGGATTGCGGTATTTGTAATTATTAATACCGCTGTCAACCTGCGCGGCATCGAACTTACCGCCAAAACCAATATTACACTGCTTGTTTTTGAAGTATTTACGCTGATTGTATTCTGCGCCGCCGCTTTTATAGCGGTGATTAAAGGCGTGGGTGGCGCTTCTTTTACCGTCGACCCCATTTGGAAGCCGGAAGGCTTCAGCCTGGATATGGTTATGTCGGCCACCTCGCTGGCGGTGCTGAGCTTTTTGGGTTTTGACGCCATCAGCACGCTGGCGGAAGAATCCAAAGACCCTAAACGCATGGTTGGACGGGCTACCGTTACCGCTCTTGTGCTGATAGGCAGTTTGTTTGTTCTGCAGACCTATCTGGCCGGGCTGGTTTGGCCCGATCATACCGCCTTCACCAACCCGGATACAGCCTTTTATTCAGTGGCGGAAGCTGCCGGCGGCAGTTGGCTGAAAATGCTTGTGGCATTTGCCACCGCCGTTGCGTGGGGTGTCGGCGACGGCTTGGTGGCTCAGGCGGCCATTTCCCGCCTGCTTTACAGCATGGCGAGAGATAAAATGATGCCTTCGGTGCTGAGCAAAGTGCATCCCAAATTTCAAACCCCTTACGTCAGCACGCTGGTGGTTGCCGTTATCGCCATCACCATCGGGGTGGTAATTTCTATGGATCAATTAACTTCAATGGTTAACTTCGGTGCCCTTACAGGTTTTATGTTTCTGCACATTTCGGTTTTCGTGCACTATGTGCTGCGGCAGAAGAAAACCGATGCATCTTCGTTAGTTAAATACCTGCTGCTGCCGGCCTGCGGCTTTGCCATTATTTTCTACGTGTGGATCAGCCTGCAGCCCGAAGCAAAGACGCTCGGCTTTGTGTGGTTGGGCATCGGCCTTTTGTATTCCGCCTATAAAACCAAAGGCTTTAAAGAAAAACCGCCGGTATTCCGCGACCTGGAAAATTAAAATTTTTTGCAGCCGCCGTTCTTTTGGACGGCGGTTTTCTTTGTAAAAGCGCCCTTTGGCAGGTACTGTAGGGAACGGCGCCCACGCCTTCCGCCAACAAAACGCTGCTTTTGTGTGAACGGGCCGGCATTAAATCCACAAAAACCATGTACATATCATCTAACGGTAGGGAACGGCCTTGGCCGTTCCGTTTAACGAAACATTACATTAAAAAACAAACCAACTGGACAGAGAAACTGACCTTACATTGAAACACCGCACCCCGCAAAACGCCGCCGCTGCAGGAGCGGGGTTTACCCCGACCGCTAAAGCGCAAACCTTTCGTTATTTCACCCCGCTGCCGCTGTAAAAAGTAACAGTTAGCAAAACGGGGCAGTCAAGACTGCTCCCTACAAAAAAACCGCCGCCATAGTAATTTAAGCGGCAGTTACTTACATCATGCCAAGCGTTTCAATCCCTCATAGTAGGCTATAAACACTACAAAAGTACACTTTATAGATGTTGGTCAGGCGTTTCAATCCCTCATAGGTAGACTACAAACGGCAGAGAAAAACTATTGGAAGATTTGTTCGATAAGTTTCAATCCCTCATAGGTAGGCTACAAACTGCTTCGCTTTTTCAAGGCATTGTGACTGAAGCACTGTTTCAATTCCTCATAGGTAGGCTACAAACGCCAGTTTGAAAAAAGCACTGCAAGTAGTTGGTGAGTTTCAATCCCTCATAGGTAGGCTACAAACGTTATACCTATCGAACCAAAAGAAGAAACAGAAGTGTTTCAATCCCTCATAGGTAGGCTACAAACCCATTTTACGGCGTTTTTTTGGGGG
>CBEUVQ010000062.1:0-7198 GCA_965546615.1 uncultured Peptococcaceae bacterium
GCACGGGCCAATCGATCGATGCCGGAATCGGTAATACCCAAATCCTCCATAAACATTTGGCTGTCTTCTTCTGAAAGCTGTGATATTTCCATTTCAATTAAGCCGCATATTTCCAGCACCGGAATGCCCCGCTCGGCGGCCCATGCTTCAACTTCTTTTTTATTGGGGTAATCCCCGCTTTTAAATTGCTCTTCATCAATGTTAATCACCAGCATCAGCGGCTTTTCGGTAAAAAAGCTGTAGTGCTGCAGCAGTTCCTTTTCATCATCCGTCAGTTCAACGGTGGTCAAAGGCTTTTCATTTTCCAACGCTTCCAGCAGCTTTTTCAAAACTTCCAGTTCAACCTGCTGCTCTTTTTTTATTTTCTTACCGCTCTGAATGCGCTGAATACGCTTGTCCAGCAGTTCCATATCCGCAAAAAGCAGTTCTGTGCTAATTGTTTCTATATCACGCATCGGATCTATGGTGTCTTCTACGTGCGGTACATCGGGATTATTAAAAGCACGTACAACATGCACCAGCATATCAACATTACGAATATCATCCATAAACTTATTGCCGATCCCTTGCCCTTGGCTGGAACCGCGCACCAACCCGGGCACATCGCTCACTTGAATTTGCGCATAAGTAGTTTTACGCGGTTTAAACATTGCTGATAAAAAATCGATGCGTTTATCCGGCACACGGGCAACACCGATATTAGTTTCTGCTTTTCCTGATAAAAAATTTGACGTCTCTAAATTTGAATTGGTCAGCAAATTAAAAATTGTGGTTTTACCTACCATCGGCAAACCCACCAAACCTGTGGTCAAATTCACGCTTAATCACACTCCCCCGACAATTCTAGCAAAAATATCAGCAATTCACAAGCTGTCGAAGTTGTTTAAGTGAATTAAGAAAACCTTCAATTTTTATAATTGATTTTCAAAACATTATTAAAAGGTAAATTAGCAATTTATGACGAAATAAATTGTAATTTTTGTTTTTTTGGAGGGGCAGTGATATGAGTATTGGATCTCACAGCAACGATCTTTTTGAATTTGTAAAGCAGGGTATAATTTACTTTGACTGTGAAGGTAAAATAATTACTGCCAACAAAGCTGCTCAAAAGATAACAGGACTGCCGTTAAACAACCTTCAAGGCCATACTCCCCTTTGGAAAGCGATTCGTGAAGACGGTACAATTCTTCAATATGAAGAATTTCCGTTTATCACTGCGTTAAAAACCGGAAAAGCTGTTGAAAATTTTGTCATGGGCGTTTTTAACACCGAAAGAGATGATATCTGCTGGATCAACGTTAAAGCCATACCAAAATTTTTGCTTGACCGTAAAAAACCTTACCTGGTCTATACTGTTTTTGAAGATATCACCGATCAAAAAAGAAAAGAAGAGGCGTTACGCGCTAATGAAGCTTTTTTAAGATCAATATTTGACGGTATTCAAGACGGTATTGCCGTAATCGATAAAGATCTGCGCTTTTTACGGGTTAATCATAAAATTGAACAGTGGTTCGCTCATCATTTGCCCATTGAAGGAAAAAAATGTCATCAGGTTTACCTGGGAAACGATCAACCCTGCGAATCTTGCCCGGCAATCAGAACATTTAAAGAAGGCACCCCGCAAACGGAGGTAATACCTTTTTGCGACAGGGCAGGTATCCATCACGGATGGCTGGAAGTATACGCTTTTCCGCTTTTGGACAGCCATTTTAAAGTAACTAAAGTTGTTAAATACATGCGGGACATTACCACTCGCAAGCAAATTGAAGAAGAATTAAAAAATCACAAAGAACATTTAGCTTTTCTTTTCCGAGAACAAACCAAAAAATTAAGGGTAAGCGAAGAACGCTTCCGCTGCACGTTTGAAAATGCCGCCATCGGCATTGGCTTAGTGGCTCCCAACGGCCGCTGGATTAAAGCAAACGCAGCCTTTTGCAGCATCCTTGGTTACTCTGAACAAGATCTGCTCAATCTAAATATTACTGACATTATTCATCCCGATGATTTACAAAGATCCTTAGAACTGCTGCAGCAAATTTCGGTGGGTAAAATTAACTCCTTTCAAAAAGAAAAAAGATATCTGCACAAATTAGGTCACGTTATTTGGGTGCATGTCAGTGTTTCCAAAGTTTGTGACACCGAAGGTCGTCCTTTATACTTTATTATTCATGTTCAAGATATCAGCAAACGTAAACAAGCTGAACACAATCTGCGCTTGTCTGAAGAAAGGTTTTCCAAAGCTTTTCACTTCAGCCCGAACTTAATGTTCATTACCTCCATTGAAGACGGCATCTATCATGAAGTAAACGATAAATTTGTAAATATAATGGGTTACAGCCGGGAAGAAGTACTGGGTAAATCCGATTTGGAATTAAATGCTTGGGTAAATCCGGAAAAACGTCAAGAATTTATTCGCTTACTAACGGATAATAAATCCGTAAAAAATTTTGAAATGGAATTCAGAACCAAAACCGGTGAAATACGCTATGCCCTGCTTTCCGGAGAAATCATTGAACTAAACGGCTCAAAGTGCATTTTAGGTGTTATCAATGACATTACCGAAATAAAACATTATGAACGCGAAATGGCTCGGTTGGATCGGCTAAACATTATTGGAGAAATGGCTGCCAGTATCAGCCACGAAGTACGAAACCCTATGACTACAGTGCGCGGTTTTTTACAGATGCTTTCTATGAAAGAAGAATGTAAAAAGCACCAAGCCTACTACTCACTGATGATTGAAGAGCTGGATCGCGCCAACGCAATCATTACTGAGTTTCTTTCCGTCGGCAGAAACAAAGCTTCTGAAAAACAAATGCAAAACTTAAACAGCATTATTGAAACGCTTACCCCTTTAATCCAAGCAGATGCTGTTAACGCAAATAAAAAATTGCAGGTGGAATTAAATAATGTTGCAGATTTACCGCTTGACGGCAAGGAAATTCGCCAGGTAATTCTTAATTTAGCGCGCAACGGCCTGGAGGCAATGAAAGATGAAGGCACACTCACTATCAAAACTTATATGGAAAATGAAGAAGTAGTTTTAGAAGTTCGGGATCAAGGCTGCGGTATATCCCCGGAAGCACAGCAAAAACTAGGTACACCCTTTTTCACTACCAAAGAACAGGGTACCGGACTGGGGCTGGCAACCTGTTACAGCATCGCGGAACGCCACAACGCCACAGTAACCTACCAAACCGGCCCGGCAGGCACCACCTTTTTTATTAGGTTTAAAACAGAACCCAGGTTAGAGTAGCAGCTAACCTGGGTTATTTTAAAGAATATTAATTTATCAAAGCAGCTTATCGATAGGTTAGGCCAGCTTAAATTGTACCCCGTAACCGCCGCGGGGATACTCCCAACGAATGTTTTTGTGGGGACAGGCAATTCGGCACGCCCCGCATTCCAAGCAGCCTTCATAACCTACCGCAATACGACCGTCACGCCACTCATAAACCTTGGCCGGGCAAAAAATGGTGCAGTGTTTATCTTTACATTTTTGCGCACAAACGCTTTTGTCGATAATCTTCAGATGAGAACGTTCGTCCGGCTTAAAGCGGTTCAGGTACAGCTTGTCATCAATGTTAACGCTGGTTTTCATTATCTCATCGCCCTCCAAGCTTGATAAATATCCTTTCCGAACGAGTACAGGCCGGTGCCACCTAAAAGCCGTTTTATAATCGCTTTCTGCTTGTATCGCTTGCTGTTACCGTCCACTGTAAGCATTTCGCGCAGCGCCATATTTGCAGCAGGAATATATTTATTAAAGTACTGCGGTTTGTTTTCAAAAAGCTCAGAAGCATTTTGATACTTTTTCAAATCTTGAATTACAAAGCTGTCCCGCAGCTTCTCTTCATAATGCGACAACGCCCGCTCGTTAAACTCGCCCATTTGGTGGGCTGCAATAATTGCCTCTGCCGCCAACCTGCCGGAAGTCATCGCCAAGTTGCTCCCTTCCCGGTGAATTCCGTTAACTAATTGAGCAGCATCACCAACAACCACCACCCCGCTGCCAACCAACTTAGGAATTGATTTATATCCTCCTTCGGGGATTAAGTGGGCATAATACTCAACCGGCTCACCGTTTCTGATCAACGGACGCACCACCGGGTGGTTTTTCAAGTTTTCCAGCAGATCATAAGGCCGCAGTTGTGCTTCTCTAAGCTGAGATAATAAAACACCGGTGCCAATGGAAATATGCTCTTTATTCGTGTAAATAAAAGCTGTACCCAATAAACCCATTGTACCGCGGCCAAATATTTCTATCGTCGCCCCCATGCCGGGGTCGAGGTTAAAACGGTCTTCAATCACTTCCGCCGGCAATTTCAGTTCTTCCATCACTGCCAGTGCTACTTCATTCGGTTTCCATTCATTATGAAAGCCAAGCTGTTTACTTAACAATGAATTGACCCCGTCAGCCAGTACTGTCACATTGGCATAGATATCACCGTCAGGGCGGTTGGTGCGCACACCAATTACCTGCCCGTTTTCAACAATGCAGCTTTCTGCCAATGTTTCGTTAATTATTATTGCCCCGGCCTCAATGCATTTTTGGGCAAACCATTGATCAAACTGCCCGCGAAACACAGTAAAGCAGTTGTAGGGCTCATTCGACCATTCCGCTCCTTTGTAGCCGACAGTGACTGCCGATTGATCATCCATTAACCAAAATTTTTGTTCCACAACCGGCCTCTGCAGCGGGGCTTCTTTCCAAAATTCCGGGATTAATTCTTCCATCATTGCGCTGTACAAAACGCCGCCCATCACATTTTTTGCTCCCGGGTAATCACCGCGCTCAATTACTGCTACCGACAACCCCGCTTTAGCCATTTTATACGCAGCGGCAAGCCCTGCCGCTCCTGCTCCGACAACTATTGCATCAAACTTTTCAGGCATTTATGCATCCCCCTTATCCAACGCCGTTTATTTATGCAGCATCTTTCCCAGCCAGTAATTTTTTTAAGGGTTCAATCAACAGCGGCACAATTTCAAAAGCATCGCCGACAATTCCATAAGTGCATTCTTTAAAAATCGGGGCGTTGGGATCGGTGTCAACAGCAATGACAATATCCGAGCCTTTTATCCCCACCGTGTGCTGAATGGCTCCGGAAATACCTAACGCAATATAAATTTTGGGCGCGACGGTAACCCCGGTTTGCCCAACCTGGTGTTTTTGTCCAATCCAGCCCGCTTCAACAGCAGCCCGCGAAGCTCCGACTTGTGCACCAATGGCATCCGCCAAACCGCAGCAGAGCTTACTGAAGCCTTCTTTATCTCCTAAACCACGGCCCCCGGCCACGATAATTTCCGCATCCTGCAGATTTATTTTTTCACTTTTATCTTTTACAATTTCCAGCACCTGGGTGAGCAGTTCATCTTCGTTGATTTCAAATTTCGGTGTAATCAGTATCCCCCTGCGTCCGGCGTCAGGCTGCGGCATTTTCATCACTTTGGGACGCACGGTAGCCATCTGCGGCCGGTGTTTTTTAGCAACAATAGTGGCCATAATGTTGCCGCCAAAAGCTGGTCGGGTGGCCAGCAGCAGTCGTTCTTTTTGGTCAATGTCCAGCACTGTACAATCAGCAGTTAATCCTGTGCTCAACTGGGTTGCCACTGCCCCCGCCAAATCCCGACCGGTGGTGGTAGCTCCCATTAAAATAATTTCCGGGGCAAAATCTTTCACCAGTTTTTCCAAAACCTGTGTGTAAGTTTCAGCACGATAATATTTAAGAGCGGGATGATCCACCAAATACACCCGATCTGCGCCGTATTCATAAAGCGGATTTACCAAACGCAAAACTTGATCGCCCAAAAGCACGCCGGAAAGTTCAACCCCCAGCTTATCTGCCAATTGACGGCCGGCACCCAACAATTCCAACGATACCGGGGCGATTTCCCCTTCTCTCTGCTCAATAAACACCCACACCCCTTGATAACGGGCAAGTTCGCCGGTCAATTGAGCAGCCGGCTCTTTGGCCTGACTGCCTTTAGCTTCTTCGGCAGTTTTCACATCTAAAGACGATGATTTATCAGCAGAAGCTGTCTGGCTCGCGCTTTTTTCAGCTGCCGGCAGTTCTAACGCACTCACCGGGCAAATATCGATACATTCACCGCATTCAACACATTTTTCAGCAATCACACGGCATAAACCGTCATCATTTATATAAAGCGCCTCGTGAGGACAATTAGGCACGCAGGCCTGACAGCCCATACAGGCTGATGACACATTAACTGCCAATTTAATCATCCTTTCTGATTATTTGTTAGAAACCGCTTGAGCTATTTTTTCTGCAATCAGATTAATCACGCTGTCATTAACTTCATGGAAGACATCACCTTGATTTCTTTGACTGGGGGCAAATATTTTATTCACCGATGTCGGTGAGCCTTTCAGTCCCATCTGTGCAGGATCGGCATCAATATCATTAAAGTTTAATACCGCCGGCTGATAGCGAGCCGCCCGCAGCATGTTGGGAAGAGATGAGTATCTCAGCTCATTTATTTCTTTCTCAACAGTAATTAAACAGGGCAGTTTCGCGCGCACTACCTCATAACCGTCATCTAATTTGCGATGCACAGTAATTTCTTTTTCTTTGTCATTAAAGGAAGCAATGTTATCCACATAAGTTAGCTGCGGAATGCCCAGCCTTCCGGCAATGCCGGGTCCGACTTGAGCAGTGTCGCCGTCAATAGCCTGCTTCCCGCAAAAAATCAGATCAAAGGGATTATCGCGGCAGACAGTTTCAATCCCCTTGGCCAAAATATAACTGGTAGCCAGTGTATCAGAACCGGCAAACATTTTATCGCTGAGTAAAAAACCTTCATCGGCACCCAGCATGATGCTCCGTTTAATTACATCCGCAGCACTGGGCGGCCCCATCGAAATAACGGTAACTTTACCGCCATACTGCTCTTTCAGACGCACCGCTTCTTCCACTGCATGGCTGTCGTAAGGGTTAATAATCGCCGGGGCACTTGACCGATCCAGCGTATTTGTTTTAGGGTCTATTTTCACTTCAGTGGTATCAGGAACTTGTTTTACACAAACGATAATATGCAACAAAACCACCTCTCCCCTGCCATATTCTGCAATAAATAGCACTGCTAAATAAACATCATTATTTCATTAGTTATACTATCAAATAATAACACACTTTTAAAAAAATTAGAATATTAAATATGGTTAATTTTTAACAAA
>CBEUVQ010000063.1:0-6776 GCA_965546615.1 uncultured Peptococcaceae bacterium
CGTAGATAACGCCTTTTCTAAGATTTTAAAAGCCTTAAACGGTTTTTGGTCAAATATTTGCTTTGAAAGTTGTGCTACCGGAACACCAACATCCAATAAACCCGCAATCCGTCTGTGAGTAAGTGACGTAGTACCTTCATACTTAAAAGAACCTGTATCTGTTACAATTGCAGTATATAAGTTGACAGCAATATCTAAATCCAGTTCCACTTTCATTAACTGCAGTAAGTCATAGATTATTTCCCCTGTAGCGGCTGCCTTGGAATCAATGTAATTTACATCTGCAAAAAAATCTTCACTGACGTGATGATCAATCACAATGACTCGTACATCCTGCTTAAGAAGCAGCTGCAGTTCTTCTCCCAGACGTTCCGGCACAGAACAATCCAATACGACAAAGGTATCATAACAGCCAAAGGGCAATCCCCGCTGCAAACGGTTTGCTCCCGGTAAAAAAGCGTACGTATCCGACATTTCATCGGGAACAGTCATTGTTACTTTTTTGCCGATCTTCTCCAAGGCCAACCCCAACGCCAGAGTGGAGCCAATGCTGTCACCATCCGGCGTGATGTGGCCTGAGATAATAATTTTATCGGCTTTATGCAAAGCATTCGCTACACTCGCCAGCTTATTCATTGATTGGGTTATCCCCTTCATTATTTACGTCGCGCAGCAGTTTCATAATTTTCGTGCCATGACTGATGGAATCATCCAGCATAAATTGCAGTTCCGGCGTGTAGCGCAGCTTTATTCTGCGCCCCAATTCTGTCCGGATGTATCCTTTAGCCCGCTTTAACGCTGCCATGGTTTCTTTAATTTGCTGCTCACTGCCTAAAATACTGATGTAAATTTTGGCATAACGCAAATCACTGGTTACCTGCACTGCAGTAATACTGACAAAGCCAATTCCGGGGTCTTTTAATTCTCGTTGAATAATAGAAGAAGTCTCTATTTTTATTGCTTCAGCTAATCTTTCTGCACGGTGTGACATAATCCACACTCCTCTTTTTTAATATCAACTAAGCAAGTTCCCGTTTAACTTCTTCCGTTGTAAACGCTTCAATAATATCTCCTTCTTCGATATCGTTGTAGCGTTCAATGGTAATGCCGCATTCATAACCTTGAGCAACTTCTTTGGCATCATCTTTAAAGCGTTTTAAAGTATCTAATTTACCCTCGTGAATTACAATACCGTCGCGAATCACTCTTACACCGGCATCACGGGTAATCTTGCCTTCTAATACATAACAGCCGGCAATTGTACCAATCTTTGAAACTTTAAAGGTCTTGCGCACTTCTGCTCTGCCTAAAATCACTTCTCGCTCTTCAGGGTCTAACAAACCGCTTAACGCTGCTTTAATGTCATCCACCGCATCATAAATTACCCGATAAAGGCGTACATCCACTTTTTCTGCTTCTGCCGCTTTGCGGGCATTTACATCCGGCCGCACGTTAAACCCAATGATAATGGCATTTGACGCCGAAGCCAGCATGATATCGGTTTCGGTAATTGCACCAACACCGCCATGCACCATTGTTACCTTAACTTCTTCATTGGAAAGGTTGGCCAGCGCTTGCCTCAACGCTTCAACCGAACCCTGCACGTCTGCCTTAACAATCAGCGGCAGTTCCTTAATATTACCGGCTTGAATATTTTTAAACAAATCATCTAATGACAATTTGGTAGTAATTTTCAATTCTTGCTCGCGCTTTTTCGCAATTCTTTTTTCAGCTACGCTGCGGGCCAGTTTTTCATCCTCAACCGCAACTAATATATCACCGGCTTCAGGAACATTGTTTAATCCCAGTACTTCTACCGGAATTGAAGGGCCGGCTTTTTTCACCCGCTTGCCCCGGTAATCCATCATTGCCCTTACGCGACCGTATGCACTGCCAACAACAACTATATCGCCAACATTTAACGTTCCGTTTTGTACCAATACAGTTGCCACCGGACCGCGTCCTTTGTCCAGTTCAGCCTCAACTACAGTACCGCGCGCAAGTCTGTTGGGGTTAGCTTTAAATTCCGATAATTCTGCCACAAGCAAAATCATTTCCAACAATTCATCCAAACCGGTTTTTTGAACTGCTGAAACTTCTACATTGATGACATCACCGCCCCACTGCTCAACAACCAAGCCGTGGTTGGCCAGTTCCTGCCGCACTCGATCGGGATTGGCATCCGGTTTGTCCATTTTGTTAATGGCCACAATAATAGGCACTTCGGCAGCTTTGGCGTGGTTAATTGCCTCAATAGTCTGCGGCATTACACCGTCATCAGCGGCAACTACCAATATAGCAATATCTGTTACCTGCGCTCCCCGGGCACGCATCGCAGTAAAAGCAGCATGGCCGGGTGTATCTAAAAAGGTAATCTTCTTACCGTTTTTCTCCACCTGGTAAGCGCCAATGTGCTGGGTAATGCCTCCTGCCTCGGTAGCAGTAACTTTGGTTTCCCGAATGGCATCCAAAAGCGAAGTTTTCCCGTGGTCAACGTGACCCATTACCGTAACTACCGGCGGGCGCAGTTCCAAATCTTTTTCATCATCTTCTGCTTCCGTCATTACAAATTCTTCAATGTCTTCTTCTTTTTTAATAATTACTTCATAACCGAATTCGTTAGCGATTAATGTCGCAGTATCTGCATCAATTTCCTGGTTGATAGTAGCCAATACACCCAGGCCCATTAAATTTTTAATGACTTCCGCCGCAGTACTGCGCAGCTTTTCAGCCAATTGCTGAACGGTAATTTTTTCGCCAATGGTAATAGGTTTCTTTTCCATTGGCTGCCCCGGCATTTGTTTTCCTGCTTTGCTGCCTGATTTTTTGCGATTGTTCTTTCGATGTCCGTATTTTAAGTTCTTTTCTCTCTTATCGTGTTCTTCTGCCCGTATGTCTTTGCTGGGCAATTTATTTGCCTTACCGCGCTGCTCAATTCTCGCTCTTTCTTTTTGCTGCGCGCTAACCGCCGGATCTGGCTTGGGAATAGCTATATCAGCATCTTTCCCCGCTTTACCGTGCGGTCTTTGATGTTTATTTTGCTGCTTTCCGCGGTTTTGCCCTGCACCTTGTTGAGATTTACCAAACCGTCGATTATCATTATTTCTGCCTGTGTCTTTGCTGCCGCCCTGATGATCACGGGTTTTACCTTGATGATTATGGCTGTGTTGATCGTTGTTTGCAAAACCGGATTTTGCCGGACGCCTTTTCTGCTGGTGGTCACCTGTCTGAGATTGCGTTCTTTCCCCCGGCTTATTGCTTGATCTCTGCGAACCCTTATTGCTGTTCATGTTGGAGTTATGAGCATGTTTTGCTTTACCGGCATTTTGAGCACCGGCATTAGGTTTGCGTTCTTCAAACCGACGATCGGGCGGACGGGAAGGAACGCGGTCAACCACACCCGGACCCCGGTCATAATTTTTTTTGCGATGATCAGAATTTCTTTTCTTTTCAGCGGATTCTTGCCCGCTGCCGGCATTTCCGGTCACAGCTTGCTTAAGCTTTTGCGCAGCTTCATCTTCAACCATGCTAAGCGGTGATTTTACCTCAATGCCCAAATCGTTAAGCTTCCTAATTACCTCTTTGGTTTCTATCTTTAAGTCTTTAGCGAGTTCATGCACTCTTTTTTTTGTCATATATCCACCTCCGTAAGATGACGCAAGTTTAAATTATTCCTCCCCCCGTTCCAATGTCGAAATAATTCCTTTCACAAAATTATCATCGCTGATGGCAATTACAGCCCGGGGAGATTTGCCAATTGCCCAACCAAGTTCTGCTTTTGTACCGCTGACAATCAATTTTACACCATTTTTTTTTGCTAAATGCAAAAATTCTTTTTTGGTTCGATCAGATGCATCTTCAGCTAACAAAACCAGTTTGGCTTTGCCATGCTGAATGGTTGATTTAACCAACGCATCACCTGATAACAGTTTTCCCGCGCGTTGACACAATCCCACCAAATCAGCAGTATGTTTATTCCACATTTTCGATTTCCTGCCTCAGCATGGTATATACTTCTTGGTTTATGTTATGCTTCAACGCTTTACCCAAACGTTTTGCTTTAATTGCTTTTTCCAAACATTCCTTGTGAGGGCAAATATACGCCCCCCGACCGTTCCTTTTTCCGGTGCGGTCAATTTCTACAGTTCCTTCCGGTGTACGTACAATTCTAATTAGCTCTTTTTTTACTTTCATCTCCTGACACCCGATACACATGCGCATGGGTAGCTTTTTAGGTTTTGGCATGATCCTCCCCCTCAGAAAACACCAACAGTCTCAAGCTTTACCAATACTTAACTAATCGTTTTGTTCATCCTCAAAACAATCATCATTTAAGTAATCCTCAACATTATCTTCGCCAAAATCATAATCATTGCCATACTGATCATAATACTGAGGATAAAGCTCTTTCATCTGGGTTTCACTCTTGATATCAATTTTCCAACCGGTTAATTTAGCTGCCAACCGCGCATTTTGTCCTTCTTTACCAATAGCCAGCGAAAGCTGATAATCCGGAACGATTACCCGAGCCACTTTTTCATCTTCCCAAACCTCTACTGCCACTACCTTAGATGGCGACAAAGAGTTAGCAACGTATTTAGATGGGTCGGGGTCCCACTTGACAACATCTATCTTTTCTCCGTTAAGTTCATTAACTATATTTTGTACCCGCATCCCTTTAGGACCAACGCAAGCCCCCACCGGATCAACATTTTCATCGGCCGAATAAACAGCAATTTTCGAACGGGCCCCAGCTTCCCGAGCTATCGATTTTAGTTCGACAATCCCTTCCTGAAGCTCAGGAACCTCCATTTCCAGCAATCTTTTTAACAAGCCGGGATGAGTGCGGGAAACCATAATTTGCGGACCTTTGGTGGTCTTGCGTACTTCAACAATATAAGTTTTCAACCTTAGCCCGGGGTAATAGTTCTCAGTAGGAATTTGTTCAGACGGGGCAAGCACCGCTTCTGTTTTTCCCAGTTCAATATAAACGGTGCGCTGCTCTACCCGCTGAATAACACCGTTAATGATATCCCCTTCGCGGTTAGCATACTCTTCAAATATCACATTGCGTTCCGCCTCGCGAATACGCTGCACTACCACTTGTTTTGCAGTTTGGGCAGCAATCCGGCCAAAATTTTTAGGGGTTACTTCCGATTCCACAACATCGCCCAGGCTATAATTGGGGTTAATGGCCTGGGCGTCTTCTAAAGAAATTTCAAATCTCTCATCTTCCACTTGGTCAGTAACAGTTCTTTGAGAAAACACTTTAAAAATTCCTGTTTCACGATCAATGGTTACTTTGGCATTTTGCGCTGAACCAAAGTTGCGTTTGTAAGCAGATAACAATGCTGCTTCAATTGCTTCTAAGAGTACTTCTACCGAAATTCCTTTTTCCTTTTCCAGGTCATACAATGCTTCCAAAAACTCTGTATTCATTTGTTGATCCTCCTAAAACAACCTAAAAATCTACTGCCAACCTGGTCAGTGAAATTTTATCCATTGGTATGGTTACCTGTTCATTGTCAACTTCAAGCCGGACACCGTCATCTTGCAGGCCGATTAACATTCCGGTAATAGTTTTCTTACCGTTAACCGGTATATAAGTTTTTACTGTAACTAAATTGCCGGCAAAGCGCTTATAATCTTCCGGTTTATTCAGCGGCCTTTCAATACCCGGCGAAGATACTTCCAGTATGTAGGATTGAGGTATAGGATCCTTTTCATCTAAAATTTTATCCAGCTGCTCTGACACCGCCTGGCAATCGTCTAAGTCCACACCGCCGGGCTTGTCAATGTAAATTCGCAGATACCATTGACCACCTTCTTTAACAAACTCTACGTCAACCAGCTCTAAATTCAGCATTTCGACGATTGGTTTGGTAAATTCTTCTACTTGTGCAGCAATGTTAGACTTGCTCATCATAGAGCCTCCTTATCAAAATCTCACTGTCCTAAGTACAAAAGATAATACGAAAGAGTGGGTGCAACCCACTCTTTCCAAAACGTTCCTCAGTTCATACAGACTTAGTATAGCACACCAACCACTTGTTATCAAGTAAAAAACCGTCGGCAGTATGACAGCACTACTTTCTGTCATTATTATTACCAAAGAAGGATAATATATACACAGCTCAATCCGCCGGATTAACTCTGCCCGGTGTTTTGTTTTAAAATAAACTGAGCTGATCGGTTTCTTCCATGCCATCCAAACAGCCGTGCTGCTGTAAAATCTCTATTACCGTTTTAGATACTTTTGCCCGTTTTCGCAAATCTTCAATTGATGTAAACGGTGCTTCCTGCCGAGCCTGTACTATGTTGTTTGCTGCAGCCGTCCCTAAGCCCTGCAGGGAAGCTAACGGCGGCAGCAGCTGCCCCTCTACAATTAAAAACCTGGTGGCATCAGAATCATTTAAACTCACCCGCTTAAAGCTGATGCCGCGGGCATACATCTCTAAAGCAACTTCTAAAATAGTGAGCAGGTTTTTTTCTTTAGTAGAAGCAGCTACACCTTTTGCTTCAATTTGTTCAATCGCCTGCAGCACTGCCTGCTGACCGCGTACAATAAGATCGGCATCGAAGTCATCAGCTCGCACAGTAAAATAAGTCGCGTAAAACGCTTCAGGATAGTTCACTTTAAACCATGCAATGCGGAAAGCCATCATTACGTAAGCGGTAGCGTGCGCTTTTGGAAACATGTATTTAATTTTGCGGCAGGATTCGATATACCATTCCGGCACACCATGCTGCAGCATTATCTCCGCTTCTTCATCAGC
>CBEUVQ010000064.1:0-6676 GCA_965546615.1 uncultured Peptococcaceae bacterium
GGATGTATATCTTAGCACCGCCGCTGTTTTTTTGCAAGTTGAAATTATTGGCAGCGGCACTGCCGGTTTGAAGTGGTTTTGCGTTATTAGCTGTTATTTTTAATTGACAGCTTCATACTCCCGTTACCGGTGTCACTACATGAATTATACAACGAAAAAATCCCCGCATTTGGGGATTTTCCTTTACCCTACCTGATCGTACCCCTGGCGCGGGGGAGCAGCAAAAATCGGCCAAAGGGGTATTATCGGCTGCATCGGCATCGGACGCGCCGGCCGGTGCATTGGCTCAGGCTTAACCGGCTCAGTGTTAACAGGTTCTGATTGGGAAGCATCATCAAGCGGTTTAATTTCCACCACCGGTTCTTTTTCCAGCACCCGTTTATTCTTGACATAAGATACCACCCCGGCGGTGGTCAGCCCCAATGCCAGCATACCGCCGCCAACAAGCAGAATAGTGGTTAAACTAAGGGATTTTTTCTCGACATCTCCAAATTCTACTGTCGGCACCGATTCTTCTTTGCTTTTATCTTCAGCAAACTTTTCTCCGTCGTCATTTTCTTCTTCTGTCTCTTCATCAATCACTAATTCCCAGTCGCCATCGCGAAAATAATCGGGCACAAAATCTAAATCAATTTCTTCTAAATTAAGATTATGATGTGTTTCATTGCCGTCGATTAATTCCTCATCTTCATAATTACGGGGTTTCTCTTTGGCAATAATGGAGTCCAACATATCAGATATCTCTTTAATGGTTTTATCCACTTCCTCTTTTTCCTGCAAAAACAACGTTTCATTTCCCGCATGTTCTTGCTCTGAAGCAGCATCATCCAAATAGATATCTTCCAACTCCTCTTTTTCCAGCTCAAAATCATCGGGGGTGAAGTCACCAATATTTAAGCTTTCTAACTCCGGGTCTTTCTCGTCATCATCTTTCAGATCAAAATCTGCTGATTCTTGGTCAGCAAATTGGTCTAAAAAATCATCATCAATTCTTTCGCTATCGTCAATTTCATCAATATCTTCAAAATCATCGGAAAGATCAGCGTTCATTTGCTCTTCAATCTTCGCCAGCATTAACTGTTCTTCAAATTCTTTAAGCTCTTTGCTGTTTTCAAGGGAAAACTTTTTGTTTTCCTTCACTGCCATCGCCTCCAAACCGGCTTTTAAAATTCATCCGTTTATTGCGGATAATAAAATTCTGTTCTTTACCAGATTATTTGGCAGTGCAGTTAAAAGTGACAATATTTCTGTAAAAACATCAACTTAATAGATTGGTAAATATTAGCTTCAAAAAACAGACAAGCAGGGCCCTAATAAGGACACCTGCTTGCTCTTTATTATATTATGGGGAGAAGAACAGCACTTGTGCTAACAAAGATGATTAACTATTGCCTCAGCCATGGCGGTGGTTGAAGCGGTGCCGCCCAAATCGGCAGTTACATTAACCCCTTCAGTCAAAACTTTTTCCAGCGCATTCTGCACCCGTTCGGCAGCGGTAAATTCGCCCAAATGTTTCAGCATCATGATGCCGGAGAGAATTATCGCCAGCGGGTTGGCTTGGTTTTTTCCTGCCAAATCAGGAGCACTGCCGTGCACCGCTTCAAAGACTGCAATATCCTCGCCGATGTTGGCTCCCGGGGCTACACCCAAGCCGCCCACCAAACCGGCACACAAATCGGAAATAATGTCGCCGTAAAGATTGGGCATCACCAGCACATCATAGTTTTCCGGAGCCTGTACCAGCTTCATGCTCATAGCGTCAACAATCATTTCTTCCAGCTGAATATCAGGATATTGCTGCGCAACATCACGGGCAGCTTCCAAAAATAAGCCGTCGCTGAGTTTCATAATGTTTGCTTTATGTACTGCCGTTACTTTTCGCCGATTGTGTTTTACCGCATAATCAAAAGCATAGCGCACAATGCGTTCCGAAGCTTGACGAGTGATAATTTTAATACTTTCGGCAGCATCACTGCCTACTTTGTGCTCAATGCCGGCATAAAGGTCTTCGGTATTTTCCCGCACTACTACCAAATCGATGTTTTCGTAGCGGGTAAACACACCGGGCAGTGATTTCACCGGACGAACATTGGCATATAAGTTAAGTTCCTGCCGCAGCGCCACATTGACACTGCGAAAACCCCTACCCACAGGTGTAGTAACCGGCCCTTTTAACGCTACTTTATTTTTGCGGATGGAATCCAGCACCTGCGGCGGCAGCGGAGTGTTGTGTTCTGCAATCATCGTTTCCCCTGCTGCCACTGTTTCCCAATTAATTTTTACTCCTGAAGCATCAATTACTTTTTTTGCTGCTGCAGTTATTTCCGGGCCAATCCCATCACCGGGGATTAGCGTAACATTATGCACCATTTGTTTACCTCCAAAACACCGACCGGTTAAAGATTAAAATCGCCGTATTTCCGAAAATGTTGAGCCAATCCACCGTCATTTAGAATTTTAATCATCACATCAGGCAGCGGCTTAGCTTTGATTTCCACCCCGGTGGTAAGGTTTTTCACCACACCGGCTGTTAAATCCACTTCTAATTTGTCGCCGTTGGAAATCATATCGGTATCACATTCCACCACCGGCAGCCCGGTGTTAATGGCGTTACGGTAAAAAATGCGGGCAAAGGATTTGGCCAGCACCGCAGCAATATCGGCATTTTTAATCGCCAGCGGAGCCTGCTCGCGTGAAGAACCGCAGCCAAAGTTGCTGCCGGCTACAATAAAATCACCGGCGGTAATTTTCGAATAAAAATTTGGGTCTAAATCTTCCATGACATGCCGGGCCAATTCCCGCATATCCAGCGTTTTAAATTTATATTTACCCGATATAATGTAATCAGTATTGATATCATCTAAGTTAAACTTGTGCCCGTTACCGGTAAGCTTCATGATTTCACCTACTTAATTTAGTTAGTTAATCCAGGTAATTGCGCGGGTCAGTAATTTCACCGGTTAAAGCAGATGCAGCCACCGTTGCCGGAGAAGCAAGGTAGATGTTTGCTTTACTGTTGCCCATCCGTCCTTTGAAATTGCGGTTAGCGGTAGAAATAACGTTTTCTCCGTCAGAAGGGACACCGTTATGCGTTCCCACGCACGGGCCGCATCCCGGGGTAACTACTGCGGCGCCCGCTTCCACCAGTGTTTGAATAACACCTTCAGCCATTGCATCTAAGAAAATCTGTTTGGAAGCAGGGGCCACAATTAAGCGCACCTCCGGATGCACTTTTTTACCCTGCAGTATAGAAGCTGCCAAGCGCAAATCTTCCAGCCGACCGTTTGTACAAGTACCAATGACCGCCTGCTGGATGGGGGTACCGGCCGCTTGACTGATGCCGGCAACGTTATCCACTCGATGCGGCATCGCCACCTGCGGTTCTAATTTAGATACATCATATTCCTTGATATCGGCATATACTGCATCGCCGTCAGCAAATACCGGGGTAAAAGTGTCAGCTGTAAATTGCTTTAACCACTGAGCGGTTTTTTCATCTGCTTCCATCAACCCCGCTTTTGCCCCCATTTCAATGGCCATATTGGCCATAGTCATCCGTCCTTCCACTGAAAGGGCAGCAACTGCTTCACCGGTATACTCCGCTGCTTTATAGGTAACACCGTCGGCAGTAACATCACCGATTAAATACAAAATCAAATCTTTGGCATACACCCCACGCGGCAGCAATCCGTTTAATACAAACTTAACAGTCTCCGGAACTTTAAACCACATTTTGCCGGAAATCATTGCCGCTGCTAAATCAGTTGATCCTACTCCGGTAGAAAAAGCGTTTAACGCTCCGTAAGTACAGGTATGTGAATCAGCCCCTACTACCAGTCTACCGGGGCCAACCTTACCGCTTTCCGGCATCAACTGATGGCAAACACCTTCACCGATATCGTATAATTTAATGCCCTTTTGGGAGGCAAATTCACGCATTAACTTATGCAGTGCCGATACTCCTTCATTGGGACTGGGTGCACTGTGATCGATTACCATCGCAACTTTGTCGCAGTCGCACACTTCGGTGCCGGCCATATCTTCAAACGCTTTGATAGCCAAAGGAGATGTGCCGTCCTGCCCCATAATTAAATCAACTTCGGCAACTACAATATCGCCGGCATGAGCGGTTTGACCGCTGTGGCCGGACAGAATTTTTTCTATGATTGTTTGACCCACATTAATCCCTCTTTCCCAGATGTGCATGATGATGTGCGGAGCCAAAGTAATCTTCATAAATATACATCAGCTCTTTATCAAACAGCGTGCGCTTTAAAGCTACCGCTGCCGCCCGAACTTTCGGCAAAAGTTCTTCTGCCTGGTGACGGCTTAAATGGATGCCGTATTCTGCAAATTTTGCTCTTAATGCAGCAGTACCTGAATGTTTGCCCACTACAATTTGGCGCTCCAAGCCCACTTCTTCCGGTTGAAAGGCTTCGTAAGTTTTTGGGTTTTTCAGCGCCCCGTCTGCATGAATACCGGACTCATGAGCAAACATATTTGAGCCGACAATAGCCTTCCAGGCGGGCAGTTCGCGTCCTGAAGCCCGTGAAACGTAATCAGCCACTTCTACAAACATATCGGTTTGGAAGCCCAAATCTATATCATAAAGGTGTTTTAAAGCCATCACCACTTCTTCTAACGCTGCATTGCCGGCCCGCTCGCCTAAACCAAGCACCGTTACCCCAACATAATTGGCTCCAGCTTTCACCCCTGCCAAAGCGTTGGCAGTGGCCATGCCAAAGTCGTTATGGGTGTGCATTTCAATTTCAATATCCACCGCATTACGGATTTTGCTGATGTATTCATACGTTTTAAACGGGTCTAAAATACCCACCGTATCACAGTAGCGCAGACGATCAGCACCCGCCTGCTTGGCAACTTTAGCATATTCAATTAAGAAATCAATATCACTGCGCGAAGCGTCTTCGGCGTTAGCAGATACATAAAGGCCGTTTTTCTTGGCAAATTCCACAGCCCGGGCCATGCTTTCCAGCACCCATTCCCGCGGTTTGTTTAATTTATATTTCATGTGGATGTCAGATGTGGAAATAGATATCGCCACCGCATCAACACCACATTCCAAAGAAGCTTCTATATCTTTAATCACCGGACGGTTCCAACCCATCACACTGACTTTTAAACCCGCATTACAAATCGCTTTGATTGCTTCTTGTTCATCGCCTTCCATCACCGGGATACCCGCTTCAATTTGATCTACACCCAGTTCATCTAAAAATTTAGCAATCCGCATTTTTTCCCGGTTGGCAAAAACAACGCCTGCGGTTTGCTCTCCGTCGCGCAGTGTAGTGTCAACTATATGAATTTTTCTTTTTTCCATAAAAAGAATACACCTCCCTATAATACTTACTCAAATTTCCACCTATGCGGAGTATATTATCACAACCGATAAACTATTAAAAGTAAACTCGCTTTTTTATACTGTATACATTTATATTCGGCTATTTTCTTTGATTTTTGCCAAATATGTTTCAATTATTATACATATCTTGCTTATTTTACGTTCATTACCATGTCCAAAAGTGTACAGTTTTTTAGATAACAGTATGAACAACAAAAAACCCTCCTTAAACGGAGGGTTTGTGTTACTCTAATGCAGCTTTGACAATCATTGGGGTATTATCCCAAACTTCTTTACCAAAATCTTTAATCAGCTTTTCTATGAGCATCTCTTTTTGTTTGTCGGTCAGCTCCGGCTTTTTATCCCGCCTGCCCAACTCTACCACTTTACTGTCCTGATGCTTATCTGGCAGCTCGCGGCTGCTGCGGTGCTCAGGGAAAGTCAGCTCAGCATTTACCTGGCCATCCAAATCAAAATAAACATTGAACAGCTTGATGGATCGCAGGTAAATGGGCACTTTATCTTCTTCTACATAAGTTAACTCTACAGCAACAGCCTTCTTGCCCGCTAAATCCGCAAACTTACGGCCGTCCTGCAGTGCATTTACGGCCAACCGCTTTACTTTGTTTTTAGTGGCAAGATACATGCGCAGCTTTATATTGGTGTTCTTTAACGCAGATTTAGCATGCCGAGTGTTGTTGTTATCTTCACTGTCTAAAGCGTCAATGCCGTCTTCTGCTCTGCTGATTACCACCACATCGGTATCAGTGAGGATGGCTAAATGGCTTTCGCGCAAATCAAAAAGCACATCTCCCAGCAGTGGTATAACAAAACCGTCTTCTACCAACCGCCTTTTAATTTGCACAAAGCCCACCAAGGCCAGGATTTCTACCACTCCGTCGCACTCGTCACAATATGATTCCGGAGCGCGACAGTTTTCACAGGCATCAACTTCATCAAACAGAAATTCATCCAGTTTAAACACTTTAGTGTAAGTTTGACCATCGCTTGATACCTGCATTACACTGATATTAAGCCCTTTCCACTCTCCCATCAGTATGTTGTAAAATACATCCCTAGAAGCTGTTATCATATTTTCCTCCGTATTTGCATGGTCAAACTTTAGCTCAGCTTTTCTTTCAGCAGTTTATTCACCAAATCGGGGCTGGCTTTGCCTTTAGTTGCTTTCATAGTTTGACCGACTAAAAATCCAATTGCTTTGGTCTTACCGCTGCGGTAGTCTGCTACCGACTGCGGGTTGTCAGCAATAACTTGATCAATGATTTTGCCCAAGGCGTCGGTATCGGTAATCTG
>CBEUVQ010000065.1:0-6666 GCA_965546615.1 uncultured Peptococcaceae bacterium
TTTATCCGCAGATATTACTTATGAGCAGTTACGGAGATGATTGGGTACCTGTCATTGATACTGTTGGGGCTTTGAAAACAGTAATTCCAATTTTAATCATCATTACTACTGTATTGAATGCTGCAGCTTTGAAAATGAAAATGCGGAAATAAAAAACGTAAATTCCGGTTTTCGTTTTCGCTGTGCATCAAACCAACCGGGAAAAGGGCCGATGCTTAATACAAACCATCGGCAGTGAATTCAGTCTAAGCATGTTAAAATATGGTATAATGAACCAAATAATCTGTTTACGCTTCAATTCAGGAAAATAGAGAGCGAGATATTTTATAAGTAACAACCAGTTAACGAGGAGGAAAGCAAAATGAACGTTTGGATAAAAGAGCTGCTTAGGAATCTGGATAAAAATCTTGATGAGAATAAAAAAATTGCAATTATGGAAGCGTGCGGTGAAGAATGTCCATTTACGCATCTCTCCGATGAGCGGTTATTGGAGATCAAGAAAAATTCTAAAGATGAGGCTGAATTTATAAAGCAGTTGTCTCGCGAATGGCGAGTTAAAATTGAAGATGATAACGTTTATGTTGTTTTTGATAAATGCTACTGTCCGTTAGTTAACGAAGATATTAACGGTGCTTCAAAAACTCTTTGCTACTGCACACAAGGAAATATTAAAAAGAAATTTAGACTCGGTTTAGGTAGAGAAGTAAAAGTTTTAATAGAAAAATCCATTCTTGCCGGAGACAGCGAATGCCGAATTAAAGTATTGATTTAATATGGAAGCGGGATTTAAGCATGAATTGTATTTCCTGAAACTGTAATTCATCATCCCGTGCATATGCAGTGCTGTGCGCTGCTGAAGAAAATGCGGAAAAACCCTTGAAATGGCTGATACAAGCTGTTTCAAGGGTTTTGTTTTGTGGAAATAAATATATCCCTCTATTCGAGCAGAGCAATTGCCCTTACGGGGGCGCCATCGCTATTTTCATATGTTGTTTTTCATTTTTAAAAGTGGATTTAAATAACCAAAAAGGTGCTCAAAGGCGGAGAAACTGGAATAAATAATGAGATGCATAAAAAACAAAATAAAATAGTACGGAGATGCAGTGGTTAACCCTACCTCTGATTGACGGGCAAGGCCTAGCCTTTATACGTGGATTAACCGGTATAAGAAGCACAAAGAAGATACTTTTTCCGGCAGCGGTGGCTTAAGAACCGAAGACGCAGAAATCAGACCTTTAAATAAACAGATAGCCGATTTGCAGGAGGAAAATGCTTGAAGGTCCTACCTTTTTGCGACAAGAATATGTGATTGACGAAAAATCAGAGGTACCGTTTTTGGAAATGTATATACTGTGTATATACATTTTTGTTTTGGGGTGATATAATGAACTCAAAGGAAAATTCCTAAAGCAAAATAAACTAAAATAAAGTAAAGGAGGGGGCTACATGTCTACAGTTGTTACTCAAAATGGGGAAACAGTTTGGGCATTCGTATCCCCAAAGATACTGCTGAGAAAATAGGGATCAAACAAGGTTCCGAAATGGAATTAAACGTGATTGAATATGAAGGGATTATCACATTAACAAGGAAGAAATATACTTTTTTCTACTTGTATTTGTTGCTGTTTTCTGTTTTTCAACATCGGCATAGCAGGGCACTAAAGAACTTACTGAAATACAGATGGGTCAAAACTTAGAGAGATTTTGGTTTGCAGTAGTCCCCTTTCAGACAAGGTTATAAAGGGATGTTTCCTCCAATAAAAAATTTATGAAGATTACCTTAGAAGATAGTCCATGGTCAACGCTCTGTTTTACAAGGGATGATGGATAACATACATGTAAAAACTAATTCAACAGGGAATATAAAGCCAGATAAACAAAAAACACTGAAAAAAATTGACGGTACTGTTCTTATGATTATGGCATTTAGGGTTATAAGGAATGAGAATAAGGAATAGAGGATTTTTGATTTATAATTGAAGTTATGGCAAAATTTATAATTTAATGTAATAAAATTATAATTTTAATACTAATTAAGGAGGAAAATATGTTTTTAAATGTCTTATCTGATGATGAAAAAAAAGCTTTTTTAGAGTTAGCATTTAAGCTTGCCAATTCAGATTCAGATTATTCTGAATCAGAGGTTGCTTTAGTTAATCAATACAGAAAAGAAATGTCATTAACTAGAGAGATGTATGAGATAAGAGGAGTAGATTGTGATCATTGTTTAAAAGTACTATCCAAAAGTACTCAAAACGTTAAAAATATAATATATTTTGAATTATTAGCGCTTGCTATGTGTGATGAAAATCTTGACAAAAAGGAGATTGAATTATTAGACGAAATAAAAAAATCTTTCGGAATTGATGAAATTAAAGCATTTAAAATAGCTGAATTAATAAAAACGTTGACAGATACATATAAAGAAATTAATGGCTTATTAAAATGAATATAAAAGAGACACATTTTCCTTGTGACAAATGCGGTATATGTTGTTCTATGCTACCAAAAAATTCAATATATGAAGGATTAAGAAATAAAAATGGAGTATGCAAACATTTTGATGTTAATAAAAGACATTGTAAAATATATGATAATCGTCCTGAAATATGTAATGTTATTCAAATGTATAAATATTTTAAAGATAATATGTCATTAGAAGAATATATTAAAATCAATGTAGAGTCATGTAAAATTTTAAAGGAGATGGGATAATGCCCTTACCGATATTACTTGTTGGAGCTGCAGCAGCTGCAGGAATTGCTGGAATTGCAAAGGGAGTAAAAGCTGCATCTAATAATTCCCGTGCTAACGAACTCATATCTGAGGCTCAAGATTTGTATAATGAAACTAAGGACAAGCTTGAATCACAAAAAGAAAATACTACTTGTCAACTTAATATGCTGGCAGAATTAAAGTTGGAATCTTGGTCTCAAGATATAGGTAGCTTTATAGAAATTTTTTCTCAATTTAAAAATGTTCAATTGCAAAGCAAAGTTGAACTTGATAATTTACTACAAAGTAAAATTGAAGAAGCTGGTAACTTGAAACAAATGGAAGTTGCATCAGTTAATGCTTCTGAAGTATTAAAGTTGGGTACAAGCTCTCTAGGTGCAGGTGCATTAGCTGGAATTGCATCGTATGGAGGTGCTATGATGTTTGCTTCTGCATCCACAGGTACAGCTATATCAGCTTTAAGTGGAGCAGCTGCAACAAATGCCACTCTCGCGTGGTTTGGTGGAGGATCTTTAGCTGCGGGAGGTTTTGGTATGGCAGGAGGAGCAGCGGTTCTTGGTGGAATTGTAGTAGCACCTATAGCTGCTGTTGCAGGATTTTTAATGGAAGCTAAATCTGAAGAGAATCTTTCAAAAGCTAAGAAGATATATGCAGAAGCAGAAAATGCTTCGGAAAAAATGAAGACAATGATAAGTATTTTGGAGAAAATTGAAGAATTAGCTAATGCATATGAAGTCTTTATAAGGGGTTATAGGTATAAATATCAAAATATGTTAAGAGATTTACAAGATATGGCGAAAAGTGTACATAACGAACAAGGAAAATATTTTGTTAATATTATAAAAAAGTTTTTTGGATTAAAATATAAAATTGACTTCAATTTATTGAAGGAGGAACAAAAAAAACTACTTCATATTTCATGGTTATCTACACAAGTGTTAAATGCAGTTTTGTCAACATCTTTGTTAACTCACGATGGTAATATAGATGAGAATGCATATTCAGTTTTAGAGTCAGCAGAAAATTCATCAATGAAACTTTTAACTGATTAAGGTGATATAATGAAAAAAAAACAAAGAGATATATCTACCTTTGCTGGAGAGCAAGTTGGATCATTTCTTTCTAAGGACGTTCAGAATGGCTCATATGAAGCTATGAGAGGCATGGAGCTTTTCAAAGAAATAGTAAAAGAAAAGTATAATTGTGATTTTGATCAAAAAAAAGGAAATTTATTTGAATTTATTGAGGCTGCCAAGTTTAATCGAAACTCTGCTAATTCAGGTAAAACAGTTCGCGCAATAGTTACTCATGCACAGAATGAACCTCATGCACCTGATGATATAAGATTGTTCGATAAAGGCGTTTTAATTGACCGAGTTCAGTCAAAGGTGAATGATTTTAATTTACCACAAAAAGATTTAGCTACTACACGTAAAGCTGCAGCTGTACGTGAAATTAGCAATCCTAAGTATTACGGTATGCAGAGAAATGTGCCATTGGGAAATAAAGAATCAATAGAAGAACTTCTAGATAAAAGAATAGGTAATGGCAATATTAATGAACACAATTATATAGATACCAAAAAAAATTTATTTGACCGTCTTACTGACAGAAGAGATGGAACTAACTCAGGTGGAACAACTATTGATGAATTAAAAAAAGCATCTGATTATCCTGAAAAATATGCATTTGATTTTGAAATGAAGCAGTACGCTAAAGAGATCGGTATTACAACTGCAAATATTGCAACAGCAAATGCTGTTATTAAAGGAACAGTATCTTCAGTACAAAACTTTTGGAATGTATTGCAAGATAAAAAAAATTTGAATGAGGCATTAACAGATATAGGAGTAGATGTAACTAAAGGAGCAGCAAGGGGTGGATTTACAGGATTTTTGTCATCTGTTTTTAGAATTGGCGCACAAAAAAATAATATACCACTTTTGACTGATTCTAGTGCAGCCACTGTTCTGGCTGGGGGAGTTATAGATACTGGATTAAGTATATATGCATATACTAAAGGAGAAATTACATCTGAAGAGCTAAGGGAATCTTTAGAAGATACGTCAGTAAAATCGGTATCGACAATATATTTTGCTAAAGCTGTAGAAATCACATTTGGTAAAGCGGCAGGACCTTTTTTACCAATAGCAGTATATACAGTATCGAATTATGTTGTGTCAACCTGTAGAGAAATAATTAGAAGAGCAAAGTTAAATGCAGCTGAGTATGATAGAATATTTGCACTATACGTAGAGGCTACAAAGCAACTAAAGCAGCAGCGGGAAATAATTGAAAAACAGTTAAATCAATATGTTGATCATCAAAAGGCTATGCTGTTTGGTTTTCTAGATACATTTGAATTAGGTATGACAAGTTGTTCTAATTATGATAATGCAATAAAATCGATTGCAAAATTTGCTGAACAATACGGAACTGCATTAAAACATAAAGATTTTAATGAATTCTGCGAAGATATGAAAAAAGATGAAGATTTTATATTATAATATTTTTGGTGGGAAAATTTTGCATCTTAGTATTGTCATATAGTGTAACCCTGCCTTAGATTGATGGACGCGGTCCAGAGAGAGGTGTCCATCTTGAAACGTTATAATAAAAAGAAGAAGCAAGTCAGTTGGTGCTAAACCAAAAGCGACTGGTAGCAGTAGTAACCAAGGTACTTTGGATTTATCACACTGCCTTTCATATTTGGATTAACTAGTATAAAAGAAGCACAAAGAAGATGCTTTTTCCAGTAGCGGCGACTTAAGATGCGAAGAGGGAGGAATCAGACCTTTAAAGGAACAGGTAGCCGATTTGCAGGGGGAAAATGCTTGAAGGTCCTATCTTTTTGCTATAAGAATATGTGATTGACGAAAAATCAGGGGTATCATTTTTTGGAAGGATATATATACTATGTATATATATTTTGGCTTCGGGGTGATATAATGAACTCAAAGGAAAATTCCTAAAGTAAAATAAACTAAAATAAAGTAAAGTAAAGTAAAGGAGGGGACTACATGTCTACAGTTGTTACTCAAAAATGGGGAAACAGTTTGGGCATTCGTATCCCCAAAGATGCTGCTGAGAAAATAGGGATCAAACAAGGTTCCGAAATGGAATTAAACGTGATTGAAAATGAAGGGATCATCACATTAAAGCCCAAAAAAATTAGGAAGAAATATACATTGGAAGAGCTAATATCACAGATTACACTTGAAAATAGACACGGGGAAATTGATTTTGGGATAAAAGGGCGTGAATTGATTTAATGCCGCTGTACGTACCAGAGAGAGGCGATTTTATTGTTATAAACTTCAGTCCACAAGCCGGTTATGTGCAGGCTGGCAGAAAGAATGCTGTTGTTTTATCTCCTAAAAAATTCAATCAAGCAACAGGATTTATAGCTGTTTGTCCGATTACAAATCAAAAGAAGGGTTATCCCTTCGAAGTAGATTTACCCAAAGAAGGGATATCTCTTGATGATTGTGCCTATCCAGTAACAGGTGTAATTTTAACTGATCAAATAAAATCATTGGATTGGGAAGCTCGTAATTTAAAAATATTAAAGAAGTATAATCCAAAAGATGTACAAATTGAAGAAATAGATAAAATCATTGATGAATGCCTAGCAAAGATAGAAACATATCTGACTTGATATTAATCCTTTTCTTTTAGAAAGGGTTATTTTTGTGTGTTTTTTTGCAATTGTAATTGCTTTGAAAATGAAAACACGGAAATAAAAAAGGTAAATTTCGGTTTTCGCATCCTGTTTGTGTTTCATTCCGGGAAAACAGAGAGATATATATTTATAAGTAACAACCAGTTAATGAGGTGAAAAGCAAAATGAATGTTTGGATCAAAGAGCTGCTCAAGAATCTGGATAAAAATCTTGATGAGAATAAAAAAATTGCAATTATGGAAGCGTGC
>CBEUVQ010000066.1:0-6643 GCA_965546615.1 uncultured Peptococcaceae bacterium
CTCCTCAGCAACATCAACAAATTCGCAGCCGCCGTAGTAGCGTTTGCCGGGGTAACCCTCGGCATATTTGTTGGTAAGTACCGATCCTTGGGCTTCCATCACAGCCGAACTGACAAAGTTCTCAGAGGCAATTAGTTCAATAGTGCTGCGCTGGCGGCCCAATTCTTTAGATATTGCGGCATAAAGTTCAGGGTCTGTTTCCGCTAGGCGTTTTACATCTGCCACTTTGCTTTTACTCTCCTCTCCAAAATGTGTATTATTTTATGCTGTACTTTTGTTCAATGCCCGTTATTTTATCTACCCGCCGGGCATGCCGGCCGCCGGCAAACTCGGTTTCTAAAAAAGTTTTTACCAATTGTTTAGCGGTATCCAATCCGATTACTCTGGAACCAAAAGCAAGAATGTTAGCATTGTTGTGTTCGCGGCACTTTTCGGCGGTATAGACATCATGGCAGTTGGCGGCTCTGATACCGGGCACTTTGTTGGCCGCAATGCTGATGCCAATGCCGGTTCCACAAATGATAATGCCCCGTTCCGCATCGCCAAAAGCAACTGCTTCCGCCACCTTCAGCGCGAAATCGGGGTAATCTACCGAGTCGTTGGAACATGTACCGCAATCGGTAACTTCCACATCGGGAAGCTCTTTTAGGTAGGCGATTATTTCTGTTTTGAGATCAAAACCTGCATGATCGGAGCCAATTGCCAGTTTCAACGTTTCTTCATCCTTTCGCTTTAATTGTATAGTTGTAAAGGTTACTGCTTCTATACAGATCTGTTATTTCCTTCGTACTGCTGCAAAATTTTATCCAATGCTTTTTTTATCAGTTCTTCTAAACGGGCGGCACAGGCCTGATACACTTCAACAGGCTGTCCTACCGGGTCGGGAATATCTCCGCCGCCGCCGGCATATTCGCTTAAAGTAAACACTTTGTCCTCGGCATCCGGTGCCAAATTAAGCACCTGGCGGCGGTGAGATGCCGTCATGGTGAGAATGAGATCGGCTTGATCCACCAGCTCTTTAGTGAGCTGCGCGGCCCGATGGTGCTGAATATCGATATCTTTTTGTTTCATTGTTTCCACCGCCTGCCAAGCTGCAGGGGCGTTGGGGAAGGCACAGGTACCGGCCGACAATATATCAACAGCAGCGTCTGGCTTTTTTTCCGCCAAAACGGCTTTGGCAATACCTTCTGCCATACTGCTGCGGCAGGTATTGCCGGTGCACACAAAAATTATACGCATGCGAGAAGTGTCACCCCCTGTTGTTTTGTTAACTGCGGCCTGTTCTGCCGCCGCAAACTTTATAAGAACAATTTAATGCCGATGCCGATTAGAATTATACCGCCGAAAACTTGGGCGCGGTCGCCGATTTTTTCTCCCACAAAGCGGCCAAAGCTCAAACCCAAATAGGTCATCAGCCCGGCAACAACCCCAATCGTCAGAGCGGCTTGTACTATATTTACTTCTGCTGTACCAAGGGTAAAACCGACGCTTAAGGCATCCATGCTCACACTGCCGGAAAGAATTAACAATCCCCCGGTGTTTGCCAGCAGCACTTTTTGCTCTCCTGCCTTATCGCCAACCGCCTCTTTGATCATGCGCACCCCTAAAAATATCAATACCAGTGCCCCAATAACAGCAGCTGCGCGATCAACATAACTGCCGACAAATTCTCCGATATAATAGCCGATTACCGGCATCACAATGTGAAAAATCAAAATAGTGCCGGTCAGCAGCCAAACCTGACGTCTGGTTGCGCCGGACATACCTATGCCAACACACAGCGACATAGCGTCGGTACCAAGTGCTGCCGCAATCAGCAGCAGTGTAATCAGTGTCATTATTTTACCTCATTTGCAACAGTGTTTATTTAACGTGAACAGTGCTGCCGCCGGCCGAACGGCGCAGACGGTCCATCACCGTGGTTCCCATCCCTTTGGCGGGCAGCCCTTCAGCAATAATAACATCTACTTTTAAATGATCAAAACGACGCAGCGCGTCATAAAGAACGGCGGCCGCCTCCGCCGGTCGGCTGCGGCTGCCGTAATTAATCACCTCTGCCCCGCTGTATTTCGAGGCATTTTCCGCACAGGCCAGCACTCCTACTTTTTGGCCGGCCGCACTGTGTGCGGCAATCATCTCTTTGGTGCGGTCAGCAACCGGCTCTAATTCTCCCTCTAACAGTATTACACGCGCTTTCGGTGAATAATGCTTGTATTTTACCCCCGGTGAGCGGGGAGCAATATCATGACCGCCCGCTTCAACGGCGGGATCATACCGTACGTCCGCCAGCACTGTCAGCAGCTGCTCGGCGGTCACACCGCCGGGGCGCAGTATTGTCGGTACATCGGTTGTTAAATCCAGCACGGTGGATTCAACCCCGACATCGGCAGGCCCACCGTCTAATATGCCGTCAATCCGCCCGTTTAAGTCATCAAGCACGTGCCGGGCTTTAGTAGGACTGGGACTGCCGGAAAGATTGGCACTGGGCGCGGCCACCGGCACACCCGCCGCGGCAATTAACGCTTTAGCCACCGGATGATCGGGCATGCGCACCGCTACGGTGTCCAAACCGCCGGTAACCTCATCCGGCACCGTTTCTTTTTTGGGAAGCACCAGCGTAAGCGGTCCCGGCCAAAAAGCCTGCATAATTTTTTTCGCTGCCGAGGGAAGCGAAGCCGCCACCCGGTGTATTTCTTGAAAGTCAGCAATATGTACAATTAAAGGGTTATCCTGCGGACGGCCTTTTGCTCGAAAAACAGCCCTTGCCGCCCTGCCGTCAAGGGCATTGGCTCCCAAGCCGTAAACAGTTTCGGTGGGAAAAGCTATCAGCCCGCCGCAGCGCAGTATTCGACCGGCTACGTTAATTGCTGCAATGTCCCGGTCAACATCATCTATTTTCCAATACCGGGTACTGATTTCTGACATTATCTGCCACCTCTTCTATTGCAGTAGTATATCACAAAATATCCAGGCATAAAACTGCAGTAACTTAAATATGGATAAGCATATCAGTTTGTCCGGAGGGTTCACTTGATGAGTTTTATTGTGATGCTTGTTTCTGCTTTTGGCATCGGCGCACTGCATGCGCTGGAGCCCGGCCACGGCAAAAGCATTATGGGTGCCTATTTGGTGCTGTCCCGCGGTAAGCCGGTTCACGCAGTGGCGCTGGGGTTAACTTCCGCCGCCACCCATACTTTGGTAATTGTTGTGATGTCGCTGGCCGCCCACGGGGTACTGGGTGCCGCTGTCGGACAGAGCAGCGCGCCGGAACAGGCGATAGAAACCTGGTTAAAAATTATCTCCGGTGTACTGATCACCGGCATCGGGCTGAGGATGGCCTTTCGGCGGACGCCGGGATGCGGCTGCAGTCACCGTCATCATATCCCCACCGGCGGCGAAATAATCGAATGGCCGACTTTAATCCTGTTGGGGTTTACCAACGGCTTAATTCCCTGCCCCGGTGCACTGGCAGTACTGTTAATGAGCATAAGTTCCGGAGCGATGTTCAGCGGGTTGGTACTGGTTTTGGCCTTTGGCATTGGCGGTGCGCTTTCTTTAATCACCGTCGGTTTAGTATTTTTAAAGTTATCACACAGCGCCGGGCGGCTTATGAGCAGCACTGCTTGGTCGCGCTTAGCCAACGTCAGCGGAGTGCTGATTGCCGCCATTGGGTTTTTTACCTGTTACGGGGCTGTACAAACGCTGATTTAGCATTTTACCGCCGCTACCAGACGCTCCCGTTCTGCCAAATCGCGATACAGCTTACTCTGCCAGCGCGATGCGTCAAGCAGGTTCAGTGTTTTTTGACCCTGCCCGGGGCCGATTTCCATCAGCAAATGCCCCCCGGGTTTAAGCAGCTTTTCCGCCTGCGGAATCAACAGGCGGTATAAATCCAAGCCGTCGAGGCCGCCGTCCAGCGCCAAAAGCGGTTCACGGCGCACTTCAGCCGCAAGACCGGGAATATCTTCGGAGGGTACATAGGGCAGGTTTGCAGCAATCAAATCCACCGTGCCCGGTGCAGCAGAGTTAAGCAGCGGTTCCAGCAGGTTTCCTTCTAAAAAGTGCACACGCCCGCTCACACCATGCAGCGCAGCATTTTCTTTCGCTACCGCCAAAGCTTCCGGGGAAACATCTATCGCCTGCACCTTTAAACGGGGGACAAAGCAGGCAGTGCTGACCGCAATCGCTCCGCTGCCGGTGCCGACATCAATCATTAAAGGTTGATCAGCATCATTGTGCCGCAGCAGGTGAACAGCCGTTTCCACCAGCAGCTCAGTGTCCGGCCGGGGAATGAGCACTGCGGGATTTACTTTAAATTCAAGCCCCATAAATTCTTTCTTTCCGGTAAGGTAAGCTGTCGGCATGCCGCCGGCCCGTTTTTCCACCAGGTTATTGAATTTTTGCACCGCCTCCGGCGGCAGCTCGCGGCCGGCATGAGCATAAAGCGCCGCTCGGCTGCAGTTTAATGTGTGCGCCAGCAGCACTTCCGCTTCCAAGCGCGGCAGGTCAATGTTTTTTTGCTGCAGCAAAGCCCTGGCATCAGCCAGGGCGGTTTTAATATCCATAACGGGCATTACTCCACTTCTTTCAGGCGCTCTGCCTGGTCGGCGGTAATCAATGCATCGATAATTTCCTGCAGGCGACCCTGCAGCACTAAATCCAGCTTATGCAGCGTTAGGCCGATGCGGTGGTCGGTAACGCGGTTTTGGGGAAAGTTGTAGGTGCGAATCCGCTCACTGCGGTCGCCGCTGCCCACCATTGACTTGCGTGCGCCGGCAATTTCCTGCCGCTGCTCTTCCTGCGCTTTTTCCAGCAGTCTGGCCCGCAGCACTTTCATTGCTTTATCTTTGTTTTTGTGCTGAGATTTTTCATCCTGCATTGATACCACAATTCCGGTCGGCAGGTGGGTAATGCGCACTGCAGACTGAGTGGTGTTTACCGATTGACCGCCCGGGCCGCTGGAACAAAACAAGTCAATGCGTATATCGTTTTGGTTGATTTCAACATCAACTTCTTCCGCTTCCGGCATTACCGCCACAGTTGCGGCGGAAGTGTGAATACGCCCGCCGCTTTCAGTAACAGGCACGCGCTGTACCCGGTGTACGCCGCTTTCAAATTTCAATGCGCTGTAAGCGCCTTTGCCTTCCACCATGAAGATAATTTCTTTGATACCGTCCATATCTGTGTAGTTGGTATTCATAATATCTATTTTCCAGCCCCGCTCTTCGGCGTAGCGGCTGTACATTTTAAACAAATCCGCAGCGAACAAAGCAGCTTCCTCGCCGCCGGTACCGGCGCGAATTTCCACAATGACGTTTTTGTCGTCATTGGGATCTTTGGGCAAGAGCAGAATTTTCAATTCTTGTTCCATTTCTTCTTTTTTGCCGCTGAGCTCTTCCATCTCCAGCTCAGCCATTTCCCGAAGCTCGGCATCCTGCTCTTCTTTAAGCATCTGTTTGATATCTTCAATTTCCCGCAGTGTTTTTTTGTACTCCCGAAAAACGGTAACAATTTCTTCGATATCGGCATGATTTTTAACATACTGCTGCCAGCGCTGCCGATCGGCGATAACTTCGGGATCAGCAATCAGCTTGCTTAACTGCTCGTATTTTTCTTCAATATGTTCAAGTTTATCTAACATGATACCCTTCACCTTCCTCCAAAACAGCTTGCAGTGCAGTTATAGCCACTTCTACTTGATGATCATCCGGTTCACGTGTGGTCAGTTTTTGCAGCCACAATCCGGGAGAGACAGCCAGTTTGCAGATAATATTATCTGTATGCTTAGCGGACAGTTTTAACAATTCATAGGAAATACCCGCCACCACCGGCAGCAGTAAAACGCGGGACAAAATGCGCCAAATAATGTTATCGTTGTGCCCCAGCAGTGCAAACACAAAAATACTCACCAGCATCACAATCAGCAAAAAGCTGGTGCCGCAGCGGGGATGCAGTGTTGTGTATTTCTGCACATTTGCTACCTCCAGCGGTTCACCTGCCTCGTAGGCATTGATCACTTTGTGCTCCGCCCCGTGATATTGGAACACACGCTGAATATCTTTCACCCTTGATATCGCAATAACGTAAGCTAAAAACACCCCCAGGCGGATTACACCTTCCACCATATTGCTCCAAAAGGGGTCGGTTACCGCACCTGCCACCCAATGAGTGGCTGCGGTAGGAAGAATGACAAAAAGCAGCACTGCCAGGCCGAAACCGACCAGCATGGTAACGGCAATTTCTTTTTTGCTGAGCTCTTCTTCTTCATCTACCGCTTGATTGGCAGAATAGCTCAGCGCTTCGATCCCCAAAATTAATGATTCAAAAAGAGACACAACACCTCTTATGCCGGGCCACTTAAAAAAGCGATACCGTTCGGCAACAGAACTCATTTCACGCCGATCTATCGCAATAGTTTTATCAGGCTTGCGCACTGCTACGGAACGGGTCTTGGGCCCGCGCATCATTACACCTTCAATAACCGCCTGGCCGCCGTATTGAAACCCGCCTTTCAATTTTAAAACCCCCTTTAATTCTGCCAAGGTATTCATTCCTCAGGCGGAACGGTCAAGATTGTTCACTGGTAAGCGAATAAAGAAATAGCAGAGCATATTGCTCTGCTATTTGCTCTTACTTGTTTAAG
>CBEUVQ010000067.1:0-6620 GCA_965546615.1 uncultured Peptococcaceae bacterium
GAGCATCTGACTACGGATCAGAAGGTTAGGGGTTCGAGTCCCTTCAGGCACGCCACTAAATACTAAAACCTCTTGGGTAAGCACTCAAGAGGTTTTTTCTGTATTTATGCCTACTTTTATAATATTGAGAATAGTTGAATAAGGCTAAAGAATATTAATATTGCAACTTATAGTGAATGTGTTTACTTTCACAATGAAGAGTAATATTATAATGACAAAAGGGGGTATTACAATGACAATGAAAAACAAATCAGCACTTTGGTATCCCGTTCAAACGCTGCCGCAAAAGAAGAAAAGCGTTGAAGATAGTAAAAATAATAAGCAAGGACTATGGCATCCAATTCAAACTTTGGGACCCAAAAAATAATGCTTAACAGAAAAAGCGCCGCCAATGTCGGATATGAACTGCACATGCAAATTGTTAGCCGGTATAACAATTTGCATGTTTTTATTTAACTGTTCAACAGGATTATTTATTTATTGTGTTTAATTAATATTTAATTTAGTTTTATAAGGTGATTTTGTAATGATCAATAAAGAATTGTTGGAGTTAATTCATGAAGCCGCGCATATTCAGCGCTGGAATGACCATATTCGACCGCAGGGGTTTACTGAGCTGGATAAACAAGCTCACAAAATGATTATCGCTTACGTTTTAGCAAAATATGAAGAAACTGATCGGGCTATAAAGGTAAACTGGCGTGGATTAATTGAGGGCGGTTTTTTTGAGTTTTTACACCGTATAGTTTTGACTGATATTAAACCACCGGTTTTTCATGAGTTAATGAAAGAAAGCGGAGAAAAATTAAACAGCTGGGTTTTAGAACAGCTGGAAGACAACCTTGCTGCAGTTAAGGGTAATTTTTTAAATAAGTTTCAACGTTACTTGTTTGATGTAAATTACTGTCAAACTGAAAAGAAAATTTTAAAGGCGGCCCACTATTTAGCTACCAGCTGGGAATTTAAAATTATTTATCATTTAAATGCCAATATATATGGCTTGGAAGAAACTAAGAAACAAATTGAAAATGAATTGGAAGAATACTATGACTTAGCAGGTGTACAAAAAATTGGTCTGGGGAAAAAGTCTTACAACTTTATTGATCTAATTGGCAAGCTGCGATTTCAAAAACGCTGGGCACAGTCTCCAAGAATACCGGAAACATCGGTAATGGGGCATATGCTGGTAGTGGCAATGCTGTCCTATCTGTGTTCATTGGAAATAGATGCTTGTGAGCGGCGTATCTGTAATAACTATTTTGCCGGACTGTTTCACGACCTGCCGGAAGTTCTGACGCGAGACATAATATCGCCGGTAAAAAGATCGGTAGTCGGACTAGAGGAGTTGATCAAAGAAATTGAGACAAGGCAGTTGAAAGAGCGAATCTTGCCGCTGCTGCCCCGTTCTTGGCATGAGGATTTTCTTTATTATTTGGAAGATGAGTTTAAGAGCAAGATTTTTGCTGATAAGCAAGTAAAGCTGGTATCATCGGAGCAGATATCTGCAGCATATAATGAAGACAAATATTCACCTCTTGACGGCGAATTGATTAAAGCTTGTGATGTGTTTGCTGCTTACATTGAAGCATATCTTTCAATATCTCAAGGTATTACATCCCGCCATTTGCAGGATGGCTTTGCCAAATCATATGAACGATATCGCAGCAAAACTATTGCCGGCATAAATTTTGGCGCCTTGTTTAATTTTTTTCAACTTACTTAAAAGTAATATGAGCGCAGTATAAAAGCCTTGTATCTTTTTTGTGATACAAGGCTTTTAGTTTGTTAATGGTTACTGTCTAAGACAACACTTTCTTCATTTGCCTTTGAATGTTTGCGGCCAAAAAGTAAATAAGTAACACCCATTAAAAGGAGCCATCCCGCACCGCTGTACAGACCTACTCTAAAGAAATCGTGGAAATAGAAAGTAGTGATAATCGACAGCAGTAAGATAATTCCTAATCCCGGTAGTATGGGATGCAGCGGCATGTGTACCGGCAGTTTTTGGATAGCTTCTTTACCTTGATTGGCTCGGAACGAGAAAAAGGTAACTAAAACCATTGTCCAAACAAAAAGGGCACCGAAAAGGGCAATACCAAAAGTGTAAAGATAAGCACTGTTTTCATAGAACAGCTGCAGGATAACTGCCAGGGCAATACCTCCGGTAGAAGCAAAGAGAGCGTTCACCGGTGTTCCTGCTTTGCTTAATTTACCTAGAAAGGCAGGGGCATAATTACCTCGAGCCAGAGAAAACATCATTCTGGACGTAAGGTAAAGATTGGCGTTCATGCTGGACAATGCCGCTGTTAAAACAACAAAGTTCATAATGCCGGCTGCATAAGGGATGCCGATAATTGTAAACACCTTAACAAACGGGCTGACATTGCCACCGGCTGCCTCTTTCCAAGGCACTACGCAAAACATTATCAGCAGACTTAGAAGGTAGAATAAAATCAACCGCAGCACCATAGTGCGCATTGCTTTGGGTACTGTTTTTTGGGGTTCTTTGGCTTCACCGGACGTAACGGCAACTACCTCTACACCGATAAAACTAAAAATTGCCATCATTACACCCATCCAAACCCCTTTTAAGCCCATTGGGAGAAAGCCATCATGTTTTGTTAAGTTACTTACTCCGATAGGCTCTGTGCCAATACCAAATAAAACGGCGGTGCCGGTAATGATAAAAAATACAATTGCACTTACTTTAATTAATGAAAACCAGTATTCAAAGGCACCAAAGTTTGCAACTGAACGTGCGTTAATATAAACCATCAGCCCCGAAAAAGCCAGCATCCATACCCAGTTAGGAATACCGGGCAGCCAATATTGCATATAAATAGCTGCGGCAATCACTTCACCACCAATGGCAATAACCTGACAAGCCCAGTATGTGTAGCGCACTGTCCATCCGGCAAAAGGTCCGATATACATTTCAGCATAGGCTCCAAATGAGCCGGCGGTTGGGTGGGCTACTGCCATCTCAGATAAGCAGCCCATCATAATTAAAGCACATACTGCCGCAATGGCATAACTTAAAATTACACCCGGACCGGCTAAACTAACCGCAAAACCACTGCCGAAGAACAGCCCGGTGCCGATAGCACTACCAAGTGCAATCATTGTTAACTGTTTTTGGGTAAGCTTTCTTTGTAATCCCTCTTCTCGCTCTACTACCTGCTTTCTGTTCATTTTAATAGCTCCTCTCAACTTGATACAGTGTGATAAAAAAACAAAAAATCCGCCCAAAGGACGGATTTATAAACTTAATCCTAATATCCCCTCAGCTCATCTCAACTCATCTCCAGATATGTATTTGATTAACTAGCTCATCTCAATTAATATAAATTATAGCGGATATAGGTTAAACTGTCTATCGGTAATTATATTTTAAGATTTTAAACTTTAAGTTTACAGGTGAAGTAACTTTCCGATAACATAGTTAAAGTATAGCTTAAATATTTTAGTTAGGAGTGGGCATACGGTGTATGATTTACGAGTTGTAGTTGAGGAAATCCGCGGGTTTTGTGATTTGCCGATGCAGCCCGGAGATTATTTTGAAGTCAAAGGCGGTAGATTAATTATTCCTGACGGTAAGCATATCTGCATGTGGGCATTGGCTGCTATGCTTCCGATGTTTCCGGCCAAGCAGAGAAATACAGCTGAAGAAAATGACTGGCTGCCCAGCACCCAACATATGTGTTGCCCTGATCCAAACGGAATGGTTATTTACCGGATAGAAAGAATACCGGTTGGTGATAGCAAACAAATCTGCCAAACAGCATCGGAAAACACACAAAAAGATAAACCGTTTCCGCGCCTGCTGGTTGATGAAAAAGTATGTTCGGGATGTCGGGCCTGTGAATTGGCATGCAGTTTTAGTCAGACGGGATTTTTTGCAGAAGAAAAATCCCGCATCAGAGTAATCAAAGATGAAGAAAGCGGAATTGATCGTCCGCTGGTATGCCGTCAGTGCGGCAATGCACGCTGTGTACAAGCATGCCCTAATAATGCATTGGAACGTGACCCGGACACTCATGCGGTGATATTAAATGAACAGCTGTGTACTGGGTGTGGTGCTTGTGCAAAAGCATGCCCGTTTAGTTCTATTCACTTTAAAAATGATAAACCGTTTATTTGCAATTTGTGCAATGGCGACCCTAAGTGTGTAGAACGCTGCGCGACAGGTGCGCTGCGCTTTGGTCGTGCCGGAGAGACACCGTTAAAGGGTGGGGCTAAAGCAGCGATGAAATAGAGGAGGCACTGAAAATGACTTATGCTTACAGTGGTAGAGTATTGAGAGTAGATTTGACAAAAAAAACAATTTCTACTGAGCCGCTGGAACAAGATCTGGCTGCAAACTACTTAGGTGGCAGAGGTTTTAATATGCGGCGGCTTTATGATGAAATTCCTCCCCAACTTGACGGCTTAAGTGAGGATAATAAATTATTTATTGGCGTTGGTCCTTTGGTGGGTACAATGTTTCCCGGCGCAGCCCGATTTAATGTTAGTGCCAAATCGCCGCAAACGGGTATTTTAGGTGACTCTAATGCCGGTGGTTTTTTTGGTCCGGAACTTAAATTTGCCGGGTACGATCAAATAATCATTGAAGGTAAAGCTGACGAACCGGTGTATTTATTTATTCACAATGAACGAGTTGAAATAAAGTCAGCAAAAGAGATTTGGGGATTAGATGTTTGGGAAACCCAGGCTGCTATTCGTCGTGAATTGAAAGATCAACGTGTGCAGGTGGCTGCCATTGGGCCGGCAGCAGAAAACGGTGTCCGCTTTTCCGGAGTGTTTGCAAACTTAGTGCGGGCGGCAGCGCGAACCGGCATGGGCGCAGTAATGGGTTCGAAAAATCTTAAAGCCATAGCGGTAAGGGGAAATCAACCGGTGAAAATTGCCGATCCGGAAGGTTTTGCCGCGCTGTTAAATGAAATTGACCAAGCTATATATAATCACCGCGAGTATCCTGCCCGGGCATTAATGGGTACCACTAAATTAGTTCACGCCCTAAATGAAGCGGGATGTTTAGCTACCAGACATTTTCAAAGCGGGCGCTTTGAATGGGCAGAACAAGTAAGCGGAGAAGCTTTGGCAGAAACATATAAATTAAAATCTAAATCCTGCTTTGCCTGCACTATTCCCTGCAGCAGGTTTTATCAAGTTGCTGCCGGGCCTTTTAATGGGTTAAAAAGTGAGGGTCCCGAATTTGAAGGCCTAGCCGGTTTTAGTTCTCGGGTGGGCGTAAAAGATTTGGCCTCAGCATTAAAAGGAGTAGACTTGTGCAATCGTTACGGTTTGGATGTAATTACCACTTCAGAAGTGATTTCATTTTTGATGGAGCTGTATCAAAGAGGAATCATCTCTAAAAGTGAGGCTGATGGTTTAGATCTTTCCTGGGGTAATGTAGATACTGTGTTTGCTTTAATTGAAAAAATTAAAGATAGAGAAGGTATTGGTGACATTCTCGCTGACGGCGTGAGGACAGCTGCCCAACATATTGGGCGAGGCAGTGAAAATTATGCCTTACACGTTAAAGGATTGGAGCTGTTTCAAGCTGATCCCCGGGGATTAAAAGCTTACGCCCTTGGTTATGCTGTGGCCAGCAGAGGAGGAGACCACCTGCGTTCCGAACCGTCATTTGAATTCAGTGAAGATGCTGAAGCAGGGGAAAGAATATACGGTCATCCCGATGCCGCATTTCGCTTAAAATATAAAGGAAAAGGCCGGGTAGTTAAACACTATGAAGAATGGTCCGCTCTTTCCGACTGTCTTGAGGTGTGCAAAAATACCGTTGTAAATATGGAAATAGTAGATTATGATCTGGCGGCCCGCTTAATGCGTACAGCAGCAGGCTGGGATGTAAGCGGTGATGAAATCCAAATGATTTGCGAAAGGGTAGTAAACTTGGAGAAAGCGTTTAATACAAGAGAAGGATTGACCAGAGAAGATGACAGTTTACCGCATCGCTTTACTCATGAACCACTGCCGCCGGAATCCGGTCCTTCAGCCGGCAGTGTAGTGGAATTGGAGCCAATGCTGGATGAATATTACCAAGTCCGTGGATGGGACATTGATACCGGGCGGCCGACTGCTAAAAAATTACAGCAGCTGGGCTTGATTAAAGAAGCTCAGGAACTTAAGGAGCGTGGCTTAATTAATGAATAAACCTGAAAAAATTAGGGTTTATTTGCGCTATCTCGGTATTTTTCGATTAATGACCGGTAAAAAAGAAGAGATATTGGAATTTAATGAGTCAGCTTCGGTTGAAGAAGTTTTGAATACATTAAAAGAACTATTGTCAGCCGATATGTACAGTCAACTGCAAAACCAAACACTGATGCTTTCTTCCCGAGTCGGTGAACCGGGAAGGGTTCTAAATCCCCAAACCGATAAAGACTTAATACTGCAGGACGGAAACTGCATTACTGTAGTGACACCGGTAACGGGAGGATAAAAAACTGCTTTAAAAACGTATAGTGTGGTATTAAAAACAGCACCGCCGCTGCCAATAATTTCAACTTGCAAAAAACTGCGGCGGTGCTAAGATATACATCCGCGCCGGAAAAAGCGGGCGGGAGAAAAAACAAAAAATACCGCTTGAAAACCGGCAG
>CBEUVQ010000068.1:0-6404 GCA_965546615.1 uncultured Peptococcaceae bacterium
ATGTTGGGTTTGATACCGACAATGATGTCGCCCACAGCTGACGTTAACACCACTATGGGTATGGCATTGATGGTATTTATAATGGTACAGCTTTTAGGTTTAAAGGATAAAGGGCTGGGTCATTTTAAACATTTTATTGAGCCCTTCCCATTCTTCCTGCCGCTGGTAATTGTGGAAGAACTGGCTAAGCCGGTTACACTGGCTTTCCGTTTGTTTGGTAACATTTACGCCGGTGAGGTACTGATTGCGGTGCTGTTGGGCTTAATTCCGCTGAGCGGCACAATCTTCGGCGGGTTTATTCCGTCGGTGGTTTGGTTGGCATTCAGTATCTTTGTCGGTACTATCCAAGCATTTATTTTCAGTATGCTGACAATTATTTACACATCTCAAGCTGTAAATAAACACCACTAAAATTTAAACCATTTTTGAAAGGAGGGGAACTGCATGGAATTAAACGCTGCTGCTGCTCTGGGTGCTGCCCTGGCTGTTGGTTTGGCATCCCTGGGTGCCGGTATCGGTGACGGTTTAGTAACCGGTAAAACAGTAGAAGGTATTGCTCGTCAGCCTGAAGCAAGAGGTGTTCTGCAAACTACAATGTTCATCTCTGTAGGTTTGATTGAGGCCCTTCCCATTATCGCAGTTGTTATTGCGTTCATGCTTATCGGTAAAGCTGTTTAATTTCGCTCCGTTGTACTTAAGTGTTTGTGAGCAAAAAGGCGTAGCAGGTTGGCAGAAAAAGCCCAAACCTGCTACCGCCTTAATTTTGTTCCGCTGATGATGGAAGGAGGGGAACAATGGAACTGCAAGCCATTGAAGTTGCCCGCTCAGCTGCAGAAGGCAGCGGTCCGCTGCTGTTTAACGGTACGCTGATTGCCCAAATCTTTAACTTCTTCATTCTGTTAGTCTTCCTGCGCTTAGTGGTATGGAAGCCTCTGGTTAACGTGCTTGACAAGCGCAGACAGAAAATAGGCGAAGACATTGCAGCTGCCGAAAACAGTCGTGCCGAGGCTGAAAAACTTCAGGCACAGCTGCAGGCTGATTTGGCTAAAGCGAAAGAAGAAGCCCAAGCAATCATCCAAAGGGCAACAAAAGCAGCTGAGGAAGAGGCTGCTCAAATTATAGAATCGGCTAAATCTGAAGCCAACCGAATTAAAGAAAGTTCACTGCAGGAAATTCAAATGGAACGTGAGAAAGCTGTTGCCGAACTGAAAAACGAGGTTGCCAGCTTATCCGTTCTGGTTGCATCTAAAGTTATTTCTGAAAAAATCACCGATGACGTTCAAGATGACTTAGTTAAAAAGTTTGTTGAAGAGGCAGGTAAGTTGCCATGCTAAGGGGGGCTGTGGCGAGAAGGTATGCCCAGGCCCTTTATGAAATTGCTGTTGACAAAAAGAGCCTGGATGCGTTGGAGGAAGAACTGAAAGCGGTATCCGCAGTTGTGGAAAGTGAACGCGGCCTGCAGCAAATTCTTTTCCACCCGCAGATCACCGTTTCTGAAAAACGCCAAGTTCTCAAAGAGCTCTTTGAAGGCCGGATTTCGGAAACAACGCTGAACTTTTTATATCTGTTAGTTGATCGTCATCGTGAAGCATATTTAAGTGGGATAGTTGAGGAATTTATAATTTTGGCCAACGCCGCTCGCAACATGGTAGATGCCAAAGTGATTTCTGCCAAAGCGTTAAGCAAGGCGCAAAAGAAAGAACTGGCCAATGTTCTAAATCGCCTGGCCGGTAAAGAGGTTAACCCGGAATATGCGGTAGATGCCTCGCTGATAGGCGGCCTGGTGGTTCGTATTGGGGATAAAGTTATTGACGGTAGTGTTAAATATAAACTTGAAGCCCTAAAAACACGCCTCATGTCCAAAACAAGTTAATAGATAGGGGTGAACCAGTAAATGAATTTGCGACCTGAAGAGATCAGCTCTATTATCAGGCAGCAGATTGATAAATACCAGGCCCAGGTTGAAGTAACCGATGTGGGAACCGTTATCACCGTTGGTGACGGTATCGCCCGCGTATATGGTCTGGAAGAATGTATGGCCAGTGAGCTGCTGGAGTTCCCCGGTGGCACCTTGGGTATGGCGCTGAACTTAGAAGAAGATAACATCGGTTGTGTTATCTTGGGTCCTTACACCCACATTAAAGAAGGTGACACCGTTAAGCGCACCGGTCGTATTATCTCTGTTCCTGTTGGGGATTCATTAATCGGTCGTGTAGTTAACCCGCTGGGTCAGCCGATTGACGGCAAAGGCCCCATTCAAAGTGATAAATACCGCCCGATTGAACGGATTGCACCTGGTATTATTACCCGTAAATCGGTACACCAGCCGATGCAAACCGGTTTAAAAGCTATCGACTCAATGATTCCGATTGGCCGGGGTCAGCGTGAGCTGATCATTGGTGACCGTCAAACCGGTAAAACTGCAATCGCAGTTGACACCATTATCAACCAAAAAGGCCAAGACATGATTTGTATTTACGTTGCCGTAGGCCAAAAGGCTTCTACCGTTGCCAACGTAATCCGTACCTTGGAGCAGCATGGCGCGATGGATTATACCATTGTTGTTGCTGCTAACGCTTCCGAACCTTCTCCGCTGCTGTACATCGCTCCGTATTCCGGATGCGCCATCGGTGAAGAGTTTATGGAGCAGGGCAAGGACGTACTGGTAATTTACGACGACCTGTCCAAGCAGGCTGTTGCTTATCGTGAATTGTCACTGCTGCTGCGCCGTCCGCCCGGACGTGAAGCATTCCCCGGTGACGTATTCTATCTGCACTCCCGCTTGTTGGAGCGCGCTGCTAAGATGAATGAAGACTTTGGCGGCGGTTCGTTAACGGCGCTGCCGATTATCGAAACTCAAGCCGGTGACGTTTCGGCTTACATTCCTACCAACGTTATCTCAATTACTGACGGCCAGATCTTCCTGGATACCGACCTGTTTAACTCCGGTATGCGTCCTGCTGTAGACGTAGGTTTGTCAGTATCTCGCGTTGGTGGTGCCGCGCAAATTAAAGCGATGAAACAGGTTGCCGGTACGCTGCGTCTGGATCTTGCCCAGTACCGCGAGCTTGCTGCATTTGCGCAGTTCGGTTCCGACTTGGACAAAGCTACCCAGGCTCGCTTGAACCGTGGTGCCCGTTCGATGGAAATCTTAAAGCAGAGCCAATATCAGCCGATGCCGGTTGAAGAGCAGGTTATGGCTATTTTCTCTGCTGTGCGCGGTTACTTAGATGATCTGCCGTTGGAAAAAGTGCGTTCGTTTGAGCAGGGCTTACTGCAGTTCCTGCGCAACAACAAACCGGAAATCGGCAAATCAATCAGAGAAGAGAAACAAATTAAGCCGGAAGTTGAAGAACAGCTGAAGGCTGCTATTGAGGAATATAAGAAGAGTTTTGTCTAGGTTGGCAGTATGAAGAGTAAGGTGGTGAAAAGTTATGGCTAGTGCGCGCGATATTCGACGCCGGATTAAGAGTGTTAAGAGCACCCAGCAGATTACCAAGGCCATGAAGATGGTGGCTGCGGCCAAGCTGCGCCGTGCCCAAGAGGCAGTTACTGCCGCCCGGCCTTATGCTGTTAAATTCAGTGCAGTGCTTGGGCGTGTAAGCTCTGCAGCCGGCGGTGGTGTTAGTCACCCGCTGTTGGAGGTGCGTGAACCCAAAAAGACCGCCTACATCATTATTACTGCCGACAGGGGCTTGTGTGGTGGTTTCAACGCCAACGTAATTCGTCTGGCTGCGCGTGAGCTTAACAAATACGATCAGCCGGCACTGATAGCAGTTGGGCGCAAAGGTCGTGACTACTTTAAGCGGCTTGAAGCCGATATAGCTGCACAGTATGTTGGACTTGGCGAAGACGTAAAGTTCAGCAAGGCTAAAGAAATCGCCCAGTTTGTCATTAAAAAATATACTGAAGGCGAGTTCGACCAAGTTTTCCTGGTATTCAGCGAATTTGTAAACACCCTTACCCAACGGCCGAAAGTAATTAAACTGCTGCCGATTGAAAACACCGCTGAAGAACAGGAAAAAGAAGGCGAAGAGAAAAAGGCAATGGTTTCATACATTTATGAACCAAATGCTGAATCCGTTCTTAATGAACTTCTGCCTAAGTATGTTGAAGTTAACCTGTTTCGGGCGATGCTGGAGGCCAAAGCGGGTGAGCACGGTGCCCGAATGACCGCTATGGATTCCGCTACCAGCAACGCCAAAGAAATGATTGATAAACTAACCCTGTCATTGAACCGTGCCCGTCAGGCTGCCATCACCAAAGAAATCTCCGAAATTGTTGGTGGCGCAGCGGCGCTTGAATAATAAAAACGCGGTAATAATTCTGACACGCAAGGAGGTCGGAGAAGTAAATGAACGTAGGCAAGGTGATTCAGGTCATGGGCGTGGTTGTTGACGTTGAGTTCGAGCCCGGCCAAGTGCCTGATATCTACAACGCGCTTAAGATACGTTCCGAGGATCAGGACCGCGATTTCGGTGAGTGGAACCTCACGCTGGAAACGGCCCTGCACCTTGGTAACAACCGGGTACGTGCAATTGCTATGTCCTCAACCGATGGTTTGGTACGGGGCATGAAAGTAGTTGATACCGGCAAGCCGATTTCTATCCCGGTAGGACGTCCTGTACTCGGCCGCATGGTAGACGTACTCGGCCAATCTATTGATGGTTTAGGCGAAGCCAAATCAGATACCTATTATCCTATTCACCGCCCTGCACCGGAATTGGTGGATCAGTCCACCAAGGCGGAAATTCTTGAGACCGGGATCAAAGTTATTGACTTAATGATTCCGTTCCTCAAAGGTGGTAAGATTGGTTTGTTCGGCGGTGCCGGTGTAGGTAAAACCGTTATCGTTATGGAGCTGATCAACAACATTGCGAAGCAGCACGGTGGTATTTCCTGTTTCGCCGGTGTTGGTGAGCGTACCCGTGAAGGTAACGACCTGTACCACGAAATGAAAGACTCGGGCGTTCTTGAAAAGTGCGTTCTGGTGTACGGCCAGATGAACGAACCCCCGGGAGCGCGTTTGCGTGTAGGTCTTACCGGTTTGACAATGGCTGAATACTTCCGTGATGAAGAAGGCGCCGACGTGCTGCTCTTCATCGATAACATTTTCCGTTTCACTCAGGCCGGTTCCGAGGTTTCCGCGCTGCTCGGCCGGATGCCTTCTGCGGTAGGTTACCAGCCTACGCTGGCTACAGAAATGGGTCAGCTGCAGGAGCGGATTACCTCTACCAAGAAAGGTTCAGTTACATCTGTACAGGCTATTTACGTGCCTGCTGACGACTTGACTGACCCTGCTCCGGCAACGGCATTTGCGCACTTGGACGCAACTGTTGTATTGTCCCGTCAAATTGCGGAATTAGGTATTTACCCCGCTGTTGACCCGCTGGACAGTACATCCCGTATTCTTGACCCCAACGTAGTGGGTAAAGAACACTATGAATGCGCCCGTGCCGTTCAAGGTGTACTGCAGCGCTACAAAGAACTGCAGGACATTATCGCCATCTTGGGTATGGACGAATTATCTGAAGAAGATAAATTAATCGTAGCCCGTGCCCGTAAGCTGCAGCGCTACCTGTCCCAGCCGTTCCACGTAGCGGAAGCGTTTACAGGTACACCCGGTACTTACGTCTCGCTGAAAGACACCATCCGCGGCTTCAACGAAATCGTTGCAGGTAAGCACGATGATCTGCCTGAGCAGGCCTTCTATATGGTAGGTACCATTGAAGAGGCTGTAGAGAAAGGTAAGAAGATCTTAGAGGAAGGTGCATAATATGGCGAAGACCCAACGCCTCGATATTGTCACCCCCGAAAAAGTGGTGTTCAGCGAGGAAGTTGACTTCGTCGTTGCACCCGGTGTTGACGGCGAGTTGGGCTTCCTGCCCGAACACGCCCCGCTGGTCAGTGCTCTCAAAATTGGCGAATTAAGGGTGCAGCAGGGTGGTAAAGATTTTAAGTTTGCGGTAAGCGGCGGCTTTGTGGAAGTAAAGAACAGCCGGGTGGTAGTGCTGGCTGATGCTGCTGAACGCGCAGATGAAATTGATGTAGAAAGAGCACAAGCTGCCAAGGAGCGTGCCGAACAGCGTCTCTCCGCCCAAAGCGGCGACATAGACGTCGTTCGCGCAGAGTTAGCGCTGAAACGTGCTCTGACCAGAATAAAAGTAGCTGGAAAACAGTAAAAAGAAGCGTAAAGCCAGGGTGGTTCAAAAACCGGCCCTGGCTTTTAATTTTGGGTCGATATAAAATTATGACAGAGAAGCGTACCCTGTCACCTTCAACAACAGCAAAACCCAGGCGGCATCTGCCACCTGGGTTTAAATTGGAGCCGACGATGGGACTCGAACCCGCAACCTGCTGATTACAAGTCAGCTGCTCTACCAATTGAGCTACGTCGGCAAAAA
>CBEUVQ010000069.1:0-6248 GCA_965546615.1 uncultured Peptococcaceae bacterium
TAATGCCGGTGATTTCTGCCGCTTCTTTGGTCAGTGCCGCAATGTCGTCGCGGGTGAGGTAGTTCAGGCCGAATTTGCGGGATCCGCACATAAACTGGCGCAGGCCTTGAGCAAGGCGCTCGTAGTAGGTGTATACGCCGATTGCGCCTACCGGCAGGTTTTCAAATTCGTCGCCCAGTTTGTCTTTCAGTGCAGCAGCGGCGATGAATACTTGATCCAGTGTTTCGCCGTATTTTTTGTAGTCGGCGGGAATTTTGCCGCTTTTTACCGCTTCGCCGACGGTTTTGCCCACCATGGCGGCGGTAAGCGGTGAGCGGGCCATACCTACCGCGCTGATGTGCGGTGCGCCCATTGCTATTGCTTTGTACATGTGATCTTCCAGTGTAAAGCCGCCGGCAATGGCTACAGACGGAATGTATCTGCCTTTTTGGGCGAGTTTATCCAGGTATTTCACCAGCAGTGCCTGGATGTAAAGTGTCGGCACGCCCCATTCGTTCATCATGCGCCACGGGCTCATGCCGGTTCCGCCGCCGGCACCGTCTACCGTGAGCAGGTCGAGTTTGCAGTCGGAAGCAAATTTAACGGCCCGGGCAAGGTCGGCGGGGCGGTAAGCACCTGTTTTCAGCGAGATGAACTTGGCACCGGCGCTGCGCAGCTCTTCCACCCGCTTGTGGAAGGATTCTTCCGTTACCATACCTACGCGGGAGTGGCGCTCGAATTCTTTAAATGCGCCCAGTTTGTAGGCTTCCTGCACTTTGGGGTCTTCGGGGTTGGGCAGCACGATGTAGCCGCGGCTGTAAAGCTGGCGGGCGCGCTCAAGCGAGCCGAGCTTCACTTCGCCGCCGATGTCTTTTGCACCTTGGCCCCATTTCATTTCTACCGCTTCAACGCCCAGTTTTTCTAAAGCGTATTCCTGCACGCCCAGCGAGGTGTCTTCAACGTTTGCCTGTACTGAAATAAAGCCGCTTTTGCCGTTGTACCAGCGCTGAAAATCTTTAACCCGCTTTTCCAGGTTGGGGGAGTGCACCACCCGGCCGTTTTTAATTTCGGCGTTGGGGTCCATTGCGCAAACGTTTTCACCGATGACAATACCGGTGCCGGTTAAAGCACAGCCTGCCGCCAGGTGATCCCAGTTGTCGGCAGCCACTTTGGTGGAACCCATCGCACAGCAGATGATGGGCAGATCCAGCTTGATTTTGTAATCGCCGCCCAGCTCTGTTTCTAAGTTTACCGCCGGGAAAATCGCTTTATCGGAATCCGCTTCAATGCCGTGGGCACCTACCGCAGTACCCATAATGTTGAAGTGGGAGTAATCCACCGGGTAATCTTTTTCCGCACCGGCAGTAATTTTGCCAAACGGTGCGGGGTAAAGCACTTCTTTACCGCGCACTGCGGATTTACCTACTTCACACATGCCGGGACATCCGTCCAAACAGGTTACGCACATGCCGGAAAACGGGCATACGCTACTGCCGGTACGACTTTTGGTTTGAGTGGCAGCGGTTGAGTTAATTCCTTTGCTGTAAGACATTAATCAAATCATCCCCTCGTTTTAGTAATGATGTGTATTTTTTAACCGTTTATGCCGATTTAAAAAAACGGCGATAAGCGTTGGTTATGCCGACGGCAGGGCAGGCACTTTCGGTTTGTTAAGCGTTTGTTTTAGTACTGCGTTAGGTAGCGGTCAAGCTCCCATTGGTGCACTTCGGATTGGAAGCTGTTCCATTCCGCCGTTTTGGCGGCAAGGTAGCGGCTGTAAACGCTGCCGCCCAGCGCTTGTGCCACCACTTCATCGCCGGCAAGCGCTTTTAACGCTTCTCCTAAATTGCCGGGCAGCCGCTTGGCATCTGCCTCTGCACTCGGCCGCTGCTCTTTTTTAATGCCGTCCAAGCCGCATTTCAGCGCCGCCGCAGCGGCCAAGTACGGGTTGCAGGCGGGATCGGGGTGGCGCAGCACTACGGCGGTATCGCGCTCCCGCGGTGCCGGCACGCGGATAATGGTGCTGCGGCTGTCCTGCGACCACGCTGCCAAATACGGGGCAGCATCGCTTGGCACCAGCCGCTTGTAAGAGTTTACCAGCGGGTTGGTGACGGCGGTAAGCGCATCGGCATGGTTGATAATTCCCGCCATGAATGAGTAAGCCTGCGCGCTTAAGCCCAGCTCATCGTCGGGGCTGTAAAAGGCGTTTTCGCCCTGCTGCCACATTGAAAGTTTTAAATTCATTCCCGAGCCGCTGTGACCGGCAAGCGGTTTGGGCATAAACGAGGCATGCAGGCCGTGGCGCTGCGCAATGGTGCGCACAACAAATTTAAAGGTAACGATTTTATCCGCCATTGTCAGCGGGTTGTCATCTTTTATGCCGATTTCATGCTGACCGGGGGCAAATTCGTGGTGAGATGAAGAAATGTCAAAGCCCATTTCTTCCAGCGTCAGCACGGTATCGCGGCGCACGTTTTCTCCCAAATCAACCGGGGTAAGGTCGCAGTAACCGGCGTGATCGTGAGTGACGACGGTCGGCTTGCCGCGCTCATCTAAATTAAACAGAAAGAATTCAATGTCGGCACCTGCCTGAAATTTGTATCCGATTTCGGCTGCCTGTTTAAGCACATTTTTTAAAATGCTGCGTGAGCAGGCGGCAAAAGGCTTGTGCCCGGCATCATGAACATCACAGATTAAACGGGCCACCGCTCCTTCGCGCGGGCGCCAAGGAAAAATTTGAAAGGTGGCGGGATCGGGCACCAGATAAATATCTGCTTCTTTGCTGCCCGTTGAGCCCTCAATTACCGAGCTGTCAAAGGGAATTTGTCCTGCCAAAGCCCGTTCCAGCTCTTCTACAGTTACCGCAATGTTTTTAAAAACGCCAAATATGTCGGTAAACTGCAGGCGAATAAATTTAACGTTGTATTCTTTGGCTTTTTCCAAAACATCACCGGCAGTGGATGTATGCACTAAAAAACCTCCTTGTGTTAATTTGGCGCTGCGGATTTAAGCCTTATTTTGCCTGCCTTTTTCAGACAAACAAAAACGCCCCAATCAACCCTGCATATAAAAAGTGCAGAGCTGATTGGGACGCCGTTGCCCCAAAAATATGTTGTTTTTAAGGTATAAATAATTATAATCACTGGCTCGGCAAAATTCAACAACCGGCGGCAAATAATATTGTATACATTAAATGTAAGCCGCCTACCCGTGCAGCTGCCTGATAATTTGTGCCGCCACTTTGGCCAGCGGCAGGCAGTGATCCATACTGATTTTGCGCAGGTATTCAAAAGCCTGCCGCTCGCTTAAGCCTTTTTTCTCGCTGATTAAGCCTTTGGCGCGTTCAATCAGCTTGCGCTCTTTAAGGGTGCGCTGCAGCACCCGCATTTCTTCTTCCAAATGCTTCAGCCTTTTGAAGTTGGCTATCGCCATCTGCACCGTACCTTCCAGCGTCAGCACATTCATTTCCAGTGATATTAAGCCAAAAACCCAGCTGTGCCGCAGTTCGGCCAGAAAATCGCCGCTGTTTTCCACCACCAGCAGCACCGGCGCAACGCGGTGTTCTTCTATCAGCTGCACCGCCTCGGCACCGACGGCGGGCGAAACGATGATGATGTCGGGCTGGGTTTGAAACAGCAGGCGCACGCCGCTGCCGGCATCGCTTACTTCGGCGGTTACCAAGTGGCCGCAGGCTTTAAGCAGCTCTTTTAATCGTTTGCGCGCATTTTCGTCGGGGTGAACAATCACTGCTCTTATTTCATACATAGCGGGATAGCTCCTTGCATCCACGGCTTGGCTTAAACAAGTTTTACTTCGTTTACTTCGTTTTTTGCTGCTTTAATTCCTCCTGCAGCAGCACAATACTGCGCATTTTACTGTCGCGCAGCTGCTGAAGCATCTGCCGGGTGGGCAGGTCGGTAATGCGCGCCATTAATTGATTGTATAGGTTTTGGTTCAGCAGTTCGTTGGCCAACGCCGCATAAAGCCACTGCTGCCTGCTGTTTTTGGCGTCTGCCCCGCAGTCGTACAGCCGGCCGTGATTGTACCGGGCGCACTGCTCTAACTCGCCAAACAGTTTTTTTAATTCCGGTTCGTTCAGCTCATCCGCCGCCTGCGCAAAAACAGCCGCTGTTTCCCGCTCGCGCAGCAGCAGCAGATGCAGCGCCGCTTTAATTTCGGTTGGATTGGAAATCAAGCTGTCACCACCGTTTACTTTCGATAACTGAAACATATGCTGCCGTCGCTGTCAATGCCGGCTAAATAAACGTCTTTTAAATCCGGCGCGCCGCGTTTCGCCAGCTCGCTCTTCAACCACTGCCTGCTGTAGTTTAAGCGGGCAAGGTTTTCTTCCAGCACTTGGCCGTCTTCAATTAACAGCGAGGGAGATGCGGCGGGCGGGCAGTTTACCCCTAAATCGCCGGCGGTTACCGGCCAAAACTGTGCTTTGGGAATGATGCTGATTTTGCCGCATGTTTCCAGCACCGCAAACTCTACCTGCGATACATCGGCAAGCCCCGCCATGCGCAGTTCTGCCGTCAGCATCCACGCCGGCACCAGCGCCCGGCGCATGTTTTTCCGCAGCACTACGCCGTTTTCCACCAGCACTATCGGCTTACCGGCGATTAACCTGCCGGCGGTTCTGCTGACCACCGCCAGCCGGGACAGCCCGAAGTGGCATAAAAGCACCGCCGCCATCGCCGCTGTGGACTGCGCAAAGGTTACCGCAGGGTTTACCAGCGGGGCGGCCGCCAGCCCGCCGATAAGCCATAAAAACACAAAGTCGTGGCCGTCAAACACCCCGGAAGAACGCCGCGGCAGCACAAAGCTGACGGCAAAAATCACCGCCCCCACACCGATAATTTTTAAGAAAAATTCTGCGTTAAACATTAAAGCTCACCACCGCTAATGGCTGCAGACATACAGCCCGCCGTCCGGCAGCAGCGCGGCAAAAAATACCGCCGACACCGAAGGGTAGCCCTGCTTCTGCAGCTCTTTTTCCAGCCAGCGCCGGCTTAAGTTCAGCCGCGCCAAGTTTTCGTTTTTTACTTCGCCGTCGTAAATCAGCGGCGTGGGCGGGCAGGCGGGGCATTCCGGCAGGTTGAGCTGTCGGCGCATTGCCGGCCGGGCTGTAGGTTTTTTCAGCACGCTTATTTTGCCGGTTGCTTCCAGATAGGCGCTTTCTACATCGTTTAGATTAAACACGCCGTGCAGCCGCAGCTGCCCCAAAAGATTATCAATGGTGATGTTTGCCCGACGCATGTTGGCTTTTTCCATTTTGCCGTATTTAATTACCGCTGTCGGCCGCATTACCGCAAAGCGCGGCAGTTTTAAATCCAGGTAAGAGAAAAAAACACCCAGCGCCGTTAAAAAGGCAATTACCGCCAAGGCATAAACCGGTGAAGATTGCGGGGTGAGTATTCGCGAGCCGCTGATGCCGACAACCGCCGCCGCCACAAGGTAATTGTGCCGCGCCATTACCCCTACGTGGCGAAAGTGCATCAGCCGGGTGGCGGCAACAACCGCCAGGTACAGAATTACCGCTCTAAGCGCAATAAAATGCAGCGGCAGCGCATCCCCTCCCCACCAAAAGGCGTGCCAATCCACCTGTTATCACCTCTTGGGTTATTATGCCTCGGTAAGCTGAAATTTTATCACCGCCGCGCCGGCATTTTGCACTGCCACAATTTTCCCGAAAAAATGCGGCATAATTGTGCTGCCAACTTTTATAAAATACTGCTAGGACGGTACTTTAGTAAAAGGTACCGCAAAGGAGGGATAAGTTATAGGTAAGCTGAGAAATTTCTTTCCCGGCGGCAATACAAGTCAGGGGTTTTACTCTTATTACGACTATATTGTTCCGCATGACGCCAAGCGCATTATTGTGCTTAAAGGCGGCCCCGGGGTGGGAAAATCCACCTTTATGCGCTCTGTAGGCCAAGAGATGTTAGAACGCGGTTACGACGTAGAACAGCACCACTGCTCATCCGACAACGGCTCGCTTGACGCGGTGGTGATTCCGGCAGCGGGCACCGCCCTGCTGGACGGAACCGCCCCGCACGGCATTGTTCCCATACTGCAAACAGCTTAATAAAAACTCAAAAGCGGCCTTATACAAAAAGCTGTACACCGGAAAATCAAAAAAGAGCTGCCGCACTTAGTTCAATATGCAGCAGCCCCGGCAGAAGCAGAAACTTATTAAAACTCTTTAAACTTATAATCTAAATAGGTGTGCAAAACGGCAGTAAATACACCCAGCCAAAATAAAAATT
>CBEUVQ010000070.1:0-6244 GCA_965546615.1 uncultured Peptococcaceae bacterium
CCCAAGCAATTCTCTTGTAAGCTTCCGCAATTTCGGGATATCCTTCACGGTCTGCCTGCCGGCTCATCGCCAAGTACATGCCCACTTCGGTGCATTCACCCATGAAATTGTCTTTCAGACCTTGAACTACTTCCGGGTCTAAGCCTTGAGCGGTGCCCACTTTGTGCTCGTCAGCATAAACTAATTCTTCGCCTTCTTTTTTCTCCACAAACTTTTCAGCCGGCACCCCGCACTGTGGGCATTTTTCCGGTGCGGTCTCCCCGGTATGCACATAACCGCAGACAGTACAAACAAATTTTTTCATAGTTCTCTTCCTCCTTATAATTTTAATTTAATGTTTATTTTTTAGGCATTGATTGCAGATGCCGATAAAATACAGGTGTACTTCATTAACCTGATGGATTTTTAAGCCGGAAACATCGATATCGGGAAAATCTCCCTCAACGTCGTAAACATTACCGCAGTTTTCGCATTTAAAATGACCGTGAGCGGAAGTGTCGGCATCATACCGCGTTTCGTTTTCTTCTATTACCAGCCGCTGCACGATATGGTGGTCTAAAAAAAGCTTCAGCGTGTTGTAAACGGTAGTTTTAGACAGAGTAGGTATCTCTTTAACCAGCGCTTTGAAAATACCGTCAACGGTGGGATGATTTTTATAGCGGATAAGGTATTCAAATATTTTAATTCTTTGATAAGACGGCTTGATACCGTGCTCTTTAAAGTACGTTTCGATAGGTTGATCAGTAAAATTCATGATATCACCTCTTTTCCGGTGACTATAATAATTTTAACTTTGTAATGATTACATTTTTATTATAAAAACAGATACTGCCGCTGTCAAGCGTTTTTTAAAAAATTTGCAGAAATTTTCTGCGCGGTTGGTGTGCGCCGGGCAAAAAAAATAACCCGGGAAGGTGATGCCAACCCGGATTGTTTTAACCGATAAGAAGTTTTTCTTCCACATAGCGGTAATGCTTTTTCTCGTTTCTGTTGGACAGTGCGAAAGCCAGCGTCAGCGGGCCTAATCTGCCGATAAACATCGTGGCAATGATAATTATTCTGCCGGCCGGTGTTAAGTCAGACGTTAAACCGGCAGACAGGCCAACGGTGCCGAAAGCGGATACCGTTTCAAAAAGGATGTTGGTGAGTTCCGCTTTAGTGCTGTGCTCGGTAAATGTCAGCAGCAGTGCGGCGGTAAACACTACACCCATCGAGATAACGATTACCGCCAGCGAGCGAAAGATCATTTCGATACCTATTCTGCGCTCAAAGATGTTTACATCGCTGCGCCCTTTGACAATTGATGCCAATGCCAGAACAAGCACCGCAAATGTGTTCACTTTAATGCCGCCGCCGGTGGAACCCGATGCCGCGCCGACAAACATCAGCAGCATAATTAACAGCTGCGAGCCGGCGGTCATGGCGGCGATATCCACCGTGTTAAAACCGGCCGTTCTGGGTGACAGCCCCTGAAAAAACGCCGCCCAAATGCGGTCGTGCAGGCTTAAGCCTCCCAATGTGGCGGGGTTAAACGATTCCGCAAAGAAAATAAAAGCAATGCCGATAACTGCAAAGGCGCTGTAGAAAACAAGCACCGTCTTGGAATTTAGTGATAAGCGGCGCCAGCTGCGCTTGTGATAAATATCCAAAATTACTGTAAAACCGAGACCGCCGAGAACAAATAACAGTGCGGCGGTGATGTTAACCACCGGATCGCCGACATAGCGGCTCAAGCTGTCGGGCCACAGTGAAAAACCGGCATTGTTAAAAGCAGATATTGAATGAAAGAGTGCATAGTACAGCGCCTGCGGCAGCCCCATTTCTTTATACCAGTTTAATGTCAGCACAATTGTGCCGATAAATTCCAGCAGCAGTGCGATTACCGCGATGGCTATTGTCAGCTTCACCAGACCGGCAAGGGAGTTGGCATTCACCGCCTGCTTGATTAACAGCCGTTCTTTAATACCGATGCGCTTTCCCAGTGCAACCGCCACCACAACCCCGAAGGTCATAAATCCCAGGCCGCCGAACTGAATGAGCAGCATAATCAGTACCTGCCCGAATAATGAAAAATCAGCGCCGGTGTCAACCACCGACAGTCCGGTAACGCATACCGCAGATGTGGCGGTAAACAGCGCATTCAGCAGACCGATGCTTTTACCGTCGGCAGATGCAACCGGTAAATTCAAAAGCAGTGTGCCGATGAAAATGATGACGGCAAAACCGAAGATGATTATCTGCGGCGGGCTGAATTCTTTTGTGTTGTTTTTTACAGCCATGCATGATACTCCTTTTAGCAGTGATTACAGCGTGCTGCATGATAACAAAAAGCGGCAGATATAGAATACATCTTATTTTACCACAAGTAAATAATTTGCTGAACAGAAGCAAAATCAGGCGCATTTTAAATTAATATGCTGCACTCGGTGGCAAAAAAGCGATTTTTTGGCAAAATATGTTTTAAAAAAATGTGCTTTCTTCCTTGAAATACCGCTGTGGGAAGTTTATAATTAACGTTAAAATTCAGCTGAAATGCTATGACGGAGATATTTAAGAATTTTGCTGCCGTCCAGAGAAGGCACTCAAGGCTGGGAGGTGCCTCGGCGGAAATTCTTAAAACCCGCTCCTGAGCAGTTAGGGATTTAACCTAACCGGCTGCCCCCGATACAGGGCAGAGAGTGAATGTGCACCGGGCACATTAATTAAGGTGGTACCACGAAAGCAAATCCTTTCGTCCTTAGGGATGAAAGGATTTTTCTGTTATCTGCACCATTCTTTAGGAGGTAGTTAAATTGGAGCATCAGCAGAGAATGGTTATTAAAATTGGCAGCAGCAGCTTGACCGGTGAAAACGGTGCGCTGAATGTGCCGAAAATGGCTTCTTTAAGTAAAAGCATTGCAGAGCTTAAGCGGCAGGGCTGGCAGCCGGTGCTGGTTTCTTCCGGTGCGGTGGCGGCAGGGTTGAGCCGTTTGGGCTGGCATGCCGGCAAACTCACCATGCCGGAGCGGCAGGCAGCTGCTGCGGTGGGGCAGAGTTTGTTAATGGAGCAGTATAATAAACTTTTGCAGAAGGAAGGCTTAAAGACGGCGCAGGTGCTGCTTACCAGGGAAGATTTGGCGGACCGCAGGCGCTACGTTAACGCCCGCAATACCGTCAACTTACTGCTGGAGCACGGTGTGCTGCCGATAGTTAATGAGAATGATACCGTTGCTTATGCAGAAATAAAATTTGGTGATAATGATACTTTAAGCGCGCTGGTGGCCGGTTTGGCGGAAGCACAGCTGTTGGTTATTCTTACCGATATCGACGGCTTGTACAGCGGTGATCCGCGCAAAGACCCGGAAGCGGCGCTGATTCCGGTGGTAAAAGAGATTGATGAAAAGCTGGAACGGGCTGCCGGCGGCAGCGGCAGTGCGGTTGGCACCGGCGGCATGCGCACCAAACTGGCGGCCGCCCGCATTGCTGCTAAAAGCGGCATTCGCACTGTCATTGCCGGTGCGCACAACCCCGGCTGCATTTTGGCGATTGCCGGCGGTGAGCGCATAGGCACCAGCTTTGAACCGGCCGCCCACTCGCTGCGCAGCCGCAAACAGTGGATTGCATTCAGCAGTGTGCCCAGGGGAACAATAATTGTCGATCAAGGAGCGGCACGCGCTGTCGTTCATCAGAAAAAAAGCCTGCTGGCGGTAGGTGTTTTAGATGTAAAAGGAACATTTTCCGCCGGCAGTGTGGTGGCGGTAAAATCAGGAGACGGCATGTATCTTGCCAAAGGCATATCCAACCTGTCTTCTGAAGATTTGCGCTTAGTGGCCGGCAAACACCGGCACAATTTAGAGGTGATTAATCGAGACTGGCTGGCAGCGGAAGGGGTTGATGTGCAGTGTCAGCAGTAAAACAATCGGCGGCTGCGGCGAAAGCTGCCGCCGCAGAACTTGCCGCATTGGATGCGGCGGCGAAAAACAAAGCTTTAAATATCATTGCTGAACAGCTTATTGCGGACAGCAGAGAAATTATAAAAGCCAACAGTGTGGATTTGGAAAACGGAAAAAAATCCGGGCTGAGCGCGCCGCTTTTAGACCGGCTGGCGCTGGATGACGCCCGCTTAAGCGGCATTGTTGAAGGTGTGCGCCAGGTGGCCGCTTTAGAAGACCCGGTGGGTGAAATTGTGGAAAGCTGGACGCGGCCCAACGGGCTTACGATTAACAAAGTGCGGGTGCCGATGGGGGTGGCGGCAATCATTTACGAAGGCCGCCCCAACGTAACGGTTGACGCAGCGGCACTGTGCTTAAAGGCAGGCAGTGCGGTGGTGCTGCGGGGCAGTTCCGGTGCGATTAACAGCAACCGGGCGCTGGTTGCGTCAATTAAAACCGGGCTGGAAAAAGCGGGTGTTTCCGCCGATGCGGTGCAGCTGGTCAACACCACCGACCGGGCGGCGGTGGATGAGCTGCTGAAGTTAAACGGTTTAATTGACCTGGTAATTCCGCGGGGCGGCGCGGGGCTGATTCAAAAAGTGGTGCAGAATGCCACTGTGCCGGTAATTGAAACCGGTGTGGGCAACTGTCACATCTACATTGACAAAGATGCCGACCCGAAGATGGCGCTGGATATTATCGTTAACGCCAAGTGTCAGCGGTACGGCGTGTGCAACGCCGCGGAATCTTTAATTGTGCATCAGGATATGGCGGGCAGTTGGCTGCCGCGCGCCGTTAAAGAACTGCAGGACAGGGGAGTGGTTGTGCGCGGCTGTGCGCAGACGCAGAAGCTTGCCGCCGGTGTAGAACCGGCGCAGCAGAGTGATTGGGAAACCGAGTTTCTTGCCCCCGTTATTGCGGTAAAAGTTGCTGCCGATTTGGCTGAGGCAGTTGCCCACATTCAGCGGTACAGCAGCGGTCATTCCGAAGCAATTGTTACCGATAATCAAGAAACAGCGGATATTTTTCTGCGCGCTGTTGACGCGGCGGCGGTTTACCACAACGCCTCCACCAGATTTACCGACGGTTTTGAATTCGGGTTCGGTGCGGAAATCGGCATCAGCACCCAAAAACTGCATGCCCGCGGGCCGATGGGGCTGAAAGAGTTAACAAGCTATAAGTATGTTGTTTTAGGCACCGGACAGGTGAGGTCATAAAATTAATGCAGCTTGTCAGAGAGGGGAAAGTTTTTTGTTAGCAGGCAATCAATTTTTATTTATCGGCGCCGGCAGTATTGCGGAGTCGATTATTAAAGGCTTATTATCCACCGAGCAGATCCGTCCCGGCGAGATTTGGGTAACAAACCGCAGCGATACCGAACGCCTGCAGTTTTTGCGTCAGTATTACGGCATCATTCCGGTTTTTGATAAAAAAGCGGCTGCTGCCAAAGCGGATGTTATTGTGCTGGCGATTAAACCGCAGGATGTTTTTGCCGCTTTAAATGAATTAAAGAGCTGTGTTAATGAAAGGCAGCTGATTGTTTCGGTGCTGGCGGGGGTTACCACTTCTTTAATTGAAGAAACACTGGGGATAAAAATACCGGTGGTGCGGGCGATGCCCAATACATCATGTGCGGTGCTGGAATCCGCTACCGGATTATGTGCCGGGCGGTATGTCAGCGGGCAGCAGCTGGCGCTGGCGCGCAGCATGTTCGGCATTGTCGGTGAGGTGGTAACGGTGGAAGAAGAACTGCTGGATGCGGTGACCGGCTTATCAGGCAGCGGGCCTGCCTACATTTATTACTTAGTAGAGGCGATGGAAAAGGCGGGGGAAGCAGCCGGCCTGCCGCGGGAATTGGCCCGGCCGCTGGTGCTGAAAACGCTTATCGGCGCCGCCCGCATGCTGCTGGAAACCGGCGAGGAGCCGGAGGAACTAAGAAGGCAGGTAACGTCACCCAACGGCACCACTATGGCGGGGCTGAAAGAGCTGGAGAAAGGCGAGTTTGTAAAAGTAATCCGGCGTGCCGTCACCAGCGCCACCAACCGCTCCAAAGAGCTGGGCCGCCGTTTTAACAATCATGGGTTATCATAACGAAGGCGTCGTTTCGTTTGAAACGACGCCTTCTTTGATGTTAAGAGACAGAGAACCGGCCTGCTGTGACATGTTTTAATTTTTGCAGCAGCAGACGCAGTTCTTCCGGCAGCAGCGACTGAGGTCCGTCCGAAAGTGCTTTGGCGGGCTCGGGATGCACTTCAATAATTAAGCCGTCCGCCCCGGCAGCGGCTGCCGCCATTGCCGCCGGTGCCACCAATTCCCTTCTGCCGGTGGCATGA
>CBEUVQ010000071.1:0-5881 GCA_965546615.1 uncultured Peptococcaceae bacterium
GAGCAACCGGCTGTTAACCGGTAGGTTGTAGGTTCGAATCCTACTCGAGGAGCCAATAAAGAAAACGTCAGGTGAATTCCTGGCGTTTTTCTTTATGCCGTCAAAAGTATTTAATTAGTAATCTAAAAATATACGAAGATTTAATTGTTTAGCAGGGTTTAATTTTTGTTATTAACGGTTAATTTTCTGTAAAGAGCTGATATGAAAGATTATGATGTTTGTATATTATTACCCGTTTAGTGGTATACTTTGGTTAAGGTCAGTCAAAGTCAAAAAAACTTTTGGCGGATAGGTGAGGTTGTACTATGGCAAACATTTCAGATCTTATTGAACAGTATTTACATAACATGCTGCGAAACAGCCCCAAAGGATATATCGAAATTCAGCGCAATGAGTTGGCTGAACAGTTTAAATGTGTTCCTTCGCAAATAAACTATGTATTGGCAACCCGATTTACCGTTAATCACGGTTATGTAATTGAAAGCAGGCGCGGTGGCGGCGGTTATGTGCGGATAGAAAAAATATGCTTGGAAAAACATAATTGGTTGGAAGAATTATTTCAATATATTGATGATAACATCAGCCAAAAAGATGCTGCCGGTATTTTGCAGCGGTTGTTAAATGAAGAATTAATCAGCAAAAGAGAGTACAAACTGATGCAGGCGGCGTTAGATCGCAGTGTGTTGAAAATTGAACTTCCCTGGCGGGATAAAATTCGCGCCAATATTTTAAAAGCAATGCTGGCAGTGGTCATTAGTGAAAGCGATTAGTTTGAATTATTAAAGGATAGGGGGATGGGCGTATGCTTTGTGAGAGATGTAATCAGCGTCCGGCAACGGTGCATTTAACTCAGGTTATTAATAATCAAAAAACAGAGATGAATGTTTGCGAATACTGCGCTAATGAACTGCAGCAGGAAGCCTGGGGTTTTAGTACTCAATTTAACCTGCATAAGTTTTTAGGCAGTTTAATCGGTGAGGATTACAACCAAGCAATTAAAATCAAAGAAGAAAGCTGTCCGAAGTGTGGTATTTCTAAGGAGCATTTTGCTAAAGGAGGTTTGCTTGGCTGCGCCGACTGCTATCAATCCTTCCGCAGTCAAATTATACCGCTGGTAAGAAGGGTGCACGGAACTGTACAGCATACCGGAAAGGTACCTAAAAGAACCGGCGGAAAGGCCAGAATAAGCAAAGAAATTAAAGAACTGAAAGATAAAATGCAAAAGGCAATTGCCAACGAGGAATTCGAGCATGCGGCGATGCTGAGAGATCAGATCAAATCGCTGGAAGCCAAGCTGGATAAGGAGGGGTAGGCATGGATTTAAAAGATATTATTAATAACGCACATACAAGATGGATGGACAGCGACGGTCCCGAGCATGACATAGTAATCAGCAGCAGAATTAGAGTTGCCAGAAATATATCAGGCGTACCCTTTCCCAATTTAATGAAGCAGCCTGATGCTGAATCTGTTTTTCACTATGTACAGCAGGCAATTTCCAAACCGCAGGACAATAACTACAGCTTGGAGATTGTGCCAATGAGCCAGCTGTCTGAAATAGAGAGACGGATTTTAATGGAAAAACATTTAATCAGTCCGGATTTATTAAAAAATCCTGAAATGAAGGCGGTAATTTTAAGTGCTGATGAAATGATCAGTATTATGCTGAATGAAGAAGATCACCTGCGCATTCAGTGCCTGCTCCCCGGCCTGCAGTTAAACAAGGCCTGGCAGATAACCAATGAAGTTGACGACTATTTAGAACAAACCATTGACTATGCGTTTTCTGATCAGTTAGGCTATTTGACGGCTTGTCCTACCAATGTCGGTACCGGCTTAAGAGCATCGGTAATGCTGCACCTGCCGGGGCTGACAATGATAAACCAGATAAACAGGGTGATTAACGCAGTTGCTAAATTGGGGCTGACGGTGCGCGGCCTTTACGGCGAAGGAACAGAAGCAGCCGGCAATCTGTATCAAATATCCAATCAAGTGACACTGGGCTTAACAGAGGAAGAAATCATTAATAAGCTGACGCTGGTAATTAAAGAAATTATCGATCAGGAAAGGGCGGCGCGGAAGGCGCTGCACCGAGAGCGCAAATATCAGCTGGAAGACCGCATTTTTAGGGCCTATGGAACACTGAAATGTGCGCGGTTATTAACCTCGGACGAGGCTATGAAACTAATTTCCGAAGTGCGTTTGGGAGTGGATTTAGGGATTATTGAGCAGATACCGCCGGCAGCAATGAATGAATTAATTATGCTCACCAGGCCGGCATACCTGGTTAAGAAGTCCGGGCGGGTATTAAAGCCGGAAGAGAGGGATATTATAAGGGCAGAAATTGTCAGGAATAAATTACATAATTTATAGAATCGGGGGTGGAGAAATGTTTTCAAGATTTACCGAAAGAGCGAGAATGGTATTGGCTTTGGCGCAGGAAGAGGCTAAAAATATGAACTATCCTTATGTAGGTACCGAGCACATTCTGTTGGGTTTGATTCAAGAAGGTTCCGGTGTGGCCTCTCAGGTACTGAATGAATTAGGGATAGCCGCAGACAAAGTGAGACAGGAAGTGGCAAAACTGGTGGAAAAAGGCCAAGGGACAGCCGCTCAGGAGTTGATACTTACACCGCGGGGGAAAAAAGTCATTGAATTGGCGATGTTTCATGCCCGCAATATGGGACACAACTATGTGGGAACGGAACACCTGCTGCTTGGTTTAATCAGTGAAGGCGAAGGGGTTGCTGCCAAAGTTTTGGCCTCGCTGGGAGCGGATGTCAACAAGGTGAAACAATTATTAATTCAAATGCTTGGCGGAAATCCAAATGCCGGTGATGCTTCCGGTGAGAATTATCAGGCGAATAATGCCGGCGGGGGCTGCAGCGGCGCAAGCTGCAGCAGGAGTGCCACATTGGATGAGTTCAGTCGGGATTTGAACAAACTGGCCCAAGAGGGAAAAACAGACCCGGTTATTGGGCGGCAAAAAGAGGTTGAGCGGGTAATCCAGATACTGAGCCGCCGAACAAAAAACAATCCGGTGCTGGTAGGTGAACCGGGTGTCGGTAAAACGGCAATAGTTGAAGGGTTGGCTCAAAAAATTGTCAATGGCGATGTTCCGGAAATTCTGGCGGATAAAAGAGTTGTGGCATTAGATTTGGCGGCGATGGTTGCCGGCACGAAATACCGCGGCGAGTTTGAAGACCGCTTAAAGAAAGTAATCAATGAAATTAAACAGGCGGGCAATGTCATTGTGTTCATCGATGAACTGCACACTTTAATCGGTGCCGGTGCTGCCGAAGGGGCAATAGATGCCTCGAACATTTTAAAACCGGCGCTTGCCCGCGGCGAACTGCAAACCATCGGTGCCACAACGCTTGATGAATACCGCAAGCATATTGAAAAGGACCCTGCTTTGGAGCGCCGGTTCCAACCGATAACTGTAGAAGAGCCGAGCGTTGAGGAAACCATTGAGATAATGAAAGGGATACGAGATAAATACGAGGCTCACCACAGTGTGCGCATTACCGATGAGGCATTGGAAGCTGCCGCCAAATTGGCTGATCGTTATATTACCGATCGTTTTCTGCCGGATAAAGCAATTGACTTGATGGATGAAGCCGCTTCACGGGCCCGCGTGCAGGCTTATACCGCTCCGCCGGATATGAAGGAGTTAGAAAATAAGATAGAGGAGATCCGCAAAGAAAAAGAAGCGGCGGTAAATAATCAAGAGTTTGAGAAAGCGGCATCGCTGCGCGACCAAGAAAAAGAATTAAATCAAAAGCTAGAGGAGCAGAGAAAAAGCTGGCAGAACCGCCGCGGTGAGCAGGAATTAGTTGTCGGTGAAAATGAAATTGGGGCAATTGTTTCCAGCTGGACCGGCATACCGGTGCAAAAACTGGTTCAAGAAGAGTCAGAACGCCTGCTTAAACTGGAGGAAATACTGCATGAACGGGTTATCGGTCAGCATGATGCTGTAAAAGCAGTTGCCAAAGCGGTGCGCCGGGCACGGGCGGGATTAAAAGATCCCAAGCGTCCGATTGGTTCATTTATTTTTCTCGGTCCGACAGGTGTGGGCAAAACTGAACTAGCTAAAGCGCTGGCCGAGGCTTTGTTCGGCGATGAAGATGCAATGGTGCGCATTGACATGTCTGAGTACATGGAAAAACACACTGTATCCCGGTTAGTGGGTGCCCCTCCGGGATATGTCGGATATGATGAAGGCGGGCAGCTGACCGAAGCGGTACGCCGGCGTCCGTATTCAGTGGTGCTGTTGGATGAAATTGAAAAAGCTCACCCGGATGTATTCAACGTGCTGCTGCAGGTTTTAGAAGACGGACGGTTGACTGAAGCTAAAGGCCGCACGGTGGATTTTCGCAATACCGTAATCATTATGACATCTAATGTGGGCATACAGAGATTAAAGCACACTCCCGTTGTCGGTATTCGCATTGGTGAAGAAGAGCAGAAAAATGAAGAAATTCAGCATGAACTGAAAAAAGAGCTTGAGCGGACATTCAGACCGGAATTCTTAAATCGTATTGACGAGATCGTTTACTTCCATGCTCTCAACCACGAGCACATTAAGCAAATCGTCGGCTTAATGTTAAAACAAACCGCTGAGAGAATGGCAGATAACAACATCTATCCGGAATTTACCGCGCAGGCGGAAGATTATCTTGCTAAAGAAGGCTTTAGCGAAGAATACGGTGCGCGGCCGTTAAGGCGTCAAATCCAGAAACTGGTTGAAGACAGGCTCTCTGAAGAGTTTTTGCAGGGGAATATTAAGAGCGGAGACAGATTAATTATTGATGCCGACGATAACGGGATAGTGATACAAAAGGCTTAACGGGTGATTAACGATAAGGGTAAAGGCAGCTGCTTTTACCCTGTACCCATTTCGGTGCCCGTGATATAATTTTTTAAATGACAACTGGAAGGAGCTGGTTGATATTAAAAATAAGTCCAGTTTCTTGTGCCAGGAATGCGGGCACCGGTCACTGCGCTGGATGGGCAAATGTCCGGGCTGTGGAGCTTGGAATACATTGGTTGAGGAAGCGCCAAGCCTAAAGATAAAAAAAAGCATACGCGGCAGAGAAGACTGCTCCCCGGTTCTTCTTTCCAAGGTTGATTGTGCATCGGAAGAAAGATACCCCACCGGCATCGGTGAGCTGGACCGGGTTTTAGGAGGAGGAGTGGTACCCGGTTCGCTGGTTTTAATAGGCGGCGACCCCGGCATCGGCAAATCTACGCTGCTGCTGCAGGCTGCGCAGGGTTTTGGCGCAAAAGATAAAGTGCTCTACGTTTCAGGGGAGGAGTCACTGCAGCAGCTGGGTATGCGGGCAAAAAGGTTGGGTATCGATACCGGCAACCTTTACTTAGCTGCTGAAAACGATGTAGAAACAGTTGCCGGTTTTTTAACCAGAATGCATCCCAAAGTGGCAGTAATTGATTCTATTCAGACGATGACGCATCCCGAGATAAGTTCGGCACCGGGAAGTGTTTCTCAAGTCAGAGAAACCTGTGCGGAATTAATGCGGCTTGCCAAAAACTACGGCATATCAATTTTCATCGTCGGCCATGTTACTAAGGAAGGTACGCTGGCAGGGCCGAGGGTACTGGAGCACATGGTGGATACCGTACTGTATTTTGAAGGTGACCGCCATCAATCTTTTCGCATTCTGCGCACAGTAAAGAACCGCTTTGGTTCAACAAATGAAGTGGGGATTTTTGAAATGCAGGGGGCCGGTTTAACAGAAGTACCCAACCCTTCTGCATTGTTTGTAGTAAAGCAGCCTGTTGCCGCACCGGGAGCGGTGGTTGTGCCCAGCATTGAAGGAACGAGACCGCTGTTGGTGGAGATACAGGCATTGGTGTGTCC
>CBEUVQ010000072.1:0-5766 GCA_965546615.1 uncultured Peptococcaceae bacterium
GGTGGAATTTGACAGCAGCGGCATTGGTGACTTTATTATTATGAAGTCAGACAACATACCCACTTACAACTTTGCGGTGGTGGTAGACGATCATGAGATGAATATCACCCATGTTATCCGGGCGGAAGAGCATCTTTCAAACACGCCGCGGCAAATTCTCATTTACAATGCTTTAAATTGGTCTGTTCCGGTGTTTGCCCATGTATCGCTGATTTTAGGCAAGGATCGCAGTAAGATGTCTAAGCGGCATGGAGCAACTTCGATTGAACAGTATCAATCTTTGGGTTATCTTCCCGAGGCATTGGTTAACTTTTTAGCGCTGTTAGGTTGGTCGCCCGGCGGCGAACAGGAAATATTTTCAGCGGAAGAACTAAAAAATCTCTTTTCTCTGGATAAAGTATCCAAAAGCCCGGCGGTATTTGATTTAGATAAACTAAATCATTTAAACGGTTATTATTTGCGCAACAGTGATCTTGATTATGTCACTACGCTGGCGGTGCCGCATATGCAGAAAGCGGGCTGTTTACCTGAAAACCCGGCACCGGAAGATATCGAAATGCTTAAACACATTGTCAAAGCTACCCGGGAGCGGGTGACAAACTTGTCAGAAATTCCGTATCAGGCAGAGATATTCTTTGGTGAGCAAATTAAGCCGGAAAATGATAAAGCGCGCGAAGTGCTGTCTCAGGAACAGGTTCCGCAGGTAATGCATTTAATGAAGAAAAAGATATATGCAGCCGGACAGCTGGATGAAGATGCCGTCAAAGGTATTTTGAAGGAACTTCCCAAAGAGCTGGGATTTGGCGGCAAAAAAATATATATGCCGCTTAGGGTGGCGTTAACAGGTCGTACACACGGTCCGGAATTGTACGAGATTATTCCTGTTTTAGGGCTGCAGAGAACAGCTGCGCGTTTGGACGCTGTTTTAGACGGAAGTGTTTTTGAAAAATAAGCTGCAGTTTCGGGGAGGGTGCCCCTTTGTTTAAAACATTAAGGAAAGATATTCAGGTTGTTTTTGAACGTGACCCCGCTGCTAAGAGCGTACTGGAAGTAGTTTTAACTTACTCCGGTCTGCATGCCATTATTATGCACCGGATAGCTCACTGGTTTTATAATAAAAAAATTTTTTTGATCGCCCGAATTATATCTCAATTATCCAGATTTCTCACCGGGATTGAAATTCACCCCGGGGCGAAGATCGGCGATGGCTTATTTATTGACCACGGAACCGGCGTGGTAATCGGTGAGACTGCGGAAATCGGCAACAACGTTACTATCTACCAAGGGGTTACGCTCGGCGGTACCGGGAAAGAAAAAGGCAAACGCCATCCGACAATCGGAAATAATGTCGTCATCAGCTCGGGGGCTAAAGTCTTAGGTTCTTTTACCGTCGGTGATAATGTAAAAATTGGCGCCGGATCGGTGGTTTTAAAGCCGGTGCCGCCCAACTGTACGGTAGTTGGCGTTCCCGGTAAAATTGTGGTTAAAAACGGAGAACGCGTTAAAAATACTGCCGAAGTTGACCTGCGTCACGACCTGCTGCCTGACCCGGTGGCAGATACATTAAATTTGTTGACGGAGAACATTAAGCGCTTGGAAAAAAGAATTGAAGAGCTGGAACGGGAGAATACCGAGATAAAATCTAAACTGCAGGGGGGCTGAGGTATGATAGAAATATATAACACCCTTAAAAGGCAGAAAGAAAAATTGGAAACCAGAGAACCAGGTCGGGTCAGCATGTATGTCTGCGGCCCGACAACGTATAATTATATTCATTTGGGCAATGCCAGGCCGCTGGTGGTGTTTGATACAGTCCGCCGTTATTTGATGCATAAAGGCTATAAGGTGACCTTTATTCAAAACTTTACCGACGTTGATGACAAAATTATTAAACGTGCCGCCGAAGAAGGCGAAGAACCTTTGACCTTAGCCCACAAATATATTCAGGAGTACTTTGCAGATGCAGATGCACTCAATGTTAAGCGTGCCGATAATCATCCCAAGGTATCGGAACATATCAGCGACATAATCGAACTGATTGCTGAATTGGAAAAACGCGGTTATGCTTATAATGTCAACGGCGATGTGTTTTTTGATGTGCATAAATTTGCAGATTACGGTAAACTTTCCGGGCGATCGACAGATGACATGAAGGCGGGGGCAAGAGTAGAAGTTAATGAAGATAAGCGCAATCCGATGGATTTTGCTTTGTGGAAAAAAGCCAAGCCGGGTGAGCCCAGTTGGGACAGCCCTTGGGGAAAGGGTCGTCCGGGCTGGCACATTGAGTGTTCGGCGATGGCGCTGAAATACTTGGGAGACGGCTTTGACATCCACGGCGGAGGGTATGATCTGATTTTTCCGCATCATGAAAATGAGATTGCCCAATCGGAAGCTGCCACCGGCAGGCAGTTTGCTAAATATTGGATGCACAACGGCTTTATCACTGTCAACCAGGAAAAAATGTCCAAATCATTGGGTAATTTTTTTCTGGTGAGAGATATTTTGGATAAGTTTCCCGCTGAAACGGTACGCTTTTATCTGCTTTCCACCCATTATCGCAGTCCGCTGGACTTTGATGACGAAAAGCTGACTGCCTGTCAGCGGGGGTTGGAGCGGATTAAAAACAGCTACTGCCGGTTAAATGAAGAAATGGCTGCCCCGCAAACACCGGGCGAAGCTGCGCCGGATGATACTGTGTTTGCCGGAAAACTCGATCAACTTAAAGCGGCGTTTGAAACAGCAATGGACGATGATTTTAACACCGCACTGGCGATAGCTGCTTGGTTTGAACTGGCAAGAGAAGTGAATGCTTATTTAAACAAACTGTCGTCGGGTAAGACAGAGCAGTCGTTAAATCTGCTGAAGAAGGCGGAAGAACTGTTTTTATCCTTTAACCGGGTGCTGGGAATATTCAAAGAGGATGCTGCTGCCGGCAAACTGCTTATCGATAGCCGGTCGCAAGATGATGGTTTGGCTGAAAAGCTGCTGCAGCTGATTATTGATATTCGTCAAAATGCCAGGAAAAACAAAGACTGGGGAACCGCCGATGCTATCAGAGACCGCCTTAAAGAGCTGGGGATAGCGCTGGAGGATACCCCGCAAGGAGTAAGATGGAAAAAACAATAAACTCATCCAACATATTGAATTATACCGATTTGCCGATGCAAAACCCCCATTTACTGCCGCCGCTGGCTTTGGCTTACATTGGCGACGCCGTTTATGAATTGGCTGTACGCCGTTATCTGCTGGCCGGGGGAACGGTGCGGGCTAATCAGCTTCATCGGCAGGCTGTTAAATATGTTAAAGCATCTGCCCAAGCCAAAGTGCTTTTTGCACTGGAAGATGTGTTAACCGACGAAGAAAAGGATATTGTCAGGCGGGGCAGAAACGCAAAATCGCTGCACGTCCCTAAAGGAGCCGGGGTAATGGAATATAAGCACAGCACGGCTTTTGAAAGTTTGCTCGGTTTTCTTTACTTAAAAGGGGACAAAAAAAGGCTGAACGAAATATTGGCCTTGGCCGGTGAAGTAATTGCCCGGTAGAGCAAAAGTGATTTTTAAGAATGGGGGGCAACCAAAATGGGTAGAACAGAACTAAACGTCAAATTGTTAACTTACACTCCTGATCCGGAAAAAACAGCAGCCATGGGGGCGAAGCTGTGCTATTCGCCGGCAGGCATTGAACAGTTGACTGAGCACATCGACGCCGGAGATCAGGCCGGCTTTGTGCAAAAACTTTTAGATATGGGGCACTTAACGCCGGTGGAGCATGCATCTTTTACTTTTGGCATTGAAGGGGTATCCAGAAGCCTGTTGGCCCAAATTACCAGGCACCGCATTGCCAGTTTCAGTGTTCAATCGCAGCGCTATGTGGGAGAAACCAAAGCCCAAAATAAAGGGGAGACATTTGGTTATGTTGTTCCCTTGAAAATAAAACAATTGGGCGATGAAGCGGTGGCGCAGTTTGAGAGTCAAATGGCTCAAATTCAGGAATGGTATGACGGTTGGGTTGAACGTTTAGGCGGGGACCGATCGGCCTATGAAGATGCCCGCTTTGTTTTACCCAATGCCGCCGAAACAAAAATGGTAGTGACAATGAATGCGCGGGAACTGCTGCATTTCTTCAGATTGCGCTGCTGCAATCGCGCACAGTGGGAAATACGTGCTCTTGCCAATAAAATGCTGTGTTTGGTAAAAGAAGCAGCCCCGACAATATTTAGGCACGCCGGCCCCGGATGCCTTGTTGGGCCGTGCCCGGAAGGGAAGCTCAGCTGTGGTCGTGCCCAAGAAATGAGAAAATTTTATTTGGACAATTAGAAATTAAATGCGGTGATATTCATGTCTGAATCAATTATTGCCGGGCGCAATCCCGTTCGCGAGGCGTTGCGCTCCGGCCGGACGCTGAACAAAATAGTGTTGGCGTGCGGTGTTAAAAATGAAACGATAAAAGAGATAATTAAATTAGCGAAAGAAAAGAAAGTGCCGGTGCAGCATGTCGAACGGCAGCATATTGATAAACTGGTTCCCGGAACGGCACACCAAGGCATTGCAGCGTTTGCGGCGGCAAAGGATTATGTTGACTTGGATGAATTGTTGGACAATATCGCTGACAAAAATCCATTTTTAATAATATTAGACGAAATTTGCGACCCGCATAATTTAGGAGCGGTAGTTCGCACAGCTGATGCGGCCGGGGCTCACGGCATAATTATTCCGCGGCGGCGCTCGGTGCAGCTGACGGCGACTGTTGCCAAAGCATCTGCCGGGGCGGTTGAGCACGTTCCTGTTGCAAGAGTAACCAACTTGGTGCAGACCGTCAAAAAGCTGCAGCAGCGCGGTATTTGGGTGATTGGCGCCGATATGGACGGGCAAATTTTGCATTGGCACGCCGATTTAGACGGGCCGGTTGCGCTGGTTGTCGGAAGCGAAGGCAAGGGATTGAGCCGGCTGTTGAAAGAATGCTGTGATGTAATTGTCAGGCTGCCGATGCAGGGCAGGGTTAACTCCTTAAATGCTTCGGTGGCAGCCGCCTTAATGATGTATGAAGTTGTCAGACAACGTGCTGTAGGGAAGAGCAATGGGTGATTATTACGTTATCGACGGTTACAATGTAATTTATGCCTGGCCGGATTATGAAAAACTGCGGGAGACAGCTCTTGATCATGCCCGGGATAAGCTCATCGCTGTAATGTCAGAATTTGCCGCTGCCACCGGCAATAATGTTACCGTTGTTTTTGACGCGCACCAAGTAGCAGGCGGTATTGAACATGCGGAAAAAATACATAATATTGAAGTTTATTATACTGCCCAAGGAGAAACGGCAGACTCGTTGATTGAAAGATTGATCGGACAGGTGCTGTTTAAAGGCAGGGTTTTTGTAGTTACATCGGATTGGGATGAGCAGCGCATTATCTTTGGACGGGGAGCTTACCGCATTACCCCGAAAGAGCTCTTAAAGCAAATAGAACGAGAACATAAAAATATCCAAAAGCAAACCAAAGAATCGCTGCCGGCGGATGATTACTTGGAAAACCGCTTGGGACTGGAAATAAGAAAAAAATTTGAGCAGTGGAGAAGAGAAAAAAAATAGCCAACTTCTGCCCGAACTTGTTTTCTAGTTGACTAGCCTTTTCATTCTCAGTTATAATGTTTCATGTAAAACGTGACAAGCAGCTATAGACACTTGTCTTTTGAGAAGAGATGCAAGTGTCATTATTTGTATTTTTATGCCTATAAATGTATAGAAAGCGGGGCGATGCTATGAGTG
>CBEUVQ010000073.1:0-5530 GCA_965546615.1 uncultured Peptococcaceae bacterium
GTTTTGCTATCCGTGAAGGCGGCCGCACCGTAGGTGCAGGTGTTGTAACCGCTATTGTTGAATAATAAGAAACGGCGCCTTTTGCTGACAGTAAAGGGCGCCGTTTTTGCGCTGTCGGTTTCTGCTTGATGTGAAAGGTTTGGCGGAGAGGGCAGATTTTTAACATTTAGATGAAAGCTGAATAAAACAGCTGTTTTGGTATAAAGTGGCAGTATTAGAGTTAAAATATTACTGCAGGCGAAGAAAAATATACACTATTGACATGTAATGACAGTTGTGATAAATTTGATAAGGTGAAATCGGCGAAGGTATTTGGCGAGCTTTTTAGTTTTAGGAGGTGGCAACGGTGAGAGTAGGGGTTACACTTGCCTGCACAGAATGCAAAAGAAGAAACTACACAACTACTAAAAACAAGAAAAATGATGCAAATAGAATTGAACTGAAGAAGTACTGCAATCACTGCAAAACCCACACTGTGCATAAAGAAACCAGATAGTAACAATACTATCTTTTATTAGTAGTTTTAAGGATGTGCGTATAATGGTTCTAAAGAAAAACCAAGCAGGTAATGAAGCGGCTGTTGCAAAAAAAGAACCGGCTAAAAAACCGGCCAAGAAGGAAAAGGCTGCGGCGAAAAGTCGGGTGACCGGTGTAAAAAACTTTTTGAGCGGTGTTAAGACAGAATTGAAAAAAGTTCACTGGCCGACACGCCGGGAGACGATGGTTTACACAGGTGTGGTGCTGGCGACCGTGACCGTTGTTGCCGCAATTATATGGGTTTTGGACTCGATTCTCAGTCGCGGCTTGGGTCTGATCATAGGATAAGTGAGGCTTTCTTTTTCATGAATAAAGCATGGTATGTGGTGCATACCTACTCCGGTTACGAAAACAAGGTTAAAGCCAACTTGGAAAGACGGATAGAATCTATGAATATGGAAGAGAAGATCTTCCGTATTTTAGTGCCTATGGAAGATGAAGTGGAAATTAAAAACGGCAAAAAGAAGGTTTCCAAGAAAAAAGTCTTTCCTGGTTATGTTTTGGTAGAAATGATTATGACTGATGACTCTTGGTATGTTGTGCGCAACACACCCGGTGTCACCGGTTTTGTTGGTTCGGGTTCTAAGCCCATTCCTTTGAATGATGAGGAAGTAAGAGCGATTATGCGCCAAATGGGTGAAGATGAACCGAAACAGAAGGTGGACTTTTCCGTTAATGAGAAGGTTCAGGTTGTTGACGGGCCGTTTGAAAACTTTGTTGGCGTAATTGAAGAAATTTATGCTGATAAAGGCAAACTCAGAGTGATGGTTTCCATGTTTGGACGGGAAACTCCCATAGAATTAGATTTTGTTCAAGTGCAAAAAATTGTTTAGACATCGTGTGAGGAGGTGTGAGTAGTGGCTAAAAAAGTAGCTGCAATGGTTAAGCTGCAAATCCCTGCCGGCAAGGCAACACCGGCACCGCCGGTTGGTCCTGCTCTTGGTCAGCACGGGGTTAACATTATGGCTTTTGTGAAAGAATTTAACGAAAAAACTGCTAAACAAGCAGGTTTGGTTATTCCGGTTGAACTCACAATTTATGAGGACAGATCGTTCACATTTGTTTTAAAAACCCCGCCTGCAGCAGTGCTGCTGAAAAAAGCGGCCGGTATTGAAACTGCATCCGGTGAACCCAACCGGGTAAAAGTGGCTAAAGTGCCGCGTTCTAAAGTAAAAGAGATTGCGGAATTAAAAATGCCTGACCTAAATGCTGCCAGTGTTGAAGCAGCGATGCGCATGGTTGAGGGTACTGCGCGCAGCATGGGCATTGAAATTGTTGAAGGTTAAACTGGTTGTTGAATGATTCCGATCCTGTGGGAGGAATTTTCCGTTTACACCACTAAGGAGGTAATAAAATGCCGAAACACGGTAAAAAATATCAAGAAGCCAGCAAAGCTGTGCAAAATGAACTCTATGATATCAATGAAGCATTAGAGCTTGTTAAAAAAGTTGCTCCGGCTAAATTTGACGAAACAGTGGAAGTTGCTGTGCGTCTGGGCGTAGACCCGCGTCATGCCGATCAGCAAATTCGCGGTGCTGTTGTGCTGCCCCATGGTATTGGTAAAAGCAAAACTGTTTTGGTTTTTGCCAAGGGGGATAAAGCTAAAGAAGCTGAAGCCGCCGGTGCCGACTTTGTCGGAGCTGAAGATATGGTGGAGAAGATTCAAGGCGGTTGGTTGGGCTTTGATGTAGCAGTGGCCACACCGGATATGATGAGCTTGGTTGGTAGGCTCGGTCGGGTATTAGGACCGCGCGGATTAATGCCTAACCCTAAGACGGGTACCGTGACAATGGATGTTGAGCGTGCCGTCAAAGAGGCAAAAGCCGGTAAAATTAATTACCGTACCGATAAAGCCGGAATTATTCATGCACCGATTGGTAAAGTTTCCTTTGATGCTGACAAATTGGCGGAAAACCTGCGGACATTAATTGATGTACTGAACAGGGCTAAGCCTGCTTCGGCCAAAGGTACTTACATGAAGTCAATTACCGTTTCCAGTACTATGGGACCGGGCGTTAAAGTTAACCCGCAGAAAGTTTCGGGTTAATATTAGCTAGTACTCACACGTTAACATAATATTTTGTTTCCAGCTGTAGACTGTTGGTGCTGCTGCTTAATGACTTAATGTCGCCAACCCGAGGCGTGGTTTGCCTGCAAAGTGAATTGTAGGGTCTCTGCGCATGTCTGCAGAGGCCTTTTCTTTGTTTATCAATAGTTTGCAGCGTGTGTGCAGTAATTAGAGCAAATTGACTTAAGTGAAGGGAGGTGTTTGGATGCCGACCAGACAACAGAAAGAACAAATGGTATCAGAGTTAAAAGAGAAATTTGAAACCGCCCAAGTGGTTGTTTTAGCTGATTACCGCGGTATCAGTGTTAAAAAGGTTACCGAACTTCGCGCCAAACTTCGCAGCGCAGGCTGTGAAATGAAAGTGGCTAAAAATACATTGGCCCAAATTGCTGCTAAAGAAGTTGGCATTGAAGGTTTGGATGATTACTTGGTTGGACCGACGGTGCTGACCTTTGGCAATGAAGATCCTGTTGCCGCTGCTAAAATTTTATCTGAATTTGCTAAAGAAAATAAGCAGGGCTTGGAGATTAAAGCCGGTGTACTGGAAGGAAGACTGGTTGATAAAGCCCAAATTAAAGAACTGGCCGACCTGCCGTCCCGCGAGGTTCTGCTTGCCAAAGTGCTGGGTGGAATGCAGGCGCCGATGTACGGTTTTGCAAACGTGCTTGCTGCAAACCTCAGAAACTTGGTTTATGTGCTTGAAGCTGTTCGCAAGCAAAAAGAAAGCGAAGCTGCTTCTTAATACAGCTTAGATTAATAATTAATTTATGGTAAATATCAAGGAGGTAACATAATAATGTCCAAAGTTAATGAAATTTTAGAAGCCGTTAAAGGCTTAACTGTGCTTGAACTTGCTGAGTTAGTAAAAGCATTTGAAGAAGAATTTGGTGTAAGTGCTGCTGCTCCTGTTGCTGCAGTTGCTGCTGCTCCTGCAGCCGGTGCCGGTGCTGCTGCTGAAGAAGAAAAAACTGAATTTGATGTAATTCTTACTGCTGCCGGCGACAAGAAAATTAACGTTATTAAAGTAGTTCGCGAAGTTACCGGTCTGGGCCTGAAAGAGGCTAAAGAGTTAGTAGACGGTGCTCCGAAGCCTGTTAAAGAAAAAGTCAGCAAAGAAGATGCTGAAGCAATCAAGACTAAACTTACCGAAGCTGGTGCAACTGTAGAAGTTAAGTAACTGAGCCAAAAGAAAAGTGCCTGAGTTAATCGGGCACTTTTTCTTCTATAATCCGACTGCCAATTATTTTTAAAAAAACTGACCAATATACCCTTGACAAATTCAAAAACTTTTGATAGCTTTAATAGATGCCATTCTATGGATGACTATTGTCAATTTGGAAAAAATAACAAAAACAGTGAATGAAATTTGTAATATTGGGTTAAATAAAGTAGATAGGCAATATTTTTATAAGGAAGCGAGGTAGTAAGGTAAAAAAAGCCTTAGCCTTGCTTTTCGTTGTTCCTTAAAATAACAAGGGGTGTGATGCGCTAGATGGTTTTTCCGGAAAAAGTTGGCACTAGGGTGAGGTGGAATTTTGGTAAGTTAAAAGAAGTACTGCAGTTACCCAATCTTATTGAAATTCAAAAAAATTCTTACGAATGGTTTATGCGTGAAGGCTTGCGGGAAGTTTTTTACGATGTTTCTCCGATTCAAGACTTTACCGGCAACTTGGTGCTTGAATTTCTGGACTATACACTGGGTGAACCTAAGTATGAAGTTGAAGAGTGCAAGGAACGCGATGTTACCTATGCAGCACCGTTGAGGGTTAAAGTCAGACTGATTAACAAGGAAACCGGTGAAGTGAAGGAACAGGAAGTCTTTATGGGTGATTTCCCCTTGATGACGGAAAAGGGTACCTTTATTATAAACGGTGCTGAGCGGGTTATTGTCAGCCAGCTGGTTCGTTCGCCGGGTGTTTACTTCCATGAGAGCATTGACCCTTCCGGAAAAAAACTTTATGGGGCAACGATTATTCCCAACAGGGGAGCATGGCTTGAGTTTGAAACGGATTTAAATGACCACTTGTTCGTACGCATTGATCGTACCCGTAAAATACCGGCAACTGTGCTGATTAGGGCGCTCGGGTTCGGCACCGATCAGCATGTGTTGGAATTGTTTGACAATAACAAAAGTATTGCTGAAACCTTAACCAGAGATAATACCGACTCGGAAGAAGATGCTTTGGTTGAAATTTATAAAAGGTTAAGACCGGGAGAGCCGCCGACGGTGGAAAGTGCCCGTTCCTTATTAAATACATTGTTCTTTGACCCGAAAAGATATGACTTGGCAAACGTCGGCCGCTATAAGATACATAAAAAGCTGCAGCACGGTATTTTATATCGCTATAAAGAAGATGACAACGGCCCGAAAGAATACGACCGTTATTTAAAAAGAGATGTTCCGGTGGAAAGACATTTTATCCGCGAACTGACTGTCGATGATATTATTCACACTGTTAAATACTTATTAAACCTGATGCAGGGTGAGGGACATGCCGACGACATTGACCACTTAGGCAACCGCCGCCTGCGTTCCGTCGGTGAGCTTTTGCAGAACCAGTTTCGCATCGGGCTTTCCCGTATGGAACGGGTTGTGCGGGAACGGATGACCATTCAGGACGTTGATGTCATTACACCGCAGGTGCTGATTAATATTCGTCCCGTTGTTGCGGCCATTAAAGAGTTTTTTGGATCCAGTCAGCTGTCGCAGTTTATGGACCAAACAAACCCGCTGGCCGAGCTTACTCATAAGCGCCGCCTGTCTGCGCTGGGCCCCGGCGGATTGTCGCGGGAACGTGCCGGTTTCGAGGTGCGTGACGTTCACCACTCGCACTACGGCCGGATGTGTCCCATTGAAACCCCGGAGGGTCCGAACATCGGCTTGATTGGTTCGCTGTCCACTTATGCGCGGATTAATGACTTCGG
>CBEUVQ010000074.1:0-5479 GCA_965546615.1 uncultured Peptococcaceae bacterium
TGTTTATGGAGGATTTGGGTATTACCGATTCCGGCATCGATCGATTGGCCCGTGCTGCTTACGATCGATTGGGATTGATTTCTTTCTTTACTGCCGGCGAAGATGAAGTGAAGGCTTGGACTATTCGCAAACACACCAATGCTAAAAAAGCGGCGGGTAAAATTCACTCTGATATTGAGCGCGGTTTTATCCGTGCAGAGGTAGTAAAGTATCAAGATTTGGTCGATCAGGGCAGTATGGCTAAACTGAAAGCTGATGGCAAGTACCGCTTGGAAGGCAAAGATTACATTGTGGAAGACGGCGACATCATTAACTTCCGCTTTAATGTGTAAAGTTTGCATAATTAAGTTGTAAAAAAAACCGCTTCGCTGAAAAGCGAGGCGGTTTTATATTTGCTAAAGTACTGTGTTTTTGTCGGTGGCGGATTTTTGCAGCTGCACTACAGCAGCTTATATACAAAAATTAAAATTGGTAATCAGCCACCTTTTCTATAATCGGAGCGAGCTGTTCTTTGGTGCCGTGATCGGCGAACTCCTTCATAATTTTGATTTTGCGGGCACGAGACCCTTTACCTAAAACGGTGTTCATTAAATGAGTGGGGTAGGGCAGCATGGTGCCTTCCTGTTCTACCAAATCTGCCGGGAAGAAGTTGGCGTCCAGCTGACTTACTGCCGCCATTAAGCCGGCCAAGTAATCTTTTTTCAGATACTTACCGGTAGAGTTTTTCACACTGCCGCACCAGCTTAAAGAACCGTTGGCAATTTCATCCGGCACTTTAATTTGATATTCTTCCCATAACTTTTTAGCGATGAACTTTAAACCTTTTGTCTGGTCACCCTGATTAAAATCAGCTTCATTTAAAAGGCCGTAAACACGGCAGGTGATAGGACGCACGGGATAAATTTCACATTTGTTGTCCGCGCCGATAAACGGGCATTTTTGATTGATATCAACCAATTCCAGATAAAAATACTCTGCCGAGTTAATTAAATAATCCCGCTGCCGGTTTTTTTGTGCCTTTACATATTGATACATGTTTAAGTACTCTATGAAAAATGCCGGCGGACTGCCCCAACTGCAGCATGCGGCGCAGTTATTACAGGTGGTTTCAGGCAGGCTGTCGTAGATTTGCTGCAGCTCAGCGAAAAGATTTTTAGTGTTGGCGACACTTAAAGCTTGATAAAGTTCAACCGGTGGTAGCATTTAGGCCGTCAGCTCCTTTGTTAAGATTTTCACTATTCATTATAACAAATAATACTAAAATTGGCGATGGAAGGAATTGGAATTTAACAAAAATCTACAAAAAAACAGAAAAATTTTTTTAACTGTCATCTGGATGACTGTATAATATAATACTGTATGTAATAATACCACCTAGACACGATCCTTTTCTCTCCACGAGAACATTACCATTAATAATTTTATCTGATTGTAATGTTAATGCCCCGAAATAAATTCGGGGCTTTTTTTTATTAAGTGTTGTTACAATTAGTGAAATATATTACAATAATACTACATATATTAACAACTAATTAACTGCACATGAGGTGATCAGTGTGTGGAATGAAACAGTATTTAGTTTGATTGGCGGCATGGGTCTGCTGCTTTACGGGATGTATATAATGAGTGAAGGGCTGCAGAAAATTGCCGGGAATAAATTACGCAATATTCTCAGTACTCTGACGCAAAACAAACTGGTAGGAATGCTGGTTGGTGCGGTAGTAACCATTGTTTTTCAAAGCAGTACCGCCACTACCGTTATTTTAGTGGGTTTGACTAGTGCGGGTATTATTACGCTGAAGCAGACACTTGCTGTTATTTTGGGGGCGGATATCGGCACTACAGTTACCGCGCAGTTAATTGCGTTAAAAGTTACCGAAATTGCGCTGCCTATTGTAGGTATTGGGGCAACAGTTATCTTTTTTGTTAAGCGTGAAAAGTATAAACGTATTGGGCAGGTGTTAATAGGCTTTGGCCTGCTGTTCTTAGGTTTAAAAATTATGGCCGATGCTATGTATCCGCTTCGTGAAAATCCTTATTTTGCTGAAGTGCTGATGCAGATGAGCGATCGACCGCTTTTGGCATTGATTATTGCAGCGATATTTACATTTTTAGTGCACAGCAGTGCTGCTACCATCGGCATCATTATGGTGCTGGCAATGCAGGGATTGGTATCAATAAATTCCGCTATTTATCTTCTGTTTGGAGCAAATATCGGTACGTCTTTTACCGCTGTGCTGTCCAGCCTTGGTTCCAGTCGGGAGTCGCAGCGGGTAGCTACTGCCCACCTGCTTTTTAAGGTGGTAGGGGTGTTGATTTTTATGCCGTTTGTACATCCTTTTGCCCAGTTGGTGACATGGATAACCCCCAATTCGCCGGGATTTCAAGTGGCAAATGTCCATACTATCTTTAATATTGTAATTGCCTTTATGTTTGTGCCGTTTACTTCCCAGTTTGCAAAAGTTTTGGAATTTATAGTACCTGAGAAGCCCAGTCCCAATGGTGAGGTTAAGCCTAAGTTTCTTGATGACAGTTTAATCACCACCCCGTCGATTGCTATTGGGTTGGCGACCAAAGAAATCATGCGTATTTCTGACAAAATATATTATATGTATTCCCGCACCGATGAAATGTTTAAGAAATATGATCCGCAAATTGTCGAAGAGGCTCTGCAGAAAGAGGATCAGGTTGATATACTTTCTGAAGAAACCAATAAGTATTTGACAAAAGTAATGCGCCAGAGTATTTCGCGGGATGAATTTAACCGCTGTATGGGTTTGGTGCACATTCTTAAAGATTATGAACATATCGGGGACGTAATGGAAAAAAATATTGTTTATTTAGCAGAAAGTATGTACGCGAACAACAGTGATTTTTCAGAGGAAGGACATCGGGAAATAACTTTAATGCATAATAAAATTTTAGAAATGATTAATGTCGTGAATACCGCTTTTGCTACGAACAACTGCAACTTAGCGGCTCGAGCTGAAGTTTTACACGACGAAATAGTTGATTTGGAATTTCGCTTTAGAATGAGCCACTTTACGCGGATGCAGCAGGGTGGTGCAGAAACTGAAAATACAAGTTCAATCTTTTTAGATTTAATTAACTCACAGCTGCGGGTTGCTGAACATTTAAAGAATATTACCGTAGCTTTAAACGAGGAAGTATCCTGCACTTGGCAGGATGAAGTGGAATTAATCTATGGACCAAATGCCAATAATACAAACAAACAAGAGTTTAATAAATCGGTTAATTAATCAGCTGTTATCATTTTAAACAAAAATTGCAGATTAGCTGCTTTGGTGGGCAGGCCGGTGTGTCTGCCCTAAAAAACTGCCGTGCGAGCCACTCTGGCCGCACGGCAGTTTTTCAATGAGATGTTCTCTGTTAAAATTTGTATTACTTATCGGTAATAGTAATTTCCACAACTTCGTTATCTTCCAGCTCTAATTCTACCTGCCAGTCTTTTTCCAGTTCGTCAAAATCCAAGTTGTCATCGTCAACATCATCATTGATATCTACTTTTTTATCTACATCAAAGGTAAAGCGGTTGCCGCTTTCCTGCTCAATGGTGATTTCATAATCATCTTCATCAATTCTGTAGATTTCGCCGGGAACGGTAATATCGTCTTCCGCCTCATCCACTTCAATATACACCACTTCGTCATCGTGAACGTAAACGGTTACTTCGCTGCCGATAATGTAGTCATCAATGTCAAAGCTGCGCGGCAGGTCAAAAGTTTCGTCATTGTCCAGTTCAATTTCGTCATCATCGAGGTCAGTGATTTCACCGCTCGTTCCTACCGCTAATTCAATTTCTTCCACATCATCTCGGCTGTCTAAATAGAGGATTACATAATTTTTGGTGCTTCTGCTTAAATCTTCAAAATCTATCCGGTCACCGTCTTCGTCGTACACATCAACGTCTTCATCTACATCATAAGTCTCTTTATCATCATACTGATTGTAAATGGTGATTTCCCAATCATCTTCGTCATCTTCGTCATTTTCCAGATCGTAAATTGTACCGACGATTTTATCGTCCGTTTCGTCGTCCAGCACTTTGATTTTTAGTGCGTCATCGTCATCGTTATAAGTAATTTCTACTTTATAACCTCTTTCCAAATCATCGTAGTCGTAGTCGTCATCATCTTCATCCACTACCAGCACATTGTCATCGTCTACATCAAAGGAGTATTTTTTGCTTCCTTTGTAAATTTCAATTTCGTCGTCATCAATGCTGGAAATTTCTCCTTCAATGTCGTCAACTTCCTGCAGGTAAATGCCGGTAACCAGGTTGTTGGTCAGCTTTAAGCGCACAACTTTATCGGCGGTTAATTCCAACAGCGAAATGCTGTCGCCGTCTTCATCGTATACTTTGGGCGAAGCGGAAAGCTGATAGCTTTTGGTTTTGCCGGCCAGCGTTTCTATTTTTAACGAGTTAAAACTTAAATCTTCCACTATTCCCAGCACTTCATCGGTGGTTGTTGAAGTATCGGGATAGGTGATGTCAACGGTGCTTCCGGTACTGCTGCTGTAATTGCTGATGGTTTTAACAAAACATACTTTGTTGGTGCTGTCCAGGTATATACGTACCGGCTTGGCTGCACTGATGCTGCTTAAGCTTGCCGGCTTGCTGTAGTCATAAACGGCAGCATTATCTGCTACTGTATAATTGGTGACGCTGCCGTTAGCATTGGTAAAGGTTATTTGTTTGCTGCCGGCATTATAGTAGCTGATTTTTCCTTCCGCACGTTTATTGCTGTTGGGAGCAATCATCCCTAAGTCGGTCATTCTGGCAAAAATAGCGGCTAACTCCGCCCTGGTAACCTTAGCCAGCGGGTCAAAGGTAGTGGCATCGCGCCCGCGCATTAAGCCGGCTTCGTATACCCCGGCAATATGGTTTTTATACTGCTGAAAAATGCTGTTGTTAGTGTCTGTAAAAGGCAGATTACTGCCATTGCCGCTTAAATTAAAAGCTGCAGCCAAGATAATCGCTATTTCCTGCCGGGTGGCCAGCGGTTGATTGCGACTGATTTTATTTAAACCCGCCGGATTAATCCATTTGTTATCTGCTGCCATTGCTAAATAACCCTTTGAACCGTCCGGCAGGTCAGCAGCAAACTGATAAGGGCGGTTAGCATAATTGGCAGTTTGTGCTTCTAAATTTTTTGCCCTGATCAGCATAACGAAGGTGTCGTGAATGGATACAGCGTTGTTTGGTTTAAAGGTACCGTCAGGATATCCTTTAATGACTGCTGCGGCATTCATTTCTTCAATGGCCGGTCGTGCCCAGTGGGTAGCTTTAACATCGCTAAATATACTATCAGCAGCCCAAGCAGACGTTGCAAATGTAAGCAGTAAACTGAGCGTTATTAAGCTAAATATCAACCTTTTTCTACTAAAAAACATATCTTTCCCCCTCTGTAAAATTTATGATATATTTATCTAAATGATAGATTAACCAAAAAAGGAA
>CBEUVQ010000075.1:0-5395 GCA_965546615.1 uncultured Peptococcaceae bacterium
ACAAATAAAGCATGTTGCCCAGCAGATGAAACCAGCCTCCGTGCAGAAACATCGTTGCGGTAAGCCTGCTTAATGCTTCAATTGGGCCGTAATAATTCATCAGATGGTAAGGAACAACGGCATAATTTCCGATCAATTCATCCATATACTGCCCCAAAGAGACTTGATAAGCAAAAACAGCAGCATTTGTGATAATTAGGAGGTAATTAATTATTGGTACTTTGGAAGAAGGGATATCATCTCGAAGCGGGATCGTAAATATCTCCCCCTATTCTATCAAGCCTTTTGCTTTTAAATGCTCCAATCCTTTTTTGCTAACCACTACCGGAAAACTAAACACGTATTTGGGGCGCAGGAAAAATTTTTCTTTTACGGCATCACAAACCAACCAACCCCGCCGAATCATTTCTTTCAATGCGGCAATAGCACGTTCTTCATCTAAACCCGTTTGCTCAATAAAAATCTGCATCATCAGTTCTTGAAACAAAACCTGTTTCTGCGCTTGATAAAGCTTGGCCAACAGCTCATCAAGGTTGTCCAAGTCGTTATTAATCGAATTCATAACTACCTCCTATGTAATAAGTTATCGTAAATCAATATTTTATATACTGATTTATTAATGGCGGCTTTGACATAAAAACCCGGCAGTAATTAAACTGCCGGATTACAATGAAATTGCGACAATTATCAAACAATTGTTTTTAAAATTCCGGCAGCAAAAAACACCCCTGAACCGGCTAAAATGATCAAAGCGGTTAATTTAGCGCAATCAGTATCTTCAGCTTCCAACCAATTAGCTACTTTAACAACCGGATCTGCACTCACCCGACGAATTTTAACCGTGTGCTTAACTGCAAAGTTAAATGGTTGTTTGCGCGCAGCGGATTGAATCATTACACCGACCTCCAAAACAAGTGTTTGGTACATCATACACCAAACACCAGTTCTTGTCCAGAGGTTTTTGCTTTATTTCTCTGTGTTTTCTTCAATCATTTCAGCCGCTAATCTCAATGTTGAAACGGTATTGGTTATCAAAATCTCATACAGCATTAAAGGAAGCACATCCTGCAGCGTTGGCTTAACTTCACCGGCTGATACTTTTGCATTCACAATGTCACCGGCACGATTTAAAGCAATGTTCACCAAATTGGCAATTTCCTCCTGATGCTCTTGTACAAATTGATCTACATCAATTTTCTTTGTCATTAAAGTTCTCCCTTCCACATATACTGCTTACATACTTCAACGAAAGATTTGTCGCTTCCTGCAGCAGTTTTAAGATTATTTATCAGATAAATATCCTTATTTTTTAGTAATATTTTTTAAGATCGTGCATATAATGTTTAAATCCAGCCAATTGAAAGGGGGTTACATAAAATATGGAAGATGCTGTGCTAATTGACATCTTTAAACTAAACACAGATTTATTGGATGAAATTCTTAATTCGATAGGATTAGAAGAGCTTACCCCAAGAGATGAAACCCCGCCTATATAAATTACGGGGTTTCAGGTTTTTCAACCTCTGTATTTAAGCCACGGCGGCATACAGCAAAATTGGCAGCAGATTATTATAAATAGCATCAAACTGACTGATCGGCAGAGGGTTTACTCCCCGCCCCACCTCTACCGTAAAACCGGGACGCCGCCAGTCTTGAATAAACCAATCCCGATAACCGGCATCACTTCCTGCATTCTGCACCGGCTGATAACCGCTTACTCTGCTCATATTATCAACAATTGTTCTGCTTACTTCCGGCTCTAAACCGCGGTAGCCCCAATAAATTACTTCTCCTTGAGAATGAATTGCCAAAATAAGCCGCAGATTATGCGCATAAGTAAAATTCCCCATCGCCTTGGATTCCGGTTCTGAAAACGGGTAAGGTCCGGTATAATCACGGTAGTGCGGGCCGGTTAGTCCGCTTCTGGCGGCTTCTTCCTCCCAGTTTGCCGGGAATTGTGCATTTAAGTCAACTCCGCGGATATTTGCTTTCCAACGGCTGAAATCAGCCAAACCTTCATTTGCACCGACCACCAAATCATAAAAAGCATCATCGGCCGCAATACCTTTGGTAACTAACTGTACACCATCCGGATTGGCCATCGGCATCACCCATACAGTAACTTGATTATACAAATCTTGAATGCTGTAACCGGCAAGACTGGTGTTTTTTTGATAGGCTTTCGCATAGTCCTCAATAAACTGCATCAGCAGCAGCGCCGTTATCCACTCATTGGCATGGATCGCACCATGATAAAACACTTCCCGCTCGCCGGTTCCCAATCGGACAACGTATAGTTCCCGCTCCTGTACAGATTGCCCGACAGACCCAACGGATAAAAAGGGATAATTATTCTCTAGTTCCTGCAAATCCGCTGCCATTTGGTCATAATTGTATTTATCTGTTGGCTGGACAATTGACGACAAAATCATCACCTCTGAATTTATATGTAATATATGCTATGAAAAAAAACTAAGCTTGTGCCTTTTTTCTGCTTCGACACAAGCTCGGTTTACAAATTAAAATGCCTGCCGATATAATTCCGCTAATTCGCTGACCAACGGCAGCCGCGGATTACTTGTAGTGCACTGATCTTCAAATGCTTTTTCTGCTAATTGTTCTACCACCGGTTCAAACTCACTTGCACTGATGCCGCATTCAGATATGCTCATCGGTATATTAAGCTCACGCATTAAATTTCTTACCGCATTAATTAAGCTTTCTACCCCTTCTGACGGTGTTGCTGCCGGCAGTCCCAGATTTTTGGCAATTTCCTGGTATTTTAGATGAGCAGTATACTCTTCATAGTTGGGAAAAGATTGGAACTTAGTCGGCAAAGCAGCGTTATAAGCAATTACATGAGGCAGCATAATGGCATTTGCCCGACCATGAGAAATATTAAACTGCCCGCCCAATTTATGCGCCAAGCTGTGGTTAATTCCCAAAAATGCATTGGTAAAGGCCATCCCGGCAATAGTTGACGCATTGTGCATCCGCTTTCTTGCTTCCGCATCATGGCCGTTTTTATATGCTCTGGGCAGGTACTTAAACACCAGTTCAATTGCCTTCATTGCTAATGCATCGGTATAATCTGAAGCCATTACCGCCACATAAGCCTCGATGGCGTGAGTTAATACATCCAGCCCGGTATCGGCAGTAACATTTGGCGGAATAGACATGACAAAATCGGCATCAACGATAGCAACATCAGGAGTTAATTCATAATCCGCAAGCGGATATTTAATTTGCCGTCCTTTATCGCTGATTACCGTAAAAGCAGTCACCTCAGAGCCGGTGCCGCTGGTGGTGGGAATGGCAACCAATCTAACTTTGCGTCCTAATTTGGGATATTTATAAGTGCGCTTTCTGATGTCGAGAAACTTCAACCGCAAAAACTCAAATTCCATTTCGGGATACTCGTAAAACAACCACATTCCTTTTGCCGCATCAATTGCAGAACCGCCGCCCAGCGCAATAACAGTATCAGGATTAAACCTGTGCATTACTTCAACGCCTTTGTTGACCATCTCCAACGGCGGATCCGGTTCAACTTCGTCAAATACTTCAATAGCTACGCTGTTTTGGCGTTTTTTCAGATGATAAGCAACTTTATCGACAAACCCCAGGTCAACCATTACTTTATCGGTAACAATTAAAGCCCGTTCAATTCCCGGCATTTTAGTGAGATACTGCACCGCACCCGGCATAAAATAAATTCTTTCCGGCACTCTGAACCACTGCATCTTTTCTTTCCGCTTAGCCACTCTTTTAATATTAATTAAATTATGCACGCCAACGTTTGACGTCGTTGAATTGCGGCCATAAGACCCGCAGCCCAATGTCAGCGAAGGCACATTGGTATTGTAAATGTCGCCGATCGCACCATGGGTACAGGGAGAATTAACAATAATCCGTCCGACACGAATTTTATCGGAAAACTGCTGGATAATCTCTTTGTTTTCTGAGTGAATTACCGCAGAATGTCCCAGCCCGCCAAATTCTACCACCTCAATACAGCGATTAATTCCTTCCTGGTGATTATTTACTACATAAAATGCTAAGATAGGGGACAGCTTTTCTTGGGAAAGCGGGTATTCCGGGCCCACTCCGGCCAGCGGGGCAATTAAAATTTTGGTATTCTCCGGAACGCTTAAACCGGCCATTTGTGCAATTACCGGAGCAGATTGCCCAACAATTTGCGGACTGATGTGAGTGTTGTCGCCGGCGGTAACCGTTCGGGTTAATTGTTCTACTTCGGCTTCATTTAAAAAGTAACAAGCGTTTGCTTTTAATAAGGAAATTACTTGCTCGGCTATTTCCCGGTCAACAATTAACGATTGTTCTGAAGCACAAATCAAACCGTTATCAAAACTTTTACTTAAAATCAAATCATTAACCGCTCTTGATAAGTTTGCTGTTTTCTCCATGTAGCAGGGCACATTTCCCGGACCTACACCCAGTGCCGGTTTGCCTGCACTATAAGCGGTACAAACCAGCTTAGCACCGCCGGTGGCTAAAATTAACGCTACATCGGGGTGATGCATTAACGCCTGCGTAGCTTCAATGGAAGGCTCTTCAATCCAGGTGATAAAATCTTTAGGGGCACCTGCTTTTATCCCGGCATTATAAAGTATTTTTGCCGCCTCAGCACTGCATTTTTGCGCATTGGGGTGAAAACTGAAAATTACCGGGTTCCTGGTCTTTGCGCATATCAATGCTTTAAACATCGTGGTTGAAGTTGGATTGGTAACCGGTATGATAGCCGCTATCGGTCCTAACGGCTCGGCAACTTCATAAAAGTTTTCTTCGGAATTTTCATTTATAATACCCACTGTTTTTTCATATTTAATGCTGTGATAAATGTATTCGGTGGCAAAGATATTTTTCGTTATCTTATCTTCATAAATACCTCGTTTGGTTTCTTCTACCGCCATTTTCGCCAATTCCATATGCTTTTCCAAGCCGGCCAATGCCATTTGCTTTACGATTCTGTCAACCTGCTCTTGGTTTAATGCCATAAACTGCTCTCCGGCAGCTTTTGCCCTTTTTGCCAGCGCATCAATCGTTTCGAGAAAAGGCTTAGTATGTTGTTCTGCCACAAAAACACCTCCCAGATAAACTGCATCGATATTGCTTAACATATTATCTGCTTGAGAAGCTTTTGGTATGTATAAAAAAACATTCTTAAATTAATACAAAATTATTTTTAAAACTGTTGTAATTTTGAGATATTTAAGATATACTGAGTTTGCCTCTATAGGCTAAGTTAGACGTTATTTACTCATCAGGCCTTTAGATCTAAAACGGTAAGTAATTGATAATGATTGCCGTAGAGAGTAATTTAAGTAATGGGAGAGGTCTCTAGGTGTATTCAGACAAAACTTTAACCTGTAAA
>CBEUVQ010000076.1:0-5022 GCA_965546615.1 uncultured Peptococcaceae bacterium
AATTTGCACACTCGTAAATATTACCACTATGAAACTTAGTTGTCAACCTTATATTCAAAATAGCAGTAATTGGTGGAGCAAATTTATGCTCCACCAATGTTTTGTTGTTTATCTGATTTCCAGACCTGCGTCTAAAAGATCATCGTCGGCGTTTAAAATGTCATCCTGGCCGCTTGTTTCGGTTTGAACCGATTGATACCGGCTCATTCCGGTGCCGGCCGGCACCAGCTTACCGATGATAACATTTTCTTTCAGCCCCATCAGCGGGTCAAGTTTACCTTTAATCGCCGCTTCTGTCAATACCCGAGTTGTTTCTTGGAATGACGCTGCCGACAGGAACGAGTCGGTGGCCAATGACGCTTTGGTAATACCGAGCAGCACCGGCTTAGCGGTAGCGGGCTCGCCACCCGCTTCTTCCACTCGTTTATTTTCGGCTTCAAAATCAAAAATATCGATCAAGCCGCCCGGCAGCAGTTCGGTGTCTCCCACTTCTTCAACTTTAACTTTGCGCAGCATCTGGCGAATCATAACCTCAATGTGTTTATCGTTAATTTCCACACCCTGCAGCCTGTATACCCGCTGCACTTCCTGCAGCAAGTACAGCTGAACAGCGCGGGGGCCTTTGATCTTCAACAGATCGTGCGGGTTAACCGAACCTTCGGTCAGTTCATCACCCGCTTCTATTCTCTCGCCGTCACGCACTTTAATGCGCGCGCCGTACGGCACCGGATAGGCCCGCTTCTCGCCGTCATCCGAAGTTATTTCAATTTCCCGGCGACCTTTAACCTCGCGAACAGCCACTATACCGTCATTTTCAGAAATAATGGCCTGGCCTTTGGGGCGGCGGGCTTCAAATAATTCTTCAACCCTCGGTAAACCTTGAGTGATGTCGTCACCCGCTACACCACCGGTGTGGAAAGTACGCATTGTTAACTGGGTACCGGGCTCACCGATGGATTGCGCTGCGATAATACCTACCGCTTCACCGATGTCCACTTCCTGGCCGGTAGCCAAGTTCCTGCCGTAACACTTCCGGCACACGCCGTACTGACTCCGGCAGGTGAGTACAGAGCGAATTTTTATTTGAGTAATGCCGGCGTCGATAATTGTTTTAGCATCTTCTTCTTGGACTTCGCTTCCTGCCTTGACAATAATTTCACCGGTTTCGGGATGAACAACATCTTCTAACACGTAGCGGCCAACAATGCGGTCTTCAAATTTTTCAATTACTTCGGTGCCGTTTTTAATTTCCGTTACGGTAACACCTTCATTGGTGCCGCAGTCGTACTCCCGAACAATAACATCTTGGGCAACGTCAACCAGACGCCGCGTCAAGTAACCGGAGTCCGCGGTGCGCAGTGCGGTATCAGCCAAGCCTTTCCGAGCACCGTGTGTGGAAATGAAGTACTCCAATACCGTCAAGCCTTCGCGGAAATTCGCTTTAATCGGCAGGTCAATAATCCGACCGGAAGGGTCAGCCATCAAGCCGCGCATACCGGCAAGCTGACGAATCTGCTGAATGTTACCGCGGGCACCGGAATTAGCCATCATATATACCGAGTTCCACTTGTCAAGTGCAGTCATCAGTGCCTTGGTAACATTGTCGGTGGCTTCATTCCAAATATTAATTACCTTCCGGTAACGTTCTTCCCCGGTGATCAATCCGCGGCGGTACTGCCGCTCAATTGCGTTAACATCTTCATCGGCTTTTGCTAAAATATCCTTTTTCTGAGGAGGAATGGTGATATCAGCAACCGCAATGGTCACACCGGCTTTGGTTGAATAAGTATAACCCAAGCTCTTCATTCCGTCCAGCAGCTTTGCCGTTGCCGCATATCCCAACCGGCGGTAGCACTCGTCAACAATGCGGCCCAGCGCTTTTTTATCTGCCACATCATTGTAATAACCCAGTTCATCAGGAATCACTTCGTTAAAAATCAAGCGGCCGACGGTAGTTTCTTTTATCTCACCGTTAATGCGTACCTTTATAGTTTCATGAAGGGTAACGGCCTTATTGTAATAGGCAAGCTGTGCTTCCTTTGAATCCTTAAATATCTTGGGCTTTTGATCGGGATCATCCCGATGCATTGTCAGGTAGTAGCATCCCAGCACCATGTCCTGCGTAGGTGTTGCCACCGGCTTTCCGTCTTTGGGGTTAAGGATGTTATGAGCAGAAAGCATCAATATTCTCGCTTCTGCTTGGGCCTCGGCAGAAAGCGGTACGTGCACCGCCATCTGGTCACCGTCAAAGTCAGCGTTATACGCCGTACATACCATCGGGTGAATCTTAATGGCCCGACCTTCCACCAATACCGGTTCAAAAGCTTGAATTCCCAAACGGTGCAGCGTCGGAGCACGGTTCAGCATTACCGGATGCTGCTTAATTACTTCTTCCAGCACATCCCACACTTCAGCGCGCAGCCTTTCAACCATCCGCTTGGCACTCTTGATGTTGTGGGCATAGCCTTTATTAACCAAGCTTCTCATAACAAACGGCTTAAACAATTCCAATGCCATTTCTTTCGGCAGGCCGCACTGGTGCAGTTTTAATTTCGGACCGACAACGATAACCGAACGGCCGGAATAGTCAACGCGCTTCCCAAGTAAGTTTTGACGAAAACGCCCCTGCTTACCTTTCAGCATATCAGAGAGCGACTTCAGCGGCCTGTTGCCGGGGCCGGTCACCGGTCTTCCCCGACGCCCGTTGTCAATCAGCGCATCTACCGCTTCCTGCAGCATGCGTTTTTCATTGCGCACAATAATATCCGGCGCACCGAGATCAAGCAGTTTTTTCAAACGATTGTTGCGGTTAATAACTCGGCGATATAAGTCGTTAAGATCGGAAGTTGCAAAACGCCCGCCGTCTAACTGCACCATGGGGCGCAGCTCAGGCGGAATTACCGGCAGCACATCTAAAATCATCCATTCCGGTTTGTTTTTAGATTTGCGAAAAGCCTCAATTACTTCCAGTCTTCTGATTGCTCTGATTTTGCGCTGCCCCGAAACCTCTTTCAACTCCGCACGCAGTTCCTTTGCCTGCTGTTCGCAGTCTATTTCTTTCAGCAGCTCTTTAATTGCTTCCGCCCCCATACCGGCTTTAAAAGCGCTGCCGTATTTATCGCGGTATTCGCGGTATTCTGTTTCGGTTAACAGCTGTTTCTTAATTAAGTTGGTTTCACCGGGATCGATGACAATATAAGAAACAAAATACAGCACTTTTTCCAATGCCCGCGGGGACATATCCAAGATTAATCCCATTCTGCTCGGGATACCTTTAAAGAACCAGATGTGTGAAACCGGAGCCGCCAACTCTATTCTGCCCATTCTTTCGCGGCGCACCTTTGATCTGGTAACCTCTACCCCGCAGCGATCACAAACCACGCCTTTATATCGGACACGTTTATATTTACCGCAATGGCATTCCCAGTCTCTGGTGGGGCCAAAAATTCTTTCACAAAACAGGCCGTCCCGTTCCGGTTTAAGCGTTCTGTAATTAATAGTTTCCGGCTTCTTCACTTCACCGTGAGACCACTCACGAATTTGATCTGGAGATGCTAAACCAATCCGGATCCGGTCAAAGTTGTTTAAATCCAGCAAGGATTTTTCCCCCTTTAAACAGGTTTTACCGGTGCCTTAATTCTCATCTTCTATATTGAGATTTTCCTCAATAAAAGCGTCGTTAAATTCATCCCCACCACCGTCTTCATCTTCGCTGCTGCTGTCGTCATCAGCTTTTTTTGCTGCTGTGGGGCGAACATCTTCTTGAATATCCAAACCATAATCTTTTGCTGTTTCACTGATGTCTTCATCAATTTCTTTAATAATAATCTCCTGCTCATCTTCAGAGAGCACTTTGACATCCAGGCATAAGCTCTGCAGTTCTTTAATCAGTACTTTAAATGATTCGGGAACACCCGGCTCGGGAACGTTTTCACCCTTAACAATCGCTTCATAAGTTTTTACCCTGCCCACTACATCGTCAGATTTAACGGTAAGAATCTCTTGAAGCGTATAAGCCGCACCGTAAGCTTCCAAGGCCCAAACTTCCATTTCACCGAATCTCTGGCCGCCGAACTGAGCTTTACCGCCCAACGGCTGCTGAGTAACCAGTGAATAAGGACCGGTGGAACGGGCGTGAATTTTGTCATCTACCAAGTGAGCCAGTTTGAGCATATATACATAACCAACCGTAATCGGATTGTCAAAGGGCTCACCGGTACGGCCGTCATAAAGGGTAATCTTTCCGTTCTCCGGCAGGCCGGCTTTGCTGAGGGTTTCAACAATGTTTTCCTCCGATGCCCCGTTAAAGACCGGTGTGGCTACATGGAAGCCCAGCACCTTTGCCGCCCAACCCAGGTGTGTTTCCAGCACCTGCCCGATATTCATCCGGGAAGGCACACCAAGCGGGTTGAGCACTATCTCAACCGGAGTTCCGTCCGGTAAAAACGGCATATCTTCTTCCGGCAGGATGCGGGCAATAACCCCTTTGTTTCCGTGACGACCGGCCATTTTATCGCCTTCGGAAATTTTGCGCTTTTGTGCGATATAGCAGCGCACCAATTGGTTCACACCCGGCGGCAGTTCGTCACCGTTTTCCCGGGTAAACACCTTTACATCCACAATTTTACCCGCTTCGCCGTGCGGCACCCGAAGCGATGTATCGCGAACCTCACGGGCTTTTTCACCGAAAATCGCTCTAAGCAGCCGCTCTTCTGCCGTTAATTCCGTTTCACCTTTGGGAGTTACTTTCCCTACCAAAATGTCCCCCGGTCTAACCTCGGCACCTACTCTGATAATGCCTCTTTCATCCAGGTCTTTTAATATTTCCTCACTGACATTTGGTATGTCACGGGTAATTTCTTCCGGACCAAGCTTAGTATCCCGCGCATCGCATTCATATTCTTCAATGTGAATGGAAGTGTAGTAATCTTCCTTCACCATTTTTTCACTTACTAAAATAGCGTCCTCATAGTTATAACCTTCCCAGGTCATAAACGCAACCAGCACGTTGCGCCCCAAAGC
>CBEUVQ010000077.1:0-5007 GCA_965546615.1 uncultured Peptococcaceae bacterium
AAATGTATTTACTTTTGGTGGCGAAAAATTTGAGTTTAAAGCTTGGATGCCGTTTGCGGCCGGATTTTTAGTGGCAATTATTTCTGCATCAATGGGGGTTGGCGGCGGATTCCTGCTTGTTCCTTTTGTAAGCAGCGTTCTCGGTTTTCCGATGTTCATTGTTGCCGGTACCGTTACTTTATCAATTTTGATTACTTCAGCAACAAGTGTAATAAACTATATAAGCATGGGCAGCACGATTGACTGGGCACTGCTCAGCTGGGAAATAATCGGAATTGTAATTGGCAGTTATATCGGTGTTAAGATTTCTAAACAGATTAAAGCGGTATATCTGAAAGGTTTATTGGCAGTGATACTGACTTATATAGGTACTAAGTATGTGTTTGGAGCAGCTATCTTTGCTGCTACCGGATTTAAAATGTAAACGAGATAATTATTCATACCCCTTTGGTAATCCAAGGGGGTTTTTTATTGAAAGATATTCTTTTGATTATTCGCAAAAAGTGCTGATGCAGATGGATTTTAGCTCAGCATTGTTAATTACACATCCAAAAAAAACGGTCAAAAGAAAATTTCTCTCTAAAATTGGGAAAAATATTGATGTTGATTAAACAAAAAATAACGTATTATAATTAGTTGGAAATATCTTAAATTAGAAGGAATGCTTAATTTAATCTAGAATTAATTTAAGGTTATAGCAAAAAGAAGTTTGGAGGAGCAGTAGTTTTGAGCATATACACACTTAACGGTGAAGGATTTAAAAGAATGCTGGTTGGCGGCGTTAACCTGATGGCCAGGTTAAAGTCGGAAATAGATGCTTTAAATGTTTTCCCGGTGCCGGACGGTGACACCGGAACTAATATGTATTTGACATATCTTGCGGCTGCAAAAGAAGCCAACAAAATTGAAAGCAATCACCTGGGTGAAGTTGTAGATGTTGCCGCTCGGGGATGCCTGATGGGTGCCCGAGGTAATTCAGGTGTAATCCTTTCTCAATTTGTAAGAGGGTTTGCTAATTCGTTAAACGGAAAACCGGCGGCTTCGGCACAAGATATTGCACTGGCTTTTGAAGAAGGTGCCAGATTGGCATATCAAGCGGTGGCAGAGCCGGTTGAAGGTACGGTATTAACGGTGATGGGAAAAACTGCTGAAACTGCCCGGCAGGCTGCCGGGCGCAGTTCTGATTTGCTGCGTTTTATGATTATGGTACTCCGCCAAGCATCAAAAGCTTTGGAAGAAACACCGGAACAACTGCCTGTGCTTAAAGAGGCTGGTGTGGTAGATGCCGGCGGTAAAGGTTTAGTGGTAATATTACAGGGAATTATGTATGCACTGCGCAAAACTGAAGATATTGAGCTGTTGGAAGATTTTGCGGCAACTCAAAAGAAGCGCATAGCTGAGTTAAATATTAAGGAAATAGACAGTGATATCAGATTTACATATTGTACAGAATTTTTATTGAAAAGTAATAATTTACCACTGGAAAAAATAAAATCAGAATTAAAACCGTATGGTGACTGTTTAATGGTTGTGGGTAACACTCAAGTTGCTAAAGTGCACATTCATTCCAATCACCCGGGGCTGGTGCTGGAAACGTGCCTAAATTACGGTACAATGCATGATATTCAGATTAACAATATGCGTCAGCAAAACCAAGATTTAAAAGAACCTGCACCGAAGAAATCATTGGCTGTTGTTGCGGTGGCGGCGGGCGAAGGTATTGTTAAGATTATGGAAAGTTTAGGAGTAGATACTGCTGTTACCGGCGGACAAACAATGAATCCAAGCACTGAAGACATCCTACAGGCGATTGAAAGTGCACCGGCAGATAACGTGATTATACTGCCAAATAATAAAAATATTATCATGGCTGCAGAACAGGCTGCATCAATGACAGAGAAAACTGTTTGGGTGATTCCTTCGAAGTCTGTTCCTCAGGGGCTGGCGGCATTATTAGCATTTGATGCGGAGTCTGATTTAAAAGAAAATGCCGCTAAGATGAATGAGGCGATCACTGCTGTAAGAACCGGTGAAGTGACAAAAGCAGTAAGAGATGTCAGCATTAATGACCAAAATATTGTAACCGGTGATTACTTAGGTATAGCAGATGGCGAGATTGTAACTTCAGGAAGTAATCTTAGTGAAACTGTCAGGCAGTTGGTAAAAAATTTAATTACCGATGGTGAAGAGATTGTTACGCTTTATTACGGTGAGGAATTGAATGAGGAGTATGCTCAAGAAACGGCCAACCGGCTACAAAATGAATTTGCCGATTTAGAAGTTGAAGTTCATTACGGAGGGCAGCCGCTTTATCAATTTATCATTTCTGCTGAGTAGCGATTATTGCGGGGTGTTAAATGATGACGTCAATCCGAATTGTTACTGACAGTACGGCAGATCTAGGCAGTGACCTTTATCAAAAGTATAATGTTGCAGTGGTACCGTTAAAAGTTCTGTTTGGGCAGCAGGTTTTTAGAGACGGAGTGGATATGTCACCCACAGATTTTTACAACCGTTTAATCAGTACCAATGATTTGCCTTCCACTTCGCAGCCTTCACCGGGAGACTTTTTGAAGGTGTATAAAAAACTAATTGATGAAGGTGCAGAATCTATTATTTCCATTCACATTTCATCAAAATTTAGTGGTACGTATCAATCAGCCAAAGTGGCTGCCGGTATGCTGCCAAATGCAGATATTACTGTAATAGATTCTCTGTCCGTTAACGGTGGCTTAGGTTTGATGGTTCTGGCTGCTGCTAGAGCAGCAGCCAACGGCAGCAGCAAAAATGATATTATTTTTTTAATTCAAGATTTAATTGAACGGATGGAAGTATATTTTTTAGTGGACACGTTGGAATTTTTGCAGCGCGGCGGTCGAATCGGCAAGGCTCAAGCGTTGTTAGGTACGCTGTTAAACATCAAACCTTTGCTTACTGTTAAAGACGGTATTGTGCAGCCATTTCTAAAAGTGCGCGGCAGAAATAAGGGTATCAAAAAAATAACAGAAGTTGCTGCACAAAAAAGTGAGGGCAAAAAAATTGTCGGCTGCTTCCTGCATGCTTTAGATGAGATTGGTTTGCTGCAGCTAAAAGAACGGATACTTGCTGAATTAAATATTGATGAATATATTACTGTTCAAGTAGGTTCGGTTGTAGGTACTCATGTTGGGCCGGGTACATTAGGATTTATATTTTACCGCGTTGATTAAAGTGTTAAAACTACTTATTTTTATACGTTTGGCGTCATTATGACAAAAGAGGTACTTTTTGATATAATCAAAAAGTACCTCTTTATTGTATTACATAACAGGGGGAGAAGGCCGTGATTGTTGGTACACTGGTTGTAGAATTATTTATTGGCTCATCATCTGCTTTGAAAGACAAACGTCGCGTTTTGAAAAGTATCTTAGATAAGGTGAAGGCAAAGTTTAATGTTTCAATAGCAGAGGTGGGAAATCATGATACTTGGCAGCGGTCTACCTTAGGAGTGGCATGTGTGAGTAATGAGACTGCACATGCACAAAGCACGTTAAGTAATGTTGCCAAATTTATTGAATCTCAGGGAAGTGCGGAAGTAATTGCTATTCATACCGAAATATTTTAAATTGATGGTTTAATTAGAACAAAATAGGCACAATGTATTAAGGGAGGGATCAAAAATGGCTTCTAAAGTATATATGATTGATATGCGCGCCAATATGAAACAAAATTTGTTGGACAAGCTTGAAAAGCTGTGGCAAACGGCCGGCTTTGACAGCATAATTAAAGAAAAGGATTTAGTGGCATTTAAAGTTCATTTTGGCGAAAAGGGCAACTTGGCTTACATTAGGCCGCAGTTTGTGCGTCGTTTAGTGGATCGGGTAAAGAGTTTAGGCGGCAAACCGTTTTTGACTGATGCCAATACGCTGTATGTTGGCAGCAGATCTAACGCTGTTGATCACTTGATTACAGCGATAGAAAACGGTTGGGATTATGCCGCTGCCGGCGCACCGTTAATAATTGCTGACGGACTTACCGGCAAAGATTATATAAATGTTCCGATCAATGGCAAACATTTTAAAGAAGTAAAGATTGGCAGCGCTGCGGTGCATGCCGATGCATTTATTGCTGTAAGTCACTTTAAAGGTCATGAGGTTACCGGCTTTGGAGCAACCATTAAAAATATCGGGATGGGATTGGGTTCGCGCAGCGGCAAGCAGATGCAGCATTCCGATGTTATTCCTCAAATTGATCAAGAAAAATGTGTGGGCTGCAGGCGATGTGCCAAATGGTGCCCCGGTGGTGCAATTGAAATTGTGGAGCGCAAGGCCGCCATTTTAGAGGCAAAATGCATTGGCTGCGGCGAATGTACGGTATCCTGTCCGGAGCATGCTATTGCGGTAAACTGGAAAACTGAGCCGCATGCCATTCAAGAGAAAATGGCTGAATACACTTTAGGTGTGCTGCAGGACAAGAAAGATAAGTGCGGTTTTATTACTTTCCTTACTCAAATTTCACCGGAATGCGACTGTTGTGGTTGGAACGATGCGCCCATCGTGCAGGATATCGGCATTTTGGCTTCATCAGACCCAATCGCTATTGAACAAGCTGCCTGTGATTTAGTAAATCAGCAGCCGCCGCTTCCCGGCTCTAAGCTTGACGGCAAAGGTGACACTGCGGATAAACTCAAAGCGCTGCACCCGAATGCAGATTATGAGAAGGCGCTGATTCATGGGGAATACTTAGGGTTAGGCAGCAGAAAATACGAGCTGGTTAAATTGTAAATTAATAACGTTAAATAAAATCAGGTTCCTATTTGGAACCTGATTGAAACTTTTCAATGAATTTTTGAGCTTCTTGTTGATTGGAAAACCCTGTAAAACGCAGGGTTTCTTCTACATTTTGGATATTTTCAACAGCATCATTTACCGGTGTGCCTGCCGCTACAATTTCCGCTTGATACTGTAGATGTCCTTTCAGCCGGTAGCAGATTACGTCCAACATCCGGTGTATGCACCCCTTTCTTAA
>CBEUVQ010000078.1:0-4986 GCA_965546615.1 uncultured Peptococcaceae bacterium
GCGGGCCCCAAACAAAACCGTTTACAGCATTAAGGATTTCGTTAAAAGTTTCCATTTTTTAAAATATCACTCCTTTAAATAAATTTTTGCTGCCCTCCTTTTTTGAAGATTATATTCGTGAATTCGTGCTTTTTTCCTGCCTGATAATCAAAAAATATCAATAATTCTGAAAATGAAAAATAGTGCAATCCACATGCAGGGAAGAATAGCTGAGTGTTGAACTTATATATTTTAAGTAAACTTATGCTGTGTAAAGTGATTATATTACCGGAGGTGCCAAATGAAAGTACTAAATAAACGCCAACCTTCGTTTGTTCAATTTAGAGATTATTTTATGAAGCAGGCAGCGGAGGTTGTGGGCGGAGCAATTTCTGACTCTTACATGCCGTGGAGAGAGATTGGCAGTTTAGAATTAAGAAAAAAAATACTGCATAGGATAAAGGATGATTTAGAAAAAGAATTTGGGTTTGAAATAATTATCGATGATAACTTAGCTGACAGTGAAGGCGCGGTGGAAAGCGTGGCAATTCAAATGCATCATACTTTTTCCACTATGTATTTGGTAGAAAGAATCAACGCTAAAATTGCCGCAGGACAGCATCAGGCTTAAAGATAAGGGGATTGCTTAAGCAGTCCCCTTATAAGTTTCCCAAAACAACTTTTTCGATTTTTTTCCCTGTCTCAGTGGTGGCTAAACCGTCCATTGAAGTTTCCTTTAATGATGTCGGCAGTAAACGGCCAACCCGGTGCATGGCATCAATTACCTCATCACAGGGGATTGCGCTTTCAATCCCGGCAAGAGCCATATCGGCCGATGCTATCGCTATAGCAGCACCGATGGCATTTCTTTTAATGCAGGGTACTTCTACCAATCCTGCTACCGGATCACATACCAGCCCTAAAATGCTTTTCAAAGCAATGGCGGCTGCGTGGGCACATTGATTGGGTGAACCTCCGGCCAGCTGCACTGCAGCCGCTGCTGCCATTCCTGCTGCGGAACCAACTTCAGCCTGACAGCCGCCGGCAGCACCGGATATCGAAGCATTGTTGGCAATAATCAAACCAAATGCGCCGGCGGTAAACAGCGCATGAATTAAATCATTCCGGTCGGAATTTAAATGAGAGCCAACAGCAAAGATGCATCCCGGAACAACCCCACATGAACCTGCTGTCGGCACGGCAACTATTGCCCCCATACAAGCGTTAAGTTCAGCGGTGGCTAAAGACATCGTCATAGCATCGATTGTTAACTTTCCGGATAACGGATGCCGGTTTTTGTAGTATGAAAGCAGCTTGGCATCACCGCCGGCCAAACCGCTGCGGGATTTTAAATCTTCAGTCATTCCTCGCTCAATAGCTTCTTCCATAACCTTTAAATGGTTGGACATTGCTTGGTAAATAACCTTCGGATCAGCTTCTTTAAGGGCTGCTTCCTGCTTAATCATTATTTCAGATATTTTTAGGCCGGAGGAATCCGCAAGGTTAATCAGCTGTTCTACTGTTGTAAAATGCATTTTTTCAGCACCTTTCCCTAGTAAGTTAATGATTCGTTGTTAAATACTATAACATCACAAATGTGGGGTAGTTTTTCCATTTCATATGTGATTTCTTTGGGAACGGGTTGATCTGTTTCAATCATCATTAAGGCGGCACAGCCTTTGGATTTTCTCGCTACTTCCATTTGGCCGATATTAATACTGTGAGCGGCTAAAAGGTTCGCTACTGAAGCGATAGCGCCATAACGGTCATAATGGAAGATCAATAGAAAATTGCTGTCGGCAGAGGCTTTAACCTTAAAGCCGTTGATGTCAATTAGCTCTGCTCTGCCGCCACCGGGTGAAATGCCGGTGATTTCGAAAATGCGATCTTCGCGCTGGAGAATTATTTTCGCGGTATTGGGGTGACTTGTTTCCTCATCGCTGGTGGTTATAGCAACTTTAATGCCCTGTGCGGCAGCATCATCTAAGGAATGTACTATTCTTTTGTCATCGGCAGCGTATTTTAAAAGCCCGCCAATAATGGCGAGATCGGTGCCATGTCCTTGATAAGTTTTGGCGAAGGAACCGTAAAATATTACTTTAATCTGCTCCGGTTGGGCGTTAAAGATGGCTCGTGCCATTAAACCAATTTTGACGGCACCGGCGGTGTGAGAACTTGATGGTCCGATCATGGCCGGGCCAACTATATCAAAAACTGATGTGTATTTCATTTTCATCCTCCAAAGATTATTTCACAATTAATATACCCATTTTGCTTTGAGAAGTAAATAAAACTGAATCATTTTAAGCATAACCGATCTATTCGATTATATGAAATAAAATTATTCGTCCGGAATAGCAAAACGGGGGTTCGGTATATTCCGAACCCCCGCTTTATTATTCTTCGTTTAGCAAACCGGCAACTTCCAAAAATTTAAAAAACAGGCTTAGGAGTATTGCAGCTACTGTTGCTAACCCCATTCCTTTTAGGCTTACCGATCCCATGGTTATTTCTGCACCGCTGATACCAATAATGAGTACCAGAGCGGTTAAAATCAGGTTGGTAGCTTTGCTGTAATCAACTTTGGACTCTACCAGCATACGCAGACCGGATGCGGCAATTACCCCAAACAGCAGTAAACTGACTCCGCCCATTACCGGGGTGGGAATGCTCATAATCACTGCTGACAGTTTGCCAATGAAGGAAAGAATGACAGCGATAACGGCTGCTCCGCCAATTACCCAAACGCTGTATACTTTGGTTATTGCCATCACGCCAATGTTTTCTCCGTAAGTAGTGTTTGGTGTTGAGCCTACAAAACCGGAAATGATTGTGGAAATTCCGTTGCCGAGCATTGAACGGTGCAGACCGGGATTCTTTGCCAAGTCCCTGCCGACAATGTTGCTGGTAACAAACAAGTGGCCGACATGCTCAGCTATAATCACTAAAGCGGCGGGCAGAATTACTGCAATGGCTGCCCAATCAAATTGTGGGCTGTAAAAGGTGGGCATTTTAAACCAAGCTGCCTCAGCAATCGCTTGAGTTTCCACCATGCCGAGGGCGAGGGAGATCGAGTAACCGCTTACTACTCCGATTAAGATGGGGATGATAGCCAGAAAACCTCTAAACACTACTGAACCGATAATGGTAATTGCTAACGTAATCATTGACACCATAATTGCTTGTGGATCCCTTACTGCGTCTGCCGCTGCATCAGCAGGGAGAATCAGTCCGGCCATTTGAGCTGCGGTTGGGGCAAGTTCTAAACCAATTACAGCCACTATTGCACCCATTGCTGCCGGTGGGAAAAGAACATCAATCCATTTGGTGCCGACAAAACCAATCAGCAGGGCCACCAAACTAAAAACAATACCAACCATAATAAATCCACCAAGCGCTTGCTCATAACTGCCTTTTGCCAAAACTACCGTCACCGGAGAGATAAAGGCAAAACTCGATCCAAGGTAAGCGGGTATGCCGCCTTTACAAATTAAAATGTACAATAATGTGCCAATGCCGTTCATCAATAAAACCGTTGCCGGATCTACCTTGAAAATAAAAGGAACCAAAACGGTTGCACCAAACATTGCAAACAGGTGTTGAAATGACAGCGGCAGTGTCTGTAACAAAGGTAACCTTTCTTCTACTTGAATTTCTCTCTTAGCCAAAATTATACCTCCCTTTTGTTATAAGCTTCCCTTTTTTTGCTCTTAAAATAAAAAATGCTTCTACATCCGGAGGAGTAGAAGCATAAAGCTATAACCAACCGGTTATCAAATAACCGGTTTGTAAACGTTATCGCCACCTTCTTAGCCTCTCTGGACTAAATTAAAGGTCGTTATTAATTTGTCTATATGATTATAGCAAAGATGAATTTAAAATGAAAGCAAAAATTATATTAAAAACAATCTGTCGCCGGCATCACCGCATCCCGGAACAATGTAGCCTACTTCATTTAATTTTTGATCGACTGCTGCCGTGATGATGCTGACGTCAGGGAATTTTGATTTGATCTGCTCTAAACCTTGGTCGACTGCAAAGGCACATATGACAACCAAGTTTTTCTGCTTTACACCGGCTTCTGTCAAAATTTCTAAAGTTTTTACACAGCTGTTGCCGGTAGCCAGCATTGGATCGAGGACAAATATTTTTTTATAATCGGCTGTGTTTTCCGGAAGTGTGCTTAAATAAACTTTTGCTTCCAAGGTATCGTGATCGCGGGCCATGCCGATATGAGCGACTTTTGCCCGGGGAATAATTTCTAAAAAGCTGTCTACAAAGCCTAAACCTGCTCGAAGTATTGGCACCAATAACACACTGTCATCAATTACTTCTGAAGCTTCTGTAGTAATATCCAGAGGAGTGGTAATTGTAACCTGCTTGGTCGGCAAATCTTTTGTAGCCTCAGAAGCTAAAAAGTAACCCAGCCGGGTTAATGAACGGCGAAATTCAACGATATCTGAATTCTTATCCCGAAGTATTCTTAAGCATTGTTCTGCTACCGGATGTTTAACGACAGTTGCTTTACTCAATGGTATTCCTCCTTAGTTTAAAAAACTAAACACATTATAAAGTATCTTTTTCTGTATTACCTGGCACTAATTTAACTATACTGTGTTATAATTAAAATAATAGGTAAATTTGTCAAACTTTATCACTATTCGATAGAATAATACCTAATTCCTGCTTGCTTTTAAAAAATATTTCATAGCTAGAATCAGAGGTGGTAGATTTGATTGATCCAATTGCTTTTTATCTGGGCTCCATTCCAATTCACTGGTACGGCATTATTATTGCTTCCGCTTTTGTAACAGGTATCTTTCTCGCATATCACCGTGCCGAACAAGTAGGCATTGACCCCAATCATATTATAAACATGGTAACTTTAATTATACCGGCAGCGATTATTGGGGCGAGGCTGTATTATGTAATATTTGAATGGGAGAACTATGCTGCCAATCCAATTGAAGCTTTGGCGATTTGGCATGGTGGGCTGGCCATTCATGG
>CBEUVQ010000079.1:0-4750 GCA_965546615.1 uncultured Peptococcaceae bacterium
TTACCCCGGCAAACGCTACTACGGCGGCTGCGAATTTGTTGATGTTGCTGAGGAGCTGGCCCGGGAGCGTTTGAAAAAGCTTTTCGGGGCAGAGCACGTAAACGTACAGCCTCATTCCGGAGCCAACGCCAATTTTGCGGTATATTTCGCACTGCTTAAACCGGGTGACACTATTTTGGGTATGAACCTGGCCCACGGCGGTCACCTTACCCACGGCAGTCCGGTAAATGTATCCGGCAAATATTTCAACATTGTGGCCTATGGCGTGGATGAAGTAACGGGACGCATTGATTACGACAATGTGCGCACACTGGCCCTTAAACACCGCCCGCAAATGATTGTCGCCGGTGCCAGTGCTTATCCCAGAGAAATTGATTTTAAAACAATGGCGGAAATTGCACAGGAAGCGGGCGCTTACTTAATGGTGGATATGGCTCACATTGCCGGTTTGTGTGCGGCAGGCCTGCATATCAATCCGGTGCCTTACGCCGATGTGGTAACCACCACTACCCATAAAACGCTGCGCGGCCCGCGCGGCGGGGCGATTTTATGCAAAGAACGGTTGGCGCAGGCAATTGACAAAGCAATCTTCCCCGGCACCCAGGGCGGTCCGCTGATGCACGTTATTGCCGCTAAAGCGGCAGCCTTTGGTGAAGCGCTGAAGCCGGAATTTAAAACCTACCAGCGGCAGATTGTCAATAACGCCCAGGCGTTGGCCGCCGGATTAATAGAAAGAGGCTTTGACTTAGTGTCTGGCGGAACAGATAATCACCTGATGCTGGTAGACCTGCGCAAAAATAAAGTTACCGGTAAAGAAGCAGAAAAACTGCTGGAACAGGTTAACGTTACGGTGAATAAAAATGCCATTCCGTTTGATCCCGAAAAACCGTTTGTTACCAGCGGCATCAGATTAGGCACCCCGGCAGTAACCACCCGCGGTATGACCGAAAAAGACATGGATGTAATCGCTGAAATTATCGATTTGGCAATCAACCAAAAAGATAACCCGGAAGTGCTGCAAAAAGCCAAAAACGCCGCCGCTGCTTTATGTGAAAAATACCCGCTGTATCAGTGGTAGCGGTTATTCCGGCATGAATGTGTAATAAGGTTGGTGAAAGATATGCGGCCTAACTGGGATCAATACTTTATGGATATTACCAAAGTTGTGGCCTCGCGGGCCACTTGTCTGCGCCGGAAGGTCGGCGCGGTGCTGGTAAAGGATAACCACATTCTGGCCAGCGGTTACAACGGCGCTCCCTCCGGGCTTAAACACTGCTTGGAAATTGGCTGCCTGCGGGACGAACAAAACATCCCCTCCGGCCAGCGTCATGAACTCTGCCGCGGGCTGCATGCCGAGCAAAATGCGCTCATTCAAGCAGCGGTACATGGTGTGGCGATAAAAGGTTCAACCATTTATACCACTCACCAACCGTGCGTGCTTTGTGCTAAAATGATTATTAATGCCGGCATTAAACGTGTTGTTTTTGCCGGCAGCTACCCCGACAATATGTCGCTGCAAATGTTTGCCGAAGCCGGTGTGGAACTGGTGCGTTTTGCGGATAACCAACGCGATTAACTCATGTAACATTTTCTTAACAATATTGTAAATTCAGCGTAAGAAATGTCTATTTCTCTGTAAAAATAAACTACTATAATATACTTAACGTCAAATCCGTTAAAAATAATCCTATTGCTTGGACGCCGGTTAAGGGCGTCTGTTTTTTTGCTTTTTTTACTTTTTTCTTTTTTGCCCAAAGTTACATAAAATTGTCAGTCTGTCATCTTTTACTTATTTGCCCGTAAGCAGGATTTTTCGTAAAAAAGTAGAAATAATGTAAACCGGCAGTCAGCTGCTGAATAATGGCAGGCAATTATTGGTATAATATGGGCGGTGCTTAAATTGCAAACTAAAAACATTTCGTTGCCAAAATTGAACAACCTTGCGCCCACGCTGGAATCCACCGCGTTAAAACTGATGGAAGAAGCGGGAGAACTGGCTCAAGCCATCGGCAAACTGCGGGGGATGAGCGGAGAGGCGTCCCGCCTCGATGAACGGCAGGCGATGCAGGTTATCGCCAAGGAACTGCTGGACGTAGCTCAAACAGCTGTTTCGATGATGTTTGTGCTGGAAGAGCAGCACAACATTAACATAGAAGAGGCCTACACCCAGCATATCGATAAACTGAAAAGAAAGCGTTATATTAAAGATTAGAAGGGATTTGTAACTGCAAATGCCAAAAGTGCTTACAGTATTCGGAACCAGACCGGAAGCCATTAAAATGGCTCCTTTAGTTTTAGAGCTGCAAAAAACCGCCGGCATTGATGTGCAGGTGGCGGTTACCGCCCAGCACCGGGAAATGCTGGACCAGGTGCTGGAATTGTTTCAAATTAAACCCCATTACGACTTAAACATCATGCAGCCCGGGCAGACGCTGTTTGACATTACCACCCGTGCGTTAAACGGTTTAAAAGATGTTTTGGAGTCTGCAAAACCTGATTTGGTGCTGGTGCATGGTGATACATCCACTACTTTTGTCGCCTCACTGGCCGCTTTTTACAAGCAGACTGCCGTTGGTCACGTGGAAGCGGGTCTGCGCACCAACAACAAATATTCGCCCTACCCCGAAGAAATGAACCGCCGCCTTACCGGGGCGCTGGCTGATCTGCACTTTGCCCCTACCGCTGCAGCCAAAGAAAACCTGCTGCGCGAAGGCATTAACGAAAAAGATATCTTTGTCACCGGCAACACCGTCATTGATGCGTTAAAAGCTACTGTGCGGAAAGAATATACCTTCAATGACGCTGAACTGGACAGCATTGATTTTCGCCGCAGGCGGGTGCTGCTGGTAACCACTCACCGCCGCGAAAACTTGGGCGGGAAGATGAGGGATATTTATTTGGCGTTAAAAGACATCGTCAATGATTACCAAGACGTAGAAGTTGTGTTCCCCGTTCACAAAAACCCGGCGGTGCGCCAAGTGGTGCAGCAGGTGCTGGGGGGACTGCCGCGTGTGCATTTGATTGAGCCGCTGGATTACCAGCCTTTTATTAATCTAATGCAGCGCAGCTATTTAGTGCTTACCGATTCCGGCGGCATGCAGGAAGAAGCTCCGGCACTGGGCAAACCGGTGTTGGTGCTGCGGGATACCACCGAACGCCCCGAAGCGGTGCAGGCAGGTACGGTGCGCTTAATCGGCACCGCAAAAGAAGCGGTCAGCCGCCATACCAGAGAGCTGCTGGATAATTCCGCTGCCTATAACCGCATGGCCGAGGCAGTTAACCCCTACGGCGACGGTATGGCTTCCGCCAGAATTGCTCAAGCAGTTTGTTACAAATATAACTTGCGTTCCACCCCGCCGAGCGAGTTTGTTTTTAACAAAAAATAATTATACTAATTACCGTTTTTGCTGGTAATTATAATTTTAAAATGTCGATTTAGCATGAAAAAAATTTAAAAATCTAATTAAGATAAGAAGGAATAATGTTTTTCGTGTAGAATTTGTATTACCAGAATATTTCAGAGTAGTTTGACTTGACAGAAATTGCCGAGCTGAATGTATGGTGAATTCTTCCTTTTCTAGTTTTTTTGTCTACCCATTCGTGAAAAAAGGAGTTAATGCAGTCATAAAAAATAAAGATGAGCGTACAAATAAAAATGGGTCAAGCAGGCATCCTGCATTACAGGCTCTTGCCGTTACCACCACAATCGGCACAGAACTTGGCATTACCACTGCGCTGGGGTTTTACCTCGGTCGGTTTATTGACGGCAAGTTAGATACAACCCCTCTGTTTTTAATTATCTTTCTGCTGTTGGGCTTGGGCATCGGTGTCTTTGGCATTATCAATACATTAAACGCATTCTTTAAAGATAAAGGCAGCAGTGAAAACAAAGACAACAAGGATGTGAAATAGCCGTGATTGACATATACAACGCCAGAACTGTAGATGTTCAGCTCAAGCGCACCTTAAAAATCACCGGTATTATTGGCTTTATGCTGGCCGTTGCGCTGATTGTTGAACCTTCCCCCTTTCGCCGGGGGCTGGTTGTCGGTACCGTTGTCAGCATTATTAACAGTTATTTAATATATAATCGTATGAAGCACATAGCAGAAATGTCCTTTAATAAGGCCGTTGCTTTTATGCGTGCAGGCTTTGTTATGCGTCTTTTGCTGATTATGGCTGTATTGTACCTGACTATACAAACTGCCGCTTTGGATATTTACGGAGTGGCCTTTGGTGTGTTTATCGCACCTATGGTTACAGTGATCGATTTTAATCTCAGCCTGATAAAGGATTATAGGGCTCTTAGTGCAAAAAATAAAACTGATGTGAAGGGGGGGAAACTTGATGAAGAGTTTGGAAGAAGTCCACAGTGAGATAGGTGTGCTTTGGCATAAAATTCTTGGTGAAGCGGCCGAGGGCCCTACCCATCTGGGGAACATTGGTAACTTTGCCGTTGATATTAATGTCAAAACCATAGTAATGACTTGGATTGTTATGATAATTGTGGCTGTTGTCGGTATGCTGGCCACCAGAAATGTCAGTATGAACAAACCAGGCAGGCTGCAGGTGGTTTTTGAAAGCGTTTATCAGTTTTTAAAAGGGCTGATTTACGATAATATTGTCAGTGAAAAGCGGGCTGCTTCGTTGGTAACTTTTATTGCCTCTTTGTTTACTTTTTTGTTCTTTTCCAACATGTTGGGTTTGATACCGACAATGATGTCGCCCACAGCTGACGTTAACACCACTA
>CBEUVQ010000080.1:0-4520 GCA_965546615.1 uncultured Peptococcaceae bacterium
AAAATAAATGGAGCGGGTGATGGGAATCGAACCCACGTACCCGGCTTGGAAGGCCGGTGCTCTACCATTGAGCTACACCCGCTTAAACACTGATTTGTTAACTTGACAAAGAATATTTTAATATAAATAATCGCAGTTGTCAAATGTTTTTTTCAACAAATCAGCATTTATCAGATAACATAAATCAGCAGGCCGCGCAGATGGTTCTTCTTATGCTGTTGAATATTATTAGCATCAAACAAACAACTGTGCTTTTGCCGCTCCAAAAGACTTGAGTATTATTTACAATTGAAATATATCCGGAATGATTTCATGATTCACTATTTCAATTATCCCGTAGCTGGGGCCTTGGCCGCCGCGGGGAATGGTGGTGCTGCCGGGGTTAAACAGCAGAACACCTTCTACAGTTTCGCAGGTGGCCACATGGGTATGGCCAAAAACAACAATATCAATTTTGTGCTCTTTTGCTTTTTTGATCAGGCGGTGGTAAGAACCTTTAATATTGTATTTATGGCCATGAGTAAGCCAAATTCTCTTACCGCCGGCATTAATTAACAAATCCTCCGGCTCAGATATATCCCAATCACAATTGCCCACCACCGCACAAATAACTATTTCTCTGCTTTCTGCAAGTTGATTGGCGTCCCGGTAATGGTCACCGGCATGCAGCAGCAAATCTATTCTGCCCATATTAGTTAATGCTTTTCTGGCCGAAACCAAATCGCCATGAGTATCGCTTAAAACCCCGATACGCACTTTATCCCACCCTTACTTATTCACCAGTTTTTTTAATATTTCTACCGCACCGATCAGTGCTCTGCCGCGGTGACTGATTTTATTTTTTTCTTCCATTGTTAATTCCGCAAAGGTTTTTTGATACGCAGGCACATAAAACAGCGGATCATAACCAAAGCCGCCGCTTCCGCGCTCTTCTTCCAAGATATAACCTTCGCATCTGCCGTCACTTGTGTAAATTTCCCCCTGCGGATCGCAGATAGCAATGACACTGCGAAACCGCGCGGTTCGCTTTTCATACGGCACGCCGTGCAGCAGCCGCAGCAGTTTTTTGTTGTTGGCGGCATCATCTTTCGCTTCGCCGGCAAAGCGGGCTGAATATACACCGGGCAGGCCGTTTAAATAGTCCACTTCCAGCCCGGAATCATCCGCCAATGCGGTCAGCCCGGTGTACTCAGCCGCTTCCTTTGCCTTTTTAACAGCATTTTCAGCAAAAGTTGCACCGTCTTCTATCGTTTCCGGCATATCGGGAAAATCAGCCAAAGATACTACTGCAATATTCAGCGGAGCCAATAAACTGCTTAATTCTTTCAGCTTGCCTTGGTTGCCGCTTGCTAAAACCAGTTTGAACACTAAGCACTCACCTTTCCTACTTTGGCAGCCAATTCACCAAGAACTTCTTTTTGAACAGCAATGAGTTCTTTGATTCCTTTTTCAGCATAATCCAGCATTTTGTCCATATCCTCGCGGGAAAAAGTTGCTTCTTCGCCCGTTCCCTGCACTTCCACAAATTGACCGGAGCCGGTAATAACCACATTCATATCCACTTCCGCTGCGGAATCCTCTTGGTAGCACAAATCCAGCAGCACTTCCCCGTTCAGCCGGCCGACACTGACCGCAGCAATAAAGTCGCTGACCGGGATATGCTTAATCACTCCCTGCTTTACAAGCAGGGCAAAAGCATCGATCATAGCCACAAATGCCCCGGTAATGGAAGAAGTACGCGTTCCCCCGTCGGCCTGAATGACATCGCAGTCCAGCGTAATTGTTCTTTCGCCCAATGCCTCTAAATCGACAACGGAGCGCAGTGCACGACCGATCAGCCGCTGTATTTCCATCGTTCGACCCGTTAGTTTGCCTTTGGCAGCTTCGCGCACATTGCGCACCCCGGTAGCCCGCGGCAGCATAGCATATTCCGCTGTCACCCAACCTTTACCCTGTCCTTTTAAGAAGGGAGGCACTTTATCTTCTACCGTAGCGTTGCAGATTACTTTGGTATCACCTACTTCAATTAACACTGAACCTTCAGCATGTTTAATATAATTTCTTGTCAACTTTACCGGGCGGATTTCTCCCGGTTTTCTGCCGTCCACTCTTTGCACTGAATTTGTCCCCTTTACTTGAAGTTTAAGCCGGCTGATCTCTTTTTCGCTCTGGTAATCAATTGGAACCTGTTGGGATGAACAGGATTTTCGTCTTCATCAACCGGCCCCACTAACCCTGCTATAGTATATAATTTGTTGATCGGATCCCATCTAAACTCTTTTAACAACCTAAAGTTTTCTACATTTCCGGAATTGCCGACATGCAGCCGCGGACCGGTACATTTGACAATTTTATCACCGACTTTAATATGATGCTCATCATGATAATGAATAGGATGTTTCTGCTCAATAAGGCACTTTACCCGCCTCTCTACCTCTTTTAAGTCAATATCCGGCTTTTGGCTGAATTCCAGCACAAAGCCGTGCTTCAAGTCATCGTGCTCAGCCGGCTCATCCAATCCCATGTTGCGCAGCACCCAATATGTCATATCTTCAGCACTGTGCGCCATTTTTCGGTAAATCAGCGATTCAAAAACAATATCGACAATTTCCTGCGGCTCCGGCCCAAACATATTCGGCCGGGTAACAATTACTTCTTCACCGATACCTACCAAAATGTTGGCGTTGTATTTTAGGTAGGGGTAGAGCAAATCAAAATGCTCAACCACTACGCGGCGATCTTGATCAACGGCGGCGCGCACCGCTTCCGCTATTTCGAAAGGTTTGGTGAAAGCCATTTCAAAGCGCATATCCAAATGGTAGGTGCGCGTGCGGAAATGCCCGCGCTTAGCGTCCTCTAAAAGCGGCAGCGGTCGAACATTAATGCCGTCATCGTCATTAGTCAGTTCCAAACCCGGATGCATGCCCCGGATTAACAGCGACTTGCCCGCTCCGGCATCGCCGATAAAGCCAATCAGTTTATCTTCCGGGCTGAGGTAACGCCCGGACAGACTGGCTCCCAAGGCCATCAGCCTGCGCCTCCCCCGCGGGGCAAAATATACTGCCTGCATTAAATATTCGTGAACCAGGTTTACCACCACAGTTAATCCTCCACATCTTTAAATTTACCGTTTGATATCAAACTTGGCATCCTCTTTCGCCAATATTGCCATTTTACCGTATCCGGCGGAGGCCTGCGCCCCGAGTTCGTAAATATCATATTCTGGATAGAAATGGGTAATTACCAAACGACGTGCATCTGCCGCTTTGGCCAGTTCACCGGCCTGGCGGGCGGTAAGATGGGCATTGCGCACAAATTCAATATCTTTATCTAAACCGCTGGCTTCACAGAGAAACAAATCAGCACCGCGCGCCAACTCAATTAACCCATCAGTTTTAGCAGTATCGCCGGAAAACACCAACCGACCCTGACCGCTGTCAATACTGACCGCATAGGCGGGCAGCGGATGACAGTTAGGCATAAACGCCAAATCCAGCAGGCCGACATGAGAACGGCGCACTTTGGTATCAATCGTTAAATCCACCTGGGGCAGTTCTTCAATAGGATTGATTATAAAAGCATCGGTAAAATCTGCCAAACGGTTGTATTCCCGCTCCGGCCGGTTGGGCACAAACAGCGCCAGCGGCCCGGTGCGCTTTCCTTCCCGCAGCGCACCTAAAATGGCATGACGCAGACAAAACAAATCCATATAATGATCGGGGTGCAGATGAGTAACAATCACCGCCGCCAACCGGCGAAAATCGATATGTTTGCAAAGTTTTCCGAAACTGCCGTTTCCTGCTTCCAACATGATGCTGGTTTCACCATGCTGAATTAAATAACCGGAGCACGCCCCGTCAGCTGCCGGGTATGGTGCCCAGCATCCTAAAACAGTTAGCTGCATATATTCAACTCCTGTATAATTTCAAGCTTTTAAGCGGAACGACGAAGGTGTCGTTCTCTATAGGTTGTTAGAAACCTTTCGCCCGCAGCAAAACCTGCAGGCGGCTCATTTCGTTGTAAACCACCATAACGGCATCGTCAACCGACATACCCGGCTTGGCCAGCATTTGATCCGGCCGGGCAGCCATTGCCAAATGCACGCATACTTGGGCAGAACGATCGGTTTCGTTGCAGGTGCCTCCCTGATAAGCACCCACACCCCTGGCTTTGGTGTACAGCACCGCTTCAATGGTATTGTTGATACCGCCTAAATCCGGCGTTTTAATCTGCACCATATGGCCGGCACCGGCATCAACAAATTCCCTGATGTCTTCCAGCGTATTGCACCACTCATCAGCAACCAGCATCACATTAATACCGCGCTTTTCCACCGCCCGGCAGAGGTTATGCAGCGCTTCAATCTGCTTAGGCTTACTGCCGGCGTCCATCGGGCCTTCAATGCGCAGCATTAACGGCGCGGCTGCCTTTTCCAGCTTACCTAAGTATTCTGCCATTTTATCGGTATCTTCATTACACATTTGGCCTATAGTGCCGTAAACATCGATATGCAGCACCGG
>CBEUVQ010000081.1:0-4489 GCA_965546615.1 uncultured Peptococcaceae bacterium
TATCTTCATTACACATTTGGCCTATAGTGCCGTAAACATCGATATGCAGCACCGGACGGTAATCTTCTCCACCCAGCTGCTTTACGCGCTCTTTCAGCCAAGTGATGTACTCCACTAACTTTTCTCCGTCAGTGCCCAGCTTTTCCTGCACATTGTTAATTAAACCATGCGGCAGCACATCTACCTGCTTAATGATCGCTTTATCGGCATTTTGATAGCGGTCATCACCGGTTTGGGCAAAGATTGGTACCGGTTGTGATGACAGCGGAGCACCATACTCTTTGGCCACTACCTCGGCCATAGTAAGTTTTTGGCTTTTTGCCGCCGCATCCAGCAAAGCTTGAGTAATACCGTAGCGTATAGCGGTATGAAACGGCAGGCCGTCGCTGTCGGTGAGACGATCAAATTCACTGGCGATTTCTTTAAAGTTGGTAACATCTCTGCCCAACAGCCGAGGAAAGATATTTTGTTCAATAACAGGAATAAAATCTTTGGCTAAAAAAAGCGGATCACGACCGCCGGCACCGGAATACTGCACCGCCGCACAATCTCCGCAGGCAATTGAACCGTCTTCTAATACCAGCATAATGCTGATTGATTCGCCGCGCTGGCGCACCGCACTAAATCCGGGAGTTTGCGGCCTGCCGATTAACGCAAAGCCGTCTTTTTTCACCCCCTGCTTGATGGACTTTTGATCATCAAAGTAAAAGCCGGTCAGTCCCGGTGATGCCAGGGCCTGAACAATTTTCAATTCGCTCACCTTCTAACAATATAAGTTGGGAAGGACAGATAATACTGCCCGGCCTTAAATTTTCGGCCGACCAACCAGCATCCCTTTGCCGATGGCATAAATATCATCAATCACCATTTGGAAGCTGGGCTGTCGTCCTTCCTGCGCCCCCCTTTGGGCGATTTTTTCTTGATGAAACTCAATAATTTCTTTGGTGAACGGCAGGTTGCCAAAATCCAACAGCCGCACCGCACCGTTATTGTCCCGCGCCGGCAGAAGCTTGCCGTAGTTAAATTTGCTGGGAGCAAAAGGTACATCCAGCACTCCGGCCTGAAAAGCGCGCACTGTGCCCAAAGCAGTGCTGCCGCCGCCAAATTCCAGCACCCGATCGAGAATACAGCGCACTTCTTTAATGATTATCTCCTTTTCTTCCAGCAGCGCGCTGCTCTCCGGCATGCTTTGGTCCTTCAGCATATTTAGGATCTGCTTGGTCGCTTTAATACCGGCGGCGTTGGCTTCCTTAGTCGGCACCCCCATCGCTTCGTGCGGCGTTTTCACAATTACTTTGGTTGCTTTAGCCAGTGCCGCAGCCGCCGCTCCCCAGCCGATCACCCCAAATGCTTTGCTTTCATCTTGGGGAAATCCGCCCATCCACTGGTGAAATACCGTGGTGATTTCGGTATCTTTGTATCCGTACCGTTCTAAGTACTCTTTGGCCAGTTCTTTTAACGTAATTAACGCAGCCACATCTTGAACGAGATTGCCGCACTGGCCGTAGCCCAGTGTAATATTTTTCACGCCCTGCTCGGCGGCCAGCAGTGCTTCTAAAATACCGATACTGTGCGATACCGACGGCGGTACCAGTGTGCCGGTAAGCGGACCAAACGGCTCGCGGTTAATGGTTATGCCCTGTTCTTGGTAATAGCCGACCAGCCGGTCAACGTACTGCCAGTCGGCCAGTGAACGTTCCAGCGGCACATCTTTGGCATAGGGAATGTTATACGAAATACCGCCGCCCTCAAAACTGGTAAACCCACCGGCCAGCGTAATTTCAGCAAGCAGTTTGGCATCCGGCGTACCGTGGCGCACCTGCACCGGCACATTTACCGACTCCACCACACGGCGGCAGTCATAAACGCCGTGGTTTACCGCCGGAAAACCGTTCAGCATTGAGCGGCCTTGAGTGCGGCTCTCCTCAATACCGCTCTGCGCTTCATTATAGCGGTTTTGACGGGTATAGCTGTCAATGGTGGTGGGCAGGCAATCCGCCTCGCCTTCCTGTTCCAGATACTGCAGCAGCTCAATATGTTCCTGTACCAAAGCAACTCCTGCCCGGGGTTGGGCCAGCGTACGCCCCTGTTCATCAGCTGCTTTTAAAACCTGAGCAAATATTTTTTGAGGATCCATCCGGCGGTGATAATCCAGAGATTCATCCAGATTTACCTGCTGACCGGTTGGCCAAGCCTGCAGTGCTTCCTGGCGGATTTGTATAAATTGTTCCCAATCGATCTTTTTGTTTGCCAGTTCCACCTTATCCTCTCCCTTAAATTCTTTGGATATATTTTTTCATAATCCGCAGCGCCTTTTCCGGTTCTACCTCAGCCAATAGGCCGCAAGCAGCCAATATGTATTGCTCATCCAGCCAATAAGCCGGATTTTTTGGCTTTAGCAGTGTAGGTTCACCTTCGCGAAAGACGGCGGCACCCAAAATTTGTTCCGGATGGGGATGTTCCACAATTACCCCCCCGGTGCCAATAATATTGACGGTTTCCGTTAAATCTTTGCCATGCTGAACATAGCTGGCACCAAACGGCGTCCACACTATTTCCAGCGTGCCGACGTGCCGCTCAACCGCAGTACCGGCACAAAACGCCGCCATTGCCGTTTCAATGCGCATTTCTTCCTCACTGCGCGGCAGCAAACTCAAATTTGCGGCAATATCTGCCAAATAGCGTTCAACTTTATCGGTGGAAAGACCGCTGAAATTCTCCAGTGCACCAAACTGCCGGGCTGTTTCATAAAGAGCGGCGGCACTTACCCGCATCCCCAAATCACCTTCCACAGTACGCTTGGCATAAGGCTGCGGCAGCCCGCGGAAACTTACGCCCGGTTTCGTCGGCAGGCCGTCGGCCATGGAGTGCACATCGGTAGTGGCCCCACCGATATCAATAACAATTAAATCACCTAAACCGGCTTCATTTTTGTACCCTTTTGCCAGCAGCTGAGCGGCATTCAACACCGCTTCCGGCGTAGGCATTAAAATTCTTTGAATAAAATCTTCCGCTTTTTTTAAGCCTTTGGCAGCGATAATTTTATCTAAAAACACCTGCCTGATCAGCCGCCTGGCAGGAACAACGTTCAGCTTTTCCAGCTCAGGCAGCACATTTTCGGTGACTAAAACTTCTTTGCCGCCTTTTTTTAAGATGCGCTCAACATCATCGGCGGCTGATTTGTTGCCGGCCACAACAACGACAGCGTCTACAATGCTTTCCGCCAACATACGGGCATTAAAGGTAATAACCTCTTTATTGCCGCCGTCAGTGCCTCCGGCCAGCAAAATTATTTCCGGCTGCATATTTTCAATTTCGTTTATTTCCTTAATAGAGAGCTCGTTGGCATAAACACCCAACACCCGCGCTCCGGCCCCCAGCGCCGCTTGTTTCGCCGCTTCTACCGTCAGGTCTTTAACCAGGCCGATGGCGGCAATGCGCAGACCTCCGGCGGCACTGCTGCAGGCCAGCTTATATTTAAAATCCGGGTTTTTATCACCCAGCTGCCGGTAGATACTCTGCATCGCTTTTTCCAGGCCGTCCATAATATCGGTATCTACCGTCGTACGAGCACGAGCACCGGCAGCCACCGCTTCGGCATCTAAATCCAGCGCGGCAACTTTGGTATAGGTGCTGCCAAAATCTATCAACAGGGTCAATTGCATACTTTCACCCCTAAACTAAATCAAAATCCCGTTTTATATCATCGATTGCTTCCTGCGGCATGGTGCCGGGAGGGTATACCCTGTCAAAACCCATAGCTTTAAACTTTCGTTCTACCTCTTTCCAGTTCTGCTTGCCAACAACCAAGTTGCCGCCAACATAAAGTTTAATTCCACCTAAGCCGGCTTCTATTGTTTTATCCCTTAATCCTCGGCAGTCAATTTCGCCGTGACCGTAAAGTGAGGATACAATAATCGCGTCAGCATTGGTTTCAATGGCGGCGTTGATAAACTCTTCCTGGGATGCCATCACCCCAATATTTACGACATTAAATCCTGCTTCGGTAAAGGCATATTCCAAAATGCGGTTGCCGACAGCATGCACATCTGCACCAATAACACCTAGTACCAGGGTAATTTTTTTATTTTTGTTCATAGAATCCCTCCATCGTGCTGATGCAAACACCCATAATATATTAGTGGCTATGTCACAAATATACCATAACTTTTCTCTAGCTTATAAATTCTTCCTGCTTTTATACTCAAATTAAAAGAAAAATATCTCGCAAACAGCCTGCCGATGCTCTGCAGCACTAAAATTACCGTTAAAAGTTTAAAAAGGAAGCGTCAAAATTACGCTTCCTTTTTACTCAACCTGCAAAAAATATGTTTATAAATTCAAAAATTATTTTCATCATTTACCTTAATTAATACCTTTGTGCCCTGCTGCGGATTTAGTGCTTCATCATAAGCTTCCTTTGCTTCTTCAAGTTTAAAAATTCTTTTTACCAATATCGATTTGAATTTTTCTTTAACAGGCAGAGTTA
>CBEUVQ010000082.1:0-4421 GCA_965546615.1 uncultured Peptococcaceae bacterium
TAAGGCTATTAAAATGCTGACATAGCGTATTCTAGCACTATCGACAAAAATCGTCAATAACCAAAATGGTTTGAGCTTTAGTATAAATTTGATAGTTAAGTAACTCGGTAAAAATTACCTGCAAAAGCTGCTTGACTTAATGCAAATAGTTTGATAAACTAACTATTGCTTGGCAGGTTAACAACGTGCCGGAGTGGCGGAACTGGCAGACGCACAGGACTTAAAATCCTGCGGTGAGCGATCACCGTACCGGTTCGATTCCGGTCTCCGGCACCAAAATAAAACGGCGGCATAGCCAAGTGGTAAGGCAGAGGACTGCAAATCCTTTATTCCCCAGTTCGAATCTGGGTGCCGCCTCCAACGACATAACAACCGGCAGTCGATAAAAGCTGCCGGTTTTTGTTTATGCTTTCGGACGGAGCTCAAAAGTTAATATCGGCCTGCTTTTTCGGGATTTAAAAAACGCGATACTATTTGTATTCGCGTTTTTTTATTTGCCTTATCTGCTGTAATTTTTTCGCCGCCTGTTTTTTTATGCTGCTCATCAAAAAACTGTTGACGATAAAATTATCTGCCGCTATAATGATAATGAAAATCATTATCATTATCATTAGCGAGGTGAAAAAATGAAATCGCTGAGCTGTGTTAAGAGAGGGGCAACCGTTAATATTCGGAACATCGAAAAATGTTCCAAACACAAGCGTCATCTGGAGGAAATGGGATTTATCCCCGGTACTGCGGTATCCGTTTGCCGCTGCTGTAACAAAGGACCCCTTGTTGTGGCCGTTCGCGGTGGAAAAATTATACTTGGACAGGAAATGGCCCGGGATATATTGGTTGAATAAATGGTGATAGGGGGAGAAGATATGCTTACTTTAAAAGATATCAAACCCGGCCGGTCTGTTATGGTAAGCGGGGTTAAAGTAAAAGGTCAGGCCAGGGGGCGTTTTATGGCGATGGGAATTGTAAAGGGGGCGAAGCTGAAAGTCGTTAAAACGGCACCTTTGGGTGATCCGATAGAAGTGACCGTTAAATCGTACAACCTATCTTTTCGCAAAGCTGAAGCGGAACAGATTTTAGTAGAATTAATATAAGGAGGGATTTGCAGGATGTCGGTAATGACAGTAGCTTTGGCGGGAAATCCTAATACCGGTAAATCTACAATTTTTAACGCGCTCACTGGGGCAATTCAGCATGTAGGCAACTGGCCGGGGGTAACCGTTGATAAAAAGACCGGTCAATTAAATAAGGACGGTAAAAAAATAAACATTATCGACCTGCCGGGTACATACAGCCTCAGTGCTTATTCGTTGGAGGAGAAAATTGTCAAGAATTATCTGGAGAGTGAAAAGCCTGATTTGGTGGTTAACGTGGTGGATGCCTCCAATATCGAACGCAATTTGTACCTGACGGTTCAACTGCTGGAAATGGGTGTACCCACCGTTGTCAACCTAAATATGATGGACGAGGCACAGGCTAAAGGTTACGATATAAATTTGGCGGTGCTGGAACGTAATTTGGGCGCTAAAGTTGTATCTTCGGTGGCAACCAGCAAAAAGGGATTAAGTCAGTTGATTAACTTGTTAGATCCGTCCTTGCTGCAGTCGATGAGCATAGTCGGCAGTGATATGCTGGCTGAACATATAAAACGAATAGAAGGTATTAAAAAACTAAATGCTGACCAAGAATCAATTGAAGAAAAAATTATTGAAGCCCGCTATGAATTTATCAATAATGTGCTGGAAAAAGCGTTAACCGTTAAAGAGAGCGGGGAAACCTGGCAGGATAAGCTGGATAACATATTAACCAACCGGGTGCTGGGCATTCCGATATTTATCTCGATAATGTATTTGATGTTTCAAATGACCTTTTCTTGGATCGGACAGCCGCTTTCCGACCTTCTGGACGGCTTTATCGGCGAAACCCTGATCGGTTGGGTCGGCGGTGCGATGGCGGCGATGGGAACGGCAGAGTGGCTGCAGTCTTTGGTGACAGACGGTATTATCGGCGGCGTCGGTGCGGTGTTGGTCTTTGTTCCGCTGATATTTACGCTGTTTTTCTTAATCAGTTTTCTTGACGGCACCGGCTATATGGCCAGAGTGGCATTTATCATGGACCGGGCGATGCGCAGAATGGGTTTGTCCGGCAAAGCTTTTCTGCCGATGCTGGTGGGGTTTGGCTGCAGCGTTCCCGCCATTATGGGGGCGAGAGCCCTTGATACCGAACGGGACCGCAAGATAGCCGTTTTGGTGGTGCCCTTTATGTCTTGCGGCGCCAGACTTCCGGTGTACGCACTGTTTGCTGCGCTGTTCTTCCCCGGCAGAGAAAGTGTGGTGGTTTTATCGCTTTATCTGCTTGGTGTGGCGGTGGCGGTCATTATGGCGCTGATTTTTAAATCCGCTTATTTTAAAGATGATGCGGAAGCCTTTTTGATGGAGCTGCCTCCTTATCGCATACCTACTTTGAAAAATGTACTGCTGCAGACCTGGGAAAAAGGAAAGGGTTTTCTGGTTAAAGCAGGTACCGTTATTTTCAGCATGTCGGTAGTAATTTGGTTTTTATCGGGATACAATTTTTCCGGTCCGGCGGATATTTCCGACAGTCTGCTGGCGGCAGTCGGCGGCGTTATAGCTCCTCTTTTCAGCTGGCATGGTTTCGGTTCATGGGAGACAGGAGTTGCCGTACTGACCGGTATATTGGCGAAAGAAGCGGTGGTTTCCACATTAGGAATAATTTACGGTGTCGGCGAGCTGGCTGAGGAAGCGGTACAGGCTGCCGGGCAGCTGCAGGGCTCTTTGGAAGCGGTGTTTACTCCTTTGTCCGCTTATGCCTTCCTGGTATTTACACTGTTATACACACCGTGCATGGCGGCCATCGGGACTATTAAAAAAGAGCTGGGTTCGTGGAAATGGACTTTGTTTGCCGCAGCTTACCCCTTTGTACTGGCTTGGATTGTATCGCTGCTTATTTACCGGATAGGTTTGGCATTGGGCATAGGCGTTTAATGCGAATTTTTATAAAGAGGTGATAAATGATATTGGAAAATACCGTTGGTCTGTTTACCACTTTAACGCTGACAGCAGGGATCGGTTATTTGACTTACCGGGGGTTTTGCCAAGGAGCGGCGGAAATAAAAAACGGAGGATGCTGCGGCGGATGCGGATCGGGAAGCTGCCCCTGCGGCGGCTGCTGCGACAAGCAGAAATCAGGTAAAAATGATAAATCTGACGAATCCGACAGTGAAAAGTGCTAACAGCGATTTTTTTATTAGCCAATTAATGATAATGAATATCGTTATCATTAATTGGCTGCTCAAGGGGGTGCTGCGTTATTGACGTTGTTAAAATTACTGTCCGGAAAAAAATGCGGCAGAGAGCAGGCAGAGCGGGGCGGTCTGCTTGATAAAGAATTTGCCGAAGCTGCCTCGACAGCTCAAAAAATGGTTGAAATGAACAGCGGCTTGATTGATATTGCCCAGGAGATAAACACCATGGCTGCTGAAGCTGCCGAAACAGCAATGTGCAGCCGGGGAATGGTAAGCGAATTAAATAAACATGTAACGGAAGCAATGAAGCAGATGAAAGATACCGATGCATCATTAAAAAAAGCGCGGGAATTTGCCGAAGCAGGCGTTGTGCGTTTGAAGCAGGCGGATTCGGGAATGGAAAACATGTTTGAGCAGGTTGCGGATTCAATAAAGAAATATTCCCAGCTGCGCGATGATATTGAGGGTTTGGGAAAAATGTTGGAGGCTGTTAAATCAATTGCCGATCAAACCAAATTACTTGCTCTTAACGCCAGCATTGAGGCGGCTCGGGCGGGAGATGTCGGGCGGGGGTTTGCGGTAGTGGCTGAGGAAGTGGGTAAATTGGCGGTGGAAAGCGGAAAAATTGTTGAGGATATTTCTGCTGCTCTTATGCAGTTAAGAGCTAACGCTGAAGCGGTTACAGAAAGCATATCCCAGGGAGGTGAAGGCATTAAACAGGCAGTGGGTTTAGTAGCTGAAGCCAATGAGCTCTGCCGCGCAATTAAAGACCATATGGAGGACGGTGTGGCTGCGGTGGAAAAGGCTTATTCCGGGGTCGGTGCGCTGGATTTGGGAATTGCCGGCGTGGAATCTGCCGCACAAGAGGTTAATCAGGTGGTGGATAAGCTTTCTGATATTGCCGCCAACACTTCAAGTGTTTTAAAGGCTCAATCACAATCAGCACAGCAGCTGCTGAGTGATGTAAAAAAACTAAAAGATGCGGCGGTTTAAAGATATTTTGTCGAGATGTGAAGACGGGTAGATTGGAGGCAGTTTCTATTGAGTTTAATGTGTGCCAAAAGCTGTTTTAACGACAGGTGGTTAGATATGCTGCCGGGTTACAGCTGAATTAAATACAGGAGAGGTTGTTAATGATGCAAAAGGGCTGGACAAA
>CBEUVQ010000083.1:0-4284 GCA_965546615.1 uncultured Peptococcaceae bacterium
CTGGTGCCTTCCGCCACCGACATCATCGCCATCATCTGCGGCTGCATATCGGTAGGAAAACCGGGATACGGCAGAGTTTTTATATCTACTCCTTTTAAGCGGCCGTTTGCTTTTATTCGCAGGCCGTTTTCTTCTTCGGTTATTTCCACACCGGCTTCTTTCAGTTTAGCCACTACCGGGTTTAGATGGCCGGGAATGACATTGTCAACCAACACATCGCCGCCGGTAATGGCAGCGGCTGCCATGTAGGTGCCGGCCTCGATGCGGTCGGGAATAACGTTGTGGGCAGTGCCGTGCAGTTCTTTTACGCCGGTAATGCGAATTACCTTCGTTCCCGCACCTTTTATTTTTGCTCCCATCGAGTTTAGGTAATTGGCCAGGTCTACAATTTCCGGCTCTTCAGCGGCATCTTCAATTACAGTAACTCCTTCGGCCAGTGCGGCGGCCATCATAATGTTCTCTGTCGCCCCTACGCTGGGAAAGTCTAAATAAATGCGGCTGCCGATCAGTTTTTTAGCTTTCGCCTCAATATAACCTTCACCGCAGGTTATTTCCGCACCCAGTGCGGCAAAGCCTTTGAGGTGCAGATCAATCGGCCGGGTGCCGATGGCACATCCCCCCGGCAGCGATATTTTCGCCTTACCGGTGCGGGCTAAAAGCGGGCCCATTACCAAAAACGATGCCCGCATACGCCGCACGTATTCGTAAGGGGCTTCTGAAGATGCTATTGTTTCGGCGGTTACTTCCATTTCATCATTTTTCATTACTACCTGCGCGCCGAGGTTCTGCAGCACCGCGCCAATAGTTGCTACGTCAGTTAGTTTGGGCACCCCGGTAATGCGGCACTTTTCCGCTGTCAGCAGTGCGCCGGCGATAATGGGCAGCACTGCATTTTTCGCCCCGCCTACTTTAATGGTGCCGGTAAGTTTGTTTCCACCCTGAATTAGTAATTTTTCCATAAATATCCTCTTATTCTCAGCATTTATTATCATTATTTAGTATTGCCATTATTTTTTATGAGATACTTCGTTTTTATTCGGCAAATGCACGTACAGCATAGATTATATCTTATTTTGTCGGTTTTTGTTATATGTTTTTAATGTTTTGTGGATGCGGAATGACGGGGGGCCGCACCAAACGGAACGACGAGGGCGTCGTTCCCTACAGATGTGGGGCGGGGGAACAGGGTTCCATCCCTGCCCGTTTGCACAGATATTACAAGGTTGACATTGTTTTAAAAATGAAATTGCACCGTTTTCAATATTAAACGGCACGGTCAAGACCGTGCCCTACTGTTGGTATTAATGTTGTTTGAAAGACGGTATTCTAGTGGTTGGGAATTCGTTTAACAGAACGGGGGGCACCGTTCCCTACAAGCGCAGGAAATTACTGTTTGCAGGATATGCAGCCTGTTAAATCGAATATTTTAAATTTGACACCGTTTTTAGGAGGATACATTTATGAAGCGGATAAATTGGGGGCCGGTTATTTTTTTGTGCTTGTTAATCACCGCCCCGGCTTTCACTTTGTTTGCAGCGGAATTTTTTCAGCGCGAAACGGTTTCCGACGTAATTGCTTGGGCGGCATCATCATGTACTATCGTGCTGATTAGTTATTTTATCTTATTATTTTTGTTTTTGTCGGTATACGCACTGTTCGGCTGCACCTATGTAAGCCTTGCTGTTTACAGTGCGGTTGTGCTGCTGCCGGCCTTGGTTAACAAATATAAGATAATGTTTTTGGGGGAACCGCTGTACCCTTGGGATATCGTTTTATACAAAAATGTTTTTAAGCTTTTTCCGCAGCTTTCTGAGGAAACGGGCTTACGCCCTTTAATTATCCTGCTTGCTGCGGTATTATTGATAATAACAGCACGCTATTTGCTGCCTAATTTTAAGTTAAAAATCAAATATCGGGCTGCTTTGGCAGTACTGTCGCTGGCAGTGCTGGTCGGCACGGCTTTTTACCAAGCCACACCGGTAGGTTGGCTGTTTAAATCCTTAAATATTCAAAATATCGTTTGGCGCCAAGATGTCAATTACGATAAAAACGGTTTTATTTTAAGCTATCTGCTGAATACGCAAAGCATTATTATTTTTCCACCGGAAAATTACAGCAAAGCTGCAGTGGCGGACGCAGTGAACAGCATCAGCGATGATGCTGCCAAGACAGATAGCGGTGCACCACCCGCCGAAAAGCCCAACATTATTATTGTGATGAATGAGGCTTTTTGGGATCCTACGCTGTTAAAAGCTGCTGCTTTCAGCGAAGATCCGATGCCCACTGTGCGGCAACTGCAGTCGGGCTGGCTGCTGTCGCCTACTATCGGCGGGTACACTTCCAACGTTGAGTTTGAAGCTTTAACCGGTTTTTCTAACGCTTTTCTGCCCAACGGTTCGGTACCGTACCAGCAGTATATCAATAAACCGCTGCCTTCTTTGGCTAATGTGCTGCAGCGTGAAGGCTATTATCCGGTGGCCATTCACCCTTTTCACAAGTGGTTTTGGAACCGCGACAAGGTTTATCAGTACATCGGCTTTGAGAAATTTATCGGCTTAGATGATTTTAAAGACGCCCCCAATCGAGGAGCATATACTGCCGACAGCGCAGTGTCGCAGGCAATTATAGATGAGGTAAACAAATCAGAAAAACCAGTGTTTATTTATGCCGTTACTATGCAGAACCACGGCCCGTACGAAGCCAACCGCTATAAATCAACAGATATTGAACTCAGCGGCAGTTTATCAAACGATTCTTTGGCAGCGCTGAAAACCTATGCCCAAGGGGTTAAAGACGGCGATACCGCACTTAAAATGCTGATTGATTATTTTAAAACCGCTGACGAGCCGACGATGATTGTCTTTTTTGGCGATCACCTGCCCTACTTGGGAGAGAATAACTTCACTTATAAAGAAGCAGGCTTCATTCATGCAGATGAAGAGCAGTGGAGTTTGACTGAATACCGGCAAATGCACAGCACCCCGCTGGTAGTGTGGAGCAGCTTTAAAGAAAAAAGTGAAACGCCGGATACCGTCAGCCCCGCCTTTTTGCCGCCTTATGTGCTTAAGTATGCCGGTCTTCAACTGCCGCGTTTTTACAAGTTTTTAGATGATTTTAGTGCAGTACTGCCGGGCTTTTCGGCAGAAGTTAAAATTGACGCCGCCGGCAGGCTGTATAACAAGCTGCCTGAGGATTATGAGCACCTGGCTGAACAGTATTGGCTTTTGCAGTATGATTTGTTGTTTGGCAAACAATATAGTTTAGAGCTGGAAGTGATGAAGTGAAAAAGGTTTTAATTATTTACAACCCGGCAAGCGGCGGAGCAGGTTTTGTGCCCTACATTGATCAAATTACCGCTGCCTGCATTACCCACGGCTATCTGCCGACATACTACCGCGTCGGCACCTGCCGACATCAAAATGTTTTTGAAGACATCCACCACTACCAACTGATTTTATCGTCAGGCGGCGACGGCACGCTGAACTATACCGTTAATGAACTGCTGCAGGTTGGTGCCAATGTACCGGTGGGGATAATTCCTTCCGGCACCGCCAATGACTTTGCCAACGCACTGGGCATCAGAGGCAACCCGGTGGCTGTTGCCGAGCAGCTGCTCACCGGAAAAGAGCAGTTGACGGATGTAGGCTGGGTAAACGGCCGCTATTTTATCAATGTCATCAGTACCGGCATATTGGCTGATGTTGCTTACGATGTAAACCAGCTGATCAAACGCAAACTGGGGGTAACCGCTTACTACCTGCGGGGACTGCAGTCGCTGAGCAACTTAACACCGATACCGCTGCAAATTGAAAGCGATGCATTCTGCATTGAAGACAGGCTGCTTTTGCTGCTGGTGGTTAATTCCACCACTGCCGGCACCTTTAAAAACATCGCCCCAAAAGCGGATTTATCTGACGGAATGTTAGATGTACTGCTGTTAAAAAAATGCACACTGCCTAAGTTAATCAACATTTTGTTAGAAGCCTACAAAGGAAAGGGAACGCATTTAACCAGCCCGCTGGTAGAGTATCATCAGGTGAAGTGGTTGAACGTACAAAGTCCGCATAATGTGATAAGCGATGTAGACGGCGAAGAAGGTCCGGGAATGCCGTTAGAAATTAAAGTGCTGCCCAAAAAACTGCGCCTGCTGGTGCCAAACAATACTGCTGTTAACTCTTGACTGACGGGCGATTTTCTGTTATAAAATAATATGTAAATTGTATAAGTCGTTTTTGCCGACGTAGCTCAATTGGTAGAGCAGCTGACTTGTAATCAGCAGGTTGC
>CBEUVQ010000084.1:0-4184 GCA_965546615.1 uncultured Peptococcaceae bacterium
ACAGGTTTATTAGGCAAGCCAATTCAAAGGAAAGTGTAGGTGACACAGCATGACTGCATTTTTAGAATCTATGATTGACCCATACTACATGCAAGTGTTCACCCTGCTGGGCATCTACATTATTGCCGCTTTGGGATTGAACATTATTACCGGTGAAACCGGGCAGTTTTCTTTTGGGCATGCTGCATTTTTTGCAATCGGTGCTTATGGTGCTGCAATACTAAGTGTGAAGTTTCAGTTTCCGTTTTTCGCTGCTTTAATTATCGGCGGCTTGTTAGCTGCTTTCTTTGGTTTTGTCATTGGTTTTCCGGCACTGCGCCTTACCGGTGACTATTTAGGGATTGTTACCTTGGGATTTGGTGAGATAGTTAGGGTTGTTTTTTTGAACTTGAAAATTACCGGTGGTGCCCTTGGCCTTTCTGGTATTCCAAGATCATCCAATATTGTATTGGTGTACCTTCTTGTAATTTTAACCATAATTATTGCTTACTTATTGCAAAATTCTCGTTTTGGCCGGGCGCTGGTTACGATACGTGAAGATGAAATTGCTGCAGAGTCGATGGGGGTTAACATTTCATCTTATAAAATAAAGGCATTTGCTATTGGTTGTTTTTTTGCCGGACTGGCCGGCGGACTGTATGCCCATATGCTGCAGTATATTAATCCCGGCGACTTTGGTTTTTCAAAATCATTTGAATTTCTATGTTTTGTAGTTTTAGGTGGTTTGGGAAGTATTCCGGGTGTTGTTTTGGGCACCACGGTGCTCACACTTGCCCCTGAGTTCCTGCGTTCGTCTGCAGAATACCGCATGCTGATTTACGGTGCTTTAATGATTACCATGATGGTTTTTCGCCCCAATGGTTTATTAGGTGGCGTAAATTTACACCGGCTTATCTTTAAAAATAAGTATCGCGAGCAAACCGACCGGAGCTCTGCTGCCGGGGGCGTTTAAAACTAAGTGGTAAGGGGGAATTTTTTTTGGCAGCTATCTTAGAAGTGAAAAATTTAACTATCCGCTTCGGAGGCCTAACGGCAGTGGATGGAGTAGATATGAATATCGAAAAAGGTACCATCAGGGCATTAATTGGGCCGAACGGAGCCGGCAAAAGTACTATATTTAATATTATTACCGGTATTTATAAACCTACCGAAGGGAAAGTGTTCTTTAATGGTCAGGACATTACCGGGTTAAAACCTTATGTGATTACTGCTAAAGGTATTGCTCGTACTTTTCAAAATATAAGATTATTTGGAAAAATGACAGTGCTGGATAATGTAAAAATTGGTCAGCACTGCCGCACTAAAAGTGATATTTTAGGAGCAATTACCGGGTTTATCAATCCGAAAGTAAAAAAGGAAGAAAAGCATATCGAAGAAAAAGCTTTGGAAGTGCTTGAATTAATGGAATTGGATCATAAGAAGTATGAGCTTGCTCAAAACCTTTCTTATGGTGAACAACGTCGTTTGGAAATTGCCCGGGCGATGGCTACTGAACCATCGCTGCTGTGTTTGGATGAACCGGCTGCCGGCATGAATCCGCAGGAAAAACAAGTGTTGATGAAGATGATTAGAAAAATTCAAGCAATGGGGTTAACTATTTTTTTGGTTGAACACGACATGAAATTTGTGATGAATTTGTCTGACCGAGTTGCTGTACTGGATTATGGTCGTAAAATCGCCTCCGGTTCACCGGCAGAAGTGCAGAGGAACCCGGATGTTATTGCTGCTTATTTAGGAAAGGACGTGGTTTAAATGCTGTTGGAGGTTAGCAATCTGCATGTTTCCTATGGCGCTATCCGGGCATTAAACGGAATATCTTTCAATCTGAATAAAGGTGAGATTGTTGCTTTAATCGGGGCCAACGGTGCAGGAAAAACCACTACGCTGCGCACTGTTTCCGGTTTAATTAAACCTTCACAGGGCTCAATTAAACTTAAAGGAACTGAGCTTGTTAAAATGCAGCCGCATAAAATAGTCAGCTTAGGTATATCTCAGGTGCCTGAAGGGCGGCGAGTTTTTCCTCTGATGTCGGTAATGGAAAATTTAGAAATGGGAGCTTATACCAGAAAAAGCGGCTCTGAAATTAAGACAAGCTTAGAGAATGTATTTAAAAGATTTCCCCGTTTAAAGGAACGGATTAACCAACCTGCCGGAACGCTGTCAGGCGGTGAACAGCAAATGCTGGCAATGGGTCGTGCATTAATGTCAAGACCGGAGATTCTGCTCTTGGATGAACCTTCAATGGGTTTGGCGCCGATGCTGGTGCAGGAAATTTTTGATATTATTAAAGAAATTAATAAAACAGGTACAACGATACTGCTGGTTGAACAAAACGCTCATATGGCCTTGTCTATAGCTGATCGGGCATATGTTCTGGAAACCGGCTCTGTTGTTCTGTCCGGACCGGCAAATGAATTGGCTCAAAATGAACAAGTACGCAAAGCATATCTTGGCGAAGATTAGCAATCTTTCAATAAAGTAGGAGCAATCCTACTTTTTGAATTATCTGTCACATTGCAGTTGAATGTGTTAAAATTGGCTTTGATAAGCGATGACTATGCCTGGAAGGGGAGGCTTAGTATGAACACTGCCGGATACATCACAGTAAAAGAAGTATTGTATCGTAATTATATAGAGGTAACTCCCGATATTATGGTCAGCGAAGGACGGCTGCTGGCAGCTGAAAATAAGTCTGCTTTAGTAGTTAGAGATAAAAAGCAGCTAACAGGCGTTGTTTCTTATAAACGTTTGTTTAAGGAAGGAACGGACCCCGATGCCAAAATTACTGAAATTATGCGTACCGATTTTTCTATATTAGAACGAGAAAATTTAGATGACGACTTTTTGATATATCTAAGAGAGCTGCGCTATCACCCGTTGGTAGCCATTGATGAAAATAACAAAGTTTTGGGTTTGTTATACTTTGATATTTTATTTACCGAGCTGGCATCACGCTTGGAAATTGCCCAGTCCAGGTTAGATGCTGTTTTGGATACGGTGAGTGAAGCAATTTGTATTATTGATGAAAAAGATGTTGTTTCTCATTGGAACTACCGCGCAGAAGCGCTGTACAATATAAAAGCAGCTGATATTATCGGTCATAATATTGAAGAGTATTTCTCTAACCTAATGGTCACAAAAGTGATTAAAGAGCATGAAGGGGTGCGTTCGGTATATCACCAACCTTGTAAAGGAACTCATGTTTTAATCAGTGCCAATCCGGTAAAAATAGGTGAGCGGATTGCCGGTGGTGTATCAGCAGAAAGAGATATTACCGAAGTGGTGCAATTAAATAAAAAACTGCACCATGCTTCAAATCAAGTGCAGGAATTGCAAAGTGAAATTAGCCGCATCACCGGTAACGCAAACCCTTTTGCCCGGATTAAAGGGCATCATCACAAATTGACTGAACTAATTAGTATGGCAAAGAGGGTAGCAAAAACAAATGCTTCGGTTTTGATCAGAGGAGAAAGCGGTACCGGCAAGGAGCTTTTTGCCAGAGCAATTCACGAAGCCAGCAATAGAGCTGACCAACCTTTTATAGTGGTAAACTGTGCAGCTATACCGCCGACATTATTTGAGAGTGAGGTATTTGGTTATGAAGGTGGTGCGTTTACCGGCGCAAACCGCCAAGGCAAAACCGGTGTGTTTGAAAATGCCAACGGGGGTACGCTGTTTTTAGACGAAGTAGCCGAGCTTTCTCCCGATCTACAAGTAAAACTGCTGCGAGTATTGCAAGAGCAGGTATTTTATCGGGTTGGTGGATCGACGCCAATAAATGTTGATGTGCGCATTGTTGCCGCAACTCACCGTAATTTAGAAGATATGCTGAATAAAGAGTTGTTCAGGGAAGATTTATACTATCGTCTTAACGTAGTGACGCTGGAAGTGCCTCCGCTGCGCGAACGAAGAGAAGACATCCCGGAACTGGTCTATCAGTTTACCAGAGAGTACAGTCAGCTATATAACAAACACATTTCTCGGCTGGAGCCGGAAGTTATGGCTGTAATGCTGGCCTATCCTTGGCCGGGTAATGTGCGGGAAATGAAAAATGTAATTGAACGGATGGTTATACTGGCAGAAGACGATGTTATTGACAGTTCCTGTATTCCCAATGCATTAAAAAATCACGGCAAACAACAACTGCCTTACCAAAGCGGTTTGGTATCTGTTACCGAGCAGAC
>CBEUVQ010000085.1:0-4130 GCA_965546615.1 uncultured Peptococcaceae bacterium
GGCGCGCTTGATACCCGTACCGGAGAAGAAATAATGGCTATCTTTCAAGAGCTGCACCGTGACGGTGCCACTATAGTTTTAGTTACCCATGAGATAGATATAGCGAGATATGCCCAGCGAATTATACGGTTTAAGGACGGTCTGCTGATCAGTGATGAAGCAGTACAGCAGCGTATTGTCGCCTCAGGAACAGAGGTGAAGTAGATGAGTTATAAAGAGTTTTTGTTAGTAGCGCTTGAAAGTATACGCCACAATAAGCTGCGGTCTTTTTTAACTATTTTGGGTATTGTCATCGGTATATCAGCGGTAATAGCGGTGGTGGCAATCGGTCAGGGCGGTAAAGCACTGGTGATTAATGAATTAGAGGCTTTTGGCCCGAATATTTTTTATGTATATCCCAATTACCGTGAGGGGGAAAATATTCGTTCCCGTGATTTCACCAAAGAAGATGTTGCTGTGATCAAGAACTTGGTGCCGGAAGTAAAATATTTATCACCTGTTAAGAGATATCAAGGCGTTGTCAGAAGCTCTGAAGGTGAAAAGAAAGCAGTAATTTATGGCACTAACACTGACTTTCAATATATTAATAATTTAAAAATATTATACGGGCGGTTTTATAACCAAGAGGATGACAATGCCGGCAGGCGGGTGGTGGTATTGGATGAAGCACTGGCCGATATTTTGTTTGGACCCGGAAATCCCGTGGGTCAGCGGGTGATGCTGCCGAACGGACAGGCCGCTTTGGTAATCGGGGTGATTAAAAAAAGAGAATCGGCACTGCCGGGTGTTGAACCGGAAAAAAATGCCTATGTGCCCATTTCTTTTATGCACGGCGGTTCTCAATGGGAATACGTCCATTCATTGGTCGGCAGTGCATCGGGTAAGGATACTGTCTTTAAAGCGATGGAGCAAACAAAACATATTTTAGAGCGCCGCCACTATGCTCCGGGGCATTATGCCACTTATAGTATGGAAGAAGAAATGCAGGCTTTTAATAAGGTAACTTCCGTCATGGGACTGATCATCAGCTCAATAGCCGGGATATCGCTGTTGGTAGGCGGTATCGGAGTAATGAACATTATGCTTGTATCAGTAACGGAACGCACCAGAGAAATCGGCATTCGCATGGCTCTGGGAGCGAAAAGAAAAGACATCTTGATGCAGTTTCTGATTGAAGCTGTAGCTTTATGTTCAGTAGGGGGGATTATTGGGATTATCTTTGGATATGGTGGTGCAATGGTGGTATCATATTTCTTAAAACTGCCGCCGCTGGTTTCTTGGTGGATGGTACTGTTTGCTTTTGTATTTTCCGCAATTATCGGTGTTTTTTTCGGGATTTACCCCGCCAACAAAGCATCAAAACTGGATCCAATCGTTGCTTTGCGTAGAGAGTAGCGATTACTAAAAGGGCGCAGCATTTATTGCGCCCTTTTTTTATTCACTTGGCCGGTTAAACCCCTTTATTCTTTGAATTCGTTTGCTGTAAGATGCTCTGCCGACATCCCAAGGGCTGCGGTAACCATATGCAGTGGTTGAAGTATCGGAATTTTTAATTACGCCTCGAATGCGTCTGGCCATGTGTGTATACCTCCTTATTTGCTTTTTCTTTGGTTTTAGTTTGGCTGATAATCATTAATAATATTTGCTGTTTATTAAGCATTTTTAATCAAGAGTTTACAAAATATAACAATCATTACATCGTTTTTTTACTTAGTGTATGTATGATAAATTTAACCAAAGTTAAAGGAGTGATGTGATTTTTTTGTTGAAAACTTATTTGCAAACTAATTTAATTACGATCGGCTGCTGTTTTTAGCAGCATCAACGATGGGACATGAAATACCAAGAAAACATCAATTGGGAGAGATGTTATCATTGGAGAAAAACGGTACCAATACTCTGATAAATCGCTTAAAAGTTTTACCTAAAAGCGTTAAATCAGCAGCGGTTAACATAATGAGCCGCAAACGAATAAAAATATCTGTTGATTTATATGACGGGGTTAGCTTTCAGTTTAGGATTTTATTGTTGATGAGTGTTGTTATAATAACGGTAATGGGTGTTTTGGGTACTGCTGCTTATTTTATGGGTAAAAACCGGCTGCAGCAGTACGCTGACGGACGCTTAACTTCGTCAGCTGCCAATGTTTCAGAAAAGATTGATCTTTTTACTTCTACTGTAGACAGCCGAGAAATAATGCGCAAGGTTAAGTATATTGTGGGGGTAGAAAATGCAGCCTTCTCACGCCAGGGCTTGCATCCCAGTATACATATTGTTGACCAGCAGGGCAATGAAGTATTTGTGTCAGCGGGAAACCAAGAGGAACTGCTGCTTTCGCCGAAATGGGTTAAAAATATTGCTTCCGGCAGAGCGGGCTTGGAGACAGTTGAATCACAAAAAATTCAGTGGCGTGTGGCGTATCAGCAAATACCGGGTAAAAACTGGATTTATATTGTCGGTATTCCGGTTGAAGAATATTTAACGCCGGTAAAACAGTTAAGGAACCTTATTATCCTTGGGGGTGCGGCAGCGATACTGGCAGCAGTGTTGATCGGCGTTATCGGAGCAAGGAAATTTGCCAAACCGTTGAATGAATTAACCGGTATTATGTCTCAGGTCGGAGACGGAAATCTGACTCTGCGGGCGAAAGAAACAAAAGTGGGGAAAGAATTATCGAGCCTTGGTGCGAGTTTTAACTTGATGTTGTCTGATCTTGGCGGCTTGATTAAAGACTTTGGTCGTACCGCAGCTGAACTGCATCAAACTAGTTTACAAATGTACCGGGTGGGAGAGAATCAGGTTCGGTTTGCGCTGAAAGCGGAAGAAAACGCAGACAAAATGGCCGAGGTGGTTAAAGATGTCACCCGGCAGGCTGCGGAGGCAGAAATTACCAGCAGAAAAACGATGCTGCTTGCAGAAGAAGGTTTACAAGGGTTAAGACAAGTGGTAGAAAAAATCAAAAAGAACAGGCAATTGGCTCATGACAGCTCTGATGCCGTGCAATCTTTAACACAGCACATTCAAGAAATTAGTAAAATAGTGGATATTATTAAAAATATTTCTCAGCAAACTAATTTGTTATCACTGAATGCGTCCATAGAAGCCGCCCGTGCCGGTGAAAAAGGCAGAGGGTTTGCTGTTGTGGCCGAGGAAGTACGTAAATTAGCTGAAGCAGCAGAACAATCTACCGAAGATGTGAGGCAAATTATTCATTTAATTCAAGCCGGCGCCTCTGAAGTGTTAAATCAGGTTGAAGCCGCTGAGAAAATGGCTGATCAAGGTGCGGCGGCCGTAGTGCAAACTGAAAATGCACTTTCCGGTATATACCGTTCGGTATTAAGTGCCGGGGAACAGGTAAGCCGCATTGCAGACGGTACGTCGGAAATATCGAAGCAGATGAAAGAAACGGTATATTACGCACATGTAATTGCAGGTACCAAAGAAGATGATGAGCAGACTACAGAGCGCATCTCCGCCCGCGAAGTAGAGCTGCAGGCGGGAAGGGTTGCAGATATGGCTGAACAGATGCGGTCTCAATTGAAGCGCTTTGTAGTGGCGGCATGAACGGTAATTACAGTCTTTTTAGGGGGATTTAATCATCCCCTTTTTGTTTTGCCAATAATCAATAATATAATACTGACTGATAAAAAGCGGATGTTGGTGTTTGATTTAAAGTTTGATATAATCTAATAAAGCATTATTGATTATGAGGTGAATTATGTCCGGAAAAACAAGATTTGTACTGCTGGCAGCTGCATTGGTGGCTGCATCTGCCGGTTCGCTGCTTGAATTAAGCCCGGCGGTTAGCACTTTTCTTTTGGTTGCTGCTATGATTATTTTGATGTTTGTTGTTATAAAAGGCGGAGGCTGCTGAGGACGGTAATTCATACAGGCCTGGCAGGCTTGTAATAAAAATGCTGTTGTTGATGACGAAGTATTATGATATAATATTTCTTGCTGACGGCAAATTAAAGTTTATCAAAATTTGTTGTTGACAATAATAACCTAATGTGTTAACATAATTTTTGTCATTAAAAAAGTGCGGTGGTGGCGGAATTGGCAGACGCGCTAGATTCAGGTTCTAGTGGGCATTACGCTCGTGGAGGTTCAAGTCCTCTTCACCGCACCAA
>CBEUVQ010000086.1:0-3983 GCA_965546615.1 uncultured Peptococcaceae bacterium
CCTCTATTCGAGCAGAGCAATTGCCCTTACGGGGGCGCCATCGCTATTTTCATATTTAAGGGGAAGTGCGAAAAATGTAAATAAGTCAGTTCCTATCTGATCAAGATTCATCAGATTTTCGATTATTACCATTTCATTTTGAGCGAAAAGGGTTTTGTGTATTGTAAGATTTTCATCAGCAATCGGATCAATTCCTATTGTGTCAAAGCCTACACCTTTCTTGTGAGAACGGATGATATATTTTATGACTTCATTATCAAGATAAGGGTAATCACCGTAATATCGATCAGTTCCCCAATATTTTTCCCAACCTGTCATGAAAATCAAAAATTCTGCCTGGTCTGCTTTTTTTCTATCCTTATTAATGTACTCCATTGTAATTGTGTCACCGTCAGATAGCTCTGTGCAATCAATAACCAAAGCTGTACCTACAAATTGGTTAACATGAAATTTATCGAGCGTTTTTTTATCCGGATATAAATGGGCAGGTGAATCCATATGCGTACCGGTATGAGAAAACATAGTCAGCAGTGTTTCTTTAAACCCGTTCTGCTCATAAGTATTTGCCGGTTGGAGTTTTGGCGCGTCGGTACCTGGATAAACAGGCATATTTTCAGCAATAGTGCGTGTTAAATCAATAATTTTCATAATGTTTACAAGGCCATTTTGCTCTTTTTTAACAGATAAGAAATTTGACCCTGCAGCCTCCTTTGCTTTTGATGATGATAAGTATTATTTTTCTTTCTTATATACTGGCACTGCTCTACGGACTGACTTTTGTTAAATTTATATTATTCTCAGATAGAAGAATTGTCAAAGAGTATGCAGACGACATAAAGGATAAAGAATAGTTGATATAGGTTTTATGTGCGGTTGCTTTAGAATGCACCGGTACCGGATTTAGTTTTACCCTACTTGCAGTAAGGTGTGGATTCATGGGGCTTATTTATTGGAAAAAGTTTGTCAAGGGAATATAATTAATGAAACTGTTAAAGTAATCATTTTTGGAAAAGAAAAAGGGGTAAAAATTATATGTTATTGGCAAAAGAAGAATGGTATGAATCAATTTTTCAGCGCCGTTCCCGGCGCCTGTTTACTGCTGAACCTTTAACCGATGAGGAAGTATCTCGCTTAACGGATTTTTCCCAACAGCTGAATAAAAACATTGCTGGTGCCAGAGTAGAAATAATAACTCAAAATCCTGAAGACGTATTTAAAGGTGTAATTGGTTCTTACGGGAAAATCAAAGGTGCTCCCGCCTATGCTGCTTTTATTGGTAATTTAGAAGATGCCAATATGCAAGAAAAAGTTGGTTATATTGGAGAATGTCTTATATTAGAGGCCGCTTCAATGGGATTAGCAACTTGCTGGGTTGGAGGATTTTTTAGGCCTGATATAGTAAAACAGCAAATTGCAGTTGCTGCTGATGAAAAAGTACTTGCTGTTACCCCGCTGGGTTATGCTTCCAAACAATATGGTTTGAAAGAAAAACTTATGTCCGGATTTGTTTCTAGTCACAAACGAAAAGATTTAGATTTTTTATGTGTGGGAGGGTTTAGAGCAGATTGGCCCGATTGGGTAAAATCTGCCTTAGAATTAGCCAGATTAGCTCCTTCCGCAGTAAACAGACAGCCTTGGCGATTTTCTGTAGAACCTAATGCAATAAAGATTTCCGTGGATAATGTTAAAGACACATATAATATTTCTAAACGTCTCGATTGCGGAATAGCGATGGTGCATATTGAGGTGGGAGCTAAACATAAAGGTGTTAACGGCAAATGGAATTTTCTTAATCAGCCGGATGTTGCTGTATATACACTTGAATGATAGAAGGTAATAATAGTAGGTGCTTTTGAACAGATGCAGGACGCTGCACCGGTTTTGCAAGCTGCGCAAAAATAATTACGCTAAATTAGTTGACAAGCCAACTAATTTAGCGTAATATATGCATATACTTGGTAAGCCAACAAAAAGGAGGGGCAAAAAATTCAAGAGAAAAGTCAAGAAGTAATGGCTGTAATGAGCAGGATACACAGAAAGCTGTTTACTGCAAATGCTAATAATTATGACTCGTTTATCGGCATTGGACAAATAAATATTCTGAAAGAAATAATAAATCATGAAAGGATAACGCAAGATGAACTGGCCGGGGTTTTGAATTTAGATAAAACAACTGTTGCTAAAGCTGTAAAACGATTAGAAACTCATGGTTTGATTACAAGAAATCAAAGTGAAACAGATCTCAGAAAAAAAGAGCTGGTTGCTACCCAAAAAGCTTTGGCAGTTAAAGAGCGCATGAACAAACATTTGAAAGACAATAACAGATTAATCTTTGACGGTGTAACTGAACAAGAACTTGATATATTCATAAATGTTCTAAAAAAAATAGAAACAAACATAGAAAAGAAGAGAAAACTCATGAAAGAGAAAAAACAATTGGGAATGAAAATAGTAAAACTTATTGAGAAAAATGAAGGTATAACCACTGAGAAGCTGGCAGAACTTTTGGGCAAAAAGGTTGAGGAAATTAAGGAAATTATTGAAAAATTAATTATGAAAGAATTTGTAGAAGAAAACAGCGGCGTGCTGAGCATAACGCAAAAAATAAAAACACATAAAAAGGAGCATATAATGGTGAATAAAGAAGACAAAAGAAGAAAAGGCGGGCATGAAGAACACGCGAAGATATTCAAATTTATTTTACAAAATAGTGGGATAAGCAAAGATGAACTTGCCCAAAAATTAGGAAAGAGCGCTGCTGAAATAAGCTCGGTACTTAAGCATTTTGAGAGTAAAGGTGTTGTAGAAATTAAAGATGGAAAGCTATATGCCAATAAAGAAGCACTGAAAGAACGTCATAAAGGCTAATTGTTCTGATATAAAATATACAATTGTTTTCCGCAGAAAAAATACAGAATTGATGATTAGGAGGCAAAATATGGTCACCTATGAAGAATACTTGGAATTGGTACAAAGCCGAAGAAGTATAAGGGCTTTCACAGACAAAGAAGTAACTGACGAACAAATAAAAAAAATCATAACAGCCGCAAGCTATGCACCGTCAGGAATGAACTATCAACCATGGGAATTTATAGTTGTAAGAGATAAAGAATTAATAAAGAAACTTACACACATATCCTTTGAAGGTGTTAAAATACCGGAATCAGCAAATATAAAAATACCAAAACAGCTGAATGCGGCTGCAAATCCGCAGGTATTAATTGTTTTAGTAGGAGACAGACGAAAGGATATAAATCTTCCTGGGCAGTTATATGATTTTAAAGATGATAAATTGGAACTTAAAGGAACAGCGGGTATTGTAAATATTGAAAGTTTGTATAATACATCAATGGCAAATGCCTTTTTGCAGATGATTACTGCTGCTGCTGCATTAGGGCTTGGAGCTCAATATGTAACTTTGTTAACATCTGCGGTCAAAGAAGAAGAAGTGAGAAGGTTATTAAATATTCCGGATTATATGGATATATTTGATGCTGCAGCAATTGGATATCCGGCCTATGAACCACGCAAAAAGTATGTAAAACCAATAGAAAAGGCAATTCATTATGAGACTTATGATAAATCCAAATCAATGACTGATAAAGAGATCGTTGAACGGGCTAAAACCCGTGAAGATTATAAATTTATAGATTAACTGCTGAATGAGATAATCCTCTTCAAAAAATTAATGAAGAGGATTTTTTTATGACAAATGGAGAGTGAAGCAGAAAGGGAACCGAGAATATCCAAAGCAAGTTTTAGATAACTTGAAATTTATGATTGCATATCACAAATTAAAGTGCTAATATTAGTATATAAGAAAATTGTTATATAAATTAGAAAGGAGGGATGATTATGGCTAAAAATTGGTATCCTATTATTGATTTTTCCTTATGCAGCGAGTGCTTGATTTGTGTAAATTATTGTCCGCATGGGGTATATGATAAAGAAAAGAGTTTGCCGTCAGTGATTAATCCTGATAA
>CBEUVQ010000087.1:0-3912 GCA_965546615.1 uncultured Peptococcaceae bacterium
CTGCGCTTAACCACCGTTCGCGAATGGTCGGGCAAGAAATTTTACATTGCCAATTCCGAAATCCGCACGGTGCGCAACTACAATCGCCAAGAGCTGCGGGCGATTGTCACCGCCACTTTTCCGTTTGATGAAGATCCCACTGTTATCAGGCAGATGCTGGAAGAAGTGTGCGCCCAAATTGAACGTGATTATCGCGATGAGTTTTTAGCGGACAGTAACGGCAATTTGATAGAACCGCCGCAGGTATACGGTGTCACCGATATTAATGAGAATGACAAAGGCGGCACGTTTACAATTATTGGCAAAACAAAACCGGGCTCAATTTGGCTGGTGGAAAAAATGATGCGCGAATACATTTGGATGCACAGCTGTCAGCGCGGCATTAAAATTGCCTACCCCAGACGAATTTACCAACCGGTGGATAATCAGGAATTGTCAAAATTAGCTGCGGATAATAATAATTAGTAATGATTAATTAAGCTGCTGAAAGAAGATTAGTAATCATTAATTAAGCAATTGTGCTATAATAAATCTATAAATTATTTATGTAATTCTAGGGGGTTAACATATCTATGGATCGCGAATTAGCAATGGAATTAGTAAGGGTTACCGAAGTGGCTGCTTTGGCGTCGGCGCGTTGGCTGGGTCTGGGCAAAAAAAATGAAGCAGACAATGCGGCGACCACCGCAATGCGAGCTATGTTTGATTCAGTAAACATGGACGGCGTTGTGGTTATCGGTGAAGGTGAGCTGGATGAAGCTCCGATGCTGTATATCGGCGAAAAGCTGGGCACCGGCAGCGGCCCTGAGGTGGATGTGGCGGTAGACCCGCTGGAAGGAACCAACCTGGTTGCCAAGGGTTACGGCAACGCGCTGGCGGTAGTGGCCATTGCCGATAAAGGTAACCTGCTGCATGCGCCGGATATGTATATGGAAAAAATTGCTGTTGGGCCGAGGGCAGCCGGCAAAATTCACATTGACGACCCCATTGAATACACGCTGAAAACATTGGCGAAAGTAAACCAAAAAAATATCAGCGACTTAACGGTAATGATTTTGGAGCGTGAGCGCCACAATCACATTATTGAAGCGGTGCGCGGTGTCGGCGCGCGGGTGCGCTTGTTTGGCGACGGCGATGTCGGTGCGGCAATATCAACTGCCATCGATTCAACCGGCATTGACATGTATGTAGGCACCGGCGGAGCGCCGGAAGGGGTAATTTCCGCTGCTGCTTTAAAAGCACTGGGCGGCGAGATGCAGGGCCGACTGGTGCCGTCAAATGATGAGGAATATCAGCGCTGTGTGGCAATGGGCTTAAAAGACCCCCGGCAGGTACTGTATATGGAAGACCTGGTGAAAGGCGATGACGCCATTTTTGCCGCTACCGGTGTAACTGACGGCGAAATGCTGAAAGGCGTGCGCTTTGTCGGCAACGAGCGTGCCGAAACCTACTCTATTGTGATGCGTGCTAAAACCGGCACGGTAAGATTTATTAAAGCGGTACACAACTTACCGAACAAACCGCATTTGGTAATGGAATAAATAACAGCTGTCAATGAAGGGCGGACATATATGTCCGCCCTTTGTACGTTGGTTGGTGCAAATTTTGAGGCAGCGCACTGCAGAATAAAGACATCCTTTTACTACACTTTCTTTATTTCCACACTGCAGTCGTAAAACGGTGTTCCGGGGCCTAAATCCGGTACAAAATCCGGTGTTAACCGGTTGACGCTGTGTCCTGTTTGATACCACTGCCCTTGGTACACCAGTGCTGTTTTCGGCGGCACTTTTTCGGCTGCCACCACTTTAACTTTTAATTCGCCGCGTCGGCCGGCGATAACCGCCAAATCACCGGTTATTAACGAGCGCTTTTCCGCTTCCGCCGGGTGAATGTATACTTCCGGCCAATCTTCCGACTTATCCAGATTGGCAAACTGCGAATTTATATATCTTTTATGGTGTGCGGTAATTAAACGCAGCGGGTAAGCGTCGTCCGGCGGCTCATAAAAATGCCGCGGCTCTTCGGTGCAGAAGCGGAATTTGCCGCTCGGTGTGCTGAAGCGGCGGTCTGCCCAGGGTACGTCGGGAGCAGACGGATGGCGCACCGCACCGTCTGCCAGCTTTTCCGGCGTCAGCTGATATTTGGCGGCCAGCGGCTGCAGTGCACAGCTCAGCCACTGCTGCGGCTCTGTCCGCTCAAACCCCGGCAGCTCCATATACCGGGCAAGCTCGGTAAAAATTTGATAATCCGGCTTGCACTGCCCCCGCGGGGGCAGTATTTGCGGTACGTAGCCCAGATAATAATTCCACGAACTTTTGATTAAATTTTCTTCCTCTAAAAAATGGGTGCACGGCAGCACCAAATCAGCTGTCTGTGCTGTATCGGTCATAAACATATCCACCACCGCCACAAAATCCCGGCTGCGAAAAGCCTGCAGCACTTTTTTGGTGTTGGGCAGCTGGTTTACCGGATTGGAGCGGGTGACAATAATTGCTTTAATCGGCGGGTCGTCAGCGCTGATGATTTCATCCGCTAAAATCGGGGTGGTTAACTGGCGGTGATTTTTTGCCAGTTCCGCTCCTGTTAAATCGTTGAACAATCCGCGCCACAATTGATGGGCATAATTTACTCCGCCGCCGGCAGCACCGATGTTTCCCGCCAGCGCGGCCAAAGCATCAATTAACCGGATATTGGCGCCGCCGTTGGCATACCGCTGCATGCCGTAGCCCAGCAGTATTGTGCCCGGCTTGGTGCCGCCGTACAGCAGTGCTGCTTTTCTGATCAGTGCTGCCGGTATGCCGGTTATTTCAGCCGCTTTCTCCGGAGGATATTTTGCTGCCAGTTTGCGATATTGAGCAAAGTTTTCGCTGTGCAGCGCGGTAAACTCGCTGTCAGTCAAGCCCGCATCAATTAAAACATTTGCCATCGCCAGCGCCAGTATGCCGTCGGTGCCGGGGACAGGCTGCAGATGCAGATCGGCGCCCTCTGCGGCAGCGGTAACCAGCGGATTAATTACCATTAGTTTGGCACCGGCCGCCCGGGCTTTTTTAATCAGCGGCACCATGTGGCTGTTGGTGGTCTCAGGGTCGCGCCCCCACAGCACAATTAAGCGGGCGTTTAAAATATCATGCCAGCTGTGTATTTTTAACAAGCCGAAGTCCTGCTCTTGGGCGGCAATACCGCAGCCCCAGCAGAGATCGCCGCGGGTGGTGGTGACGCCGCCGTAGGCATTGGCAAAGCGTTTAATCAAGTCGTGCAGCAGCCCGCCGTTTCCTGCTCCGTCATGCAGCAGTACTGCGGTGCTGCCGTACTGCTCTTTAATGGAAGTCAGTTTTTCCGCCAGCAGCTGATAAGCATCTTCCCAAGAAATTTTTTGCCAGCCGCCGCTTTTTTTCCAAAGTGGGTGTGTAAGGCGGTGCGGGCTGTACAACCGGTCAATGTGCCGGTAACCTTTGGGGCATAAAAAGCCTTTGGTCAGTGGGTGATCGGGGTCGCCGGTAATTTTCACTGCCCGTCCGTTTTCTACGTGAACCAATAATCCGCAGGTATCGGGGCAGTCCAGTGGGCATACTGATTTAAAAACAGCCATATCTATTTCACTCCCAAACTATATCTGATACTTTTGCAGCATTTTTAACAATTTTTCTTTATAAATAACCGGCAGGCATCTGCATTACTTTGTTGAATTAAACAGTATACATTTGGAATAATGGTAACTGAGATGCGGGAGGGGCTTTACCCATGCAGATATTCAGATTTTACTTGGTGTTTATTAATGTGCTGACATTTGCTATTTTCGGCATTGACAAATGGCTGGCCAAACGCAGCAAATGGCGGCTGCCGGAAAGCCGAATGCTGTTGGCCTGCCTTATCGGTGGTTCCGTCGGTGGGCTGATTGCTATGCAGACATTT
>CBEUVQ010000088.1:0-3863 GCA_965546615.1 uncultured Peptococcaceae bacterium
TCTTCCTGCAGTCTTTGTTCCTGCGGGGATAAAACTCTGCAGCATTCAGTCATGTTATCTCCTCCTGTTGGATTTAATTTTTAACAGGCATAGCAGCCTGCGGCAGTATTTTTGATACATTAACCGTTAAGTCAGCCGGTTGTTTTTACATTTTCGCTGCGGCATGTAATTACTTTCCCAGCTGCTGTTTGTATATCGCAAAAAGCATGCCAGTTTTACAAAACCCGGAAATCGCCGGTATTATCGGGTTTTTCGCCGCCTTCGCCGCCGCCGGTTGCAGTTTTACAACGGGAGGAAAATGTCGTACAGGCGACTTTATTGTCAAAATCCGCCCCCTCATTGGTACAAGTGTTCACAAGCACCCCCGTTGTAAACGCGCATAAGCGGTTGTCAAAATGCAACGAGATTGACGGCGGTAGGAGTAAAATAAAAAATACTGTCGGTCTTTCCGACAGTATTTTAAATAAGCTGTTAATTAATCAGCTTGTATTTTTTTAGTTTGCGAAACATGGTAGAGCGGTCAATAGACAATGCTTTCGCCGCTTTGGGGATATTGTGGTTATTAGCGGTCATAGTCTGCTTCAGCAGATTTATTTCCACCTCACTCATAAAATCTTTCAAAGATTTACCCTCAATACTGCAGGCCGGCAGCTGCGCATTAACTCTCTGCTCGCACTGCCTTACTTGAATAGGTAAATCATCTGCATCCAACCGCTCTTTATCTTGGGTAACAATTAACCCCAGTATCATATTTTCAATCTGCCGCACGTTGCCGGGCCAAGAATAGTTCTGCAGCACCTTTCTGGCGGCATCGGTAAAGAATACGTTTTTGCGATATTTAACGTTAAATTTATTCAAAAAGTAATCCACCAGCGGCAGAATATCTTCTCTGCGCTCGCGCAGCGGAGGCAGGTCCAGCACCGCCACATATAACCGGTAGTAAAGGTCGCTTCTGAATCTGCCCTCCTCTACCGACTTCAATAAATTTCTGTTGGTAGCGGCAATAATGCGCACATCCACTTTGCGCACTTTTGTAGAACCAACCCGCAGAATCTCTTGATCCTGCAGCACCCGCAGCAGCTTAGCCTGCATTGCCAGAGGAAGCTCGCCCAGCTCGTCTAAAAACAGCGTCCCCTTATCCGCCAGCTCAAAATAGCCCGGCTTACCTTTGCTGCCGGCACCGGAAAACGCCCCTGCTTCGTAGCCGAACAATTCTGATTCAATGAGATTTTCCGGAATGGTGGCGCAGTTAATTTTGAAAAACGGTCCGCTGCGGCGGGAGCTGTTTTCGTGAATTTCTCTGGCAAACACATCTTTACCTACCCCGGTTTCTCCAAGAATCAGCACCGTGGTGTCGGTTTTGGCAACCTTTTTAAGAAGCTTCATCAGCTCAACCATTTTGGGACTTTCAATAACAATGTTTTTATTGTAGCCTTTATTGCGCAGTGCATCGGCTTCCTGCTGATACTTTTTTATCAGCTCCGCTTGATTTCTTAATTGTTCGTTAAGCTGAGTGAGCAGCGTTACATCTCGGACAAAAGTAATCACGAAGGCTACATTGCCTTTTTTATCAAATATCGGGTGGCCGTTGAGCAGTACCCGCCTGCCGGCTTTAGTAACCTGAATGGTGGTTTGTGCTTGACCTGTTTCGACAACGGCAGGGTTAAGAGCGACGTTGTACACCTCTTCTTCAACCAGTTCGGTTACCAATCTGCCGATAATGTTTTCTTTTTTCAGTCCGGTTAGTTTTTCATATAAGCTGTTTACCATGAGGGTCTTACCATGGGCGTCAGTGATATAAATGCCGTCGGGAAGAATTTCCAGCAGGTTGTCAAAATATTTTTGAATCTGTACTGTCATAAAGCGCCCCCCTACATATCAAGTCAAATGATTGCTCTCACAATATATATTAATTTTAGCGAAAATGTTGTATATCTGCAACCGTTTATGCATTTTTACAACCTGTATTTGTGAATTCTTGTATCAATTCTAAATTCACGCCTGTTTAAAAAAGGTCGTACAGCTGACATTTTCAACGGTTGTATTTTTGCAACGACTGTTTAACGAGTGCTGATAGTTAAAAATTGTTGTTTTTTGCGGATTTTTGTACTTTAAAAAGCTGGCATAATTATTGCAGTAATAAAAATTTGACAATGAGAAAGTAATTGCAAATATCTTTAGGGAGGTGAACACCAAGTCAACTGTCTGCAGCTTATTATTGCTGAAAAAACCAAACCTTTACAGAAATTCTTTTCTCAAAGTACACGGAAATATTGTTTCCACACGGTACAAGAGAACAAAGCCTGCCACTGCAAAACAAACTGTATTCAGTAAATCTTGACACGGAGGTTAGTGATGGAGAACAACAAAAAAATAAGACAAGTAGCAATTTCCAGTATTATCGGCGCAACCATTGAGTGGTATGACTTTTTCTTATACGGTGTTGTTGCCGGCATTGTATTTAATCATTTGTTTTTCCCCGGGGATAACCAAGTGGTTAACACCATGCTTGCTTACGGAACCTTTGCCGTCGGTTTTGTAACCCGTCCGCTGGGCGGCATCATCTTCGGACATTTCGGCGACAAGTTGGGCCGAAAAACCATGCTGATACTGACGATGGCACTTATGGGTATTTCCACTGTGGCGATAGCGGTGCTGCCCACCTATGAAACAATTGGCATTTGGGCACCTATTCTGCTGCTGTCGATGCGGATTATTCAAGGCATCGGCTTAGGCGGCGAATGGGGCGGCGGAGTGCTGATGGTTTATGAGTATGCCGACCAATCCAACAAGGGATTATATGCCAGCTTACCGCAAATCGGACTTTCCGCCGGGCTGTGCCTGTCTTCCGGCATTGTCGGCCTGCTGTCCCTTATGATGAGCAATGAACAATTTATGCTTTGGGGCTGGCGGGTTGCCTTCGGCATCAGCCTTATTTTAGTGGCTATCGGCTTTTATCTTCGCCTTAACATGGTTGAATCCCCGGAATTCCAAAAAGTGAAGAACAAAAATAAAGAAACTAAAATTCCCTTCCTTGCTATGTGGAAGAACAACACCGGCAACATTATCGCCGGCATGGGCGCCAGATATATCGACGGTGTGTTCTTCAACATTTTTGGTGTTTTCTCTATTACTTATATGACGCAAACGCTCAACATTGACCGCACCGATGCTTTATTAGGTGTTACCGCGGCTTCTGTTGTAATGTGCTTTTTTATTCCCTACTTCGGATACCTTTCCGACCGGTTGGGCCGTATCAAAGTTTTCTTTACCGGTGCTTTAATCTGCGGTATTTCAAGTTTCCCCGCTTTTTATTTGATGGGCCACGGCGGCAGCAGCTTTATAACCTGGCTGTCGATAATTATTCCGTTCGGAATTTTCTATGCGTCGATTTACGGTCCGGAAGCGGCACTGTTTGCCGAGTTATTTGATGCAGAAGTGCGCTACACCGGCGTTTCGTTTGTTTATCAATTCTCAGGAATTTTCGCCAGCGGTATTACACCTGTTATTGCCACCTGGTTTTTAGCCGCTGCCGGTGGAAGTCCTGTTTACCTTTGTGGATATGTTCTGTTTGCCGGTGCAGTAAGCGCACTTTCCGCATTATGGATTGGAAATCAGAAAAACAAAAACTTAAATAATCCCTCAGATGCAGGTATAAGTGTAACAACAGAACAAACCGCTAACTAAGTTTTAACTTTACAGAAGTTTTTATCCTTCTGCAGGGTCTTTTGATCCTGCAGTTTTTTTTTAAAATTTAAAGTGCATCGGCGGCATTTTTAATCCTGCTGCAGGTTATCTTTTACCAGCCGCTTAAAGCGGGCAAATTTTTCGTCGTCCAGCTGTTTTTCTTTAATGGTGTATTC
>CBEUVQ010000089.1:0-3685 GCA_965546615.1 uncultured Peptococcaceae bacterium
TACAGCTGAATTAAATACAGGAGAGGTTGTTAATGATGCAAAAGGGCTGGACAAATATTGCGTTTGACAAGCCGGGTAAAAAAAAGAAAAGCCGCCTGCACGCAAGCTGCCGATGCGGTGCAAACCCGGCGCAGTGCGATGAAAGCTGCTGCAATTACAGTCAGTGCATAAAAAAAATACTGCTTATCGGCGGAATAACAAAGCTTAAACACAGATATAAGGATTTGATTGAAAGCCACGGCTATAAATGTGTATATTTGGACGGTTATTTGAAAAAAGGAGAAAAACATCTGGAAGAAAAAATTGTCAGGTGTGATATGGTTTTCTGTCCGGTGGACTGCAACAGCCATAATGCCTGTGCCAGTGCCAAGCGGTTGTGCAGGAAACACGGCAAGCCGATAAAAATACTGACTTCTTCCGGTGTAACTAATGTAGCCAAAGCTGTCAAAAGCATCAACTGATAACACATTAACGCTGATGGGCGGCAGTGACAAAAGGAGTTGAGCAAATGTTTCGCTGCAGTATACACGCTGTTTTTCACGATGCGATACAGTGTTTAATTGCAGCACTGGAGGCCAGAGACCGGTATTCGCACGGGCACTCCGAGCGGGTGGCTGATATGGTCTATCAATTGGCAGGTGCCGCCGGCCTTAAAGACTGGGAGCTGGAAACGGTGCACATTGCGGCACATCTGCACGATATTGGGAAAATCGGTATTCCGGACAAAATTCTGCGCAAGCCGGGAAAGCTCAATCCCCATGAGTGGGCACAAATTCGCAGACATCCTGAAATCGGCTGGCGGATATTAAACAGCTCGCAGCACTTAAAGCAGGTTGCCAAAATTGTTCTCTACCACCACGAACGGTGGGACGGCAGAGGTTACCCGGCGGGATTAAAAGGAGAGGAGATTCCGCTTGGTGCACGGTTATTAGCTGTATGCGACAGTATTGATGCAATGACTTCCGACCGCCCCTACCGCAGAGCACTTTGCTGGAAGGACTGCCGGAAAGAAATCGAAAGCAGCCGAGCTGCCCAATTTGACCCGGCGCTGGTTGATTTGCTGGAAACTTTGTGGCCTGAGTGGGAAAAAAGTGGGGGCAGGCAAAGCCCCGGCATCAGGACAGCCGGATAAAATTGGGATGCGCCGGCATTTCTTAGCTGATAATTTTAGCAGGAAATAACCTGCTTTAAGTCGAATTTACCGTTAAAAGCATTAAGGAGCTGGCGTGCGTGACCGAACGGAAGCAGTTTTCGGCGTTAAAAGAACAGGTGGGGCAGAATAAATTAACGCTGCACTTTGATCGCCGCAAAAGCATTGAATACTACAATCAAAAAGTGGCGGAAGGCGCGGTTGCAATCAGCGCAGGCATTAAATTTTGGCACTGGGTGTCATGGGCCTGCGGGCTTTTGTTAATTGCCGGAGTGTTTGTCGCTTTCTTTTTCTCGCCGTGGATTGACGGGGTGCTGCTGTGCTTTTTGGCAATTTACCTGCGCATTATTTCCTGGAGGCGGCTGAAAAATCACGCCGTTAAATATGTCCATCAGCAGGTAATGGCATCGGAGGAGACGTTCAACCACCTGTACCGAAATAAAACAATTACCGTGAAAAATACCGCTACCGGCAAAACAGTGCACTATCCGGAAAAATGGACGGTAGTTCTGCACCGCCCGGCAGCCGGCGGGGAATAAGCCGCAAAACGGAAACCTTGGTTTGTAAAAAAACCGAGGTTTTTTGGATTTTTATGCAAAAATATTTGCATTTTAACAGGAGTATTTTTGTATACAGCGAAAAGGTAAGGAATGTTAATTACTTTAACAGGGTGGTGAGATAAAAACTTTTATGAAGTAACTGCCTTTAGGGGATTATACAAATGAGGAGGAGATTAAGAAAACATGGAATACGGATGGTTATCGGTAATTCCACCCCTTATCGCCATTGCCGCAGCGTTAATAACCAAAGAGGTTTTTCTGTCGTTATTTTTAGGGATTTTCGTCGGCGCACTTATTCTTACTGATTATAAGCTGATTGATGCCTTTGAAAAAACCTTTTCCATTGCGTTTGGCGGCATGTCCGATCCGGAATGGAATATTCCTATTTTAGCGTTCTTGTTTTTGTTGGGCGGTTTAACCGCGCTGATTGCCGCTTCCGGCGGCAGCAGAGCTTTTGGCGACTGGGCGCTGTCCCGGGTAAAAAGCCGCGTCGGGGCGCAGTTAGTTACATTGTTAATGGGCGTAATTATTTTTATTGACGACTATTTTAACAGTTTGGCGGTGGGGCAGGTTGCCCGCCCGATTACCGACCGCCACCACGTGTCGCGGGCTAAACTGGCTTATATTCTTGATTCTACCGCAGCTCCGATCTGCATTATTGCCCCTGTTTCCAGTTGGGGTGCTTATATCATCACCGTTATTGCCGAGCAGTTAAGCAATGTCGGTATCACCGGCATTAAACCGCTGACTGCTTTTGTAACGATGATTCCAATGAATTTGTATGCTTTGCTGGCCATCACTATGGTTATCATTATTGCGGTAACCAACATTGAATTCGGGCCGATGACCAAAGAAGAAAAGCGGGCAATGCTTGACGGCAAGCTGTACGATGACAGCAAAGGTGAGCCGCCCGGCAGCCCGGAACTGTCGTTGGGCACCAGCCAAGGGAAAGTTTTGGATTTGGTACTGCCTATCCTGGGCTTGATTGTCTTTACGGTAATTGCCATGCTTTACACCGGCGGTTTCTTCGGTGCAGACGGCGGCGATATTATGGAAGCGTTTTTAAATACCGCGGTCAGCATTTCGCTGGTTTACGGTGCAATTTTAACCATTCTGTTTTGTGCGGTGCTTTATCTGCCCCGCAAATTGATTAAACCGAAAGAATTTACACCTATTTTACTGCAGGGGATGCAGTCGATGGTGACCGCCATTATTATCCTGGTGCTGGCTTGGGCCATCGGCGGTGTAATCGGTGAACTGGGCACCGGAGATTTCTTGGCTTCCAAACTGAGTGAAACTCTGCCGTACTACCTGCTGCCTGCTTTGGCGTTTGCTCTTTCCGGTATTATGGCTTTCTCCACCGGTACTTCCTGGGGTACCTTCGGCATTATGCTGCCGATTGCCGCTCCGATGGCAGCAGCTGTCGGTATCGGAACGGAATTTGTGCTGATGTCGATGGCGGCAGTGCTGGCCGGTGCGGTATACGGCGACCATATTTCACCGATTTCCGATACCACTATTCTGTCGTCAACGGGAGCTTCCTGCCATCACATCGACCACGTAAACACCCAGCTGCCCTATGCCACCACCGTGGCGGTAATCAGCGTTGCCGGTTACATTGTTATGGCACTGACCAAAAGCACGCTGATTGGTTTGGTATTCTCGCTGGCACTGCTGCTGGCGGCTGCTTGGCTGATGAGAAGGCATAAACTGGAAGTTTCCCAAGATTTACACTTGCAGTAATGCACAAAATGTTATAAAAATAAAAGGCCTCCCTGTTTTTGGGGAGGTCTGCTTTTGGTAAAAGGTGATGTCTAATGAAACAAGAGCATTGGTTAAAAATAATCGAACAAATTGAATGGATTTCTATTGCGCAAAAATCCGCCATCATCTTGCTTATTCTGCTGTTGGGCTACTTTTTTATGCACATCCGCTATAAGCTGATTAAACAGGTGTTTTCAGTAACCAAATTAGA
>CBEUVQ010000090.1:0-3466 GCA_965546615.1 uncultured Peptococcaceae bacterium
CGATTGTACCAATGTTTACGTGCGGCTTAGTCCGCTCAAATTTTGCCTTTGCCATTAGTAACTTTCCTCCTTGATCAATCGAAAAATTCTTGGTATTTAGTCTTGTTTATTCATAATTTTTTCTGCAATGCTCTTCGGTACTTCTTCATAGTGTGAGAACTGCATGGTATACTGGCCGCGTCCTTGAGTGCGTGACCGCAAATCAGTTGCGTATCCGAACATCTCAGCCAGCGGCACATAGCCGACAATCACCCGGGCATTACCCCTTTGATCCATCGATTCAATTCTGCCGCGGCGGCTGTTGATATCACCCATCACGTCGCCCATATACTCTTCCGGAATTACCACTTCTACTTTCATCATCGGCTCCAACAGCACCGGGTTTGCTTTTTGCGCACCTGCTTTTAATGCCATTGAACCGGCAACTTTAAATGCCATCTCTGATGAGTCAACATCGTGGTATGAACCGTCATATAACGTAGCTCTCACATCCAGCAGCGGATAACCTGCCAGCACACCGTTTTGCATCGCTTCTTGGATACCCGCATCAACTGCCGGAATGTATTCTTTAGGAATAACACCGCCGACAATTTTGTTTACAAATTCGTAACCGGCACCCGGCTCAAGGGGTTCGAGTTCAATCCAAACGTGACCGTATTGACCGCGTCCACCGGACTGCCGCACAAATTTACCTTCGGCTTTAACAGTCTTTTTGATGGTTTCTTTGTAAGCAACCTGCGGTTTACCCACGTTTGCTTCAACTTTAAACTCCCGCAGCAGCCGGTCAACAATAACTTCCAAGTGCAGTTCACCCATACCGGAAATAATCGTTTGGCCGGTATCTTCGTCGGTGTGAGTTTTGAAAGTAGGATCTTCTTCAGCCAGCTTTTGCAGCGCCACACCAAGTTTATCTTGGTCAGCTTTGGTTTTGGGCTCAATTGCCACATCAATAACCGGTTCCGGGAACTCCATTGATTCTAAGACAATAGGACTCTTTTCGTCACACAGAGTATCACCGGTAGCGGTAAATTTCAAACCTACCGCAGCCGCAATGTCTCCGGCATAAACCGCATCAATCTCTTCACGGTGATTGGCATGCATTTGCAAAATGCGGCCAATCCGTTCTTTCTTGCCTTTAGTAGTGTTGTAGATGTAAGAACCGGATTTAAGACTGCCGGAATACACTCTAAAGAAAGTCAGTTTGCCAACATAAGGGTCTGCCATGATTTTAAAGGCCAGTGCAGAAAACGGCTCATCATCTCTCGGTACTCGCCGATCCTCTTCACCGGTGTTAGGATTGACACCGGCAATCGCCGGAACATCAGTCGGCGCCGGCATGTAATCAACAATAGCATCCAGCAAAGGCTGCACACCTTTGTTTTTAAAGGAAGAACCACACAATACCGGTATCATTTTAACCGCCAGAGTTGCTTTGCGAACACCGAGACGAATTTCTTCTTCAGTAAGTTCTTCGCCTTCGAGATACTTCATCATTAACTCTTCATCGCTCTCAGCAACAGCCTCAAGCAGCTTTTCGCGGTATTCCTCCACCAATTCCGTCATGTCTTCAGGAATTGCGGTTTCTTCACTTTTGGTACCTAAATCATCCACATAGATAATTGCTTTGTTTCTAATCAGGTCAACTATGCCTTGGAAATTTTCTTCAGCGCCAATGGGCAGTTGAACAGGCACAGGATTAGCACCTAATCTGTCACGCATCATCTGTATGCAGGCATAAAAGTCTGCCCCAATGCGATCCATTTTATTTACATAAGCAATTCTAGGTACACTGTATTTATCAGCCTGTCTCCATACAGTTTCAGACTGAGGTTCCACGCCACCGACAGAGCAAAATACAGCTACCGCTCCGTCCAGAACACGCAATGAACGCTCTACTTCCACTGTAAAGTCCACGTGGCCTGGCGTATCGATAATGTTTATACGATGGTTTCTCCATTGACAAGTAGTCGCAGCCGAAGTAATAGTAATGCCGCGCTCTTGTTCCTGCACCATCCAGTCCATAGTCGCTGCGCCATCATGTGTTTCGCCAATTTTGTGTACCCTACCAGTGTAAAATAAGATGCGCTCGGTGGTAGTGGTCTTCCCAGCGTCAATATGAGCCATAATCCCTATGTTGCGCGTACGCTCTAACGGAAAGCTACGAGCCATTTTGTTTCCTCCTTACCACCTATAATGCGCAAATGCTTTGTTAGCTTCTGCCATTTTATGTGTATCTTCACGTTTTTTAACCGCAGCCCCGGTGTTTTGAGCTGCATCCATCAATTCATTAGCCAGCTTTTCTGCCATTGAACGGCCGGACCGTTCGCGGCTGTACTTGGTAATCCAACGTATCCCTAAAGTTTGACGACGTTCCGGTCTTACTTCAACGGGAACTTGGTAGTTAGCACCACCTACCCGACGAGCTTTAACTTCCAGAACGGGCATAACATTTTTCATAGCTTCGTCAAACACTTCCAAAGGATCTTTACCTGTCTTTTCGCGAATAATATCGAAAGCGTTATAGACAATCTTTTCTGCCAAACCGCGCTTGCCGTCCAGCATAATTTGGTTTATCAGTTTAGTAACAACTTTACTGTTGTAGACGGGATCTGCCAGCACTTCCCGCTTGGGAATATCACCTTTTCTCGGCACCGTTTTCCCCCCTTTACAAATGTCAGAATATAATAAGCAACTGTTCATATCAATATACTAAGAACTATTTTTTAGGCCGCTTTGTGCCGTATTTGGAACGCGCCTGGTTGCGGTCTTGGGTGCCTGCTGTATCCAAAGCACCACGCACAATGTGGTATCTTACACCAGGCAAATCTTTAACACGACCTCCGCGCACCAGCACTACAGAGTGTTCTTGCAAGTTGTGACCGATACCCGGAATATAGGAGGTTACTTCAATACCGTTGGTAAGACGTACCCTGGCCACCTTGCGCAAAGCAGAGTTGGGCTTTTTAGGAGTGGTTGTATACACCCTGGTGCAAACCCCTCTTTTTTGCGGTGAGTTTTTCAGAGCAGGGGAATTGGATTTTTCTGTCAGCTGTCGTCTTCCCTTACGAATAAGTTGAGCAATCGTTGGCATCTTCCGTCTACACCTCCTTCCCAAGTAAAAAATTAATATTTAAGTATTTATTTCACTCTTCAATAATCGCTGCCACAGCGCAGCGCACTTCAATTTGACACAATTTCCCCAATAACTTCATGTTTTCCGCTTCGATAATAGGTACAGCTTTCTCTTGACACGCTTTGATAATTGGTTCGACTACATGCCGTTCTGCATCTTTTGCCACAAACACCGTTTTCGCGCGTCCTTTTTGCAGTGCTTTTAGTGTCTGTTTAGCACCAACCGTCTTTTTTCGAGCAGTGGTAAGCTTTTTATACGGCATTGCGAAAACCCCCAGAAATTTGCACACTCGTAAATATTACCACTATGAAACTTAGTTGTCAACCTTATATT
>CBEUVQ010000091.1:0-3103 GCA_965546615.1 uncultured Peptococcaceae bacterium
TAGAAAGCAGCATCTCTTTTTATTAAACTGTCTACTTTATAGGGCGCAGTTCAAAGTGTCGTTCCTTTTATTTTTACAGGTTTAGTATATCTGCTGCCGCAGCTTTTATTTCTGCCGCCGCAGCCGTTTGCTGATGGCGAACTTGTTTTGCATCTATGCCTCTTAAACCGGCAGGAATCTGCCAACCGGTGTGCTTCGCTAAAATATCCAGCAGTTCAAACTCACTTTTTTCATTAACCGCTTCAGCACCTAAAACAGCTTTAGCTACGCTGGCATTAAATTTAAACGGACTGGCAGTGGAAAGAATTACTGTTTTGGTACTGTCAGCAGTTTGCTGCTTATATTTTTGACAGACTTTAAAAGCCACTGCGGTATGAGTATCCAGCAGGTAACGATGCTTATGCCAAACACTTTTAATTGTTTCTAAAGTGTCCTCATCAGACGCATAATCAGACCAAAACACCTTCTGTACGCGTTCTTTGACCTCATCATCCACTTGATAACTGCCGGATTGTTTTAACTGTTCCATCCATAAGGATACTTTAGCGGCATCACGCCCGGTCAGTTCAAAAAGCAGCCGCTCCAAATTGCTGGATATTAAAATATCCATCGAAGGCGAAAGCGTCTTTAAGAAATCGCGCCGGCGGTCGTACCTGCCGGTGTTGATAAAATCAGTTAATACATTGTTGGCATTGGCGGCGCAAATCAAGCGGTTGATCGGCAGCCCCATTTGCCGCGCATAAAAACCTGCTAATATGTTGCCAAAGTTCCCGGTTGGCACTACAAAGTTCAGCCGCTCCCCTAAAGAAATCTGCTTATTTTTTAACAGGTTTAAGTAGGCAGAAAAATAATAAACAATTTGCGGCACCAATCGACCCCAGTTAATGGAATTTGCAGAAGACAGACGATAACCGGCGCTGTTTGCCGCATGGTTAAAGTTTTGATCACCAAAAATCTGTTTTACGCCGGATTGGCAGTCATCAAAATTGCCGTCTACCGCAACTACATGGACATTACTGCCCTCCTGCGTAATCATCTGCAGGCGCTGTACTGCGCTTACTCCTTGAGCGGGGAAAAATACAATCACTCTGGTGCCTTCTACATTTTTAAAGCCTTCCAAAGCAGCCTTGCCGGTATCACCGGAAGTAGCCACCAAAATCACAATTTCTTTATTCTCTCCGGTTTTTTTAAGAGCCGTTACCAGCAAACGAGGTAAAATCTGCAGTGCCATATCCTTAAAAGCGCAAGTTGGTCCGTGCCACAACTCCAGCACATGCACATCTTCACTGAGCGAACGCAGCGGAGCAATATCCGCATCATCAAATCTATTATCGCCATAAGCACTGCTGACACAGTGTTCCAGCTCCTCAGCAGTGTAATCGCTGAGGTAACCGGCCAGTATTTCTTCAGCCACCTGCCGGTAGTTAAAATCAATCATACTGCGCAGCTTGTCAAAAGAGATGCTGACAAAGCGCTCCGGCACAAATAACCCTCCGTCAGGGGCAATACCTTGTTTAATCGCCGCAGAGGCGCTGACTTGTGCTGCATATCCCCTGGTACTTAAATATTGCATTAATACTTCCTCCAAGTTACTAATCACTAATTAGTTTTAGTTTTTGGCTTCTTGGCATCTTTTTTATTTCCGCTTCCCTGCTCATCGCCGCTTCTTTGCTGTGGTATATTTCATAATATACCAGTGCCGCCGGCAGGCGGGAACGCACATATTTGCTGCCGCTGCCTTTTTGATGCTTTTGCAGCCGATGCCCGATATCTGTAGTGTAGCCGGTATATAATGAACCGTCACAGCACTTTAACATGTAAATAAAGTGCAGATTACAGCTTGTAGGTTTGCCCGTTGATTTCATATAAAATGTTTATCTGTGCCGTTTTATTAACAATATGCATCGCCGAGCAGTACTTATCAGCTGAAAGTTTAATGGCCCGCTCTACTTTTTCCGGAGCAACATTCTTCCCTTTAAACTGATAAATCAAATTAACGTTGGTATACACCTTGGGATGGTCATCAGCCCGCTGCCCTTCAACCTGAATGTTAAACCACTCTATTTCCTGTTTCATCTTGCCTAAAATAGAAACAATATCAATCCCGGTACACCCCGCTACCGACATTAAAATCAGTGTTAACGGGCTGGGAGCGGTATTTTCTCCACCGGCCTGGATCGGTGCGTCCATCGTAATGGTATGGCCGGATTCATCAGTGGCTGAAAACTTCATTTTTCCTTTCCATTCTGCGTTAACTTTCGGCATGCGCTAAACCACCTTTCACCCTTGGAAATAATAGTTAAGTTTATCTAAGTATTATACAACGCAGACAATTATCCAGCAAGGGCAAACAAAAAAAGACCTGCACGGCAAATGCAGGCCTTTTTGTTTGCTTGCTAATTATAATACTTTGAAAATAACTATAAAAACAATTAATAATCCTATCCCTAAACCCAATGAATATTTAATCAGTTTTAATTCAATGGGCAGCAAATCGTAGTATTCATCTTGATAAGCTGCTTGGGCAGATACAGCTGCTTCTTCTGCCTGTCTTGTTTTCAATTCTGCCATTTACATTACCCCCTTTTAATATATTATCCTACCCGCCAATGGTCGGAGGTGTAATCCCATGGTAGAACAGCCAGGAGATAAACAGGCCTACCCAAAGAATGAAGCCAAACAGGGCAACGGCATATACCGTTACAATCCGGCCCATACCTTCCTGCCACAGCTTACGCACGTTGGTAATTAAACCGATAGAGAAGAAACACAAAGCAAAGAAAACTGTTCTAAAGGCATTTGCTTCATTAATACCTGCTTTTGCCGTACTAACAGCGTCCGGGTTTCCTAAGCCAATGAAGAACAAGATAAAGAACGCCAGCACAAAACCGATAATAAATTTCGGGAAGCGATCCCAGATTTCACCCGCACTAACTTTACTGCCGACGTGCTCGCCGCCTTTTTTGTCAATGCGGAATACCGACCAGATAACAGCAAGAACGAAGGCCCACACACCAATGAAAATATCAATAAACACTTTGGTTGTTGTGGTAACCATTAAAATCCAGCCTTCTTCCCACTGTACCCCCATTTCTTTCAAAGC
>CBEUVQ010000092.1:0-3039 GCA_965546615.1 uncultured Peptococcaceae bacterium
AAACGGCATCCAAGCTTTAAACTCAAATTTTTCGCCACCAAAAGTAAATACATTTGTACCTACACCAATTTTTTGAAAATTAACGCCGATTTCTTTAATTTCATTTATTTTACCGGCAGCCTTTAACTCTTTTACCTTTTCTTCAAATTTTTTAGTAGCCTGCTTAACCTTTTTCTGTTTTTCTCTAAATTTAGGTGTGATCTCATACCACAAACGACAGGCAATAAAATAAGTTAGAAGCCCAAATACCATTTGGTAATTAGCCATATCTTTTAAATAAGTGTGAGACAATTTAGAACCAAGCAGCGCGCCTAAAATGCCGCCTAAGGCTAACATAATTGAAACCGGAACAACCAGCCTTTTTTCACGCAGATACAGCGGCGTAGAAATAATCGGCGTAACAGTGGTTAAAACTTGGTTCATCGGTTTGATCATGTTGGCGTTTTTCATCCCAAAAACAGTGATGTGACCCATACCGGCTAAAATACCACCGGCTGCACCAACTGCAGAAAATACAAATCCGGTAATGATTGACCACAAAATAAGCATTACAGGGTTAACAGTAATACCGGCTACTTCAAAATGCATTTAGATTCCTCCCTAAAATTATTCACTGTAAACTTGACATATACTTTTTTGCCAACTTTAAAAAGGATAATTGCTAAAACATAATACAGCAGCACATCAATGTTTAACCCTAAAATATGGATTGTACGAAATTTAATACTTAACAAAGATATTATCAAAACATGAGGTAGGAGATAGATAAAGGCATCTAAAAACGAGGCTGACATCATTTCCCAATACGTATCTTTAATTCTCACTTGCAATGCCTGATAGGCATCAGCATCACCCAATTTCACTGCCATTTCACTTAACTCGTTATAGTGTTTTAGTTCTTCTAGCAGCCTCTCCTTTTTTTTTTTATGAGGGTTGATATCTATTTTTTTCAACATTGATAACAAGTGTTTGTCCCCCCTCTCTTTAAAAAGTTATTAAAATAACTAATTAGCACAAAAAAAAATATGAATTTCTGTCGTTTTTCGGCAAAACACACCTGTTTTTATGCTGAATTTATCGTTTTAAGGAACAAAAGCTCATTTTATTCAATTTGTATTAGTATTATCTTTCACTTTAATGTGTGCACCGCAACTCTTTAAGTTGAGCAAATAATATCAGATTTGCGACATTTTGTATGTCGTGACAGCGACATTAAAAATGACTTATGTGCGACAATAAAAATGACATATACCTGACAATAATTAATGACAGCAAAAAACCGGCTCTTTAAAAAGCCGGTTTTATTACATAATCCATTTTGCTAGTTTTTTCCTGTCGATAATATATATATCTCGCCCCTCCATGCTGATGCTCTTTTCTTGTTTAAAGTTATTTAGTGTTGATGTTACCGTTTGGCGTGACGTACCAATCATATTGGCCATTTCTTCATGGGTTAATCGCAAATCTATCTTAATACCTTGATCGCTGTTTACACCGACAAGTTCAGACATCTTAATCAGCATTAACGCTAATCTTCCCGGCACCTGCCAGCATACCAACTCATGAACCAGGGCTTCCGCTTCCCGCATTCTGGCACCTAAAGTTTTAGCTACTTTAATCGCCAAATCAGGTTTTTCTCTCAATAATTCTTCAAAACTATTTTTACGCACTACTACCGCTGATACATCATTTATCGCTCCGGCAAAGCAGGTGCGGTCACCGTGATAAAGTGTTTCTGCTAAACCCATTAGCTCGCCGGGCTTACGAAACGCCCCTACAGTCACCCTTTTACCATCGCTGGCTATACGATATATTTTCACATATCCCGATTCAATCATATAAATGCGGTCTGCCAAATCACCGGCAGAAAAAAGGGTATGACCTTTGGGATAATGCGTTACTGTACCTTTTTGACGAATTAGTTCTTTTTCTTCTTCAGTTAGAGTTAACGCTTTATTATCATCCACTTATAATCACCCTTTAAACAGTAATTTTAACAGGTCAAATTTAGTTTTTCCAACGCAGAAGCAGCATAATTTTTAACTCTGTCCGCACTGGAAAGAGCTAAAGCTTTTGCTGCTATCCGCATCGCGTTCTCATCATCCAAATTGTTAACTAAGTTAGCAATTTTGGGGACAGCTTCAGGCTTTACAATAGCATTTTTCAAACCTAATGCTTTAAAAATCGGGGTTACATACGTCATTGCCGCCAATTTGCCGCAAACTGATACATTTAAATGCCTGCTTGGTTTCGTACTCATAATCTTTTTTACTGTACGCAGCATAGCAGGATGAACCGGGTCTTTAAAAATTTCTTCGCTTGTACTGTCATCTACAGCCATTAATAATTGTAACAGTCTGTCACTGTCAATTATAAAAAAGCTCACTTCATGAACTAACATTTCAAAGTTCATAACTACAGCCGGTATTTCGATCATTATTCCCAACGAAACATGCTCTTGGTATTCCAATCCGTCTGCAGCCAACCGACTTTTTACGATATCCAATTGTTCTTTGGCCCATTTATACTGAGTAATGTCAGCAACGCCGGGCAATACGATATTTACTTGCCTGTTAACTGCTGATCGCAGAATTGCCTTTAGTTGCGTTCGAAAAAATTCCGGATGATTAATGCTGTATCTAATCCCCCAATTATTTAACAACGATAAATTGGGGCCGCCATCAAAAGTACGAATAGTAATACTTTTATTTTGGGCTGTTTTAACCGCTTCGCTGTAAAAGCGATACTGTTCTTCTTCATCAGCGTTATACTCCAAATCTCTAAACAGCCGCTCAGTACGCAGGATACCGATACCTTCGGCATCGTTAGCAACGGCTTGACGCAGTTCTTCTAAATCAGACACGTCAGCCTGTATCTTTAAGTCTAGAGCACTCAACCAATACACCCCCAGAGGTATCTGCAGACATTTAAAACTATATCAAAATTTTAAAGATTTCGCCAGTATTTTACCCAATATATGATTAAAAACCCTGAGATTGGTGTAATCTCAGGGTTTAAGATATATGTAAAATTTGTTTC
>CBEUVQ010000093.1:0-2904 GCA_965546615.1 uncultured Peptococcaceae bacterium
CATTGCCAGAACGGAGCACAGCACTATTTAACCTCAAACTAAGTAAGTCCTGCCCCTTAAAGGGCGGGACTTACCGCTTGTTTAACATTTTATGTATAAAAAAATGCATAAAACTAAAAATCAGTTTATTCACAATATGCTGCCGTTAGAGCATCATTGGTTGTAAAAAAACAACCAATGATGCTGTTTTACAACATGCACTTGTGTTCACTTGAATTAGTGTCGCTGCTTGGTTTTTCAATAATCGTCATACAGATGACAATCTGCCGTCGTTGTAATACTACAACGACGGCTTTTTTTTTGCCGAAAATGTCGAAAAAAATCCTAAGTTTCAAGGGCTTAAGAGTTGGCATGATTATTGCGATAAATAGCGGCAATTGAGTTTGGGAAAGTAATTACTTAATTTTTGTTTGGCGGAGGTGAATGGGAAGAGCTGATCAGTTTAAAAACCATAAAGCTTAATAAATAAAGAATATTTTTAGGAGGTTAAAAAATGCTTAGAAAAAACAAATTATTGATCAGTTTGGCTGCATTATTAATGCTGGTGTCGTTAACATTGGTCGGCTGCGGCGGTAATGATGCTGCATCCGGCGATAAGCCTATTGTTCTGCGCTTAGGTCACCCGATGGCTCCCGGCAACAACGTAACTCTTGCTTATGAAAAGTTTAAAGAACTGGTGGAAGAAAAGTCTGCAGGCAAAATTAAAGTGGAACTTTACGGCAACACTGTTTTGGGCAGTGACCGGGTAACGATGGAGTCGGTACAAAAAGGTTCATTAGAGCTGGCATCCTGTTCATCACCGAACATGGCTAACTTTTCTCCGGAATACATGGTGTTTGACCTGCCTTATATCACTTCGCCGGAGTATCAAGAGAACTTGTACAAGGCACTGGATGAAGGCGAACTGGGCAAATACTTTGAAGAAGTGGCAGCCAAAATCGGTTTGAAGCCGATTATGTATACTGAATACGGCTACCGCAACTTTGTCAGCAGCAGCAAAGAAATTAAATCCGCCGCTGATTTATCCGGTTTAAAAGTGCGCACCACCGATTCGCCGATTGAAGTGGCGGTGGCAAAAGCGCTGAACATGAACCCCACACCGGTTGCTTGGGGTGAAACCTATACCGCACTGCAGCAGGGTACCGTTGACGCCGAGGGCAACACTTTTGGTCTGCTGTACGATGCCAAACACTATGAAGCGCTGAAATATGCGGTGGATTCTCAGCACAATTACAGCATGCACCTGTTGATGATGAACAAAAAGTTTTTTGAAAGTCTGCCGGCCGAGCTGCAGGACATTATTTTGGAATCCGGTAAAGAAGCGCTGGCTTACGAGCGGGAATTATCCGTTGAATTGGAAGAAAAAGCTAAACAAAACTTTATTGAAGCCGGTATTCAGGTTCATGAATTAACTCCGGAAGAACGCGAAGAGTTTAAAAAATTAACCAGACCGGTATGGGATGAATTTGCGGATAAAATTCCTCAGGAAGTAATAGATATGGTGCTGGCCACTCAGCAGTAACGAAATATTCGGGAGGCGGCAGCCGCCTCCCGACAGCTGCCAAATTGTTTAAAGGGGGCGATATTCATGTCAACTAATGAAGAAGCGGTTAAATTGTCAGTGCCCACTGAAACGAAGCAGCTTAACTGGCTGCGCTGGATTGATGATAACTTAGAAAAACCCATTCTGTTTATCGGAATGTTGGCAATTATTTTAATTATTACTTTTCAAACCGGTTACCGCTACATTATTACCGAAGTATTGGGAAAAACCGGCGGGGCGGTATGGACGGAAGAACTGGCGAGATACATTTTCATTTGGATATCTTACTTGGCAATTCCGCTGGCGATAAAGAACAGAAGCAATATTCGGGTAGACATTGTTTACGACCGACTGCCGCAGCGCTGGCAAAAAATCAGCTGGATTATTGTTGATATTTGTTTCTTTGCGCTGTCTGCCGTTGTTTTCCTGAAAGGCATTGAACACATCCAAATGCTGTTTGAGTTCCCGCAGACCACTGCAGCACTGCAGATGCCGTTTTATATTCCTTATATGATACTGCCTGTCGGTTTTGGATTAATGAGCATAAGAATTATTCAAGATTTTGTTAAACAGGCAAAAGAAATCGGACTTAAAGATACTTTCATCGGTATTGCTTTTTGTGTGCTGGTAAGTGTTCCGCTCATTTTAGGCATGGAACTGCCGTCACTTGGCTGGCTGTTTGGTTACTTTGCGCTGTTTTTGGTTATCGGGGTGCCGGTGGCCATTGCGCTGGGATTATCGGCATTAGCCACCATTATCGGTGCCGGCACAATGCCCATTGAATATGTATCGCAAATTTCTTTCACATCTATTGACAGCTTTCCCATTATGGCTATTCCCTTCTTTATTGCTGCCGGCGTGTTTATGGGAGCGGGGGGATTGTCTGAACGCCTGCTGAACTTGGCGGATGAAATGCTGGGTTCTTTATACGGCGGCATTGCGCTGGCTACAGTAGTTACCTGCGTATTCTTCGGTGCGATAAGCGGTTCCGGCCCGGCAACAGTGGCGGCTATCGGTGCCATTACCATTCCGGCGATGGTGAAGCGCGGCTATGACAAATATTTTGCTGCGGCGCTGGTGGCGGCGGCCGGTGCCATCGGGGTAATGATTCCGCCCAGCAACCCCTTTGTGGTTTACGGTGTTTCTTCCCAGGCTTCCATCGGTAAGCTGTTTATGGGAGGTATTGTTCCCGGTATTTTAACCTGCTTGGTGCTGATGACAATCAGCTATATCTACGCCCGTAAAAACGGTTGGAAAGGTGAAAAACGGCACAGAAGTTTGAAAACGTTTGGCAAAGCCTTTTGGGATGCGAAGTGGGCGCTGATGGTGCCGGTAATTATCCTCGGCGGTATTTACGGCGG
>CBEUVQ010000094.1:0-2598 GCA_965546615.1 uncultured Peptococcaceae bacterium
CAGCAGTCGGAAAAAGCGCTGGAGGAGTTAAAATCACTGCGGGCACGTGAACAAAAAAATATCGTCTACAAAAGCAATTTGATGGAGCGCGTGGTAAACGAACTGCTGCGGGTGGCGCGGGTTGATTCTACCGTGTTAATTACCGGCGAATCCGGAGTAGGTAAAGAGGTAGCGGCAAAAGTAATTCACCATAACAGCCTGCGTTCAAGTGGGCCGTTTATCCAAATCAACTGTGGGGCCATTCCTGAGCATTTAATTGAATCAGAGTTGTTTGGCTATGAAAAAGGGGCGTTTACCGGAGCGAATAAAGAAGGCAAACCCGGTATGATGGAACTGGCCAACGGCGGCACGCTGCTGTTAGACGAAGTGGGTGACTTGCCGCTCAACCTGCAGGTTAAATTACTGCGCGCGCTGCAGGAGCAGGAAATCTACCGCATTGGTGCTCGGTATCCTATTAAGCTGGATATACGCATTTTGGCAGCTACCAACAAAGACTTAAAACAAATGATTAAAGAAAATAAGTTTCGCGAAGATTTGTATTACCGGCTAAATGTAGTTCCTATTCACATTCCGCCGCTGCGTGAACGCCGCGAAGATATTTTGCCGCTGGCAATGTTTTTTTTAGACAAGTTTAATCACAAGTATAACATGAATAAAATATTGTCATCTGAAGTGTGCAGATTGTTTGAAACCTATCCTTGGCCGGGAAATGTGCGCGAGTTAGCAAATTTGGTGGAAAGATTGGTAATTATGTCAGAAACCAACACTATTGCAGTCAATGACCTGCCGGAAAGTTTCTTTAATGATGAGCATGATGCAGTACCTAAAATAAAAATAGATAAAATCATTCCGTTAAAAGATGCCCGTGAAGCGTTGGAAAAAGAATTAATTTCCCGAGCGTTGAAAAAACATAACAGCTTGCGGGCGGCCGGCGAAGCGTTAGGGGTAGCGCATACTACGTTACTGCGTAAAGCGAGATCGCTGGGTATTATTGAACAGGAATAATCGGCCGGTGCAGCGGTGCACCAACGTGGTGCAATCGCGGACCTTGTGATAAATAATATAATAACATTGCGTTTATTGTCTTGTGCGCGACAGAAAAATAGTCAGGAAGATGATGTTTTATTAAAAGTGGTGCTTTAATGCACCGCTTTCTTTTTGCCTTTTTTAAAAGAACCTTCAGATTGAACGGCATCAAACAGCCTGACAAGCTGCAGTAAGGTGCATTGGAGCTTTTTTCGACATTTTTTTACGTTTCGTAAAAAGTTGGCACAAATATTGCGTTAGTGATTACTAGAACGTACTAATAAATAAAAAAATAAAAATGGAGGTGCGTATTGATGAATGCGTATGGGGCATGGATCATCGGAATTGCAGTAGCCTATACCGGCATATTGATTGTGCTGGGAAACATCATGAGGAAAAAAGCCACCAGTGGTGACAACTACTGGGTTGGCGGACGCAACTTTAAACCTTGGATGGTGTTTGTTTGTATTACCGGTTTGTTCAGTGGGTCATCATTTATTTCTGTTATGGAATTATCTTACCTAAAAGGAATTTCTGCCGGTTGGTACGGAGTGGCGGAAATGGTGCACGTACTGATCATCGCTCTGCTGCTGTTGGGTACCTTCCGCAAGAAAATGATGGTTACCGTCAGCGGATTGATTGGAGACAGATTTGGACGTTTTGCGATGGGGGTAGCAGGAACTATTACTGCTTTTACCTTCCCAATGTGGTCGGTAGCCACCGCACTTTCTTTTGCCGCAGCTGTCAGTGTTTTTACTAATATTCCGATTACATTGGCAGTAGCGTTTTGTGCCATCCTGCTGCTGATTTACCTGCAGGCAGGCGGCATGTGGTCGGTAGTAATGACTCAAACAGCAAACTCAATTGCATTTTTAGTAATGTTTATCATCGGTATCTATGCTTTCTTTATCAATCCGGGTTTTAGCGGACTTGCCGAACTGGCAGCTGCTAGACCGGAAATGTACGATCCTACCGGCGTAGGTTTGCAAGTAATCATATCTTGGTTTGCTACCTTTTTAATTAACGTACTGCTGGCGCAGGCAGCGTTCCAAATGGCTCTTTCCTGCCGTACTGCGGAAGAAGGTCGGAAGGGCATGCTGATGGCCTTTGGCGGCAACATCTTCTTCATTATCTTTGGTGTACTCTTTGGTTTAGCGGCAGCTGCAGTCTTTCCTGAAGGCAGCAGGGGTATGATTATGGTTCCTAAGTATATGGCTACTGTTTTACCTGCCCCGCTGGTTGGTTTATTCTTCTTAGGTATTTGGGCTTGTGCCCTTGGATGGGGTGCTTCCTGCCAGTTCTCCGGTTCTACCAGTTTAGGCCGTGATGTAACTACAGCAGTAAACCCTGCTCTTACAGATAAACAAAAAGTTTTTTATACCAAAATTTCTTTAGTAATTCTCACCGTGATAATGATTGTTTTAAGCTTACTGCGCAGCGAGCAGGCAGCTTGGTGGAATGTATTTGCTTGGACACTGCGTAACGGTGCTACCTTTGCTCCGGTTGTGGCAGCATTGTTCTGGCCGCTGGCTACTAAACGAGCAGCAGCAGCTTCATTGGTTGCCGGTTTTG
>CBEUVQ010000095.1:0-2597 GCA_965546615.1 uncultured Peptococcaceae bacterium
ACAAATTAAGGTATAATTATTTTAGTACCAGGTACTAATTAAGGGTGATTGTATGCCTAGAAAAATCAAATCCAAAGCGGAACGTCACCGGCAGCTAATTGCATACATAAAAACCAATCCGTTTTTAACAGATGAAGACTTAGCGGAAATATTGGGCGTGAGCATTCAAACCATTCGCTTAGACAGAACGGAATTGAAAATTCCGGAGTATCGGGAGCGTTTGAAAAATGTAGCTAGGGGAAATGCTTCGCCGTTCAGGTCGTTATCATATGGTGAGTTGGTAGGGGAATTGGTTGAGATAGCAGTGGGTAAAAATGGAAATTCCATTCTGACCATCACCAAAGATATGGTTTTTAAAAAGAACTTGGTTGCCCGAGGGCACCATTTATTTGCTCAAGCCAATTCGTTGGCGGTAGCACTGGTTGACGCAACGGTAGCGCTTACCGGTACTGCTAAGGTTAGCTTTCGCCATCCGGTAAAACTGGGTGATAAGGTTGTAGCTGATGCAGAAGTTACCGCTCGTAGAGAAAATCAGCATAAAGTGTCGGTGGTTTCCAGAGTGAGAGATAATATTGTTTTTGAAGGTGTATTTACAATATTTGCATTAACAGAGGAGGCAAAAGCATGAGGATTGCCCTGGATGCAATGGGCGGTGATTACGCCCCGGCAGAGATTGTAAAAGGAGCTTTATTGGCAGCTAAAGAATATAATCAAGAAATTGTGTTGGTTGGCGATAAGTCGGCAATTGAAGAGCAATTAAGCGGTGATTTTGCTGACGGCTTAATCACAGTTGAACATGCTCCGGAAGTGATTGAAATGGGAGAACATCCTGCTGCAGCAATCCGGCGGAAGCGCAGTTCCAGCATTGTGGTTGCCAACGCATTGGTCAAACAAGGGGCTGCCGCAGCAGTGATTTCTGCAGGCAACACCGGTGCTGCAATGGCCGCATCGCTGTTTGGTTTGGGCCGCATTGAAGGTATTGACCGTCCGGCAATCAGTACAGTCGTTCCAACCTTAAAGGGCTTAATGGTGCTGGTGGATGCGGGTGCCAATGTAGACTGTAAGCCGCATCATTTAAAACAGTTTGCCTTGATGGGATCAATTTACGCGGAAAAGGTTTTGAATATCCCAAATCCTCGGGTGAAATTAATCAATATCGGCAGCGAAGAAGGCAAAGGCAATGAATTGACGCAAACAGTTTACCGGATGCTAAAAGAAATGGATAACATTAATTTTGCCGGTAATATTGAGGGGCGTGAACTGCTGTATGGTGACACCGATGTGGCAGTGTGTGACGGTTTTGTCGGCAACGTAGTGCTGAAGACAGTGGAAGGCGCGGCTGCTGCTATGGTGAGGATGGTTAAAGAGGGCTTAAATTCGTCAGCAAGTAATATAGCCCCGGAAAGCTTAAATGAAGCATTTCTTGGCATAACACGACGAATGGATTATTCCGAATATGGCGGTGCACCGCTTTTAGGGGTTAACGGTGTAAGTATTATCAGCCATGGAAGTTCAAAGGCTCGGGCGATAAAAAATGCTGTTTGTGTGGCTAAAGAATCTGTCGAAAACGGCCTGGTTGCCGCAATTAAGGACAGCATTATTGAAGTTTCAAAGGAGGCAACAGTTTAAATGGCGAATAATCTGCTCCAGGCCGGAATATTGGGAGTAGGCAGTTATGCACCGGAAAAGATACTGACAAACCGGGACTTGGAAAAAATGGTAGATACCAGTGATGAGTGGATTACATCCCGCACCGGAATAAAAGAACGCCGTATTGCCGACAAGGAACAAGCTGCTTCTGATTTGGCACTGCCGGCGGCAAAAAAAGCACTTGATAACGCTAATGTTTCGCCAGAAGAAATTGGTTTGATTGTGGTGGCTACCAGTACGCCTGATATGTACTTTCCTTCTACTGCTTGTATTGTGCAGGATAAATTAGGTTGTGTTAATGCCGGTGCCTTTGATTTGGCTGCCGGTTGTACCGGTTTTATCTATGCTTTACTGACTGCGCAGCAGTTTATTGCTTCCGGTGCTGTAAAATACGCATTGGTTATTGGAGCAGAAGTGCTTTCGAGAGTTACTGATTGGCAGGATCGGAGTACTTGTGTGCTCTTTGGTGACGGTGCCGGTGCAGTGGTGCTCGGTCCGACAGCAGAAGGCAGGGGAATTTTGGCAGGACACTTGGGTGCCGAAGGATCAGGCGGGCATTTCCTTACACTGCCGGGTTCGGGCTCAAGAATTACCTCTGAGCATGAAACCGCGGCAGTTAAACCGTATATTCATATGAAGGGGAAAGACGTGTTTAGGTTTGCTGTGCGGGTAATGGAGGAAGGCACAGAAAAAGTGTTAGCAAAAGCAGGCCTAAATGTATCCGATATAGACCTATTTGTTCCACACCAAGCAAACATCAGAATAATTGACCATGCTGTTAAAAAGCTGAACTTGTCAAGTGAAAAAGTAATGGTTAATGTTGATAAGTACGGTAATACCAGTGCGGCATCTATACCTCTCGCTTTAGATGAGGCTTTAATGCAAGGACGAATTAAACCGGGGGATAACGTGCTGCTGATTGGTTTTGGTGCCGGCCTGACCTGGGC
>CBEUVQ010000096.1:0-2474 GCA_965546615.1 uncultured Peptococcaceae bacterium
GTAGAAAGCAGCATCTCTTTTTATTAAACTGTCTACTTTATAGGGCGCAGTTCATAAAACAGTACCATTGCTTTTTTTATTATAGTCGGGAATTTTGTTCCTGCAAATGTGCTAAAATTACAATGATTTTTCTACCTGTCTGATAATTGCACAATTGTGTAACTGTCTGTTTAGTTATTATTTAAAAAATTATTTTTAACAGCAGCAGGAATTTATCAAAAAGCGGCGAATAGAATGTATTGTCAAATTATTAAACAGGTTGTTGTTCAACTGTTGATAGAAAATGCGGTTTTGTACAGCAGGCAATTACGAGGTGATGCACCATGGCGGTTCAGCATGCTTTTAATCTGCGAGTGGGTGATTTGAATTATATTCCGGTGGAGGAAATTGAAAAAAATGACGCTTTAAAGGCATGTGCGGAAGAAGCGGTTTCAGCGTTGGAAAATGACAGCCTTTTAGATGTGTTGATAAATAACAAATCAGAAATCAGAGGTATTTTGGTAAAAACCAAAGATGGTGACATCAAAGGAATAATAACACCAAATATTTTACTAAAAAGTTTTGCGTACTGCTATAAAAAATTATTGGCTTTTTTTGATGCTGTGCTGAAAACGATGGATGAAGCTGTGACTGCAGTAGATGCAGAAAAAAAAGTGGTAGTTTGGAATCAAAGTGCTGCCGGCATGTATAAGGTTTCGGATGATGAAATTTTGGGCAGCAGCATTGAAAGCCACTTTACAAATGTAATGCTTTCCAAGGCAATGGGTGACGGTGAGGATATTTATTCCCATTACCACCAGCCGCGTGACGGTACACATGTTTTAATCAATACAGCACCAATATATATTGACAGTCAATTAATTGGCGGGGTATCCTGCGAGCGCAATATTACCGATATTGTGCGTTTGAATAACGAATTGTCTAAAGCCAGCTCTGAAGTCAACTTATTAAAAAATGAAATCAGAAAAATTTCTGACAGCAGCTCGGCTTTTGACAAATTGATCGGACGATCTCAGCAAATTAAAGAACTGCGAAAAATTGGTAAGAAAGTCGCAGGCACCAATGCCAGTGTGCTGGTGCAGGGAGAAAGCGGCACCGGGAAGGAACTTTTTGCCCGGGCGCTGCATTTAGAGAGTTTGCGGCGCAGCGGTCCTTTTATCACTGTCAATTGTGGTGCCATTCCGGCCAGTCTTTTTGAAAGTGAATTGTTTGGATATGCTCCGGGAGCTTTTGTCGGTGCAGAAGCTAAGGGCAAGCCGGGGATGTTTGAACTGGCCAACGGGGGCACTGTGTTTTTAGACGAAGTAGGTGAACTGCCGCCGGATATTCAAGTAAAACTAATTCGGGTACTGCAGGATAAAGTTTTCTGTCGGGTGGGTTCCTCTGAACCGGTAAAGGCAGATGTGCGAGTAATTGCAGCAACGCATCGCAACTTAGAGAGCATGATGGCCAACAATCAATTCAGAGAAGATTTGTATTACAGCCTCAATGTTGTTTCTGTGAAGATGCCGCCGTTAAGAGAACGCAAAGAAGACATTCCGGAATTAATGCACTTCTTTTTGCAGGAATTTTCGCAAACATACGGTAAGGTAATTGCCAAAGTTGAACCTGAAGTTACTAATATAATGTTAGATTACAATTGGCCGGGTAATTTGCGAGAATTAAAAAATGTTGTTGAAAGAATGGTGGTTTTGCTGGAGGGCGAAGTAATAACAAAAGAGTGCTTACCGGAAAACTTAAACCGCCATACCTATATTTCGTTAGTATCTGCACCTAACCAGGAAAAATTAATTAATGTGGCGGTAGAAGCGGAACGCCAAGTGATTTTAAAAACCTTGGAACAATGCGGCGGAAACAGATCTGAAGCAGCGCGGCTTTTGGGTATTCCGAGAAGCACGCTGTACTATAAATTGCGTCAGCTTGGCATTAGGCACAGAGCCTATCATTCCAATACGGGGGGTGAAAAAATTAATAATTAGTTTTTTATTTAATTAAAAGATAAAAGAAAATAAGGAGGTACATAATTTTGAAAAAGAAAAATTTGTTAATTGCGCTGATTGCTTTATTAGCACTTACTTTAACAGCTGTTGGCTGCGGTGGCGGCAACCAAGATGCCGACACTGCCGGCAGTGCGGATGGTGACACTGTTAAAATTGGCTTTTTAGGTGCAAAAACCGGCGGACATGCTGATTTTGGTATTAAAACATTAGCAGGAATGAAGATGGCGGCTGAAGATATTAATGAAGCCGGCGGGATTTTAGGAAAGAAAATAGAAATTGTTGAAGAAGATCATGGCAGTAAGCTAACTGAAGGTGCCAACGTTACCCAAAAATTAATCCAGCGGGATAAAGTTGTGGCAATTATCGGTGATCCGACTACCGGTATTACCAAACTGGCCGCTCCGATTGCAGAAAGTAATAAAGTGATTCTGCTTTCTGCCGGTGCAGTAGGCGACAACGTAGTTAATGATGAGC
>CBEUVQ010000097.1:0-2200 GCA_965546615.1 uncultured Peptococcaceae bacterium
TCTTATTATGAAGATACCGAGTGGTGGAATAAGCCGAGAAAAGTATCTCATATTGGTGAAATTGTTGACATGCTTAAAGAAATGCTGTTTATTAAAAACCTGTTTGTCAATCAAAGGCGCCAGTGGTGGCTGTGCTATGCCATGCATCTCGGAATTTATCTGTTAGGCTTGTGGACGGTAATGCTGTTTGTCGGCGCGGTTACTGAGCTTTCCGGAACACCGGTAACGGCTTACGCCGATGGTTTTGCAGCGCTGGTGTATTATGTGACGTTTATTTCCGGTACAGTAGGTGCGCTTCTGCTTACAGTTGGCTCGATTGGCATGTATTTGAAAAGGGCTTTTAATGATACTTTAAACCAATATACCACTCCTCAGGAATATTTTAACCTGCTGTTTTTGTTTGCGGTTGCTGTTTCCGGTTTAGTAGTTTGGAGCGGCGACATTGGTTTTGGTTATGGTCGGGAAATTATAAAAGCTATGCTCACTTTCTCACCAATTGAAGCAGATTTACCGTTAACTGTTCATATTCTGCTGTTGGGAGCGGTAATGATTTACATTCCGCAAACCAAAATGAGCCATTATGTAGGGAAATACTTCGCATTCCACAAAGTGCTTTGGGAAAACGAACCTAACTTGAGAAACTCAAAAATGGAAGCTGTTGTAAAAGAAGCTTTGAGTTTCAAACCAAGTGAAACATGGTCAGCGCCTCATATTAATTCTGCTGCGGCAGCGCCGGAAAGCGATAAGTAATCAAGGATAGGAGGATGGTTATGTCTGATAAAATTAGGCCACAGGATATGGGTAAGCCGTCAGAGCAGCTTATTAGCCTGCAGAACTTGATGCCCCTTCCGGCACCATATGATAAGCCAGGCATGGAACCGGAATTCAAAGAAATAAAAGACTCTTGGAAAGAAGGATACTGCACTACACTTGACGGATTTGTAGCTAACGATAAACTAACAAGACCGCAGACTGAAGAAGAAAAGCAGGAGATGGTTAAAAAGTTTTTATCCGGTCTGGAAAAGCTGTTTTCAGACCAGACTAACCGCGGCATGCTCCAGCCATTAATGCTGTCTTTTGAATACTGTGCAAAATGTAACACTTGTTCAGAGGCCTGTCATGTATTTAAATCCAGCGGAGAGGCAGAAATTTATCGCCCTATCTTCCGTTCTGAAGTGCTGCGCAAAATTTATAAGAAGTACAAAAAAGGTGGCAGCTTAATCAGCAGATTCATCGGTGGAGATATTGATATTAATTATGAAACTGTAATGCGTTTGGGTGAACTTGCTTATCGCTGCAATCTCTGCCGCCGCTGTGCCCAAACTTGCCCTCTTGGTTTGGACAATGGGTTGTTGGCTCGGGAAATCAGAAAGATATTCAGTATGGAAATGGGTATTGCCCCAAAACCGCTGCACGAGAGCGGTACAATGAAGCAGCTTGCTACAGGTTCCAGTACCGGTATTACAAAAGAAGCATTTTTAGACATGGTTGAGTTCATGGAAGAAGATATCTATGAGCGCACCGGCAAAAAATACAAAGTTCCGGTGGATAAAAAAGGTGCCGATATTTTGCTGATGCACAATGCCGGGGAATACATGGCTTGGCCGGAAAACCCTGCAGCATTTACTATTATTTTTGAAGAAGCAGGCCTTAACTGGACACTGAGCAGTGAAATGATCGGTTATGATAATGTTAACTACGGCTTGTTTTACGATGATGTTCAGGGTAAAAAGATCGGTGCGGCTCAGTTAAAAGCTGCCAAAGACCTTGGTGTAAGAAGAATAGTAATTGCTGAGTGCGGCCATGCTCACAAAGCATCGATGGTCAGTCAAGACAGAATAATGGTTGGCGAGGATAACATTCCCAGAGAAAGTTTCCTGCCGTTGCTGAGAGATCTGATTAAAAGTAATGTATTTAAGCTGGATCCCTCCAAAAACGACTTCCCGGTTACGCTGCATGACCCCTGCAACGTTGTGCGGATGATGGGTATTGTTAAACCCCAACGTGAAATTCTCAAAGCTATTGCTCCGCAGTTCCGGGAAATGACACCACATGGAGTTAACAATTACTGCTGTGGTGGTGGCAGTGGTTTTGCAATTATGAATTCTTTCAACTTTACTGATTTTAGAAACAAAGTGTCCAGCAGAATGAAATTTAAACAAATCCTCAATGCTTTTCAAGATACTGTTGAGGATGCAGA
>CBEUVQ010000098.1:0-2095 GCA_965546615.1 uncultured Peptococcaceae bacterium
CGAATAAAGAAATAGCAGAGCATATTGCTCTGCTATTTGCTCTTACTTGTTTAAGCCGTATTTTTTGCGGAACTTATCTGCACGACCGCCGGTTTCAATGTTGCGCTGAGCACCGGTATAGAAAGGATGGCAGTTAGAGCAAATATCCACCTTCAGCTCTTTCTTGGTAGAGCCGGTTGTAAATGTGTTGCCGCAAACACAGGTAACCTTAGCCTCTTGATATTGAGGATGGATTTTTTCTTTCATTAAGTTTTCACCTCTTAAAATACTTTATAAATAGAAAGTTGTTTTTCTATACACACTAGGTTATTTTAACATAAATTTTTTCTGCCTGCAACTTATAACTTCAATAAGTACGAGCGTTTCAGCGCACCGGTTTAGAATAGCTGCCGATTGCTGTATGAGGCAGCTCGCTCTGCAGTGCCGTTAACAAACCGGGAATTCCCAACAGCTCATCATCTGTGTTGGGCAGCTTTTTGATAATATAGTCGGGATCTATGTTTAGGTTTCGAATCTGCACCATATCCGCCCCGGTTTCAGCAATAAATTTCACCAATCTCTCCGCTTCACTTTCCCGGTCGGTTAAACCGGGCAGCGTCAGCAAGTTCAGCGACACATAAACACCTTTTTGTTTGGCATATTTAATGCTTTCTTTGACATTTTCCAGCGTGTAACCCTGCGGCCGATAGTAGGCATTATATACCTCGGGGTTGGCACTGATAATGCTTACCCGGACAGAATCCAGCCCGGCATCGATAATTTTCTTAACACCTGCGGTATATCCGGCATTGGAATTCATATTGACAGTACCTCTGCCGGTATTTGCCCGCACCGCTTTAACTGCGGGAGCAATGATATCGGCAGCCATGGCCGGCTCACCTTCACAACCCTGCCCAAAACTGATAATGCCCTCGGGGGCGTTTGCCAGGTGATAAGCCCCTACCTCAACCACTTCCTGCAGTGTCGGCCGAAAATCAAGCCGGGACTGCGGGGAAGGGCAGCATTCAGCCGGCTGTTTTGAAATGCACCCCAGGCAGGCGGCATTGCAGGTTGGCGAAACGGGCAGGCCGCCTTCCCAGCGGGTGTAAAATATGTTCTGCGCGGTAAAGCAGCAGTATTCGACAGCACAGTTGGCCAAGTGCTTCAGCAGCCTGTTTTGGGGGTGAACGGCCAGCCGCTTTTCTATCAATGCCGACAATTCGTTGGTGCTGTAATATCGAGGGTCCCACTTCTCCGGCCGGTCAGTTTGTACCGCAGCGACAAACAGCCGGTCATCTCTGCAAACTACAGCGGCATAGCCTAAAAGCGGCAGCGGATCAGGTTCACTGCGCCGGTAGGCAGGTAAAAGCGTACGGGTATAACCTTGAGGCAGCGTCGCACCTACTGCATAAGCCGCTCCCCCATCATAGGGGTTTTCGTTCATCAGTGTAAAGCCGCCCTGCCGGTTAATGCCAATCGGCATACCGCCGGGTATCATCACCAGCCCCGCTCCTTCCGGCAGCGGAATGACATCTTCATCAACGATTTCTAAATAGCGGTCCCACGCGCGCCCTACCGCCGCAAGTTCGTAATCATAAAATTCGCCTTTCTCGTTCGCAAAAAGCAGTTTATACATCAAGCTCTCCCTTTGGACAGTATTATTATGCGGATCGGTCAGCACCGATCTCTGCACCTTTCTTATCCGCTCCTGCATATCAAACTTTATTATATCACTTTTTACTAAAAGCGTAAGGGCAGACGCATTTGTCTGCCCGTTAAAAAGCATTAACATTTAATGTTTGGTTATTCAAATCAACGCAAAACTGCGGGTCAAACGGCACACCCCGGTAGCGCACTTCCCAGTGCAGATGGGGTCCGGTAGAACGCCCGGTATTACCGACGCGGGCAATGCCTTCTCCTTTTCGCACATACTCACCGGCAGACACCAGCAGTGCTGCACAATGGGCATAAAGCGTTTGTATGCCGTCGCCGTGATCGATAACCACGGCGTTGCCGTAAGTGCCGTAAGGGCCGGCATAACTTACAATCCCCGCGCAGGGGGTTTTAATCAGTTCCCCGTAATTGGCGGCAATATCTATACCGTGGTGCGGGCTGG
>CBEUVQ010000099.1:0-1913 GCA_965546615.1 uncultured Peptococcaceae bacterium
GTTTAGTGAGATGCAGAGCCGCATTTAATCACCTCTGTTTTTACATATAAATAAACATTTATATTAAATGCGACATATGCAAATTCCTTCCATAATATCCCTACAAATCCCGGCAATATTTGCGTTATTCCGCCGCATGATAAAATTGCTAAAGCCGCAGTTTTACCGTTAAACGGGCACAAAAAAACGCAGGAAAGCAGAAATCATCTGCCGTTCCTCCGTTTTTGTTTCAGCGGTGCCGTCCGGCATTTGGGGCAGGTGCGGCACCGCGGTTTTGTTTTTAATTTAAATTTCGCCGGTTAACCCGCCCTTTTTACAGCCGGTTGATTACTTCCGCAATTTTGGGCACTACCTGTTTTTTGCGGGAAACCAGCCCCGGCACAAACACGCCCTGTTCGGCGGGTACGTTAAAGGCGGCGGTAATCAGAGTGCTGTTGTTTGTTTTAAACAGCAGGTAAGAACCTTCTTTTAATATATCAGTGATAATCAGCAGCGTTAGGCAGTACTCTTTGTCTTTATGAATTTGGTTGATAAACTGCAAAAACGGCTCTTTGCGGTGAAACACGCTGTCGATATCCAGCGTAAACACCTGGGCAATGCCTGCTCTGCAGCCGTCAAGGCGGAATTCTTTAAAATCTTTGTAAAAGATTTCTTCAATGCTGCTGCCTTCCAGCGAGGTGCCTACTTTAAACATTTCCATCGCAAATTTTTCCACGTCGATATCTAAAATCTGCTGCAGCTCCGCCACCGCCTGTTTATCGGTGTCGGTGGTGGTGGGTGATTTAAACAGCAGCGTGTCGGAAACAATGCCGGCCAGCAGCACACCGGCAATGCGGCGGTCTAAATCTGCGCCGTGCTCGCGGTACAGCTGATAAATAATGGTGCAGGTGCTGCCTACCGGCATGTTGCGGAAGTTTACCGGCGCGTTGGTGACAACATCGCCGATTTTATGGTGATCGATAATTTCGATAATCTCTGCCTCAGGCAGCCCTTCCGCACTTTGGCCGTACTCATTGTGGTCCACCAAAATTACCTGCTTTCTGCACGGCTTTAAAATATGTTTTTTATTGATCATGCCTAAAAGCACGTTGTCGTCGTTTACCACCGGGTAGCTGCGGTAGTTGGTGTTCACCATCACTTCTTTTACTTCATCTAAATACTGATGCTCGTTAAATTTGGCAATTCCCTTGCTGCGCATAATGCCGGCAACATAGCTGCACTGGTTGATCAGCTTGGCGGTGGTATATGTATCCAGCGGAACCGACACCAGCGGCACGTTTTTTTGTTCTGCCAGTTTGATGTATTCAGCGGGCGGAATTTCGCCGCCGGTAACGATAATCAGCTTTACACCGCAGTTAATGGCACACTCAAGAATATCGCAGCGGTCGCCCACAATGATAATGTCTTCCGGGGTTAAATCCGGCGCGGTTTTGTTGTAAAAGGCGTTGGCAGAGATTTTTCCCTGCACCGCAAAATCGCTGCCGGTAATTATCGTGCCGTTTAAATCGTTCACGATGTTGGCCAGCGAGGTATTTAGTTGATAAAAATCACCGCGCACCAATTCCATCGCGATATCTTTTATCGCCACAATACCCACCAGTTTGCCGGCATCGTCAACCACCGGCAGCGAGCGCAGATCTTTTGCTTCCATAGTTTTATAAGCACTTAAAATCGAAGTGCGGGGGGTAATGCCGGCCACCCGATCGTAGTTTAAGTCTTTTACTTGGGTTTTTACGTTGTCTATCACGCGCGGGCGGGGAATGTCAAAGTAATTTAAAACGTACTGCGTTTCTTTGTTCAGCTCACCCAACACCGCCGGCACCGCAGGAATACCCAGCCGGTTTTTTAAGTGCGCATAGGCGATGGCGGAAGCTGCGGAATCGGTATCGGGAGATTTGTGGCCAAAAACCAAT
>CBEUVQ010000100.1:0-1806 GCA_965546615.1 uncultured Peptococcaceae bacterium
AAAGTGATTCTGCTTTCTGCCGGTGCAGTAGGCGACAACGTAGTTAATGATGAGCAGGGTAATCTGCGTGAATATGTTTACCGCAATACGCTTTTAGATGCAGTAGCTGCTCCTGCGGTTGTAAAGTACTTGAAAGAAGAATTAGGTTGGAATAAAGTGGCTTTAATCACTTCCATGAACAACGACTACAGTGTCGGTCTTTCCAAGATATTTAAAGAAGCTTTGCAGGATAACGGGGTAGAAATTGTTGCTGAAGAAAGTGTTCAGGATGGTGACCAAAACTTCAGTGCTCAGGTAACTTCGATTAAACCAAAGAATCCTGATGGTATCGTCTTTACCGGTTACTATACTGAAGGCGGTCTGATTATGAAAGAAGTAAGAAAACAAGGTATGGACATCAACATGGTTGGCGGTGACGGTTTATTAGGTTCTACTCTTTGGGAAATGGGTGGCGAAGCTGTAAACGGCAGTATGGTATACTGCGGCTTTGAAGCTGACCCGGAAAATGCCACCGGCAAAACTAAAGATTTTATTGACCGCTACAGTGCCGCTAACGATGGTGAACTGCCTAACATGTTTGTAGCTCAAGGTTATGATGCGGTAATGATGTTGGCTGATGCCATGAAGGCAGCTGACAGCATCGATCCGACCGCTGTTAAAGAAGAAATCAAAAAGATTAAAGATTGGCAAGGTGTTTCCGGTACCATCACCATTCGAGATAACCACGAGCCTCTCAAGAGCCCTGTTTATTTGTTAGAAGTAGCTCAGGGTGATAACGGACAGCAGTTTAAGGTGAAAAAAGCAATCCCGGTTAAATAATTCCGGTCTGAAACAAATTTGGTGACAGCCATTGTGCAGCTCACAATGGCTTCCCATTTGTTTTATTCCACCAGATTGGAGGAGACATTATGATTGAGCAGCAAATACAGCAAATAATTAACGGGCTGACGTTGGGGGCGGTATACGCCTTGATTGCGTTGGGATATACCATGGTATATGGCATTATCCAATTGATTAATTTTGCTCACGGAGAAATATACATGATAGGTGCTTTTGTCGGAGTTATGGCGATTACGGTATTAGGCCAAAATTTTTTTGTGGCAATTTTAATCGCAATGTTGGCGTGTATGGTATTGGGTGTAACATTAGAGCGGGTTGCTTATCGTCCGCTGCGCAAGTCAACACGTTTGGCAGCTTTAATTTCTGCGCTGGGTGCATCGATTTTTTTGCAAAATACCATGCTGCTTTGGAAAGGACCGCAGCCGGTTGGCTTTCCGTCTGTAGTTAACGATGCCATTTATCATATCGGGCCAATTGAAATCACTAAAGTGCAAATTTTAATTCTGATTATTTCAGCTGTTCTTATGGCAGTACTTAATTACATTGTTAAATATGTAAAGATTGGAAAGGCAATGCGTGCTGCTTCGCAGGATTATGATGCGGCAGCATTAATGGGTATCAACATCAACCGGGTTATATCCTTTACCTTTGCAATTGGTTCTGCTTTGGCGGCAGCAGGTGGTGTGCTGGTAGGTATGTATTTTAACTCTGTTGCCCCGCTGATGGGTGTAATGGCAGGTTTGAAAGCGTTTTGTGCTGCTGTGCTTGGCGGAATCGGCAGTATTCCGGGAGCAATGTTGGGCGGTATTTTTCTTGGAGTTGCAGAAACATTAGGCGTTGCTGCCGGGTTTAGTACCTATAAAGACGCTATTGCTTTTTCATTGTTGATTATAGTGCTGTTATTTAAACCGACAGGTTTATTAGGCAAGCCAATTCAAAGGAAAGTGTAGGTGACACAGCATGACT
>CBEUVQ010000101.1:0-1730 GCA_965546615.1 uncultured Peptococcaceae bacterium
GCCCCGGCATAGGTAAGCGCTTTTTCTTTATTCCAAACTGAATTTGCCGGCATGAGCATTAACCTCCACTGGGTATTTATTATCAAAACAAGCACTGCAAAAACCGGGGCCGTCTTCGCCGAACACACTGAGCAGCCCCTCAATGCTTAGGTAATGCAGACCGTCTGCTCCCACCAGCTGCCTGATCTCTTCCTGCGTTTTTGAGGCAGCTACCAGTTCTTTGCGGTTGCTGGTGTCAATGCCGTAATGGCAGCCCGCCACCACCGGCGGCGAACTGAGGCACAAATGTACCTCTGCCACTCCGCACTGCCGCAGCATCTGCACAATTTTTCTACTGGTGGTGCCCCGCACCAGCGAGTCATCAACCATCACTACTTTCTTGCCGGCCAGCACTTCGCGCACCGGGTTAAGTTTTAACCGCACCCCTAAATCGCGCAGCTGCTGGCTGGGTTGAATGAAGGTGCGTCCGATATAGCGATTTTTCATCAAGCCTTCTTCAAAGGGAATGCCGGATTCTTCGGCATAACCGCGTGCCGCTGCAGTACCGCTGTCGGGAACGGGGATAACGATGTCGGCATCGACGGGATATTCCCGCGCCAATTGGCGGCCCATACCGCGGCGTACTTTATTGACATTAAACCCGTCAATTTTACTGTCCGGACGGGCAAAGTAAATATATTCAAAAATGCAGTGCGCCGGTTGAGGTGCAGCAAGCGTTTGCAGCGATGTTAAGCCGGCTTTGTCCAAGCGTACAATTTCCCCCGGATAAACGTCACGCACAAATTCCGCCCCGACGGTATCCAAAGCACAGCTTTCCGAAGCCACTACCCAACCGCCGCCGATACGACCTAAGCACAGCGGGCGAAAACCATAGGGATCGCGCACCGCATACACTGCCTCTTCCGTCAGCACTACCAGCGAATACGCTCCTTTGAGATCAATCATTGCCTTCATGATTGCCCCTTCTAAATTTTGCTGGTGATAGCGGGCAATTAAATTGACAATCACTTCGCTGTCGGTGGTGGATTGAAAAATCACTCCGGTGTGATAGAGCATTTCTCTTAAACTGCCCACATTGGTTAAGTTGCCGTTATGAGCCAAAGCCAGCATCCCTTGGCGGTGCCGAAACACCAGCGGCTGCGCATTGGCCAGCTCACTGGAGCCGGTAGTGGAATAGCGTACGTGCCCTATAGCAGCATGGCCGGAAAGATTTTTAAGGCTGTGACCGGAAAAAACTTCCGGCACCAGCCCCATTCCTTTATATACCTTAACATCTTTACCGCCGGTAACAGCAATACCGGCACTTTCCTGCCCGCGGTGCTGCAGTGCATACAACCCAAAATAGGTTAACTGCACAGCATCCGCACCGGGAGCAAAAATACCGAAAACGCCGCATTCCTCCTGCATTTTGTCTTTTTGCCACCAGGCGGCGGTATTTCTTACGCCATCAAACATGCTATTGCCTCCCGCCATTTTTTATCCATTTCTGAAACCGGCAGGTTAACTGCAGTGCAGCAGCTGTCAGCAGTACAGTCACCGTCGCATACTTCTATTTTTAACGCTTCACCTTTTACCGTTCCTAAACGCGTAAAGGGCACACCTTTCACCGTTAATAAACGTATCAGTTCAGCAACGCTGTCTTCTCCGGCAGTAATAATAATACGGGATTGGCTTTCTCCAAACAGCAGCGCATCTGTACGCATATTTTTATTTAACAGCACTTCCGCACC
>CBEUVQ010000102.1:0-1575 GCA_965546615.1 uncultured Peptococcaceae bacterium
TTATTTGTATTTTTATGCCTATAAATGTATAGAAAGCGGGGCGATGCTATGAGTGCTAATGCACAAAGGGATGTTGCTGAAAGTTATCACCTATTAGTTGACGAAGAAGTAGTGGAATATGCTCGGGAAGGTGATAATGCCGCATTAGAGTACTTGATTAATAAGTACAAAAACTTTGTGCGCGCTAAAGCCCGCAGCTATTTTTTAATTGGTGCAGACCGGGAAGATATTATCCAAGAAGGCATGATTGGGCTGTACAAAGCAATTCGTGATTTCCGGATGGATAAGCTGTCTTCTTTTCGGGCTTTTGCCGAGCTCTGTATTACCCGGCAAATCATTACTGCAATTAAAACAGCTACCCGGCAAAAGCACATACCTCTTAACTCCTATGTTTCGTTGAATAAGCCTATTTACGACGAAGATTCTGACCGCACCCTGCTTGATGTGATTTCCGGTTCGAAAATTACCGATCCCGAAGAATTGATTATCAGTCGGGAAGAGTTTGATGATATTGAAGAAAAAATGGGCGAAATACTCAGTTCTTTAGAATGGAAAGTACTGATGTCATACTTGGAAGGCAAGTCTTATCAAGAAATTGCGGAAGAATTAAACCGCCATGTGAAGTCTATTGATAATGCCCTGCAGCGGGTGAAGAGAAAAATTGAGCGTTATCTTGAGAAACGTGAAGGTTAACTGCAATTAACTAAACGGATAATATTGTTATTGACATAAATCCTGTTTTCTGTTAAGATAACAAATGCACTGAGGTTGCGGTGCATTTCAGCGAGCCGACGTAGCTCAATTGGTAGAGCAGCTGACTTGTAATCAGCAGGTTGCGGGTTCGAGTCCCATCGTCGGCTCCAAACTCAAAACCATAATGGAGGAGTTCCCGAGTGGCCAAAGGGATCAGACTGTAAATCTGACGGCAGACGCCTTCGTAGGTTCGAATCCTACCTCCTCCACCATGATTTAAAAACTGGCAAAAAATAGCAGAAAAAAGCTATTGCCAAATGGATTGTAGTGTGATAAAATAAATTTTGTCGACGCGGGGTGGAGCAGCTGGTAGCTCGTCGGGCTCATAACCCGAAGGTCGAGGGTTCAAGTCCCTCCCCCGCAACCAAATGCCGCCGTAGCTCAGTAGGTAGAGCGCATCCTTGGTAAGGATGAGGTCACCGGTTCAATCCCGGTCGGTGGCTCCAGTAAAAGTTAAATAGTTGTGGCGGCGTAGCTCAGTTGGTCAGAGCATACGGTTCATACCCGTAGTGTCGCTGGTTCGAGTCCAGCCGCCGCTACCATAATAATCCGGCTAAAATGCCGGTTTTTTTAGTTTGTGCGGCTTGCGATTGCGTCGGTGTAAAAGCTTTTTTCTTGGCAGCTAAAGCAGGAGTTTGTAGCTTGTTATCGAATGTTCATATTTAGTTGTTCAGCCCGTTCAATGTCGTAACAGGATGGATGGTATATTATTTTTGAACGTGGCAATAATTAAAAAGAATGTTAAAAGTTGTTAAGGGGGAAGGCTGATGGCAAAGGCAAAATTTGAGCGGACTAAGCCGCACGTAAACATTGGTACAATCG